>JAJRXK010000030.1 GCA_024276305.1 Candidatus Krumholzibacteriota bacterium
AGACCCCGAGGCACTGGCTCGCACGAAGTCTCGCCTCTCGCCCCACTTGGATCGATTCACGCCCGTTCACCGGGGATTCGGGGAAGTCGCCGAAGCCCTGAGGGAGCTGGGCATCGCGACCGTCGATGGGGTACTCATGGATCTCGGTCTTTCCAGCGACCAGCTCAACACCCCGGGTCGGGGCTTCGCGCATCGTCTCGCAGGTCCCCTCGACCTGCGCTTCGATCCCCATGTTGGCCTCTCCGCCGCCGAGTGGATCCGGTCGGTCGAAGCTGCGGCGATCGAGAAGTGCCTGAGAGAGTTCGGCGAGCTCCGAGCGGCTCGGTCGCTGGCGCGGCGCATCAAGGCGGCGAGTGACGAAGGGCTCCTCGAAACCACGATTCAATTGCGGGAACTGGTGATCGCCTCGACCCATCCTCGGCACCGGGAGGCGGAGCTGGCCCGGGTCTTCCAGGCCTTTCGAATTCAGGTGAACGACGAAATGGGTCAGTTGGATCGGGCCCTGGAAGCCCTGCCGACCATCCTGCATCCGGGAGGGCGCTTCGTCTGCATCTCCTACCACAGCCTCGAGGACCGTCGAGTGAAGCGTGCGCTGCGGCGGGCGAGCGGGAGTGCCGGTGAAGGAAGTCGGCATTTGCCTTCGCCAGAGGTCATCCGCCCGACCTTCCGGGAGCTGCATCGGAGAGTGATCCGTCCCTCAGAGGAGGAGATCGCGCGCAACCCGCGATCCCGTTCGGCGCGCTTGCGCAGCGCGGAGAGGATCTGATGGCGGCTCGGAACGGCAAGTATCGGACTCGCCTGCGCAAGATTTCCCTGCGGGACGGCTGGTGGGCGGTGGGTGCGGTGGTGGCCATCGGTCTCTTCTTCTGGTCGACCTGGCAGACTCAAAAACTGGATCAGCTCTATCGGGACCGCGTCAAACTGGAGCGGGAACTGGAATTCGCACGCTTCCAGTATCGAGAGGCTCAGGCTCAGTGGTACGAACAGACCCAACCCGAGCGGATTCTTCGGCGAGCGGCGAAGGAGTTGGCACTGGAGGCGGAGCGGGGAGAGAGCCGAGTTCTGGTGGCACTCCCCGGCCAGGCGAGTGCTCGTGAATCCGCGAGTGAGTGGCTGACGAAAGTGGCCCAACGACTCGATCGCTTCGGCGAAATCACCGATGCTACCGCCCAAGAGGAGCTCCCATGACCTCGCGCTACGCCTCGGGTCGCTTCTGGGCTCTCTGCGGGGTTCTGGCATCGGTTCTCCTGCTGGTGGTGCTGCGTCTGGGGTGGGTCCAATTGGTGCGCAGCGATCATTGGTCCGAACGCGCGGCGAATCGCAGCTCGCGGATCGTGGCCCTTCCGGCGCCGCGGGGTCGAATCCTCGATCGCAACGGTGCGGTGTTGGCGGTGACCGAAGTGCGGACCAACATCGGCTTCGCTCCGGGGGCCCCCAATGCCTCTCGACTCGATCCCACGGTCCTGGCCCGGATCCTGGGGGTGTCCACTCAGAGCCTCCGAGACCGCCTCGCCCGAGCCAAAGGATTCGTGACTCTGGCCCGACGCGTGGTCTTGGCTCCGAGCGATCGTGACATCCTGCTTCGCCTCCCGGGGGTCACCCTGGAGGACCGCCTTCGCCGCCGACATCCCCACGGGGACTTGGCCCTTCGCCTTCTGGGAACCGTCTCTTCGGCCGGGGAGGGGACCAATGGCCTCGAGAAGGCCCTCGACGGTCTTCTCGCCGGTCAGCGGGGAGAGGAACTCCAACGCTTCGATCGTTGGGAACGCTTGCGCGCTCGAGTTCCTCTGCATCCGCCGCGGTCGGGGAGCGACGTGCGCTTGACCCTCGATGCAAAGGTGCAGGGAATCCTGGAAGCCGAATTGGACTCGGCGAGAGTTCGCACCGGGGCTCGGCATGTGCAGGGCATCGTTCTCGATCCTCGGAACGGTGAAGTGTTGGCCCTGGCCCAAGTGCCCTATGCTCTGGATTCCTCGGAGGTCTCCGAGGAGACCGACACCTACCGAGTGATGGCGGCGACGGACCTCTTCGAGCCAGGAAGTTCGTTCAAGCTGCTCACGACGGCCTCGCTCCTCTCGCGATCGGTCTGCGACAGTTCCACGATCTTCGACGGATTGGCCCGCGAGACTCTCGGTCGGCGGTCGAGGAAGGTCTTCGAAGACGGACAGAAGATTCACGACACCCACGGAGTGGGCATCGTGAGTCTCCGGCGCGCCTTCACCGTGAGCTCCAACATCGTCTACGCCACGGCGGCGGAGTCGCTGCTCAAGTCGGAATTCTACGAGGATCTTCGCCGCTTCGGAATCGGACGTGCTCTGGGCACGGGACTGCCGTCGGAAGAGAACGGTCTACTCCTGGAACCCGATGATTGGACCACTGCGCATCATCGATCCATCGCCTACGGCCAGGGAGTGAGTGTGACTCTCCTGCAGATGTCGGCGGCCTACGCGGCGTTGATCGGAGACGGATACCTGCGGACTCCCCAACTCGTGTCGAGCTGGGTGACTCCCGAAGGCGAGAAGTGCCTGCCTCCCGATGCGCGTCGTGGAAGTGAGCGGGTGATTCCTCCGAGGATCATTCCCATTCTGCGCGATTTCTGCCGTTCGGTGGTGGAGGAAGTCGGGGGAACGGGGAGACGAGCCCACGTCGACGGTCTGGATATCGGTGGAAAAACGGGAACTGCTCAGGTGCCCAGCCGTACAGGGGGATACCTCCACGAGGTCTTCACCCCGAATTTCTTGGGATTCGTTCCCGCCAGCGATCCGCGTCTCCTGGTGGGAATCGTCATGCATCGAGTGCCCGATCGCTATGCTTCCGGGGGAAGAGACGCGGCTCCGGTCTTCGCCGAGCTCATCCGCAAGATTGCCGCCTCGACCCGATATCTCGACGCCGCGGCGGTGGTCGAAGGTCCTCCGACTTCTCTGGAGACCGTTCCCAATCTCATCGGCAGGAGCGCGGCCGATGTGAAACGTCTCGCCGCGGAGAGCGGTTGGAGCCTGGGGAACGTTCCCGCCGCCGATGACGCTCGGGCCGTGGGTCAGATCCCTCGGGCCGGGAGCCGCGTTCAGACCGGCACCCGGGTGCGGGTGACCTGGACGGGAGCGCAGTCGTGATGCCGCTCTTCTCCGAATGGACCCGGGGGCTCGATCTGTCCCACCTCGGAGGGGCAAGGGATCCCGAGGTCACAGGCGTGAGCTCCGATAGCCGGCGCATCCGTCCCGGTGACGTATTCGTGGCGATCCGCGGCGAGAGCATGGACGGATCCCTCTTCGTGAGTCAGGCGGTGGACCGAGGGGCGGCTGCAGTCGTACTGCCCTCCGAACTTCGGCCGGGCCCGGAGCCTTCCGGAGTCGGGATCTTCGGCGCGACGAATCCTCGCCGGGCACTCGCCCACCTCTCTCGCGAAGTCCATGGCGCTCCCGATCGCGAGCTGCGCTTGATCGCGGTCACCGGCACCAACGGCAAGACCACCGTGAGTTTTCTGGCCGCAGAACTCCTGCGCCTCCTGGGAGCACGCGCAGGTCGGCTGGGGACGATTGGTTACGAGACTGGCCGACGATCCATCGAGGCCACCTGGACCACCCCACCCTCGGAAGAGTATTTCGCGCTGCTGCGAGAGATGCGTGACTCGGGTCTCGGGGTCTGTGTCCTGGAGGCCAGCAGTCATGGTCTGGATCAGTGTCGTCTGGGAGATTCCGAAGTCGACATCGCCGCCTTCACGAATCTCACGCGCGAGCATCTGGAATACCATCGTGATCTCGAGGACTACCGGCGGGCGAAGCTTCGGTTGATCGACCACCTGGGAGGCATCGGTCGGTCCAAACCGGTCGGCCGTGCGGTGGTCAATATGGACGATCCGGTGTGGGCGGCGGTGGAGTGGCCATCCTCGCGCATCGGAGTGGGACGGGCCACCACGAACGAGGTCTTCCGGTCGGCGGTGCAGGCGGACCGCAACGGGATTCGGATGGAGTTGAACTATGGAGGAGTGGCAGTGGAGATCCACAGCCGACTTCTGGGGGACTACAATGTCGAGAACCTCACCGTCCTGGCGGGAATCGCGCGGGCCATGGATCTCAGCCCGGATCAGATCGCAGAACTCTTCTGTGAGCTGCCCTCGGTTCCCGGTCGTCTCGAGAGGGTAGAGTTGGGAGAGGGCGCTCCCCTGATTCTCATCGACTACGCGCACACTCCGGACGCGTTGGCCAGTGTGTTGGCTTCCTTGCGAGCCTGGACCCCGGGTCGGCTTCGAGTGGTCTTCGGCTGTGGCGGCGACCGCGACCGTGGAAAACGGGCCCCCATGGCCCGAGCAGCCGCGGCCGGTTCCGATCGCGCGATTCTCACTCTCGACAATCCCCGTCACGAGGATCCCCAGCGAATCTTCGACGACGCCCGAGCCGGTTTCTCGGGCCACGATGACCACTGGGCGGTGGTCGAGGATCGGCGGGAGGCTCTGCGCCAGGTCCTGCAGGGCTGCTCCGAGGAGGACACCGTCCTGATCGCAGGCAAGGGACACGAGCGTTACCAGATCATGGGGGACGAGAAAGAGCCCTGGGACGATCGCGAAGAATTGATTCGGATCTGGAAAGAAGGGGGACTCTCATGAGCTTCGCCTTCTCGGACCTTCTCCGGTGGCTCGATCCACTCTCGCCGTCCGTCCAAGCCAATCAGATCGCTCGGGGTCCCGAGGGCGGACGAGTGATGCGGGGCCTCTGCTTCGACAGCCGGAAGGTGGAGCCGGGCCAAGTCTTCTGTGCGGTCGCGGGAGACCACGCTCACGGCGCGAGCTTCGTGGGCCAAGCGTTGGAGAATGGCGCCTCTGGGCTTTGGTTCGAAGGGCTGCAATGGCCATTGCCGGAGTCGGTGCCGTGCATCGCGACGGTCGATGCTCGGCAGGCCTTGGCGATGGCCGCCCGCGCCGCATTGCAAGAGCGAGGCCCGCGAGTGGTGGCGATCACCGGATCCAACGGGAAGACCACCACCAAGGATTTCACCCGGGCGGCCCTGCGAGGGCACCAAATCGGCGCCAGTCCGGGCAATCTCAACAGCAGTTGGGGCTTGCCCGCCGCAGTGCTGGGGGAGGATCCGGATCGAGAGATCTTGGTGCTGGAGATGGGGGCTTCCGCCCCGGGAGAGATCTCCGCACTCTGCGAGATCGCACCTCCCCACGTGGGTTGCATCACCAACGTGGCGCCAGCTCATCTCGAGCGCTTCGCGAGCGAAGACCAGGTGGCCAAGACCAAGGCCGCGGTCGTGTCGGGGCTCGGACCGGCGGGATTGGCGGTCCTACCTCGCGATGACCGTCACTATCCCCTTCTGCGCGAGGCGGTGAGCGAGGGCCGAGTGACGACCTATGGGACGCACGAGGATTCCGATGTACGGGTGCAAGACCTGCGGTCCGTGGCTTCGGGAATCGCGGCGCGCATCGACGAGGTCGAGGTGGAGCTTCCGGTCTTCGGCGAAGTCAACGCTCTGAATGCGGCGGCGGCGGTGGCGATCGCCAAACACTTCGGAGTCTCCTCCGCGGAGGCGCTCGGGGCAATCCAGGAGGCTGATCTCTCTCCTCATCGGAGTCGCATCTTGGACACCGCGGGAGGATGGATCATCGACGACAGCTACAACGCGAATCCTGCAAGTGTGTGCGCGGCACTCGAGAGCCTTGCCGCCCGTCACGCCGACGGTCGGCGAGTCGCGGTCCTGGGCACGATGGCAGAACTGGGAACGCACGAAGAAGAATTGCACCTACGCGTGGTGTCGACGGCGTTGGAGTTGGGAATCGATGTGGTGTGGGTGGTGGGCCGACCCATGTGCTTGGCCGCAGAAAAGACCGGAGGCGATCGACTGCGAGCTGCGGAGACCGTCGCGGAACTCCTTCCCGCCTTCTTGGAGGAGTTTCGAGTGGACGATGCGGTACTGGTCAAAGGGAGCCGGAGCGTGGGCCTCGAGCGAGTGGTGGACGCGCTCCTCGAGTCGAAGCGTCTCGGCGCGGAACGAGGATCCGAGAATGGGGAGTCAGCCTAGTGTTCTTTGCACTCGTGGATCAATTGGTGGAATTGTGGAGCCCGTTCAACGTGTTCCGCTACATCACCTTCCGCTCGGCGTACGCGACGGTGACCGCGCTGCTCATCTGCTTCTTCTTCGGCGGATGGATGATTCGGAAAATGCAGAGTCTGCAAATCGGTGAGACCATCCGGGCCGAAGGGCCTCAGTCCCACCAGGCCAAGGCGGGCACGCCGACCATGGGCGGGCTGCTCATTCTCATCGCCATCCTCGTTCCGACCTTTCTCTGGGGCAATCTCTCCAATTCGCTGGTCCGGATGGCATTGGCGGGCACCGTGTACATGGGCGCCTTGGGAGCGTTGGACGACGTTCTGAAACTCCGCGGAAACAAGAACGGGTTGCGCGGCCGCTGGAAGTTGCTCTTCCAGGGCGCCTTCGGTTTGATCCTCGGGCTCTGGATGATGCAGCAGCCCGAGTTCGAAGGCGTGGCGACCCACACCACGGTTCCTTTTCTCGCCAATCTCACACTCGACTGGGGCTGGTTCTACATCCCGCTCGCCATGCTGATCTTCGCCGGCACCTCGAATGCCGTGAACATCACCGACGGACTCGACGGACTTGCGGTCGGACTCTCGCTCTTCTGCTTCTTGGCCTATGCAGGTCTGGCCTATGTGACGGGCAATGCCATTTTCGCCGACTATCTCAAGATCGTCTTCGTGGGGGGCGTGGGCGAACTGACGGTTTTCTCGATGGCGGTGGCGGGCGCCTGCCTTGGTTTCCTCTGGTTCAACAGCCATCCGGCCCAGGTTTTCATGGGCGACACCGGGTCCATGGCCCTCGGAGGCGCACTCGGATCTCTGGCCCTGCTCACCAAGCACGAACTCCTGTTGGTGATCATCGGCGGAGTCTTCGTCGCCGAAGCCCTGTCGTGGTTTCTGCAGGTCTTCAGCTTCAAGCTCAGGCGCAAACGCATCTTCCGGATGGCTCCGATTCACCACCATTTCGAGTTGTTGGGCTGGCCGGAAAGCCGGGTCGTGATCCGATTCTGGATCGTCGGCGCGTTGTTGGCCCTCCTTTCGATTTCCACGCTGAAGATCCGATGATGGTACGACCGGCACCCGAAACCCTGCTGCGCGCAGACCAGGACTGGTCCGGCTCGAGAGTCGCGGTGCTGGGATTGGGCCGGAGCGGAGCTGCCGCTTCGCGGCTGTTGAGGGCGCGTGGAGTTCGGGTGACCGGGATCGATGACCGCGACGCCGAGGAATTGGATTCGGTGGTCGCGGAGTTGAGACACCATGTCCAGCAGTGGTGCCTGGGCGGGGCACTGCCCTCGTGGACGGAGACCGATGCCCTCGTGGTGAGCCCTGGAGTGCCGACGGACCATCCCGCCCTCGTCGCGGCGCGGGAGGCCCGGATCGAGGTTCTGGGCGAGCTCGAGCTGGCCTCGCGCCTGGTGGCGGGCCCCTTGGTGGTCGTGACCGGAACCAACGGAAAGAGCACCACCGTTTCTCTGGTCCACGCCATGCTTCAGTCGGCGGGACGTCGGTCTCGTTTGGTCGGCAACATCGGCATTGCGATGTCCGATGAAGTCTCGAGTCTCTCCGACGACGAGATCGTGGTCGTCGAGGCGTCGAGCTTCCAACTCGAGTGGATCGATTCCCTCCATCCCCGGGTAGCGGCGGTGCTCAACATTGCTCCCGACCACCTCAATCGTTATGCGGACTTCGAGGCCTACGCCGCGGCCAAACGGAATCTGCTGCGGAACCTTCAGGCCAACGATCTCTTCGTCTTTCCCCACTTCAGTCGTCGGCTTCGGGAATGGAGCGAGTCCTCTCCGGCGAGGGCTCTTCCCTTCGGCCTCGAACTTCCGGCGGGTACGGAGGGAGTCACGGTCGAAGATGGAGGAGTGGTCGTTCGTCGGGCTTCGCACTCGTCGCGACTCTTCGCAGTGGATGACATTCCGTTACTGGGGGAGCACAACCTTCTCAATGTCTTGGCCGCGGTTGCCTTGGTGGAAGTCTTCGATCTAGATCCCGATGCGATGGCCCGAGCGGTCCGACGCTTCGAGGCCCTGGACCATCGAGCGGTGGATGTGCCCTCGGCCGACGGAGTGCGGTGGATCGACGACAGCAAGGCGACGAATGTTAATGCCGCAGTGGCCACTGCTCGAGGTGTCGACCCGCTGGGAGTGTGGCTTCTGGGAGGCAGTGGCAAGGGAGAGGACTACACGCCGCTCCGGGACGCCGCCGGGCGGGCGAGACATGTGATCTGCTTCGGAGGCGAAGCTTCGGCCATCCTGGCTGCCGTCGAGGGCGCCACCGAGGTGTCGTCCGCGGAGAATCTGGGTCAGGCTCTGACCGTTGCAGCGGAAGTGGTCGAGTCCGGAGAAGCGGTGCTGTTGAGTCCGGCCTGCGCGAGCTTCGATGAATTCGACTCCTTCGAGCAACGGGGCGATTTCTTTGCGGCATGGGTCCGAGATCATCGAGGGGGTGTGCAGTGAGTTGGGCGGTCGAGAGAGTGGACCGAAGAGTACTGTTCTACACCGGCGTTCTGGTCTCGCTGGGATTGATCACGGTATATGGAGCGACGAGCTACGAACTGGCTCAGAACGGCAAGCCCTTCGCGTACTTCTCCTCGCATCTCGAGCGATTGGTGGTCGGTTTGGGAGCTATGATGATCGCGGCCATGGTTCCATTCCGTCGGTCGGGTCGAATCGCCTCACAACTGATTTGGGTGGCCATGGCTCTCGTGGCCCTCACCCTGGTGGAGTCGCCGCTACGGGTCACTCGCAACGGCATTTCGCGATGGCTGCACTTCGGTCCGATTCTCTTTCAGCCAGTGGAGTTCCTGAAACTCGCACTGGTTCTGGCGATCCCCATGTGGATCGACGAGAACCCGCGGCGATTGGAGAATCTCAGAGAACTGGGTCGTATTCTCATCGCACCCCTCTGCGCGGTGATCCTCCTCGTATTCCAGCCCAATTTCGGAAGTGCGTTGGCGATCGTGATCATCACCGGAGCCTTTCTCTGGATTGGCGGCATTCCCACCCGGTACTTCGCGACGTTGGTCGCCGCCGGATCTGCGGTGGGATGGTTCGCCTTCAACCATCACTACAAGCTCTATCATCGCATGCTGGCGTGGAAGGGTTTGCTCTTCCGAGAGGACTACGACAACAACTGGGGTTATCAGGCCTATCAAGCGGTGATGGGGTTAGGGAACGGTGGACTTCGTGGAGTCTCGGCGGGCGAAGGAATCACCCGTTACGAATTCCTGCCGGAAGGGCACACGGACTTCATCTTCGCGATCTGGGGTGAAGAATGGGGGTTCATCGGTGCGTTGGTGGTGGTTCTGGTCTTTGGGCTGCTCTTCGCAAGAATCCTGCGCATCGCCCACGGGAGCCGAGATGGTGTCGCCTACCTCATGGCCACGGGGATCGCAGTGATGCTCGGGGTCTATACCCTGCTCAACCTCGCGGTGGTCACGTCGCTCTTCCCCGTCATGGGTTTGCCTTTGCCTTTCTTCAGTTTCGGTGGGTCTGCCCTCATCACCAACCTCGCCGCGGTCGGAGTTCTGCTGAACATCAGTCGGGCCCTTCCGCGTCGCCGTGATCCAGCCTCCCGTGTGCGGAGGGCGGCCCGATGACCGGACGCTTCCTTTTCGTGTGCGGAGGCACCGGCGGCCACGTGATTCCCGCGCTGGCGATTGCCGAAGAATTGCGGGAAGCCTCTCCCCAGAGCGACATCCGTTTCGTAGGCGGACGACGCGGCATCGAGGGAAGGCTGGTGCCGCGAGCGGGCTTTTCCCTCGAGCGTTATCCCGCTGCCGGCCTACGAGGTCTGGGCTGGATGGGAGTTCTGCGTTTCGGAGCATCGACGGCGATGGCCGCAGTGCTGGGGTTGGGATTCCTTCTGCGCTACCGACCCCAATTGGTCGTGTCGACCGGTGGCTACGCGACCGTGGCCCCCTCGGTGGTGGCCGCCCTCCTGCAGATCCCGCTGTGGTTGCAGGAACAGAATTCCGCTCCGGGTTCGACGAATCGCATGCTGTCTCGTTTCGCAGAGCGAGCCTACATCGCCTATGAGTCGGCGCGCGGTGCGATGGCGGCGGCGGGAGAGCTTCGGCTCATGTCCAATCCGGTTCGTCGAGAACTGGTCGAGGAAGGGCGACGGCCCGCGGCCCGCGAAGACTACGAGTATTTCGGACTCCAGCCGGGGATCCCCACTCTGCTCGTCATCGGTGGCAGTCGCGGCGCGGCTTCGCTCAACGCAGCGCTGCGCGAGGCCTGGCCGACCTTGGCCGAAGGTGGAGTGTGGCAACTCCTTCTGCAGACCGGCGAAGAGGAAATCGAAAGCACCCGGGTAGCCGTTGCCCGCGAATTCAACGGCGCCCCACGAGCCCGGGTGCTTGCTTTCATCGACGACATGGCAGCGGCCTACAGCATTGCGGATCTGGTGATCTGCCGAGCCGGCGCTTCGACGCTGGCCGAACTCGAAGCGGTGGGCCGAGCGGCAGTTCTCGTCCCCTTCCCCCACGCCACCGACGACCATCAGCGCGCGAATGCGCGCGCGATGACCGAGCGCGGCGTGGCGGTGGTGATCGACGATGCGGAACTCGATGGTCCGCGTCTGATTGCAGAGCTCGACCGCATCGCGCCCGACACCGAAGCCGGTCGTCGACTTCGCCAGCGTGCGCAGGAAACTTTGCCGGCCGGGTCGGCAGCGCAGATCGCCGCCGACATGCTCGAACGAGTGGGAATCGAGGTGCCCGGATGACCTGGACCGATCGCGGACTCTTCGACCGCCCGGAGGCGGAGGCGCGAACCAAGACGGGGCCGTTCCGTCTGACTCGGAGCATCCACTTCGTCGCCATCGGCGGCATCGGAATGAGCGGCATCGCCGAAGTGCTTCTTCATCTGGGTTTCGAAGTGAGTGGGTCGGATCTGGTTGCGAGCCCGGCCACTGAACGTCTTCGAGACCTCGGCGCGCGGGTGACCATCGGCCATGATGCGGAGAATCTCGAAGAGGCCGATGTGGTCGTCTACAGTTCTGCCGTTCCCGACCACAATCCCGAACTCGCGGCGGCACGGCAGCGCGGCATTCCCGTCATCCGGCGGGCCGAGATGCTGGCCGAATTGATGCGCCTCAAGCATGGGATCGCGATCGCGGGTTCCCACGGCAAGACCACGACCACGAGTTTGGTGGCGACGGTTCTGGGGGAGGGTGGACTCGATCCGACGGTGATCGTGGGAGGGCGCCTCCTGGCTCTCGGAGGTACTGCGATCCTGGGACAGGGACAGTATCTCGTGGCCGAAGCCGATGAGAGCGATGGGACCTTCCTTCGATTGTCGCCCACGCTGGCCGTGGTCACCAATGTGGACCGGGAGCACCTCGATCACTACAAAGACATGGATGCGGTGCGGGGAGCCTTCGTCGACTTCATGGACAAGGTCCCCTTCTACGGACAGGTATTCGCCTGCGTCGACGATCCGGAATTGGCAAGGTTGCTTCCTCGACTGCGGTGGCCGGCTCGAACTTACGGTAGGTCGGATTCTGCCGATCTTCAGGTCACGGTGGTGGGACTCGCCGATGCGGGACAGGAGCTGGACTTCCGCGCGGACGGCCGGTCTCTGGGCCGATGTCGGCTTCCCCTCTTCGGAGTGCACAACGCCCTCAACGCCGCGGCCGCGGTGAGTGTGGGGCTCGAACTCGATCTTCCTTTTGGTCGCATCGCCGAGGCCCTGGAGGCCTTTGCCGGGGTGGGCAGGCGCCTCGAGACCAAGGGCGATGCCAAGGGAGTGACGGTCATCGATGACTACGGCCATCATCCCACCGAGGTCGATGTCACTCTGCGGGCACTGCGGGAGGCCTACCCCGACCGCCGCCTGGTGGTGGTCTTCCAACCCCATCGCTACACCCGCACTCGAGACCACTATTCGGAATTTGCAGAAGTATTGGCCCAGGCCGACGAAGTGGGAATTCTGCCGGTCTATGCCGCGAGCGAAAAGCCCATCGTGGGGATTTCCAGCGAGTTGGTGGTGGACCGCTTGCGCGGGGAGCACGGGGTTCCCACCCGGCTCTTGGTTTCTCTGGAGGATGCCTGCGCGTGGGCGCAGGAGAGTGCAAGAGAAGACGACGTATGGGTCACTCAGGGGGCAGGAGACGTGGGCCGTTTGGCCGCGCCCCTCCTTGAGGCCCTTCGTGATCGTCCGATGGAATCCGACCCCAGGAGTGTCGAATGACGCGGGTACGCAGGAGCAGCGAATTGGCCGGGATGCCCCGGTGCACGGCTCGATCGCCTCGACGACGACGTCAGTGCCGGAAGCCGACGCGGAGCGAGGGTGCGAGGTGGATTCGGCTGGTGGCGGTGTTGGTGCTCATGAGTGTGGGCGTCGGACTGTGGACCATCCCGGTGCGTCGCGTGGTGGTGACGGGGGTCACTCTCTCGGATCGGGAGCGGGTGGCAGAAGTGGGACGAAGCCTGATGGGACAGCACTGGCTGACCATCGACACCGGGGCGGTGGTGGAAACTCTCGGCCAGGACGAATGGGTCGAAGAGGTTCGGGTGCGAAGGAGCCTCTTCGGTCGCGTCGAGATTCGAGTGAGAGAACACGAAGCTCTCTTTGCCTGCGCCGACGATCATGGTGGCGTGGTGACCTGTTGCGCCACGCGGGTTCCTTGTCCGAAGGACTTGGATCGGTCCAGTCTCCCCACCCTTGCGGGCCTGCCCGAAGAGATGTCCTTCGCCGCTTCGACCCTGCACGAAGTCCTCTACGCGCTGCGATCGCCTCGCTGGCCCTTTCGACGGGAGGTCGAGGCCGTGAACCTCGAGAGTCCCGGGGGAGTCGAATTCGTACTGGAGGACGGCACGCAGGTGTGGCTGGGAGAGAACCACTTCGAGTCACGCCTGCAGTGGCTGACCGCCGATCCAGGAAGTTGGCGTCGGTCCGGAGTGAAAAGGATCGACCTTCGATTCGAACGCCAAGTGGTGGTGGCGTCCGAGCGTAGTCTGGGCCAAGGGAGCTGATGATGAACGAGGAGATCACCTGTGCCCTGGATCTGGGCACGACCCGATTTCGAGCCGTGGTAGCCGAGCCGGACGGGCGCGGAGGAGTGGCCATTCTGGGTCATGCCTCCGTGCCCGCACGCGGCCTGCGGCGAGCAGACCTCAACGACTTGCCCGCCGCGGCCTCCGCGATCCGGAAGGTGCTGGCGCAGGCAGGTCGGGAGGCCGAGGTGGAGATCGAACGCACCGCGGTGAGCGTGGCCGGCGACCACGTCCGGTGCATCGATGGTCGCAGCACGTTGGCCCTGGCGGGGAGGGGGAGCACGGTGCGCTCTGCGCATCTCGAGCAGGTCCTGCACAACGTCCGTTCCTTGGACGTGCCCTTCGACCGGGTCATCCTGCATTGCCTGCCGGTGGAGTATTCCCTCGACGATCGGGTGGGACTCCGGGATCCGACCGGAATGGTCGGTGCCCGTCTGGGACTGGAAGCGCAATTGGTCACGGGGAAGCAGAGTGCCCTGGGGGACCTGGTGCAGGCGGTGGAGATGGCCGGAGTGCGGGCCGAACCGCTGGTCTTCGCTCCCTGTGCCACCAGCAGTTATCTCCTCTCCGAAGAGGAGAAGCAGCAGGGGTGCCTGCTCATCGACATCGGCGGAGAAGTGACCCACTACGCTCTCTTCTGTCGCGGACGGATGCGACAGAGTGGAGTGGTGCCGGTCGGCGGCAATCACGTCACTCGAGATCTGGCCTACGGGATGGAGGTCGAGGTGAGCCGGGCCGAGGTCCTCAAGCGAGAGTGGGGAACCGCGCTTCGACACGGGGCTCTCTCCCTCGAGGCTCAGGTCGGGGGAGGACCGGTGGAACAGGATCGGGCCAGGATCGCCGCGATCTGCGAGGCCCGGCACCATGAAACCATGGAACTTGTTGCAAGCGGGCTCCAGTGGGGTATAACCAGACCAGCCCTGTCCGCCGGAATCGTACTCACCGGCGGTGGGAGTCGGCTGACCGGAACCGAGGAGCTGGCGGAGCAGGTGTTCTCGCTTCGCTCCGAAGTTCGGAGAGCCCCCGGAGATGACTACGATGGCGAGCCGGACAGTTGGGCCACGGCCCTGGGTCTGGTGGATCACGACCTTCGCGAACAGTCCCAGCGACTGGACGTGAAGGAGGAATGGCGGGGGCAGGATCGATTCCTGGGCAATGTGAAGCGCTGGATCCAGAGGATCGTCTGAGCGATCCGGATCCGCGGGGAGCCCCACTCCCGGTGAGCGCTGAGCCCCATGCCGTAGAGAGAAGACCGTTTCTCGAGGGTCGAAAGGACCGAGCATGATGTTCCAATTCGAAGACGAGTTCTCGGACCAAGCCCAGATTCGTGTGGTGGGAGTCGGCGGTGCGGGTGGCAACGCGGTCAATGGGATGGTCGAGTCCGGGTTGACCGGCGTGGAGTTCATTGCGGTGAACACCGACGCTCAAGCGCTGCAGGAAAGTGCCGCCACCACTCGGATCCAGATCGGATCGAAGGTCACCCGAGGCCTGGGGAGTGGTGGTGATCCGCGGGTGGGACAGAAGTCGATCGAGGAGGATCACGAGCAGGTGGCCGAGTCCCTGGCCGGCGCGGACATGATCTTCGTGACCGCCGGGATGGGCGGTGGAACCGGAACCGGGGCGGCCCCCACGGTCGCACGCATCGCCCG
>JAJRXK010000031.1 GCA_024276305.1 Candidatus Krumholzibacteriota bacterium
CCCCAATTCGTCAAAAACTCGTGCATGAAAAAGGCGGCATCATCATAGCGAGAGCCGCCTTTCCCATTGAGGTGACTGCCTGATCGCGGCATAAAGGAGTTACTACAGCTTCAAAACCCCGCGATCCGAAAGGCCACTCTCAGTGAGACGAAGAAAACGTGATTTGCGGCGCCGTGTCAACGCCCCTCTCGCTCTTGAATTCTCCGCCGATCAGCTGACGTCCTTCGCCGGCCTCGAGATCGTCGGCAGGTACCTTCAGGGCCTGGATTTCTCCCGCCGTCTTCGCCGTCATCTGGCCGCTCTGGGTCTGCGCGGGGACTTCCCGGCCGTTTCCATCGTCCGCCTGCTCCTGGCCATGTTCCTGATCGGTGCGCGCCGTTTGCGCCATGTCAGCTATCTCCACGGCGATCCCGTCGTCGAGCGCTTCTGCGGGCTGAAGACCCTGCCCGTCGATCGGACGCTATCGCGGTGGCTCAGCCAGTGCACCGCGCCGGTGCGTGCTGCGCTGCATTCGCTTCAGGTCGAGTTGCTGGGGCTGACCCTCGGTGAATTGCGGCTTCCCCGTCTGACGGTCGACGTCGACGGTACCGTCCTGTCGACCGGCCTGACGGTCGAGGGGGCGCGTCGTGGCTACAATCCGCATCACCGCAAGGTCCCCAGCTACTTCCCGATCACCGCGCATCTCGCACAGACCGGTCACGTGCTCGGGCTCAAGAATCGGGCGGGCAATGTCCACGACGGCAAGATTGCGCTGGCATTTCTGCGAAACGTCTTCGCCGATCTGCAGGAGATCAGCCCCGGGTCGAAACTCGAGATCCGCATGGATGGGGCGTTTTTCCGGCGAGATCTGCTGATCTGGCTCGAGTCGCGAGCGGAGTATGCGATCAAGGTCCCCTTCTACCGGTGGCTCGATCTGAAAGGCCTGATCCAGAAGCGCCGACGGTGGAAGCGCGTGGCCGAAGACCTCGATGGCTTCGAGGTCGTCCTTCCGATCGAGACCTGGGGGATCGATCGACGGGTCGCGATCTACCGCAAGAAGGTCTGGCACAAAAGCCCGAAGAACTACCAGCTCGATCTCTTCGATCCCGACGACGGCCACTACGAGTACTCAGCCGTCGTGACGAACAAGACGGTCGGGCTCCGCGCGCTGTGGGACTTCATGGCCGGGCGCGGCGCCCACGAGAAGGTCTTGTCGGAACTGAAGGGCGCCTATGCTTTCGACGCGATCCCGACGCACGACTACGCGGCCAATAGCACGTGGCAGATCCTGTCGGTGATGGCGCATAACCTCATGGTGAGCTTTCAAATCGACGCCGGGGCAAAGCGGCGCAGGCCAACCGCGAAGAGATCGCCTCTGTTCGAGCTGCGGCGGATGACGACGATGCGCTTCGAGTGGATTTGCCGCGCGGGGCAACTCCAACGACCACAGGGACGACCAACCCTCAGGATGGCTCGCAACCTCCCGGCCCGGAAAACCGTCGAACGACTCGTCCAGGCCCTCCGGGCGGCGTGAGTTTTTGACGAATTGGGGCTAGGGCACGATGGCCCAGATTCTCCACGGATCGTTCAGCGATACACCGATTTCACTGCTGACCAGCTTCGGGAATCGTTTTCCACGGACCCGGACACTCGGAAGGACGGCAGTAAATCTCCATTCGGTGTGTCGGGTTCTATCGAGTTCTCGCGCGAAGTGGTCAGAATCGATAGTTCTCGGCTCCGAACGAAGATTGTCGAGCCTTGCCCCAGAACGATGCATTGGAGACCGCTCATGTGCCGCATTCGACACTTGATCCACGCCCTGGGATTCGTCGCCCTCATAACAACGATCGTCGGCTGCGGGACGGACCAGGCCGTTGCCCCCGAAGAGATCCAGGCTCTGGTAGTCACGCCATCTCGCACCCACGCCGGCACAACGGTCGAGGTTCGTGGTCTCTCCGTCGAGGACCTGTCCGGACTGACGGTCTCGATCGGCGGAGAACCGGGGACGGTGGTTGCCGCACCCTCCGGCGCTCTTCTGGTGGGAATCCCTCTCTTCGTTAGGGAAACCAGCCTGACCCCAGCTCCACCAACTCAGCCCCTCACTTTGGAGTTGCGCCAAGATGGCCGGCTCATCGGAGAAGCCAAGGATGCGATCACCGTCACAGTTCCACCTCTCGCGCCAGGATCGACTCAGCAAACCATCGATGGATTGACAGCGATCACCGACAACTTGGAGGCCGTAGCACTTTCCCTTGCGACCGTGGCAGGACCAGAGCAAGCCTGGTTGGTGGCGGCCTTTGCGGCGATCGACACTCTCTTGACTGGATCGGCCGTGTCTTCTCTCGCTTCCCGCGTCAATAGTTTGGCCGCAAGTGATCCGGAGCAGATGGCTCTCATGGACCGACTGATCGGGGCGGGACCGCTCTTGGATCAGATCCGCCTGGCCAACCAACAAGTATTGGCACTTGCCGCACCAGCATCGGCCCTCCAACGGGTGCCCACCGAACTCACGGACTCTTCTTTGGCCGCGCGCATGCAACTACACGTCATGGTCGGAGACTTTGGCCAGCAGGTGATAGGAGCTACTGCAACGACTTGGGGAAACATCACCGCAATTCTGTCTGCGATCACGGTCGTCACTGGGCTGACGCTGCCCGGGGCCGTCCTCGCGGGAACGGTCGGAACCGTGCTCAGCACCGTGGGCTTTGTGATCAACAAGGTGTTGCTCAGCTATCTTCCGGCAGACGTCGACGAGTTCGAATTGAAGGTAATCGACACCTTGGTCGAACCCGGAGAAGTGCCCGCCACCGAGATCTGGATCACGGCATCCAACAGTCCAGCCAGCATCACCGTGTTGGACCTGGTGGGCCTGGTGCTTAGAGGGCTTGGAATCGCTGCCGGTTCTCCGCAAGCCCAGTCCATCGAGCAGGTCATCGATCAAGCCGTGAACTCCTTCTTGAATCAGCTTCGCGCGGGACTGTCCGCCTACGCGTCCAGTCATCCAGATACGGATCTCAACTTCGACTTTGCCAGCATTCCTACGATGAGTTGGAAAGCGCGGGTCACCAACACCCGTTTCGTCGACCCATTGACATTCACTCCAGCAATCATCGCACCAGCCGGCAACAATATCATGGCATGGCGAGCGGTACTCGACGCCCAGGGGGAAGGCCGCATCCACGCGCTGATCAAGTCCGGCCCCGAGGTTTCTTCACTACCCACGATTCCCGGTTACACCTACAACTCGGGAGCCTTCGGAAAGGACATCCGCGACACGGGAACCGAGGTCGTCAACGTTGCTCCACCGCTGATTGCGGTTGCGACGATGTCTTCGACGATCACTCCTGGCGGCGGCAACGGCCTCGAGGTGCGTATACACTCTCTCAATGCTCTCGGCGATCCCATCTATCGCCAGGGCGTGGACATCACCATTTCCGTTAACGGGGGAAGCGCCTCGCCGAATCGCGGTAGTACCGGGACAGATGGCCGATTCAACGCGATCGTAGAGCTGGATTCGGGTAGTTCGAGCGTCGACGTTTCGGTGGTCGCCATCGACGACGCTGGACGTCAGGCCACAGCATCCGCATCGGCGACCGCCGATCCCATGGTGGTCGAAGTCCTCGAATGGAACAATGTCCTACCACCCGACCGCCAGAATGGCCTGCGCCTGCAGGTCATGCGGGGTGGAGTCGCGGTTGCAGGTGCGAGCGTCAATCTGATCGTTGGAGGCGGCGTGTCCTCCCCCTCGACTGGAACCACGGACGCCAACGGCGAGTTCTGGTCGACGGTGACTGCAGATCAGGGAGTGACCGCGGTAACCGTGGTAGTTCAGGTCGAGAATAGTGGGCAATCGGTGTCGCTGAATCTACAGGCGGGACAGGGGGCTCTGGTCATTGGTGATGCGGGCGGCGATTGTTTTGCGTCGGTCAAGTTGTCGAGCGGCCTTTGTGGCTCCGTCTTCGAGTACGACAATCCCAGTATTGACGGTTTCGGACTCTATGTCGCATCCGTCTCGGCGTCCAAACGGGGCTCAGACGGGTCTACGGCCAGCGGCTCAGTGGCAAGCCGGATGGAGGTTGGTACGACAGCCGAGGAACTCTACTTCATGGATGCGAGCACGACAGTATCGCTTATGGCCTCCAGTCCGGACACTGGATGTATGCTCCAGGCTCGAGGGAGCGGGAAGTTCTCGGCGCACTTCACCGTGTCCGGCGGTTCTGTGAACTATGGATTCGTTGGCGACTTCGGCAACCCACTAGGCGACGCTTCTGTCAGCTTGGGACAGAACGAGCCCCCGTATGCTATGGTCTTGATGACGACGGTCGCCGGACCTTTCGAACTCACGGGTGCCCTTCCGCCAGGCAGCTACGTCGTGAGCGCCTATGGATTGGGGTCATTGAATGGGTCGCTGTCGGCAAATGTGCGCTTCAGCCTTCGGAACTAGACCTGACCATCAGGGCTGGCGCAGAATCCATTGCGCCTGGGCCGAAGCGTTGTCAGCGTCCTTCCTCCGGCCCACCTCCCGGAGGGATTTTGCGTACAGTTGGAGAGTTTCGCCGAAGAGCGGATGATCTTTGGCCAGTCCCGCTCGAAGCTCGAGGGCACGCTCGAAGTATTCGAGCGCAGCATCGTGGTTGCCCATCGCAGCCTGAGCTTCTCCGAGACCGGTAAGGGGATGGCCGAGCTGGGGGTCGTTCTCTCCGTAGGAAGCGCGCAGGATATCGAGAGATCGTTCGAGATGCGGGAGCGCGTTCTCCGGCTGTTGATCGCGAATGTAGCTGATGGCAAGACGGGCTTCGTCGAGTCCGATGAATGGATGCATCTTGCCGTAGAGCGATTCCTTGATCGCGATCGCCCGTGAATAGAGCGGACGTGCCTCGGCGAATCGCTCCAAACCCGCGTAGGAAGTGGCCAGGCTGTACAGCGACATCGTGACGTAGAGATGTTCGGCGCCGTAGACCTTTTCACGGATGGCGAGGGCCTGCTCCTGCAACGGCACGGCTTCCGCATATCGACCCATTGCGTTGAGGGTGGATGCTATCGAACTCATGCTCTGTGCAACGAGCGGGTGATCGGCCCCCAATGCCGCCTCTCGAATGTCGAGGGAGCGCGTCAGAACCCGATACGCCTCCTCGTACTGCCCAGCTCCACGAAGAGCTCCTCCCAGATTGATGAGGTAGTGACCGACCACAGGATCGTTGACGCCAAAGGATCCTTCGATGATCGCCAGTGACCGGCGAAACATGGCGATTTTCTCATCGATTCCCATGGTGGGATTGTTCAATGCGATGCGGTTCATGAAGGGAGGCAGGCGCCGGTCCTCGGTCCCGTAGAGCCGCCGCATCACGTCAAGGGCCTCGAGGTGCTGGCGGAGCGCGCCTTGGTGGTCCCCGATAGCGGATAGAAGATCTCCGTAGGCACGCAAGGAACTCGCGAGGTCCTGATGGGTGTCACCGTGAATCTTCCGCTCGATGCGAATGGATTCTTCGAGCATCGCACGTGCCGAATCCGGTTCCGCCAGCATATTGTAGACGTCGCCGATGGACTTCAGGACTCGAGCCCGGATGGCGGGCTGATCGCCGAGTTCGACGTGGACTCGAGCCGCACCACGATCCACGATGTCGCGTGCGGTCAGCACCTGGCCCAAAGACTTCTCCGGTCCAGCCTCGTCGAATAGATTGGTCAAGAACTTCGATACCGCGTCCGCAGTCTCTTCGTTCTGCAGGGCGACATCACGCGCGGCCTCGGCCGCTCGACGCTCTGTTTCGGCTCGTCGGTACAAAGAGAAGCCGACGACACTCGAAGCGATCAGCGTTATGATCACAATGGTCGCGGCCACTGCCCCCACTGCATTGCGCCGCAAGAACTTTCGCGTGCGATACTCGAAGGTGTCTGGCTGAGCGATCACCGGACGACCACGGAGGTAACGGAGAATATCTTCGGAGAACTGCTCTACCGAGGAGTAGCGCCGCTCGGACTCCTTGCGCATCGCCATGAGGACGATGGTGTCGAGGTCGCCCCTCACTTCGCGCGAGCGCTTACGAGTGTCGCTTGGGCCAATGGTTGGGTTGTCTGGATCTGGTCGCAACAGAAGCTCGCTCGGTTTGGCCGGGAGAGCCGACTCGACCAAGTGCGCCATCTCCTGGGCCGAACCTTCACGTGCCATGTAGGGCGAACGTCCGGTCAGGATTTTGTAGAGTACGACTCCCATCGAGTAGATATCCGTGGCAGTTGACACCACGCCACCGCGGAGTTGTTCAGGGCTGGCATAGAGCGGGGTCATCATCTGCTGTCCGGTGGCCGTGCGCTCACGATCTACGCCGTCCGCCGCGTCGAGTACTCGCGCGATTCCGAAATCGACAAGCTTTACGGTCCCAGAGCGATTCACCAAGATATTGCTTGGCTTGATATCGCGGTGAATGGTCGAGTGCTTGTGGGCATGCTGGAGTGCCGCACAGACATCGCGAAACAGATCGAGACACTGGACCACGGACAGGTGCTTTTCCTCACAGTATTCGTCGAGTGAGACCCCGTCCACATACTCCATGATGATGAACGGGGTTCCGGTGGCAGTGAAGCCACCGTCGATCATCCGTGCTATGTTGGGATGTTCGAGCGCCGCGAGTACTTGGCATTCATTGCGAAAACGACGCAACGCTTCTTCACCATAGCCCCTATGAATGATCTTGATGGCCGCGCGTTGTGTGAAGTCGTCCTCAGTGCGCTCACCGAGGTAGACCTGGCCCATCCCTCCGGTAGCGATGTGTCCGGTCACGCGGAAGGCGCCGAACTGTTTTCCGATCGTCGGATCGGCAGCGCCAGCGACCTTCGCAAATGCACGAACCGCAGATCCGTCGAGAAAGCCAACCGCTTGCTCATGGGCCGACAACAGTGTGAGTACGTTGTTCAGCAGCGACAGGTCACCGCCGCAGGCTTCTTTGACGAACGCCGCCCGCTCCTTATCACTTCGATCAAGAGCGTCGCCAAAAACCTGCTCCGCCCGTCGTTCGAAACTCATATCGAGGTCGCTTCATCTCAAGGGATCTGGGCCTTCCTTCGCCGCCGAGTGTACCAGTTTGCCGCTCGCAGCTCCACGCAACTCGGAACAGCAATTGAAGAATTCTCAGCCACATCCTCTCGAATATTCGCTGCGACACATGAGAGTGTTGCCGAAATGACCTATTCCCACTCCTGTGCGTATCCGCTGTCCCACTGGAGAGACATCTGCCTGTCGGCGGTGCGTTCCATCCTGCGATGAGAGATCATCTCGCCCTCACCGTAGAGGTCTCGCACCAGGTACTGGAACCTGATAGTATCTTCCGAGAGATATTGCCCAGACCGGAGTCCTCCGCAGATCATGTCCGATGAGACGATTCGCCAGTTGTTGAGCGAGTTGGATCAGGGAGTCGAAGGGGCGCACGACCGTCTCTACCCCTTGGTCTACGAAGAGCTGCGTCGCATGGCGCAAAGCCAGCTTCAGCACGAGCGCAGTGGCCACACCCTACAAGCGACAGCGCTGGCGAATGAGGCTTACCTGCGTCTCGCCGGTCAAAACCGCATGAGCGCCCGCACCCGAGCCCACTTTCTGGCCATCGCAGCCCAGGCCATGCGGCGCATCCTCGTCGATTACGCACGGCGCCGCAACAGTGCCAAGCGGGGCGGCGAGTACCAGAGGGTAGAATTCGACGACATCGTTCACCTGCCCGGTGGCAGCCCACATGCCAACCTGATAGATCTCGAAACTGCTCTCAAGAAGCTCGAACAAGGGCACGCCGAGAAAGTGCGCGTGGTCGAGATGCACTTCTTCGTTGGGCTGACACACGAGGAGATCGCCGAAGTACTGGAGGTTTCGACGCGCACCGTGGAGCGCCACTGGGCTTTCGCCCGGGCGTGGCTGTTTCGAGAGTTGGACGATCAGTAGTGATGCGTAGGTCGGGATGGAGCACCCCGTCTTCTGTAAGCTCCTTCGGGCCTAGTCGTCGTCCTGGTTGGCGATGTATACGCGACCGGTTTCCCACTCCTCTCGGACTTCCACTAGGAAGTCGTCACCAGCCGCAGGACTGACTTCTCGTTCGGAACAATGTGCGGCGCGCTTCTGTCGCTAGATCCCCTTTCTCAGCAGAGGGGCCAGAACGTTCTCATTCCGGGTTGAGAGCCAACGAGCGTATCGGTAGTCCCATGTTGACCACCGCCTCTTCGGAGTCGAGCCTCGAGGGGGTTCCGATTGGCATCATGAGTGGCAGTCACTCCGCTACGAAGCCTCGCGTTGGTTCCCATGATTTTCTCTGGGGATTCAAACCGGTCGGCTTCATCCAGACGACCTTCGCCGTTACATCCGAAAGATCCCGTAGCGCGTCTCGCGTTGCGGCGCATTGCGCGCCATCTCCAGTGAGAGTCCCAGCACGTCCCGGGTCTGCGCCATCTGCAACACGCCGTCGTCCCACAGTCGAGCCGAGGAGTAGTAGGGACTCCCTTCTTCCTCGTACTTGTCCAGAATCGGCTGCTTGAAGGCCGCTTCCTCTTCGGCGCTCCATTCGATGCCGTCCCGAGCGATCTGGTCTCGCTTGACCGTGGCGAGAACATTGGCCGCCTGCTCGCCCCCCATGACGCTGATCTTCGAATGGGGCCACATGAACAACAGTCGCGGCTGGTAGGCCCGCCCGCACATACCATAATTTCCCGCGCCATAACTTCCCCCGATGATCACCGTGAACTTGGGAACCGCCACATTGCTCACCGCGCTGACCATCTTCGCTCCGTCCTTCGCAATTCCACCCTCCTCGTACTTGCGCCCCACCATGAAGCCCGTGATGTTCTGCAGGAAGAGCAAGGGGATGTTGCGCTGGCCGCACATCTCGACGAAATGGGTCACCTTGAGGGCGCTTTCGCTGAACAGGACCCCGTTGTTGGCGATGATCCCCACCGAGTAGCCGTGGATCCGAGCGAAGGCACAAACCACGGTATCGCCGTAGCGCTCCTTGAACTGGTGCATTCGTGACCCATCGACGAGCCGGGCGATGACCTCGCGCACATCGTAGGGTTTGCGGATGTCCGCCGGAATGACCCCCAACAGCTCCTCGGGATCGTAGTAAGGGTCTTCGCTCGCGACTCTATCCGTGGGCGCCAGGCGGTGATGACCCAGGTTCTCGACGATGTTGCGCACGATCTTCAGCGCGTGGTCATCATCGCTGGCGAGGTGGTCAGCCACTCCGCTCCGTCGGGTGTGAACATCGCCACCACCGAGGTCCTCGGCCGAGACCTCCTCACCGGTGGCCGCCTTCACCAGGGGAGGACCGGCCAGGAAGATCGTCCCCTGCTCCCGCACGATCACCACCTCGTCGCTCATCGCGGGCACATAGGCCCCACCGGCAGTGCAGCTGCCCAGCACCGCGCTGATCTGGGGAATGCCCCTCGCGCTCATCTGGGCTTGGTTGTAGAAGATTCGACCGAAGTGGTCGCGGTCGGGAAAGACTTCCGCCTGCAAGGGCAGGAATGCCCCTCCACTGTCGACGAGGTAGATGCACGGCAAGTGATTCTCGAGGGCGATCTCCTGAGCCCGCAGATGTTTCTTCACCGTCAGCGGGAGGTAGGATCCTCCCTTCACCGTGGCGTCGTTGGCCACGATCATCACCTGCCGACCATGGACACAGCCGATGCCGGTGACCACCCCTGCCGCCGGCGCGGGCTTGGGGTAGACCCCGTGTGCCGCCAGGGGAGAAAGCTCCAAAAAGGGGCTTCCGGGATCGACCAGGCGATCGATGCGCTCTCGGACCAACAGCTTGCCGCGGTCGGTGTGCAGGGCCCGAGCCTTCTGGGTTCCTCCCTGGCGAATCGCATCCAAATGCTGCTGCAATTCCTCCGCCTTCGCGAGATTCGCCTCGCGGTTGCGGCGGAATTCGTCCGACGTGGTTTGGATCGCAGAAGAATAGCGACGCATGGTGACTCCGGCGCAAAGAGAGAGCAGAACCCAGCGGTGGCCAGATTCTCCTCAGCAGTCTAAGAACGCCGAGGCGCTTCGTCCACGCAGGATCGCCAGAGCTAGTCGATCAGCACGAATCTCTGGTCGAGAACCTTGTCGATGCTCGGGCCAACGACATGGATGCGTGCGAAGTATTGCCCCCGGGCCAGGCGATGCCCTCGATCGTCGCGACCGTCGAAACGCAGAATCTGTCGACCCGGGCTCAGAGTCTGGGGTGAGTAGCTCCGGACCCTCCGTCCTCGCAAATCCAGGACCTGGAAACTGACGGTGGCATCCACGGGAATCTGAGCTGCAAAGAGCATGCTGCTCGAGGAGGGGTTCCGGGAAGCCAGACGAAAACTGACCGTCGTAGCGCTGGGCGCGTCGTCACCGATCGCAGTGACGATGTCCTCCGCGCAATTGGAGCATCCCGTCCGCTGCGAGTCGAAGGCGTACATGGGCCAAGCCAGAGATCCCTGCGGTGTATTCGCGTCCAGAACCGCCACCTGGGAATCACTGACGTAGACGATCTCGAGGTCGCCGTCCTTGTCGATGTCTCCCAGCGCGGGCGAGGTGTGGATGGTCCCCACCAGACTCTTGGGCCAACCGGCGGGCGAAGTCGCGAACACGTTCTGAAACGCATATCCCCGTTGATCGCGCGATCCTACGAATACATAGTTGAACGAATCCAGGAACTGTCCCATCACCGGGGCCCCGTAAAGCCACCACGACGAATCTGTGTTCGCGGGGTACGAGGATTGCTGGGTTCCGGTAGCAGCAAGAAGGTGTACGCGTGCATCACGAGATGCGAATGAGAGTTCTGGCGTCGACGTCCCCAGGACCTGCCCGAGGGCCGCGCTCGTGAGCGCAGCTCCTGTACCGTTCGAGAATGGGAAGCCCGGCATGTCACTCAGATCATTCTCCATTGCGTAGAGCGTACCGCCTGAAGTCGGATGACAAATCTCGAGCATTGGATCGCCATCGAGGTTGGCCAGCGTGACGGCGTCACTGGCGGTATCGGGAAAGAAACGAAAGGCTTCGAGGCCGGTGGAGAAGGTTCCATCGATCACGTACACCCCGCTGCCGCCGCCGACGTACTGAAAGTTGACGACGATTTCGGCCTGCCCATCGTTGTCCACATCCCCTATGGCAGGAGTGGACGCATATTGCCCGTCCAGCGTTCCCGACAGGAATTGGACCACGCCGCGATAGTTGATGCGAGCAATGCGGTTGCCGCTGGAGACCACGATCCACCGCGAATAGGGTGGGCCCACCGCTCCGATGGAAAGATAGGTGGCGGCAGCGGTTCCCAGATCCACCGGGAATCCGGGTTGGATGACCCCATTTCCATCGAAACAGAACACTTTACCGTCGGCAGTCCCCTGAACGATACTCATCGACCCGTCGCCGTTGAGGTCCCCCACCGCCACCGGGGACTGCGCGGGAATCGATCCCACGTCCTGCGGCCATCCGGGAAGGATGGCTCCCACCGGACTCACGACAAGTACTTGTCCATCGACATTCGAGAAGATCACCTCATCGTAGAAGTCCGAGTTCACGTTCGCGATGGCCGGCGAAGTGGACCTGGTGGTTCCTGATGTCGGCAGGGTGACGGGGAATCCTGGATCTTGGTTGGGAATCCCTGGATCAGCCCGCCACTGGGCATCGAATACGATGGTGTGGCCGGGGGCCTGAGCGTCTCGCGTGTCCCAGGTCATGGCCATCCTTCCGCCGTGACTCGGATCCGGAGCAGCGGTTGCGTACCCATCGTTCTCGAATCCCGAATAGAAATCCGCGATGACCGCCCAACTACTCACCGATCCTTCGAGAGCGCGTCGCAATGTGGGGCGGTTGGGGGGGACTCCCCCATCTCTGTCCACAGTTGCGAGATAGAAGTAGTTGAGTGTCGGGTTGTAGCCCAAGTTGTGATAACTACTCGCTGGGAAACTGTTCGGGAAACTGACCCGATTGGCGGGCAACCACGTCGAACCCCCATCGATCGAAGCGGAAACATGTTGGGTGCTGCCACCCACGTAAGCCACCGCAACCGTAGCACCAGTCGTAGACCCCGCCACCCCGCTGAGCGCCTGTTTGATACCATCACTCGGGGAGGCGATCATCGTGACCGAAGACGCCCAGTCGGATGCGTTCGCTGCATAGTTGGTCGCGGAAACGTAGCCGACACCCCGATCATTCAGTCCGTTGACCGCTGGCACGTCATCGAAGGCCACATGGACCGCTCCGTTGAACCCAACACTGATCTGCGGACCGACGAATCCCATGAACGATGCGCTCGGAGTCGCGCCCGAGGAGAAGGAAGCAATCTTGATTCGTGGGCTCCAGGTCGCTCCCTGATCGGTCGACCGTGAGAACCAGATGTCGTAGCCGTCGCTCTGCCAATAGCTCGCCACTGCATACAAGAAATAGGAATTGAACAGATCATCATCGCTGGTGATGTTCCCAATGCCGACGTTCGTGATCGAACCGGTGAATACGGTTTGGATGGTCCAAGTGACCGGAGTGGGAGCCCCGAGATCGGCGTAGGCTACATTGCCGACATGGAAGCCTCCCGGGGCGCGATGCGCATAGCTGATGTAGACTCGGTTGGCAACTCCTTCACACAGCTCGAGACTCGATAGGACTTCGGAACTCCCGGCCACACCAGGAAGAACTCCAAAGAGCTGAAATGTGGATCCCCCGTCCTGCGATCGATAGACTTCGATCCATTGGTCCGCACCAGTTGGGCTGGGGTCGTTTCTCCCGACGGCCGTATAGATGTCTCCGTTCTGTGCAATGTCCGTCATGGAACCACCAATGGGAACGATTCCATTGACGGTCACAACTTCGGTGTCGTCACCCCCGGACGGGGGCAATGGGCTGGGAGCTTTCGCAATGGCTCCGGGAGCAGAAATGACGAGACAGGCAGCAGCAAGGATGGTGAAAAGTGCGGCCTTGAAAACGAGAACTCGATCCTTGGTCATCATGGGATCTCCGATCCAGGAGAAAGTAAGTGCTAGCAATCGCTGCAGCTGCCAAGAGATAGCCTTCGAGTTCTCCAACGTCGGCACCGGATGGACCGCACAATTGCACCACCAGTTTATCACACGGGTAGGAGTCCGATTGGCCACTGTGCAAATTGCGACACCACCGGGAGTCGCACCGGGAGCCGTCGTAGCCCATCGTTTCCTGCAATAGCTCGAACGCCTTCGAGCGGGACTCTGTCGTTCCGGGCTTCGCTCTCGCCGGTCGCTCTCCGCGCACCCTACTACGAGGCGAGTCCATCCAACGAGTCATTGGAGTTGCATCGGGCCTTCGGACACGCCACTGTGTTCCCTACAGCCCCTTCGACGACTTCGAATCGGCCCCGACGAAGGAACCCATCAACTCCATGTGCCTCCGCCATCACCGGCAGATCGCCCTCCTCTTCGCGGTCGTCCTCTTCAGTGGCTGCGCCGAAGACCTTCCCACTGCACCAGTGGAGCCAACGCCGGCCTTCCTTCGCGGTGTGAACCTGGTCGACTGGACCGCGACCGGGTACTCACGGCCGAGTGCAACCCAAGAGGTGGTCACCCTCGCCGCATTGGGCACTAGCGCCATGGCGGTCCTGGTCACCGCCTATCAACCCCATGCTCTGTCGCCGGAGCTCAGAGGCTCCGACCCTCGCACCCCCACACCCTCGGCGGTGAGGAGAGTGATTTCGGACGCGCACGGCTCGGGCATGACCGCAGCGATCAAGCTCCATGTCGACCTCGACGACGGAGGATGGCGTGGTGACATCGCGCCACCGGACCCCGCCCGCTGGTTCGCGTCCTATCGCACATTCCTTCTCACTTGGGCAAACTTCGCCGAAGCGAACGGCGTCGAGCTCTTCATGGTGGGAACGGAACTGGCGTCGATCACCCACGAAGAGACCCGCTGGCGTGGCCTGATCGAAGATGTACGGTCGATCTACTCCGGGCAACTCGTCTACGCCGCATTCTGGGACGAGGCCTTCCGATTGCGATTCTGGGATGTGCTGGACTTCGTGGGAGTCGACTTCTACCAACCGGTGGCCGACCGCAACTCTCCCTCGCGCCAAGAAATCGAGGGCAACTGGCAGCCTTGGATCGACCGCCTCCAACTCCTTTCTTCACAAACCGTCCGGCCCGTGCTCCTGACCGAGCTGGGCTATCGCAGCGTGGACGGGGCCGGGATCCATCCCTATCGTTTCGGCACCATCGAGCCGATCGATCTGCAAGAACAGGCCGATCTGTACGAGGCCGCGCTCCAGGTCCTCCCGCAGCATCCATGGATTCGGGGGGTATTCTGGTGGAATTGGTTGGCCTCGGGAGAAGGCGGACCCGCGAACACGGATTTCACTCCCAAGGACAAACCCGCCATGATCGAGATCGAGCGCGCGTGGAACCCGAGCGGTGCCCCATCGCCTTATGTGTTATCCTTGGACCGAGCCCCCTAGCCCCCTCACGAACAGGTCCCAATATGAGCTTCCGGTTCGGTCTGATCTTGCGTCCGGTGGTCCTAGCCCTGTGCCTGAGCTCAGGCCTGATCTGGGTCGCCGGGTTGGCCAATGCGGCCTCCAACGACAACAATGTGGAGTGGGCGGGCATCAGCCACCGAATCACCAGTGATCTCAAGCCACGGTGTCCCGTCCTCGGAGAACCCTTCGTGGTGCAGATCCGAAGCTGGGCCAATGATCTGACCGCGGTGAGCGTCGAGTGGTCCAGCAATGGAGGCGGTGGCAGTGCGAGTGCGGGTCTGGTCTCCACCCAGGGGCCCTATGACTTCTGGGAGGCCACCCTTCCCAGTACTTCGGCCACCGATTCCGTGCGCTACTACTTCTCCCTCGTCGATGGAAGCGACCACGACTTCTACTCGACACTCGGAGCTTCGATCGCGGCTCCCACCCTCTCCCAACAGTTCTTGGTCGACTTCGCGGGCCTCAGCCACGCACCCTACGGAGCAACGCCCCACCCCACCGCTGGCACCGTGTTCCGAGTATGGGCGCTGGGCAGCAGCAGTGCCCATGTCCGCGGCCAATTCAATGGATGGGGGCTGACGAACCCCCTCGCCCCACTCGGCGGAGCTGACTTCGTCGGAATCGTCCCCACGGCCTCCGTCAACGACCGCTACAAGTTCTTCTTCGACAACTCGGTCTGGAATACCGACGCCCGGGCGCGAAGCGTGGATGCGGGAGACAACTACAACGCATTGATTCAGGACCCCACGCTCTTCCCCTGGACCAGCAACACCTTCCAGACCCCGGCTCTCGAGGAAATGGTCATCTACCAACTCCACGTGGGGACCTTCGCGGGCAGGAACGATCCCCTTGGAGCCACCGCCTTTCCCTCGACCTACCGCAACGTTGCCGACCGCGTCGCCCACCTCGTGGACCTGGGCGTGAATGCGGTGATGCTCAACCCGATAACCGAGTTCCCTGGCGATCGATCGGCTGGCTACAATCCTGTCCTCCCCAGTGCCCCGGAACGGGCCTACGGCGCGCCCAACGATTTCAAGCGGCTCGTGGACGCCCTGCACAAGGCAGGAATCGCGGTCATCCTGGACATCGTGTGGAATCACGTGTCCATCACCGACAATGTGCTGTGGAACTACAACGGGAATCAGATCTACTTCGACTCCCCCAGCCAGGACACGCCCTGGGGCGCCCAGGCGAATTTCGACGCGACGGCGGTCCGAGATTTCTACCTCGACAGCGCGGAACTCTGGTTGAACGAATACCGGGTCGACGGATTCCGGATGGATGCCACCGACTTCATGAATATCGGTCAGCACACCGCTTCGGGATGGAGTCTGATGCAGGAGCTCAACGACTTCGTCGACAATCGCTGGGCCAATCGGATCGTGATCGCTGAGCAGCTGCCCGACGACTCTGCCGTCACTACCCCCACTTCGAGTGGCGGAGCGGGATTCGATTCACAGTACTTCGATCGCTTCACGGATGATCTACGCCTCACCCTGCAGGATGCCGCATTCGGCGATCCGCAGATGTGGAAGATACGAGACATCATCAATGGCTCGGGAACCTATCTCAGCGGCAACCGAGTGGTGAATTACTTGGAGCTCCACGACGAAGCCTGGCCGACCTCCGGCGGGCAACGCATGGTCAAGACGATCGACACCACCCTGCCTCACGATGACCAGTGGGCCAAGGGACGCATCAAGCTCGGACAAGGCATTGTCCTCCTGGCCCCGGGAGTTCCCGCGATGCTCATGGGCAGCGAATGGCTCGAAGACACGGATTTCGGTACTGACCCTGCCAATCGAATCGATTGGTCCAAGAAGGCGACCTACGCCGGCATCTATTCTTACTACCGTGATCTCATCGGCCTGCGCACCGCCGAATCCGGCTTGAGGTCGGACGCGCCGGTCAATGTCTCTCACGTCGACGAGAGCGGCAATGTCATCGCTTTCCAGCGGGGAGCTGGAGATGCCTCGGTGATGGTGATCGCGAACTTCAGCAACAACACCTTGAACAACTATCGCGTGGGGCTTCCCACAGCCGGATCCTGGGATCTGCTCATCCAGAGTCAAGATGCCGCCTACGAGGGCAGCGGAGCCCTGAATCCTTCCTCGATCAATTCGCAACCGGTCGGTTGGGATTCGATGCCTCAATCGGCCACTGTGAATCTGGCTCCCATGGACCTCTTGGTCCTGCGTCGGACTCCCACCGCCGTTGCCGCTGAGCCCCTCTCCCCCCCTTCGTCGCGACTCTGGATGGCCCCCGCTTCTCCCAATCCGGCCACCGGACACACCTTGCTGCGCTACCGCCTTGCCGATGCCAGTCTCGTGGAGATCACTCTCCACGACCTGCGCGGACGCCGAGTCCGGGTGTTGGAGCGGGGAATCCGCAATGAAGGCGAGCATGTGCTTCGCGTCGACACGCGCCAGCTCGCCAGAGGAATCTACTTCGTCCGGCTGCAGAGCGGTGGAGAGAACCTCACTCGAAAAATCATGGTCGTAGACTGATTCAGTCGACCTGCGGCCACGAAACCAGGGTCTCACCGCTCCGGCCATCGAAGAGATGGCAGTGCGAGAGGTTCGCGAACAGCTCGGCCTGCGCTCCGGCCTCGACCCGGGCAGAAGGATCGACGCGCGCTACGGATTCGCAATCACCGCTGTGCCAGTAGAGAAGGGTCTCGCTTCCCAGTGGCTCGACCACATCGACCTCCACCGAAAAGGTCGCGCAACGTGCCCCGGGCTCCGAACACCGTTCGAGATGCAAATCCTCGGGCCGAATGCCCAGCACCAAGTCTGGCCTGTCCTCGGCCCGCAGGGACTCGGGCAGTCCACCCTCGACTCGAGCCGTGATCGGACCGAGTGAGATCTCCTCGTCCGCAGTCCATCGAACCGGCCAGAAGTTCATGGCTGGACTGCCGACAAAACCCGCCACGAAACGATTGCGAGGGCGATTGTAGAGTTCCAGCGGACTTGCCACCTGTTGGATCTGCCCCTCATGCATCACCACGATCCGATCCCCCATGGTCATGGCCTCGGTTTGGTCGTGGGTGACGTAGATCATCGTCGCATCGAGACGCCGGTGAAGACGACTGATCTCCGTCCGCATCTCCACTCGCATCTTCGCGTCGAGATTGCTGAGAGGCTCATCGAACAAGAAGACCTTGGGCCGCCGCACGATCGCCCGGCCCAATGCCACTCGCTGACGCTGCCCGCCACTCAGTTGCGCAGGTCGCCGATTCAGAAGATCTCCCACCCCCAAGAGCTCGGCCGCCTCGCCCACTCGCCGACGCACCTCTGCGGAGGGCATCTTCCGGATGCGCAGTCCCATGGCCATGTTCTCGAAGACATTCATGTGGGGATAGAGCGCGTAGTTCTGGAATACCATGGCGATGTCTCGATCCCTCGGAGCAGCATCGTTCACACACTGGCCATCGATCCGCAACGTACCTTCGGAGATGGTCTCGAGACCGGCAATCATCCGCAGAAGAGTCGTCTTACCGCAACCCGAAGGTCCAACCAGAACCACGAACTCTCGGTCCGCGACCTCGAAATCGGCTCCCCGCACCGCGTGAAAGCCGTTGGGATAGGTTTTGTGGAGATTCTCCAGAGCAACTTGGGCCAAGATCAGCTCCTCGCAGGACCAATGAACAGGGCGGACACCAGCCGGTCGAGCATAGACGCCGCGTGGTCTGGAATCAATGTCGGCCTGGGACGATCCGCGATTGGGTTGAATGAAGAGTCTGCTAGACTGTCCGTCGATCCGTCACTCTCAGCCGAGGAGTTCGTCTCCATGTCCGCCCTCCTTCCCCTTCGACGGACTCTGCTCCTCACTCTCGGAGCCATCGCCTTCATGAGTACTCCAGCCCGCAGTGGCGACTCCGATTGGGAAATCGTCGTCCGCCGCCCCTCTCGCGAAGTCATCTTCACGAACAAGGTCTCCACGCACTTCGCGACCGAGACCTCCGACCGAGAGCTCCGTAGCTACGCCGGGCTCTACACTTCGATGCACGAGAGCCTCGATGACTACCGCCTGGAGATCGATGGCAGAGCCCTGGACCCGCGCATGGCGCAAGAAGTGGGAGTAACCCCTTGGAGAATGGAGCGGCGTTATCCGAAGGGCATCCGCGAGGAGGTCTTTCTTCCCGATCACCAAGATCTTCTGCTGCTTCGATGGACCTCCGGCCCCGATGAGGTCCGACAATGGAGCCTGACTCCTCGAGTGGACATGCGATGGATCTGGAAGATCCCTCGACCTCAGTACCGGAGCCGGGTCGAAGGAGACGCCCTCGTCATCGAACGCCAAGGGTGGCAACCCGGGCCCGGCGCCAAGCCCTTCCTGGCCATCGTGGCCAATCAGGATTGGACCTGGCAGGCCGCTCCCCGGGACCTCGACCTGCACCACCCCCGCGACGCGGCCCGGCGGGCCATGGGAGAAACCCACCCCCACGAACCCGGCTCTCTTCGCGGAAGCTGGAGGGGAACGGTCCTCGACCTCGCCTTCGCCCTGGGAGACACGCCCGAGGAGGCGACCGAGAAGGCCCACCAGGGCCTGGCCCACCGCGACCGATGGCTCGATGCCAAGCGCCATCGAATCGAGACGCTGGTCGCAGGCGCGGTCCTGCACACCGGAAACCCGCGTTTGGACCGAGCCTACCGATGGGCGGTGGCGAGCTTGGACGCTCTGGTCATGCAGTCGCGAGGCGCCGGCATCTACGCTGGCTTCCACTGGTTCACCAACTACTGGGGTCGCGACACCTTCATCTGCTTGCCGGGAGCCACCCTGGTCACCGGTCAATTCGATGTGGCCAAAGAGATCTTGGAGAGCTTTCTGCGCTTCCAGATGGTCGACCGCAGCAGCCCCCGTCTGGGGCGGCTGCCCAACATCGTTCAACCCGGCGAGCTCCAATACGCCGGGGTCGATGGAACTTGGTGGTATGTGCGCGCTGCCTATCGCTACCTCCGGGCCCGGTCCATGGCAGGGGATCCCGATCTCCACTTCCGCGATCAGTTCATCGCCGCCCTCGCCCTGATGGTGGACGGAGCGGAGACCATGGCTGCCGATGAGTTCGGACTCCTCCGTCACGGCGACGGCGAGACCTGGATGGACGCGGGAGGTGAGGACCATCCCTACAGCCCCCGCGGTGACCGCGCGGTCGAAGTGCAGGCCCTCTACTACAACGGCCTGCGGGTGGCGCAGCAACTCGCCTCCGAGACGGGCGACGGGACGGCTTCCGAGCGCTACGCGTCTCTCGCCGAACGCAGCCGTCGGGCCTTCCGCCAGTTCTTCTGGGATCCCGAGTCCTCCCGGCTGGTCGATCACCTCGATCCCGACGGCAGCCAAGACGGTCAGATTCGTCCCAACACCATCCTGGCCCTCACCGCGGTGGAGCCGGAGTGGCCTCCATTGTTGGAAGCAGACCAAGAGAGATCCGTGGTCGACGAAGCCTACGACCGGCTCGTCCTCCCTTATGGGGTGACCAGCCTCGACCCTCAGGACCCCGACTTTCACCCCCGCCATCTGAACCTGAAAAACTACTACTACGACGAGGCCTATCACAATGGAGACGTGTGGTATTGGCTCACCGGACCCATGATCACCGCACTCTGCCGGGTCGGCCGGGTGGACGACGCCCTCGCGCTTCTCGATCCATTGGTGGCCGAAACCCTCGACCACGGAGCGGTTGGAGCCATTCGAGAGATCCGCGACGGCGCTCCGACCGAGCTCCGTGAAGAGTTCGGAGGCGCCACCTACCAGGCCTGGAGCATGGCCGAGATGATTCGCGCCATGCACGAGGACCTCGCCCCAGCCCTGGGATGGTGAGGTCGCCTCCAACCTGGGCAACTTCGGCTCGGATCGTCTATAGTCTGCTCCCCTCGTGTCTGGGGAGTTTCACACTCCTCCACCTTCTCCAGGAGAGTCCCATGTCCCGCCCGCCCCGTCCGATGCCATACATGATCCTCACCCTGTTCCTGGCGCTCCTGCTTCCGGCGGGAGTGAAGGCTGACCCGGTCACCTTCCGAGTCGAAGCACCGGGAGCCGCCAGTGTCATGCTGGCCGGAGAGTTCAACAACTGGAGTGACTCGGCCCAGGCCATGACCGATGAAGATGGCGACGGCGTGTTCGAAGTGGAACTCGACCTCTCTCCGGGGACCTACCAGTACAAGTTCGTCGTCGATGGAAACTGGAGGGAGGATCCCAACTCCGCCGACTACAAGGACGACGGCTTCGGGGGAAAGAATTCGGTCATTGTCGTCGAGGGTGACGCAGCCCCGGCAACGACCACTGCCGGCGAGGCTTCTGACGCCTCACCCGACGGCACTCGCAAGGTACGCTTCGTGGTCGAGGCTGCGGGATCGCAACGAGTCTACCTTGCGGGAGAGTTCAACAGCTGGAGCGACTCGGCCCAACCCATGGTCGACGAAGACGGCGACGGCAACTTCGAAGTCGTCCTCGACCTCGCACCGGGCAGGTATGCCTACAAATTCGTGATCGATGGCAATTGGCACGAGGACACCAACGCCAGCGCATTCGTGGATGATGGTTTCGGAGGAAAGAACTCGGTGGTGACCGTTGTCGCCGGTGAAGGGATCCAAGATGCCGGCGCCGCCGGCACGGCCACCGAAACCACGACTGACGGCTCCGGACAGACCGCCGTCCCCGCTCCAGCCGCCGAAGGCCTGCGCTCGGTGGAGTTTCGCTACCAGCCCGTGATCAGCGGAGTGACGGAAGTCTCCCTCGCAGGCTCCTTCAATGATTGGAGCGTCGGAGTCACGCCCATGACCGACCCCGATGGCGACGGAATCTACAGCGCGACGCTTCTCCTCGCCCCCGGCAACTATCAGTACAAGTTCGTAGTGGATGGCACCTGGATCACTCCCGATGATGCGGACGACTTCGCCGACGACGGATTCGGCGGGAAGAATGGCGTGGTGCACGTCGATGCTCGCTACAACCGGATCGAAGTCGAGGTCGGCGACGGCAAGTTCTACCTCGACGGACTCGACCTTCAGGTCGACTACAGCACGGTGAATGAGGTCTCTCCCGGAGAAGTCGTCTTTCGTACTCGCGCCTACCTCGGCGATGTTCAAGACGTGGACTTGCTCATCGAGCAACCCGGCCAGGATGCGCAGCGCTTGCCCATGCGAATCTCTCAGAAAGATGCGGTGTTCGCGAATTACGAGGCCACCGTTCACCTCGACGATCCCGGCGCTGGCTGTCGCTTCACCTTCGCCTGGCGCGATGGCGACGCGGAGCGTTTCGCCCTGGGAACGGGGGGCTTTGCCGACAAGAGACCCGCTCCCACCGCGTGGGGGCTCTATTCGCACGACATCCTTCCTCCCTTCGAAGTACCCCTCTGGGCGCAGCAGGCGGTTTACTACCAGATCTTCCCCGAACGCTTCCGGAACGGAGATCCCTCCAACGATCAGGATTTTCACGAGGCCTACTACGACCAGCGAAAGACGCTCCCGCCCAGTGGAAAGACCAACCGCGAATACTTCCACTTCGAATCGGATTGGAACGATGTGTCCGGACTCCAGCGCAGTCCCTATCGCACCGACGGCAAGCCGGATTACTACAGCTTCTACGGCGGCGACATCCAGGGGGTCATGGAGAAGCTCGATCATCTCAAGAGCATCGGAGTCAGCGTGATTTACTTCAATCCGCTGACCGCGGCGAGAAGCAACCATCGCTACGACCCCTGCGACTACCTCAAGCTCGATCCGCACCTTGCGAGTGAAGATCTCTTCCGAGAATTCACTTCGAAAGCACTGGACATGGGAATCCGAGTCATCGTGGACATGGCCTACAACCACACCGGTGATTGCCATTTTGCCTTCGAGGACGTTCTCGAGAAGTGGACCGACAGCCCCTACTACAACTGGTACGAGTGGAAAAAGCGCCCACCTTCTTATCCCCTTCCCCCCGGAGAGAAGGCCATCGACTACTACGACTGTTGGTGGGGTTTCGGACTGCATCCCAATCTGAACTACGACTTGAGTCGTCCGAACAATCAGGAGAATGGCGTCGTCGATATCGCTGACGCCCAGCCCAACTGGGATATGGTGAACTACCTGCTCGACTCGGTGGACTACTGGCTGGGAGACCTCGGTTGTAGCGGATTCCGGCTGGATGTGCCCAACGAGGTCCCGTTCTGGTTCTGGAAGCTCTTTCGGGAACGATGCCGAGAGGTTCGACCTTCTCATGTACTGATGGGTGAGATCTGGGGAGATGCAGGATCGTGGATCGGACCGGATGTCTTCGATGCGGTGATGAACTACAAGTACTTCAAGGATCCGGTGGTCAAGTGGATCGGCCAGCATCAGGGAAATGCAACCTCCTTCGATCGTGAACTCGCTCCCGGCCGCACCCGTTATCCCCTGCAGGCGGTCCGAGCACAGATGAATCTCATCGACAGCCACGACACGGCACGTTTTCTGAACGTCGCCGGGGGAGATCCGCGCAGGCTTCGCCTCGCCGCCACCTTCTCCATGACCTATGTGGGTGCACCCCACATCTACTATGGCGATGAGGTCGCTCTCGCCGGGGATCGAGACCCCGATTGCCGGCGCACCTTCCCCTGGGATCAGATCGCGGTCCCCGCGAGGGCGAAGCATCTCGAGCACTACCAGGCACTTGGCCAACTCCGCAGCGAACACGAAGCGCTCAGTCTGGGCAGCTTCCAGAGCGTATTGGCCAAGGGAGATGTCTACGCCTACCTCCGAGAATATGGCGAAGATCGCATTCTGGTGGTCTTGAACGATGGCAATAGCCCTCAGACCGTGATTCTGCCGGTGGGGAACGTGGGAATCGCCGATGGGAGTACTCTCCGAGTCCTTCTGGCCTCGCCTTCTCAGACCACCGAGCCGGTGTCCCGGGGGGTGACTCGATTGACCGTCCCTCCGGTGTCTGGCGTGGTTCTGGCGGTGGAGCCCACCGCCCACGGACGCTGAGCCACCCCTCCCTCCGCTGTCCCTTGTGATCTCGGTCACCAAGGGCCTTCTGGGCCCGATCCAATCGAAAGATTGATCGGGCCTTCTTGACTCCGCGATCAATCTTCTCCACTATCGTGCGGCTTTGCCACTCTTCTGGTGCCCCATTAGTCCCGAGCCACGCGAGTCGAAGCTCCATGCTCCATTCAACTCTTCGCCGTACCATCGGTGTGTGTGCGCTGCTGTTCTCAGCCACGTCCCTCCACGCTACGACCTACAACTCTCCGATCGTCGACGACGGAGTGCTGCCCGCTCTCGACGGGACCGGTGACAACAGTTGGGCTGCGGATGAACTCTTGGTCGACGACCAGGGGGATGGAGAGCCCTGGGGACCCTTCAATGTTCTCGACGGATTCTGGGTCACTTGGGACGCCAACGGCATCTACTTCTCGGTCATTGGCAAGATTTGGGATACCCCCACCGGCATCGGCGGCAATGCCGTGAACTTGTACATCGACTCCGACTTCGGACAGGGTACCGGGCCGAGTGACATGAGTGCGATCGATCCGGCCGCGTTGGGAGCAGTGAGCCGGAACATCTCGCGCACCTTCACGGTGGACGGCGGTTTCGGAGTGGATTGGGGCTACACCACCTGGGCCGGTCGCTTCGACCTCGGATTCCTGGACCTCAGCGACCCTGCCTTGCCGGTGAATCTCTTCGAGGGCATCACCGATGGTCAGTCCGTCGCCACCCATACCAGTCCTGAAGGCGTGATCGAATCCCGCGACCTTCTGGGCAACGGTGGATACGAACTCTTCATCCCCTGGACGGTGCTCTATCCTGCCCTTCCTGCGGGACAGGTGCCAGCGGGAACCCAGATGGCGATCGTCGTGGCCCAGATGGGCGGTGGAGACAGCCTTTCGCCCGAGAGTATTCCCGACGAACTCGGAGACCGGAACCTGAGCGAAAGCGTGGTCTTCACCGTCGATGCCGACGGCGACGGGATTCCCGATCTGGACTGGCCCCCCTCGGGCTCGATCGCCGGAACCGTCACTCTGAGTGATCCCACGGATCTGACTTCGCAGGTCGATGTCTTGGGATTCCTCGACGGAGTCCGAGTGGCCAAGGCCACGACCCCTGCCGGCGGAGGCGCCTACCTGCTGCCGCGCCTGGGGCCCGGCACCTATACCGTGAGCCTCGAATCGCCGATCTACGTGGCCGACGATCGCACCGTGGTGCTGGCGGAAGGGGAGGACCGGACCGGAGTCGACATTGCGGCGACGAAGGTCAACAGCGGCGTGGATCTTTCGTTCCGCTTCACCGATGGACCCGAAGCGCTCGCGCGCAGTCTCGATGTCCACTACCGACTCGAACGGGTGACGGACTCTCGGGTCTTCGCCGAGGCGACCTTGGGGGTCGGTGATGCCCTCAGTCTCCGTGTAGCTCCGATTCCTCCTGGAAACTACCGCCTTCTGGCTTGGACCGAATCCCTCGATCCATTGGTCCTGCGACGGACCGGATATCGCCCTCTCGACTTGGATCTCGACATTGTCGCCGACCAATACCTCGACCCCGGATCCCTCGACTTCTCTTTGGTCCAACCAACGCGAATCGCCTTCGCGACCCCGGAAAGCATCGCCGACGACCTGGTCACGGTGACCGCCACCGGAGTCTCGGCCAGCCTTCCCGCCGAGGGTTTCTTCGCGCGACGCAACCTGATGATCGTTCTTCTCGACGATGTGGGGAACGAAGCCTTGATCACCCCCGCACTGCGCGGCTCCGTGTCACTGGCGGCGACCGACATCGACCCTCGGCAGCCCGCGGCTGGCGCAGTGCAGTACTGGACCTTCAGTGGAGACACCACTCCCGTCGCCCTGGCGGGGGACAATCCCTCGCTCAGCGTTGTCGACCCGGTGGCCATCGTCCCCACTCGAGCCATGTTGCGCATCTCCTCCGACACCACTCAGGTTCTGCGTCTCCGGGCCGCCGAACCCACCCTGGGGTTTGCGGACCTCGAAATCAAAGTGACCCCCCGACTCCCGGCCGCGATTCGCATGACCCCCAGTCGTCGCACGGCTATCGCTGGCGAAGAGATCACCCTCGACCTTCAATTGCTCGATGTGAGTGGTGATGCTTCTCAGAGCTCGGACATCCTCATCCGATTCGAGGTCGACGACAGCGGTGTCGACCCTCTGTTGCGGGGCCTGGCCACGGTGAATCCCTCCCAGGTTCTGTCGCGAACCGATGGATCGGCTTCGGTGACCCTGCAAAGCCCCGCCGCGGGAGTTCTGCGGTTGAGGGCCATGGGTTTCGTACAGCAGGACACCATATACTCCCCGGTGGACAGTCTGACTCTCAGCCCCGACCTCTCCGACCATGTGGCCCTGGTGGCGAGGCAGAGCTCGAGTTCGAGGCTCGAGGTCGAAGCTCGATTGGTGGACCAATTCGGAAATACGGTCACCGACGATCCTCGCACGCTCGGCTTTTCGGCCGCTCCCGCCGAACTCGTCAGTGCCGCACCTTCGTCGGTGAGCCTCGACGCCACCGGCATCGCACAGCTGGACGTGACTCTCCTCGCGAACCGGGGAGGGATCGTGACTCTCAGCGCCAGCGACCCCACCCTCCCGGTGACGACTTCCACCGCAGCCATCGAAGTGCGCCCCGGCCTCATCGCTTCGGACGAGGCAGCGCCGGAAAGTGACGACGCACACAACTCCAATCCCTCCATCGATCTGACCAATGTCTTCGCGACCGTGGTACGGGATACTCTCGAGATCTCCATTCCCTTCGTGAGCGATTTCAACGGAGCCCATATCGCGCTCCTTCTCGAAGTCAATGGCGATGCCGGTGGAGCGTTCAACGACCCCTTCACCTTCCCGATCAGCTACGCCCACTCTCTGCTGCCCGACTACGTCCTGACCTACAAGTATGCGGCAGATGACTACGGTGATCTTCGACGCCAAGCCGGACCGCCGGGAAGCTGGGAGTGGTACAACTTCCGCACCCAGAGCTGGGCCAGTGGATTCGAGGAAGGAGTGAATGCCAAGGTCGAGGGAATGATGGGCAAGACCCTCGACTCGGTGTTCTTCCGCATCCCCATCCGCGGGCTGAAATCGGATTTCGTGGCCGGCATGGATACGGTTCGGGTGGAGACCTATGTCATGCAGGAAGACGGCGAGAAACGCCCGGCCCTGGACTCCTCTCCCGCAGATGCCACCGTCGACATGATCCCGCCCAGCGGAAACTGGTTCGACTCCTCCAACTTGATTCCGACCACCCTCAGCCAATGGGCCGCGATGGTGCCCGTGGAGATCGGGACCTCACTGCGCATCCTCGACGCGAGCTTCAGCCCGACGGTCAGTACTCAAGGTGACCTGGTCCTGATCCAAGCTCAACCCGGCTTCGAAGGTGCCACACCGTCCAATGCCAACCTGCAGGTCTTCGCAGACCTCACCACCAACTTCGGCGGTGATGCCCTCACTCCCATGTTCGACGACGGGAGTCACGGCGACGCGCTCGCGGGAGACGGAATCTATTCTACCCAGATCACGGTTCCGGCTTCGTTGCTCGCCGGTGACTACAGCGTGACCCTCCGGGTGATCGATGTCGCCTCGTCCCAACAGGCATTCGGCCGGGCCACCCTCACTGTGGAAGGCGAGCCGGAACTGACTCCTCTGGTGGTGATCACCGATCCGGCCGGAGACGACCACGGACCGAACCGCCCCGGCGAACAGTTCCTCTTCTACGAGTATCCCACATCGGGAGTGTTCTTCGACGGCGTCTTCGATCTGCGCCGCTTGGAGATCTTCGATGTGGGAGATCGCCTGCTCTTCCGGGTGCAGATCACGGACCTCACCAATCCCGCCGAACCTGGCGCCTCCGACTGGAATGCGATCTACCCCTCCGATGACACCTGTCCCGCCGGGTCGCGCATCGATCTGAATCTTCAGAACGTCGTGATCCTCCTCGACACCAAGGATGGGAACAACGTCGGATCCTCCAACCTCCCCGACAACCGGCGAGCCGGAGTGGCCGGGCAGGACGCATGGGAGTACGCCTTGGTCTACGACGGTTGGTGGAAGGGCGTGGTCCGAAGCAATGGATCGAGCCAACAGGGACTGTGGGAGACCCTACCCAACGACTCGGACTGGTTCTTCTGTGCCAACGACCAGACGAATACCATTGATGGTTTCCTCAACAAGGAGGTCTTCGCATCTGGAGATCTCGACAACATCCAGGAATGGGACATCACCGTCCTCATGAGCGGTCATGACGGCAACAGTGACAAGAACAACTGGGGAGCAGTCCGTTGGGTCAACGAGGGTATCGCCGAGTGGCAATTCGGCGGAGGACGCAACGGAGAGGGCACGAGTGACCGCGATCCCAATGTCGTCGACATCATGACCCTGGCCGGGATCTCACCCACCGGAGAACCCAAACCGCCTGGCCGGCCCCAAGAAGAGCAGATGAACTTTCTGACTGCAGCGGCCCGAGCGCGCTTCGCCCTGGGACAACCCGCAGTCCTATTCGAGGCCACCGAATTCGTCGACGACGTCCCCCCCAGCGTGCAGTGGATGGGAATCACGCCCGATCGAGGGATCATCCCCTGGGCTGTGCTTCAGGACAGTCCGGTGGTGGTACGCTCTCGCCTGGTCGACGCCGCCGGCGTGGAGAAGGCGACTCTGTTCTGGCGGGCTCCCGGCGAGGCTCCTTCCCAGGCCCGCGCCGTTCCCATGGGACAGCTGCGGGGAGACATCGACGAGGGCGGCTCCGAATGGGTTGCGGACCTGCGGTGGGAGGAGATTGCGGCGGCCACCGATACCGGCCCGCTCTCCGACCCGGCCGGCCTGAGTGACCGGGTTCGCTACATCTACGTCAGCATCGAGGCCACGGACAAAGTTGGCAACACTACGGCCACCGGCAGTGAGCGCGTCGAGGAGGCTCTGGAACTCCCCGTCGACCCCATCACCGACATTCACTACCCCAGCATCGATCGTCAGACCGGAACCGATTTCCTGGAGGTCGATCTGAACGAGGGCTCGCAGCTGCGCATCCCCCGCAGCGTGGTCACCTCTCTCGCTCCGGACAGCAGCCAATGGCAACTCGATCTCGATCTGAGGGCCGTCCCCGCCAACGAGCTCGATTTCTCCTTCACCGGCAATCTGAGTGAATCGATCGTTCGCAGGGACGATCGATTCCTGGGGATGGTGCGGGAACTGAAGTTGAGCACCTTCGACGCGGTCACCGGCGACCGGCAGGTCGTCGATCGTTTTCCAGAGCCTGTGGAATTGAGTCTCCACTTCCCCCGCTATCTCCTGGGCGACGACAAACCGTCAGAGCTGCAGTTCTTCCGGTGGAATGAACGGACACGACGGTGGATTCTGGTGGGTGCGCACGGCGAGCGGTCGGGCACCACCGTAACCGCACGTCTGGATCGTCTTGGGACCTATGCAGTGTTCTCACGCCCCGGAAACGTGGAGTTGGACAAAGCCGTCACCGGCCTGCAACTCAGCCCGAATCCCTTCTCTCCCAACGGAGATGGACTCTACGATGACCTCAACATCTCCTACGTTCTCCCCGGAGACACCGAATCGGCCATCGTCGAAATCTTCGATCGTCGCGGCACCCGTCTGAAGATTCTCACCTTCTTCGTCGGCGACGGGGTCACCAACCGAACCCTCGGCCTGACCTGGGACGGACGAGACGAATCGGGCAATTACGTCCCCCGCGGAATCTACGTAGTGAGAGTCGAAGTTAGAGACAGTCAAGACAACCGTGTGGAGCGAGCAACCAAAGCCGTGGCGGTGATCCGATGAAAGGCCTGATGCACTTGCGATCTTCCGCCTTGGGCGTCGTCCTCGCCGTTGCTTCGATCGCAGGGGGAGCTGCCAACGCACACGCGGAATTCCTCGACTCCGAAGTCGGGGCTCGAGGGATTGCAATGGGTGGAGCCTTCGTGGCCGTCGGCGGCGACCCTGCCAGCATTTTCTGGAATCCCGCCGCGGTGCTCAGCGACCGCCGAGTCCAGGTGGCGGGAATGCGTACCCGCTTCTTCGACGGAATCGAGGACCTGAACGAAGACTTCATCGGCGCCACCTTCCAGCTCACCGATGACCTCGCGGTGGCCACGGGATGGACGCGCACGGGCCTGGCCGATCTCTACCACGAAGATGTCGTCAGCCTGGGAGTGGCCTGGCGGGTTCCGAAGACCAAGCTGCAGATCGGGGCCTCCGCGCTCTTCTATGGCGCGGATTCCCCGGCCTACGCCGAGCTCAACGACCCCAGCTATCTCGGCAAGCAGTGGAAGCCTTCGGCCAGCTTCGGACTCCTCTACGAATTCTCCCAGAACTTCCACGCTGGAGTCAGTTTCGAGAATCTGCTGACCCCCGAAATGGCCCTGCTCGCTACCACCACCGACATCGACGTGATCGGCGGACGTCGCCGCTTCGGAGTGGCCTACCTGCTCGAGAAGATCGTGAGATTCACGGCTGAACTCCGACACCACGACTTTCCGCGCTACTACGACCGGGACTGGACCTACCACGGTGGAGCCGAGTCCTGGTTCAATGACGTGCTGGCTCTCCGGATCGGTGTGGACAACGGAGATCTCACCGCCGGCGCCGGATTCGTCGTGCACCAGGTTCGTTTCGACGCCGGAATGCTGACCAATGAACGACTCGGGAACACATTTCGAGTCGCGATCACCGTGGGCTACTAATCGTGGGCTACCAAGTGGGCTACCGAGGGGACTCGCACATGAAACTCCCAACAACGCGCTGCCTGGCTCTCTGCGCCACGGTGGGCTTGGTCTTGGCCTCTCACGGGGCTCGAGCCGGAACCCAGCTGCAGGGATACTACGAAGCGCGACTCGAATCGAGTCGCGGCGACGAGACCCTTCAGCTCAATATGCCCAATCACTACCTCGAACTGCGAACCCTCACCAATCCTTGGGAGCATCTCGAAGGGTTCATGGAGTTGAGCGCCTCTTCCAATCGCTTCCGCAATATCAGCCCCGGATTCGATCCGAACTCCCAGACCAATCTGGATGCGGCATTCGTCCACGATCCCAAGGTATTCTTCAATGAAGGCCATGTGAAACTCCACGGCTCGAAGGCCGAAGTCCTCTTCTTCAGCTCTCAGAATCGATTCTGGTTCAGCCAACCGCTTCTGAACATCGTCGATGGCAACACCCTCCAGGACAGCCGCGATGGGCCTCGAGCTCAGGCCGTCCGCGTAGATTTCTGGGATCTGGCCGGGTTCCGCGGACTGATGTACTACGGAGACAAGGCCACCAATGGAGAAGACTTCGCGGCCGCACGAGTCACCCGTCCCTTTCTGTCGGGGGACATCCTGGCCGGCACCACGGTAGGACGGAGGGACTTCGGTTCTGCGACATCGGACTATGACCTGACCGGGGCGATGGACCTGGAATTCGCGCTGGGGAGTCTGATCCCCCCTCTCTCCCGCTTCGGAAGAACCACCCTGGTCGTCGAAGGGGGGCGGAACTTCTCATCTCGAAACGTCCCTTCGCGGAAGAGCCAACGCAACGGCTTTCAGATGGAACTACGGGACGTCAAAGTGCACGACGTGACGATAAAGGCCAATGCGTGGTATCGGGAACCGCGTTTCTACACCGGCATGAGCAGCCAGGAATTCAACAATGACCGCCGTGGCTTCTTTGCCGAGGCGTGGTACCGGGTTCCCACCAAGCAAATGGATCTGCGCTACGCCTTCTGGGGTGAACGGGCCCTCGAGAGAATCTCCACCCGGAACGAGCGATTTCAACAGTATGAGCATGCAGTCGAAGCCTATGCCGAGCTCAAGGGGGGATTCAGTGCCTGGGTGAAGTACCGTGAGTACCACACCAATGACAACACCACTGCGGAAGTCTTCCGCAGCGTGGTCTTCGAACTGCAGGCCCAGAACAAACTCATTTCGGTGAGGCCCCAAATCCGAGTTCGCGACATCTCCACTCCGTTCCAAGTCCAGGGTTTCGGCATGGAGATCAATCTCAACGCTACGAGCGACTGGAAGTTCTTCGCACGCTTCTTGAATGCGGCCGAGAACACCGAGTCGAGACGCACGTTCTTTCTGCAGACGCGATACAGCGGATTCCAGAGCGCCGAATTCTTCCTGGAGTACGGCGACGGCGGACGGTCGGATCGCCTGACCGAGAACGATTCCTTCGTCAGTGAAGGCCCCAGCGCTGTCGACCAGGACAGTGAGCGGCGGGTTCAAGCATTCCTCAAGTTGTGGTTCTGATGCCGGAGGCTAACGTCATGCGCAGATTCATCTGCACCCTTCTCCCTGTCCTCGCCTTCGGCGTTCTCGCTTGGAGCGTGGGGATAGCCCCGCCTGCGGCGGCGGCCTACCGCGCTGTCGATGACGGCATCGAGTTCAGCTACACCGATCCGTCCGCCTCGAGCGTGGCGCTGGCCGGAGACTTCAATGAATGGAGTACGTCGGCCACTCCCCTGTCGGATGAGGACGGAGACGGAATCTGGACCGTAGTCATCGCCCTTCCTGCAGGATCACACGAATACAAATTCGTGGTGAACGGCGGCACCTGGGTGGCAGATCCCGACAACCCTCTCACCGGCGGTGATTTCGGGAATTCTCTCATCAACGTCGGCGCCGACGGCAAGGCCGCCGCGCCCGGTGCGGCGGCGAAGCCCTCGTTGCCTTCCGGAACGCCCTCGGTCTCGAACACCCCGCTGCACAGCAAGGTCTACATGGGCGGATTCTTTCGCATGCTCATGAAAAGCCGAACCAAAGCGGATGGTGACACCCGGCTGCGGGTTCAGCGTCCCGAAGACCAGTTCAACCTCGATGTGACGGCCAACCTGAACCAAAAGGTATGGGGAACACTTCGGTTGCAGGTTCGAACCGGTGCCGGGGGTGCCAACGAACTCACAACCGATCTCTACAAAGCTCAAAGCAATTTCGAAGAAGACAATTTCCAGGTGAAGGCGTTCTACAACGACGAAGTCTTCAACTCCGACGAGCCTCTCGAACTACTCGGCCACATCGACCTACGGGGAACGATCACCGAGGAACACCGTCCGTTCGGACAGGGCCTTCAGGGAGCCATCCTCAGGATGCAGCCCTTCGGCGGACAGCTCGAGATCCTATACGCCGACACTTACGACCGAGACATCTTCAATCGAAGCGAGCCCACCATTGCGGATCCCCGCAAAGATGGCCTGAATCAGAACACGGGAACCGATGTAGTCTTCGGACGATGGTCCCGCCAGGTCGGATCCAGTCTCTTCGGATTCAGCTACCGCGGTGAATTCTCGGATTGGTGGGTCAACTTCACCAAACAGGAGAACCCCTATCCCACCGAGGTGAGCGATCACCGCGATGCGCAGGTTCGGCCCAACGACGACGACAAATCCGACAACTTCGAGTTGGCGAATGATCGGCAATTCGGAGCCATCGACCTGACCCTTCCTCTCCCCGAGGATCTCACTCTCCAGGCCAGCGGGGGGTACGGGTGGTACTCCGCCCGGTGGGACCTGGGGAACCGAGAAGATGTCCAAGGGCAGGGATTCGTGAACGGCAAAGTCGACCTTCCCATCGGCAACCAGCAGTTCTACCGGACGAAAGTAGTTCTGTCCGGGGATCGATCCGGTCTCAGGGCGCGAGCCAGCCACGAAATCAACTACGAGCTGGGAATGGACGCCGGTGAGAATCAGATCGTCTATCGCACCCAGCCCGGGAGCACGATCGAGGATCGCGATCGCTTCGTAGTTCAGGACATTCGTCAGATCTACCAGGATGTGAACGGCGTCGATGCCCTGGACGTCCTGCGACTCGGCCCCGCGCCCCAGGCTCTGACCCACCGCACGGAAATCGATCTGAGCTATGACTGGCACGATTGGACCGTGGATCTCGAGTTCGACCGTATCCGGGACAATCTGAACTTCGTGGACTTCTCCGGCAACGGCCCCGCGACCCTCAATCGCTGGAGATGGCGGACGAGCCCGCGTCTGCATTGGAAGCCCTTCCAGAAGGAACGCTACCACCTCAGCTTGTTGAGCGAGTTCCTCAGAACGAACAATCCCTCGGTTTTCGACGCGGTGGGCGCCGCGAATACTCAGCCCGCCCTGCCGGCCCAGGGATACGGTTCGTTCGTGGGCATGGAGAGCAACGAAATCATCTTCCAAGGACTCGTGCCCGCCGAACGATTCTTGGGTGCTTCTCTGGATCTCCGTTTCGATCTGCGGTTCATCAGCTACAATGGCCCCGACAACCTCTCCGACTCCAATGGCCAGCCGCTCGACCTCGATCGCGACTTCGTAGCATACTATGCTGCCCTGGTGTATCGACCGATCGAACGCGTGCATGTCGAGGTGGGAGTGGGCGTAGATCCCACCTTCTACGACGTCATCACCCCTGAGGGTTGGGGGAACGGGCGCCAGCAGTTCCGAGATGATTATCTCGTGCAACAGCGCCTCGACCCCTACAATCCCATCAACGTCCTCGATGCGGAACAGGAACTCGAAGACCGGGTTCAGTTGAGCATCAACGCGCTCATCACTTTCTGAGGACGAAGAGGAGCCGGGTCATGAACTGCCGCCGAGGAATCATCCACACCGCGATTGCGATCGTCCTGCTGACGATGCTCGCCGGATGCAGTCTTCTGTCCTTCGTCGAGGACCGCCTCCCACCTCCCGCTCCGTCAGACACGGGGATTCTCTTCAAGTACAAGGCTCCTGCGGCGCGACAGGTCAATCTCGCGGGTGAGTTCAACAACTGGCTCGGCACCGCCAACGGTGGGCGACTCGATCCCAACCTCGACGCAATGCGTGACCCCGATGGAGATGGGATCTGGGAAATCACCCTTCCCCTACCTCCCGGACGTTACCAATACAAGTACCTCATCGACCAAGTCGACTGGCAGGAAGACCCCGGGAATCCCGAAACCACCGACGACGGGTTTGGCGGCAAGAACTCCATCCTGGTCGTGACCACCAACCCTGGCTATCCCTACGACGAGAACTACATCAGTTATTCTCTGGGAACCGGTTCGAGGATCAAGGTCGAACGAGAGCACGACTTCTTCCTCGAGGGATTCGCAGATGCGGAGCAGGTCTTCGTGACCGGTTCCTTTTCCGACTGGGATCCCAAGGCGTACCTCATGGGACTCGGCGACGATGGTCGCTGGCACGTGCGGGTGAAACTTCCGGCTGGAAAACACCTCTACAAGTTCGTGGTAGACGGCACCTGGATGCCGGATCCGGGCAACGACAGTGCGGAAGACGACGGCTACGGAAGCAAGAACTCCGTTCTCCAGATCGAGGGCTAGACCCAGGGGTACCATGCGAGGCCACTTCCTGCGCTTCCACCGGTGGATCGGGTGGCCCTTGGTCTTGGGTCTGATATCCTGCGCTCCGACCAGCGACGACCCCCATCGGCTCAGCATCTGGGAGCAGATGGAGCCGGCCGAGCAGCGACTGCTCCACGAGCATCTCCAACAGTTCGAAACCGAGCACCCCGGGGTCCAGGTCGACGTAGTTCATTTCGAGACCGAGAATCTTCGGAACAATTATCAGACCGCGGCGCTGGCCCGTACCGGACCCGATCTCGTCTACGGACCCAGCGACCACGTCGGGCCCTTCAGCATCATGGGTCTGATCGAGCCACTGGAGAATGTCTTCTCCGCCGACAGCCTCGCCCTGTTCCTCGAGGATGCCAAACCCTCCCTGGAGGGCCACGTGCTTCGGCTCGCAGACCAAGTGGGCAATCATCTGACCCTGGTCCTCAACCGCAAGTACGTGGATCACGTTCCCGTCGACACGGAAGATTTTCTGGAGATCGCGCGATCGAATACCGTGGACGAGAACGGTGACGGGAAGACCGACCGCTACGGCATCGTCTTCAATCTGACCGAACCCTTCTGGCTGGTACCCTGGCTGGGAGGCTACGGCGGATGGGTCATGGACGAGAACTCCAAACCCACCCTCGACACTCCAGCCATGCGCGAAGCCCTGTCCTTCGTCCGAAGACTGGTGGACGAGGGTGTGATCCCGCCGAGCTGCGACTACCCCCTGGCCGACACCTTGTTCAAGCAAGGCAGCGCAGCCATGACCATCAACGGACCCTGGTCCTGGGAGAGCTACCGAGAGCAGGGGATCGACATCGAGCTCGCGCTCCTGCCCCGAATTGCGGGCCGCGATTCCTGGCCCCAACCCATGACCTCTTCCAAGGGATACTCCCTGAACCGGTGGATCCCTCCCGCTCGGCATCCCCTGGCCGTGGAGCTCCTCGCCTTTCTGACTTCGGCTCGGGTGGTCGGACGCATCAGTGAAGAGCTCGGGACTCTGCCCAGCCGGAGCGACGTGTCGCAGTGGCCTCGCCTCCAAGCGAACCCCACTCTCCACTCCAGCTGGGCCCAGCTGGTGAAGGGCCGCCTCATGCCGGTGGTTCCCGAAATGAGAGTGCTCTGGGACGTCATGCGACCCGGATTGCAGCATGTGATCTCGGGCCGGCTCAGTCCTGAGGAGGCTGCCCGCTCCATGCAGCAATCCGCGCTGCGCAAGATCGAGGAGCTCCGAAAGTGAGCCGCCGCACCGTCGCCTGGTGGTTCCTGCTGCCCTCGGCCCTCGTCCTGGGCGCGGTGGTGGCCTGGCCTTTCGTCTACAATTTCTGGATCAGTCTGACCGATCTGGGCCTCTACACCATCCGGGATGGCGCCCACTTCATCGGAATTCAGCAGTATCTTCGGGTGTTCGCGGAGCCCGACCTCTACCGCTACCTGCTTCGGACTCTGGTTTGGACCCTCCTCAATGTCTTCTTCCACGTACTCATCGGGGTCTCGATTGCGCTCATTCTCAATCGCCCCCTCCGAGGTCGCAGCCTCTACCGTGCGCTGCTCATCCTGCCGTGGGCTCTCCCCCAATACATCGCGGCTCTGAGCTGGCGAGGGATGTTCAACTACGAATTCGGTTCGATCAATCTGCTCCTGGCAAAGCTGCACTTCTCCCCCATCCCCTGGCTCAGCACCGAAGTCGGAGCTTTTGCTGCGGCATTGATCACCAATATCTGGTTGGGCTTCCCCTTCATGATGGTCGTCGCCCTCGGCGGGTTGCAGAGCATTCCCCGGGAGATGTACGAGGCTGCAGAGATCGACGGAGCAGGTGCCTGGTGGCAGCTGCGGAAGATCACTCTCCCCCTCCTGCGACCGGTGATGATGCCGGCCATCGTGCTGGGCACGATCTGGACCTTCAACAATCTCAACGTGATGTGGCTGGTGACGAATCAAGGCGAGCCAGGAGATTCCAGTCACATTCTGGTCACCTATGTGTACAAAGCCGCCTTCAACTACTATCGCTATGGATACGCCGCTGCGTTCAGCGTGCTGATCTTCCTGATTCTGCTCGGCCTCACCTGGATCAACTACCGTCAGGCCTCTCGTTCCACCTACGGAGCCTAGACCATGAGAACCCGACTCTGCAGCCTCGGATGGCACCTTCTCCTGATCCTGCTGGTGATGGCGACCATCTACCCGGTCCTGCAGATCTTCTCCATCAGCCTACGGCCCTCGAATGCTCTCTACAGCACCAGCCTCCGCATCATTCCCGAAGATGCGAGCTTCGAGAGCTACCGAGTGATCCTCTTCGAGAAACCCTTCTGGATCTGGATGCGCAACAGTCTCATCGTCTCCTTCGCGACCGCCATCCTGGGGGTCACCCTCGCGTCGACCTCGGCCTATGCGCTGAGTCGATTCGAGCTCCGAGGAAAGAACCCCATGCTCTTCGGCATTCTCACCACCCAAATGTTCCCCGCCACCATGCTCCTGCTTCCGCTCTACCTACTGATGCGAAACCTGGGCCTGGTGAATACCCTCCTGGGAGTGGTCCTGGCCTACACCGCCACCGCTCTGCCGTTCTGCACCTGGACCATGAAGGGCTATTACGACACCATTCCGCGCTCCTTGGAAGAAGCGGGGTTGATCGACGGCCTCGACGAGTTGGGGGCCTTCTGGAGGATCACCCTGCCCTTGGCGGCGCCAGCCCTGGTGATCACCTTTCTCTTCAGCTTTCTGGCCGGCTACGCCGAGTTCATCGTGGCCCGGACCCTCCTGGTGTCCAAGGATCTCTACACCCTGCCTCTGGGCCTGGAGAGCCTGGCAAGCACCTTCCAGACCGAGTGGGCCAACTACGCCGCCGGCTCTCTCCTGGTGGCCATCCCGGTGGTGGCCCTCTTCCTCCTACTGAGTCGCTACCTCGTGGAGGGCCTCACCCTCGGTGGAGTCAAGGGCTGAAGCCTGGCGAACAATTGTCGAAACCTCGAGCGCGGCGCGACCCGGGTTGGAGGACAATTCCTCCCATGGGGCGAGAGCGAGTGTGGTAGAATGGCCAAGCTGCCCCGGTGATGTCCCCGCGCGCCGAGGCGGGGTGATTCGGTTCCATTTCAGCGCTTCCGAGGACCTCATGCGCCGACCCCCGCGCCCAAGTGCGGTTTCGTACCGCACACTCGTCATCGCCCTTCTGCTCTCCGCATCGACTTCCGTCGGAGCGGCTGCGCGGCCTTGGTATGGACCGAAGAACGTCCTTGCCGTCGACGGCACCAGTGCCTCGATCGACCCCGCCGCGGATCTCCTGAGTCTCAGTCTTCGATCCGATGGGGGAAGGTGGCAATTGCGGGTCGGACTGAGAGGGGCCCCCGGTCTCGACACCACTTCCCGAACCAATCTCCGCTTCGAGGTCACCATCACCGAGGGCGATCGGATTCTGTCGACGGACTCGGCGACACCCCTCCGGGAGAAGGCAACTGAGAAGGGGCTTCCCGAAGACGCTCGCTATCTCGTTCTTCCCGCGGATTCACCAGTGGCCCAGCGGCTCGCTTCGGCTTCGACCCAGAAGACCTCCCTCGCGATCGAAGTCCGAGCGATCCTCGACGGCCAGATCGTGGACCACCTCCGCGGTGCCTGGCCCCCTTCCGGACCGCAGGTCTTCGTCGCGAACTGCGCCTTCGCCCAACATGGCAACCAAGGACTCGCCTTCACCGATGCTTTCTTCGGCAGCAGCTTCGACCCGGCGGGAACCGGCTTCGACGAGGCCCTCGAGATCCACGAACTCACCGGGGTTCCTGGCAATTTTCACCTCGCCGGCACCCTCATCACCGCCGCGGAGTGGGATCGCAATCAAGGAAACCCCGCCGACTTAAATGGATGGTTGCGCAGTGGAGTCCAGAACGGATGGGCGGCGATGCTCAGCAGTGCATACGCGCAGCACATCATGCCCTTCGTCCGCCAAGAGATGAATGACTGGGCCGTCAGTACCCAGGCCCAACTCGTCGCAACGACCTACGGTTATACTCCGCGCACGGCATGGGTGCCGGAGCGAACTTGGCTCGATCCCTCCCGGTATCCCAGCAATGGAGTCGTCGACTGGCCTGGCGACAACTTCCTGCCCCATGGAATCTGGGCGGTGATTCTGGACGATGACGTCCATCTCGCGGGATGGGACAACCATCAGATTCATACCCTGTCCAACGGACTCCGAGTCATTCCCCGAGACCGCAACTTCACCGGAAATATCGTAGGAGGCAATGGGCAGGCCGCCCTCGACATCCTGACCGGCCTCGCCAACAGCGGCGTGGGAGAATTCCGAATCGCGGTCTACGCCGAAGACTGGGAGGCCGCGGCCGAGATCGGTTTCTGGCGGGACACCACCCCCAACGCCAAAGAGACCTACGACTGGTTCATCAACAAGGTCGCCACCGAGCCCTGGATCCAGGCCTGGCGCTTGGACGATGCCCTGCAGAATCCCAACTTCACTGGGTCCACCATCGCCCAGCTCTCCACCGGAACCTATGTCCAGATCGGCGGGACCGACGGTTACGGAGGAGGGAACAATGGCTGGTACACCGACTGGGCGGGATACGTTCCCTATGTCACCGGAGGCAACGGGTCCGGGCTTTGCGGCGGTACTGGGAACTGCCGCAACTACGGTGACATGTGGAATGCCACGGTCTCGAAGCTGCTCACCGTTCCGAACAACAATCTGAGTCAGGCCGGTTGGTATGTGCTCATGACCAACCTCCACGAAACCGCATGGCACGACGGCATGGGCGCACCGATCAGCGGATGGCAACACAAGTACAGTGCCCACACCAAGAATGCCCTGGTCTACGCCGAAGCTGCGCGGTGGGCAGGTGGCCTCTACACTCAACCCATCGGTGCCTTCCAGGCGGATCTCGACGAAGACGGCTTCGACGAGGTCGTCCTCTACAACGAGCGAGTATTCGCCTATTTCGAAGCGACCGGCGGACGAGCGGTCAATGTCTTCGCCAAGAACGGAGCCGGAGAGTTTTCGGCCGTCGGCGTCGACAACGCCTTCTGGTTCGGCACCGATGGCGATTTCAACGACGGCAATCACATCGGCGCCTTCAGCGACGTGGGC
>JAJRXK010000032.1 GCA_024276305.1 Candidatus Krumholzibacteriota bacterium
CCCCGATCGTAGAGGTAGAGCTGTCCGTCGTAGAAATTGGGCTCTACGCCTTCGGGAAGGTCCAACCCCACCCCTCCGAAGGCGGCCGGATTGGCGGTGATCAGAAGCCGGCCCTCCTGCCGAGTGTAGGTCGCGGACAGTCCCCAATCGACCTCGCAGACCTTCGAAGTCTCGAGGATTTCCAGGTCCAGCTCGTAGAGCTCGTCGCGGGAGAATGGCCAGCGATCGTCGGTCTCCACCGTCCGCGTGAAGAGGAGGCGACGGCCCGAGGGATGGATGTCCTGCAAGGAAGTGCTCAGGTCGCCCGCAGTCAGACGTCGAACGACCTTTCCCTCGACCGAAACCGAATAGAGAAAGCTCTTCCTGCGATGGCCTTCCCAACGATCCGTGAGCCCCCGGTAGCGCTTGAAGTTCTCGGGATCCTTGGGCCCTTCCTCGCTTCGGTCGAAGACGAAGCCGCTCCCGTCCGGCATCCAGGTGAAGGAGCCGAAGTCCTTCACCTCTCGCAACACCGCCGTCGATCGCTCGCCGTCGAAGGAGCTGACCCAGAGAGTCGCGAGGTCGTCGTCGCGAGAGACGAAGGCATAGCGGCTGGAATCGTCCGACGGATCCCACTCGAAGGCGGTGAGATCCCCCTGACCCTCCAGACTGCGGAGCACTCGCCCGGAGTCGGTGTCGTAGAAGTCGATCCAACTCTCGGCCCCGGTCGCCGGAGGTTGTGGCCGACGCATCCCCACCGCCAGGATTCGACCATCCGAGGAAAGGGCGATCCACCGTACCGTCTCGGAATCGAGCAGCTCGGTCAGTCCCAGCACGTGGCGGGGATCGAGGCTCAGCTCCAAGGCCACGGCCGTCGTATCCTCCCCCTCGAAACTCGAACCAAGGGTCCAGGCTGCCTCGAGTGACGGGTCGCGCAGCGCCTCGATCACTACCCGATGGCGGCCCGGAGAGGCCTTCCACTCGGCCGTCTCCTCGCCCATCTCCGCGCCTTCGGAATCGGATCTCTTCTTTTCGAGAACCACTTCGCCATCCACCCAGAGACGACCCCGGTGAGCGGTCTTCAAATGGATCGTGGTCCGAGTGAAGGTCTCCGCGTCGACATAAAAGGCCAGCAGGCGCACCGCAGCACTGTCGCCCGTCCCCAGATCGAAGAAGCCCGCTCTGGCCTCGGCTCGAGCGAAGGCGACCGCAGTGTTCTGACCGATGGTCCAGCGGGCGCCTTCCTCGGGCCACAGCTCATCGATCGACCACTCCAGACGATCGAGGGCCTCGAGCTCATCGCCGAGCTCGGCCTCCGCGAAGGCCGGAACGGGCAAGGGCAACGCGGGGAGAACCAACGCCTCGTCCACCGAGAGAGAGGTCTTCACTTCATCGGCGACCGCGGTGGAAGCGAGAGTCGCGAGCAGCAGGAGCACCAGAGCAGATCGGAATTTCATGGTTGCCTCGAAAAGAGAAGAATGTCAGAGGTCGGATTCGGGGGGAGAGTAGTGCAGATCGTTCCCCGGATCAGCGACGATCTCTCCGGAGTCCCCCCGCGTGACCGCTCCTCGGGACGCCTCCTCCGCCTCGCGAATCACGGAGTCCAAGAAGGCCCGGAGCGCATACATTTCTGCGTTGCTCAGTCCCTGGCCGATGAACGACGCCCCGTAGACGAAGGCGAAGAGCGATGCGCAGATCGGGGCGATCCAGAATGCCCACGGCGTCACGTGGACGGTGAGCTGCGCGAATCCATAGATCGACCCCGCGAACCCAATGACCCCCAGGGCGGCGAAGACGGTCATGAATCCGGTCCACACCGTGGGATGGGGAGTGAATCGACCGACCAATCTCCTTCCGTCCTCCCCTGCCAATTCCAGGTTGAGGCTCGGCGACAACAGAGAACGCCGGTCGGGAGGGAGGCGAAGGTAGGCGTGGCGGTCCAGCACCTCGCCCCGGAAGCTCTCTTCACCGCGGGCCAAGCCTTCTCTCAGCCGGGAGAAGACCTCGGCGCCCTCGCAACTCAGCTCGACTTCGAAGCGAGGACGCATTCGGGGTTGAGGCGCCACCATCAAGGGCTACCTCCCAGAGGGAGAAGAGACCTCACGAACCACCCGCAGTCCGTAGAGGCGAGTGTCGGTGGGGATCCGCGGCATCGCCGCCCCGTCGCAGCTGTCGATGACGCTTCGACCCTTCAGACGAGGTGGCAGCTCCCCGGAGTCGCGCGTCCATTCGGTCGCATTGCCATGAAGGTCGAAGAACTTCAGATCGGACTTCGCTCCACTCACCGCCACCTCCCGCAACAACTTCGGGAGGTCGAGCTCTCGGGCGATCCTCGCTCGCAGCGCATCGGCCTCTTCGGGGGTCGGCGAATAGCCCGCCCACCGACAGAGATTGTTCTCGACCGACAGCTCCTCGATCCTCCCGGCCACTTCCTCCCACTCCGCTGCGGTGGGCAACCGCCACGAATGACCGGTGCGCTGGCTCAGCCACTGAGTGTAGGCCTCGGCGGCCTCCGCACTCACCCCCGTCACCGGAAGATTCCCCGTGCTCGGCCCAAAAGCCCGGGACTGCGGGTCCCACCCGACCAACGCGCCGGCATCGACCTCTTCGGCCTCGGGGCTGCGCAGAAAGACCTCGAATTGCGCCCGCGTGACCTCGGTGCGACCGAAAGCGACCGGAGATTCCGGCGCCACCCTTTCGACCGGCGGTACCAGGACCCCCGCGTCCTCCACCCCGATGAACGACCCCACATGCGGCAACCCGGCCTGGGCCAGCACGAGGTCCAGAGGACTCCCCTTGCGCAACTCCTCGCCGGCGTCGGGAGACCTTCCGAAGAGATGGCGGTCGATCCAGCCCAAGTCCTCCTGGATCTTCCGACGGCGATAGCTGAGTTTGGTGAGGCCGTGTCCCATGCCCGGATAGACCAGGAAACGCACCGCGGCGCGATCGAGCATTTGCAGCGCTCGATAGTGTTGCCAGCCTTGTTCGGTGGGCACCGAGGTGTCCTTCTCTCCGAATTGGATCAGGGTGGGGGTCCGGACTTCGGCGAGGCGGAAGAACGGCGACAGCTCCACATAGCGCGCCGGGTCCTCCCAGGGTGTGGTCCCGAAGTAGGTCACGTCGAAGTTCGGCCCGAAGGCGCAGTTGCCGAAGTCGCTGGTCCAGTTGACATCCCCGGCTCCGGCGCAGGCGACTTTGAATCGGTCGCTCTCGATCGTGAGGGCGATGGTCAGAATCGAACCGTTGCTCCAGCCCTTGGTGCCGAGAGAATCGGGATGCACCCATCCCCGTTCGATCAACTCGTCGACTCCACTGAGGATGTCCGGGATCTCGTAGCGGTAGTACTTCCCCTGCGTGATGGCCTCGACATAGTCGAGGCCGTGATTGCTGCTGCCGCGGTAATTCGGTTGAAGGACGAACATTCCGCGCTGAGCGAGGAGGTGCGGAAAGCTGGCCCAGTAGTTCTCGAATTGATCCGCATCGACTCCGGCCGGACCGCCGTGGATCCACAGCATCAGAGGCCACCGGCGACCCGGCGGCGCAGCATCGAATCCCTTGGGGTAGTGGAGGATCCCATCGATCTCGACTCCGTCCTTGGAGCTCTTCCAATGGATCACCTCGCTGCGGGTCAGTTTCCGGCCCAAGGCAGCATTGGGATCGTGAACGACGTGCGATTCCCGGACCCGCGTTCCTCGCAGGCGTCCCACGACCAGAGCGTGGGGATCATCGGCCCGAGAGTGGACTCCGGCGATTCGCGTCCCGCTCGCGTCGACGGCCAGTCCGAACCAATGGTCCAGGCCTTCGCCCCGCAGCTCGCGCAGGTCGAAGCGATCTCCTCTCTCGTCGATGCGCAGAAGACGAACCGTGGTACGATTGGCCATCGCGGCGACGAGACCCCCATCGATCACCTGCCAACTTCCGTTGCGGACATTGCCCGCCAAACCCATTTCATCGCCGAGAGCGATGCGTCGTCGCTCTCCACCTTCCAAGTCCACGGACCACAGAGTATGGATCCCGGCGGAGCTCTTGAGCTTGTCGCTGTGCAGACGGCTGTAGTACCACTCCGCGTAGAGATGCGTGCCGTCGCTCGAGAACTCGACCCGAGTGGGATCGAAGATCTCCTCTTCGAGGATTTCGCGGACCGTCGCGGTCTCGAAGTCTCGGAGGAAGTACTTGGGCCTCGGTCCGGCCACCTGCGACCCATCGTAGACCGACACGACCTGACGGGTCACCACCGCGAGTCCATCTCGACGTAGCCAGAAACCCTCGATCCGATCTTCGTTGTCCGTCAGTCGGCGGACCTTCTTGGTCTGGGGGTCGAAGGCGAAAAGACGGACCGCCTTCCAGTGGTCGCGATCTTCCACCACTCGCACGTCGTCCTTGGCCTTCTCCCGCCCTCGATCGTATTCGGTCGGGCCTTCCTCCGCCGTGAACAGAATGCGGCCATCGGCCGCCCAACGAAATTCGAGAACCCCCGCGGGCCACTTCGTGAGAACTTCGGCCTCCCCACCGTCGACGGGGATCCGCCAAATCTGAGTCTTGGTCTTGGCCTTCTCCTCCCCTTCTTTCGTCCTGCGGCTCAGGAACGCCACCCATCGGCTGTCCGGAGACCACCTCGGAGAGGAGTCGTCGCTCGGGCCATTGGTCAGTCTTCGGGCCACTGCTCCTTTCTCCCGAAGGTCGAGGCGGTAGAGATCTCCCACTCGCCGGTTCACCGTTTCGTCGGACCGTGAAATCAACCACACCAGCCAATGTCCGTCGGGAGAAAAGGCCATCTCTCCGAAGTCCACGCTCGAGACCACATCTTCGACCGTCATCGTGGTGGCGTCCTCGGCCGCGAATGCCCCGGGCAACCATGCGAAGAGCGCCAAGCCGAAACAGAGTGCCGGAATCTTCATCTCAATCCCATCGACGGTAGGAGCATTCAACGTCCACCAAGGGTAGAGGATCGCGGAAAGGGCGCCAAGGCCAACCCCTTGAAGCAGAAGCCCCGATCTGCGATCCTTGGACCAAGGTCGCCAGGAGCTCGGCTGGCCATCCGGCCCGAGCTGGCCTATGGTGGGTCGGATGCGGAGCGACCGCGATCTTCGCCCTGCCGCTGCCCCATTTCAGGTCTTTCATGACTACGCCCGAAGCCCACGTCGTCGTCCAGCGCCACCTCCTGCGAGAGCAGGACAGTATTCTCGCGGTGGCCGACTTTTCCGGTCTCTTCGATGCCTATGCCGCCCACGTGCGACGGTGGGACCTGCCCATGGATCCGCTGGGGGAAGTCATCATGCGGCAGTGTCTCGCTGGGGCAGCGCTGCAGATGAGTTTTCGCGTGCCCGAGGAACGCAGCGCCTGGACCCTCAACCTGGCTCGCCCCGAACTCAATGCCTTCGTGACCGGCGGCGGGGGTGAGAACACTCTCATCGGACGCTACTTCATGGAAGGCGTCGAAGCCAAAGCGGAGAGCCGGCTCTTCGTCGAGCGCAGTCACCCCAAGCACGCCC
>JAJRXK010000033.1 GCA_024276305.1 Candidatus Krumholzibacteriota bacterium
CGATGCTGGCGTTGACATTGACGAGGATGTTCCGATCCACGAACTGACGGGCCGCACCCATCCCGCCGTCGAGATAGAGAGCGCCGATCACCGCCTCGGTGACATCCGCCAGGATGGACTCACGTTTCCTTCCGCCGGTGCCGGCTTCCGCACGAGACAACAGGAGATGCTTTCCCAGCCCCAGCCGGTCTCCCACTTTGGCCAAGGTGCTTCCGCATACCAGCAGCGACTTCACTTTGGTGAGATCGCCCTCGTCCTTGTCCGGGAACTGCCGGTAGAGATGCTCGTTGACGAGCATCCCGAGCACCGAGTCTCCCAAGAATTCCAAACGCTCGTTGGCCTCGATGCGTTCCATTCCGGAGACGTGAACATGGCTCCGATGGGTCATGGCCTGCACCAGAAGCATCGGATTCTCGAAGTGACGCCCGACTTTGCCCTCGAGCTCCTGATAGCAGGGCACCACCCGGGTGGGATCCGATCGGTTCCCCCAAAGGCGCTGAGCCAGACGAATGAAGGGGCTCCACCACCGCCGGAGCCGAGGCGCAGTCGAGACGGATCCGTGGACGTTTGCCGTGGCCATGCACCTCCCCAAATGCCCTCGACTGCGCCACCAGTCCGACGGCAGGGGGGACGAGTTGTGGCGCCCGGGGCCGGACTACTCGCAGGCGCGCAGGATGAGAGAGACGTTGTGGCCGCCGAAACCGAAGCTGTTGCTCAACACGGCCCCCACTGGTCCCTCGACCGCCCCGTCCGTGACGTGATCGAGGTCACAATCGGGATCCGGATCGCTTCGATTGATGGTCGGAGGAATGACTCCTCGAGAAATCGCGAGGACGGAGAAAACCGTCTCGATCCCCGCTGCGGCGCCCAACAGATGGCCGGTCATCGACTTCGTCGATCCCATTCGCAGATCATAGGCGTGGTCGCCGAAGACCGACTTCACCGCCAGCACCTCTCCGCGATCGTTCAAGGGCGTCGATGTCCCGTGGGCATTGATGTAGTCGATCTTCTCGGGGGCCATTTCCGCCATTTCGAGCGCGGCCCGCATGGCTCGAACCGCGCCTTCGCCTTCCGGATGAGGCGCGGTCATGTGATGCGCGTCTCCGGTGAGACCAAAACCTGCCACCTCCGCCAGAATCTCGGCACCCCGGGCCTTCGCGCCCTCGTAGCTCTCGAGCACCATGATTCCGCAGCCTTCGCCGATCACGAAGCCATCGCGACCGGCGTCGAAGGGACGACTCGCAAGCTCGGGTTCATCGTTCCGAGTCGACATCGCCTTCATGTTGGCGAAGCCCGAAACCGCCATCGGGGTGATGGTCGCTTCGGTCCCCCCACACACCATGGCGTCGGCCTGACCGGTGGCGATGAGCGTGGCCGAATCGGCCACTGCGTGCCCGCCCGAAGCACAGGCGGAAACGGTGCAATAATTGGGCCCGCGCAATCCGTGGCGAATCGACACCAGACCGGCGGCCATGTCTCCGATCATCATCGGGATGAAGAAGGGACTTACCCGGCGCGCACCCTTGTGCATGAGAACCGTGTGCTGGTCTTCGTAGACGATCATCCCCCCGATGCCGGAGCCGATCACCGCCCCCACCCGATCTCCATCACCCACGTCGAGACCACTCATTCGCATGGCCTCGTCCGAGGCCACGAGCGCAAACTGGGTGAAACGATCCATTCGCTTGGCCTCGCGAGGATCGAGTCCCACTTCCGCAGGCTCCCAACCGTCGACCTCGCAGGCGATCCGGCAACGGTGGTCCGAAGCATCGAATTGGGTGATCGGGCCCGCACCTGACTTTCCGGCCAACAACGCTTCCCACGTGGACTCCACGCCGATCCCCAGCGGGGTCACGCAGCCAACACCAGTGATCACGACTCGGCGACCGAACACAGCTAGTCCTCACCCATAGGGGAACGAGCCCGGCGAGTCCCCATGACACCCGGGCGCTCGAAAGGTCGATTACCTCTTCCGGGTCAGCCTTCCAAGCGTCCCTTGAGGTAGTCGATGGCCTCTCCCACCGTACGCATCTTCTCAGCGTCCTCGTCGGGGATATCGACTTCGAATTTGTCTTCGAAGTCCATTACGAGCTCCACCTGATCCAGGGAGTCCGCTCCGAGGTCATCGATGAAGGAGGCCTCCATCGTGATCTGATCGGAGTTCACTCCCAGTTTGTCTTCGATGATCTTCTTCACGTCCTCGACGATGTCCGACACGTCGGCTACCTCCATGGAATGGTATACGGCCCGACCCCGGCTCACCCGGGTCCGTCCGTTTCGGGGATCATCCCCGCATGACCATGCCACCGTCACAGTTGAGCACTTGACCGGTGACATAGGAAGCGGCGTCGGAGAGGAGGAATGCCACGCATGCGGCCACATCCTCCGGTGTTCCCAGACGCTGCAGGGGGATCTGCCCTTTCATCTGCGTCACCGCAGACTCCGGAAGATCCGCCGTCATCTCCGTCTCGATGAACCCCGGCGCAACCGCATTCACGGTCACGCCTCGGCTCGCGAGTTCACGCGCGGTGGCTTTGGTCAGGCCGATCACGCCTGCCTTGCTCGCGCAGTAGTTCGCCTGCCCCGCGTTGCCCATCTGTCCCACCACCGAAGCGATGTTGACGATGCGTCCGCTTCGCTGCCGCATCATCCGCGGGGCCACTTCGCGGATACAATAATAGGTTCCGTCCAGATTCACCCGCAGGACCTTCTCCCACTGCTCGGGTTTCATCCGTACGAGAAGCGCATCCTGGGTGATCCCGGCATTGTTGACCAGAGCATCGATCTGCCCGTGGGCTTCCACCGCCGCCGCCACCGCCGCGGTGACTTGGTCGGCATCTCCCACATCGCAGGCGTGGCAGGTGACCGATGGGGCCCCCTTCAGCGTCGAGGCCACCTCTGCGAGCACTTCGGACCGGCGTGCGACGAGGGCCAAGGACCAACCCTCCGCGGCCAACCGCGAGGCGATGGCCCGGCCGATTCCCTGGCTCGCGCCCGTCACGAACGCACAGCGACTGTCTTTGGACCCGGTCACGGACGACCTCTCTCGAAATGAGGACCCGACCCCCGATGGGCAGCCTGGGTGCACACGGAATCCTTCTGCCGCTCCGTCCGGATCCGGCAGGCGGGATGTTTACCCTGCCTCCTCGGCGGTGGCAAGCAATTTCTCGACTCCTTCGCCCCCCCCCGTGGCCACGAATCGGGCTTCCCGGAAGGCCCTCGCGCCCAGAGTGGTCAGGACATTCCCCGGGCCCACCTCCACGAAGGTCTCGACCCCCTCCGCCACCATCCTCGCGATGGACTCGTGCCACCGCACCGGCGAAACGAGCTGCTCCACGAATCCCCTCCGCAAGGCATCTCCATCGGTCACCGGGGCCGCGGTGACATTGGTGACCACCGGGCACCGAGGCTGGACGAAGGAGAGCGAAGCCAAGAATTCGGTGAGATCGCCCTGCACGCAACCCATGAGCGGCGAATGGAAGGCCCCACTGACCTTGAGCGGGATCACTCGTCGAGCTCCCGCTTCCTTCAGGGGCTGGGAGATCGCCTCCACCGCGGCGACGTCCCCGGAGACGACCGACTGGGTCTCGCTGTTCAAATTGGCCAGAACCACCACCCCTTCGCCCTGGCGGGAATGATCCCGGCACACTCTCTCGATGGTGGCGGGGTCCAACCCCATGACCGCTGCCATGGTCCCCGCGGTCCGCCTGCCGGCGTCGAACATGAGCTCTCCCCGCCGACGCACCGCACGCAGCGCCTCCGCAGGACCAAGCGCGCCAGCCACCGCTGCGGCGCTGAATTCTCCCAGAGAATGGCCCGCCACCCAGTCGGGCGGAACGAATCCCGCGGACTGGAGTACCGAGTTCACCGCCAGAGAGTGCGCCAGAATCGCAGGCTGGGCGTTGCGAGTCTCGGTGAGTTCCTCCATCGGGCCTTCGAAGCAGAGCTTCGAGAGGGAGAAGCCCAGGGTCTCGTCCGCGGCGTCGAAGACCTCGCGAGCCTCGGGAAAACGGTCGTAGAGGTCCCGGCCCATCCCCACGCTCTGACTGGCCTGACCTGGAAAGAGAAAAGCGATGCTGCCCGTCACGCGACTTGCTCCTTTTCGATGGCATCTCGAATGCGTTGGGGAACCTGATCCCGAGTCCCACGCTCGGCCACCGCGATGGCGTTGGTGATCGCGATCTCGGAACTTCCTCCATGGGCGATGATGATCAGCCCCCTACAGCCCAGCAAGGGCGCGCCCCCGTATTCGGCGTAGTTGAAGCGGCGGGAGAAGTCTCGGATCGAAGGCTTCAAGAGCAAGCCCCCCAGCATCGCCCGCAAGTCACTTCCCACTTCCTCTCGGAAACTGCGGAGAAGAAAACCCCCGAAGGACTCCAGGAGCTTCAGCACCACATTCCCCACGAAGCCATCGGCGACGATGACGTCGGCCTTGCCCGCGAAGACATCCCGTCCCTCGAGATTTCCCACGAAGTTCGGCTCGTGACGCAGGAGGAGCTGATAGGCCTGCTGAGAGAGTTCGTTCCCCTTCTTGGGCTCTTCGCCGATGTTCAAGAGCCCGACCGTCGCTCCCTTTCGACCCATCACCGTTTCGGCGTAGATTCGCCCCATGGTCCCGAATTGCAACAGGTGCACGGGCTTGCAATCGGCATTGGCACCCACGTCGACGATCAGACTCACGCCCCGGTCGGTGGGAAGAACGGCCGCGATGCCCGGACGAGCGACCCCCCGCAAGCGCCCAACGATCAGGGTACCGGCCGCAGTGACCGCGCCGGTGGATCCGGCCGATACGAAGGCGTCGACCTCTCCCTCGCGCATCATCTCCGCACCCACGACGATGGGAGAGTGCTTCTTCCGTCGAATCGCAGAGGCGGGCGCCTCTCCCATGTCGATGTGTTCGGGAGCATGGACGATCTCGATGCCCGATCGAAGAGTGGCCGCGGCCCGAGACCGCGCGAGTTCGTCTTTCAGGGTGGTTTCGTCCCCCAACAGAAAAACGCGCGCCCGGTCTCCCAGGCGGCGCATGGCTTGGACTGCGGCCGGGACTACGACGGCGGGACCATGGTCGCCCCCCATCGCATCCACCGCGATTCGAGCCGGTCCCGACCAAGCGTCCTTGCTCACTGCCGGGTTCTAGTCCTGAACCTCGGTGATCTGCGTCTCACCGTAGTGGCCGCAGGAATCGCACACTCGATGGGAACGACGTGGCTCGCCACACTTCGGGCAGCGATCGAGGTTGGGCTGATCGAGCTTCCAGTGGGTGCGCCGCGACCGCTTGCGCGCCTTGGAAGTTCTCCGCTTGGGAACGGCCATGACTGTTGTCCTCCGATGTCACTCGGCCTCGGTGGGGCCTTCGGATTCGCGAAGTTGGCGGAGTGCCTCCCACCGCGGATCGATTTCGTCTTCCTCATCCTCCGCCTCTACGGCGGGGATTTCTTCGTAACGCGGGCTCACCACATGCTGGGGCTCATCGAGGATGATCGCCTCGAGGAGAGCCTCGTCGAGGGCCACGATTCCACCGGACTGGTGGATCACCCAACTGTCGTCGTCCGCCATCTCCTCGCCGCCCCTCATGGAACCGCGCAGGATCATCACCTCGACCTGCGCCGGATAAGCCATCTGAAAGGCCTCTCCGCTGCGATCGCAGATCATCTCTCGTTCCACGGTGAACGAACCGTGGACGAGAATCTTGTGGTCCATCGCATCGACCCACAGGGCACCGCGCACCCGTGCGCGAAGACCCGGGACCACATGGCCCTGGACCACCTGCTCCTCGCGCTCGAGCTCATGGTCGAGTTCGAGTTCGGTGCGACCAGGCGCCAGCCGATCGAGAAAGAGTTCGACCACTCGTTCCCTCCCCCGTGGTCCGGTAGGCTTCCCGGCACAGCCGATTGAATCTAGCAGCTTTGGCCGCTCTGTCAACGCCCTCGCGGGCGGGCCTCAACCGAAGATGATCGCCAGCTCCCGCTGGGCATTCTCCGGCGAATCCGAAGCGTGGACCGCATTTTCCTGCAGGCTCGTCCCGAATCGGGAGCGAATCGTACCGCAGGTGGCTTCCTCGGGATTGGTGGCTCCGACGAGTTCCCGCATCCTCTTCACCGCATCCTCCCGGCGCACGTGGACCCCACACACCGGACCGCTCGTCATGTACTTCACCAGGTCCGCAAAGAAGGGCCGATCCTTGTGGACGTCGTAGAATTCCTCGGCGGTCTCACGACTCATCTCGAAGGAGCGAATTCGAACCACTTCGAAACCGTTGTCCACGACCTGCGACAGAATGGCGGCCAGGTGCCCCGCACCGAAGGCCTCGGGTTTGACCATGAAATAGGTGTCCTGCACTGCTACCTCCACCGCCCGGCCTCGGAGACCGGGCGGCAACTGGGAAATCTCGGGATCTTCCGAAGCTCAGGCCGAGCACAATGCCTCTCGGGCGGGATCGTATTTCTCCGCCAGGAGAGGTACGAGATCGCTCGGTTTCACGGCAACCGCAACCCCAGCCTCGCGGAAGGCCTCTTCCTTGGACTCGACGGTACCCTTGCCCCCGCTCACGATCGCGCCCGCGTGACCCATCCGCTTCCCGGGGGGCGCAGTGCGCCCGGCGATGAAGCTCACCACGGGAATGCTCATCTGATCCCGAATGTAGGCCGCGGCATGCTCTTCGGCGTCCCCGCCGATCTCGCCGATGAGAAGGACCGCTTCGGTGGCGGGATCGGCCTCGAAAGCCTCGAGGCAGTCGATGAAATTCGTTCCGATGATCGGATCGCCACCGATGCCGATGCAGGTGCTCTGGCCCAGACCGTTGCGGGTGAGCTGATCCACCACTTCGTAGGTCAGGGTGCCACTGCGACTCACGACTCCCACATGGCCCTCGCGACAGATCTGCCCCGGCAGGATTCCCACCTTCGCTTGGCCGGGGCTGATGAGACCGGGGCAATTGGGTCCGATGAGTCGAGCCCCCCGTTCCTTGACGTAGCGGAACACGACCATCATGTCGTTGACCGGCACCCCTTCGGTGATGCACACCACCAGATCGATTCCCGCATCCACCGCCTCGAAGATCGCGTCGGTGGCGAAAGCCGGAGGGACGAAAATGCAGCTCGTGTTCGCGCCGGTCTCCTGCACCGCCTCGGCCACGGTATTGAAGACCGGGACGCCACCGGCTTCTTGCCCCCCCTTCCCCGGAGTGACTCCGGCCACGAGGTGGGTGCCATAGTCCTTCATGGATGCGGCGTGAAATGCACCGTCCCTTCCGGTGATTCCCTGCACCACGAGCTTGGTGTTGTTGTCGACAAAGATACTCACTGGGCACCTCCCGCCAGCTCGAGAGCTTTCTGAACCGCTTCGTCCATCGTCACTGCCGGCACCAGCGCACTGCCCTGGAGCATCTCGCGGGCCTTCTCTTCGTTGGTTCCGGTCAACCGCGCCACGATGGGCAGCTTCACATCGAGCTGTTCCGTGGCCTTGAGCAGGCCCGCAGCCACGTCGTCGCACCGAGTGATCCCCCCGAAGATGTTGAAGAGGATCGCCTCGACCTGAGGATCACGGAGAATGATCTTCATCGCGGTGACCACCTTCTCGGGATTGCTACTGCCGCCGATGTCGAGGAAGTTGGCGGGCATTCCCCCGAAGTGTTGGACCAGATCCATGGTCGCCATTGCCAGACCCGCGCCATTGACGAGGCAACCGATGTTGCCGTCGAGCTTGACGAAACTCAGTCCAGCTTCCTTGGCCTCCATCTCGTCCGAGTCCTCTTCGGCGAGATCTCGCATTGCGGCGATCTGAGGCTGACGGAAGAGCGCGTTGTCGTCGATGTTGAGCTTGGCATCCACGGACCAGGTCTTCCCGTCCTTGGTCTTCACGAAAGGATTGATCTCGACCAGGCTCGCATCGCTCTTCATGAACACATCGTAGAGCACGCTCAGAGCTTGGCTCATCCCCTTGACCACCGCGGGGTCCTGACTCACGCTGAATGCCAAGCGCCGCAGCTGAAATGGCTTCACCCCATAACGAGGATCGATCCCCAACTTCAGAATCTTCTCCGGAGTCGTCGCCGCAACCTGCTCGATGTCGACTCCACCCGCCGCCGACACGATGAACATGGGCTGTTTCGAGGCCCGATCCATGATGAGCCCGATGTAGTACTCTTCCTCGATGTCGACCGCCTCGGTGACCAGGACCTTCTCCACCGTCAGTCCTTTGATGTCCATGCCCAGGATCGCCGCCGCCTTCTCCTTGGCTTCGGCCGGACCGCTGGCCAACTTCACTCCACCCGCCTTGCCGCGTCCGCCCACGTGGACCTGGGCCTTCACGACCACCGCTCCACCCAATTCCTTTGCGATGGCTTCCGCCTCTTCCGCGGTAGTCGCCACCTTCCCCCGCGGAACTGGCAGTCCCCGCTCCACGAAGAGTTCTTTCGCCTGATACTCGTGAACCTTCAAGGGTCTTCCTTTCCCTCACCCACTGCGGGGTCCAGGTTTCGAATGCGATCGAGGAGAAGCGTCGTGCTGACGCCCTCCACCATGGGCAGGCGGACCACCCGTCCACCCCACTGCTCGACTTCTTCACTCCCGACGATCTCGGATCGGTCGTATTGGCCGCCCTTGGCCACGACATCGGGCCGCGCGGTCAGGATGGTGGGCAAGACGCTCGAATCGTTGAAAATAGTGACCGCGTCCACCGCGCGCAAACTCCGCAGGAGTCCGCTCCTGGCGGCCTCGTTCAGAATCGGTCTGCCCGGGCCCTTGTTCGAGCGCACGCTCTGGTCGCTGTTCATCCCCACCAGAAGCAGGTCCCCAAGGCCGCGGGCCGCCCGCAGCGACGCGACGTGGCCCTCGTGAACAAGATCGTAGCAACCATTGGTGAAGACGATCGTCTTGCCGGCTCGCCTCTGTTCCTCGCACCACTCCCTCAATTCCACTGCCGTAATCAGGGGGGCGAGAAAATCCCGCAGCGGTGAATCCATCACGACGGGACCTTCAACTGGGCGCCCAGACGGTCCGCACCAACGACCGCGGTCCCCAACTCCCGGATCACCAGACCGGCTGCGACATTCGCCGCCCGCGCAGCCTGGGCCGGAGACCACCCCGCGGCCAGAAAGAGAGCGAAGGTCGCAATGACCGTATCTCCGGCACCGGTCACGTCGAAGACCTCGGTGCTCTCGGTGGTGAGATGCATCACCTGCTCGGCGTCGACGAGCGTCATGCCCTGGTCTCCCCGGGTGAGGAGCAGCATCTCCAATCCCAGGCGCTCGCGAAGGTCTGCGGCCACCTTCTGGGCCGAAGCATCGTCCTCGACCCGGCAATGGGAGGCGTCTCCGGCTTCTTTGGCATTCGGAGTGATGCAGGTGCAATCGTGGTAGAGCTCGAAGCTGCCCTGTTTGGGATCCGCCACCACCACCGCACCCTTCTGACGGCAGCTCCTCAACCGGTCCATGAGTCCCCGGTCGACCACTCCCTTGGAATAGTCGGAGACGATGATCACGTCGAAGGGCCCGGCGGCCTCGAATCGGTCGAGTAGCCGGCTCCGATGATGATCGGCCAGCGGCTGCCGGGTCTCTCGATCGATCCGGGCGATCTGCTGTCCGCCCCCGAGGATTCGCGTCTTGAGGGTGGTGACCCGGCCGGGAACTTCCACCAGTCCGTCTCCCACTCCTTCGAGCTGGCCCCGCAGGGTCTCTCCCGCCTCACCGGGACCGATGACTCCGAAGAGCTGGACTTGCGCACCCAAGGAGGCCGCGTTGAGGGCCACATTGGCCGCTCCGCCCAGGCGTTCTTCCTGATCTTGGACCTGGACGACGGGGACTGGCGCTTCGGGGGAGATCCGATCCACGCGACCGTGAACGAAGCGATCGAGCATTACGTCTCCGACCACCGCAACCCGAAGGTCTGCGATGCGGGCGAAGGTGCTGGGGAGGGAAGCATTCATGATTCCGTGAGATCGGTCCGAGGAGGCCTGCTACCGCCCTCCGCGGCGGCGGCGGCAGCATAGGGTGCCGATGACGGGCTGTCAATCCACGGCCGGTTGACCCCATCCGTGTCCGTGCTACTTTGACCGATACTTCCCTCCTTCTCTTGCTTCGAGGTTCGACATGGCCGATGTGCCCCCACCCGCGCCCCAGCTCCAAGTGGACATCGATCCGGCGAAGGCCGACGGATCCTACTCCAACTTGGCCTTTCTCCACCTGAGCGCGAGCGAGTTCATTCTCGACTTCGCGCGAATGATGCCCGGTGTCCCACGGGCCAAGGTCCATGACCGCATCATCCTCACTCCCCAGGGCGCCAAGGGGCTCCTGCGCCTGCTCGAGACCAACGTCAAGAACTTCGAAGAGCAGCACGGAGAGATCAAGGATCCCCGTCAGTCCAATGCCAATCCAATCGGCTTTCAGTCGAGTCCCGGAGCCGGAGACGCGCCGGGCACGGGATGAGCCCTGCGATATTCCTCGATGGCCGTGAGGTCCTCCGGCGGAGGGGTCTTCCAGCGCCGATGCACCCAGAAGTAGTGTTCGGGATAGCGGCGGATCCAATCGTTCATCCGATCCGTATAGGCCTGGGTCAGCCGAAAGACTTCCTCTTCCTGAGTGCGGGAGAGATCGGGATAGATCGGTTCCAGAACCGTACCCCGGTGGTTTCCGTTCTCCAACCGACGCACGTAGGCGGGGATGATGGGGACATTGGCGCGGTAGGCGAAGAAGGCGGGCCCCTTGTAAGTGGAGGCGACCTTCCCGAGAAAGTCCACGAACACCCCGTGGCGCCTCGCGTCCTGGTCGGGCAGGATGCCCACCAGATGTCCCCGCCGGAGCGCGCGCAGCACCGCCTTGGCCACTCCCGCCCCCTCCGTGGCAATCTCGATCCCCGCGGCCCGGCGCAGCTCGTCCTGCAGGTCCGCAACCAGAGGATTCTTCTGCCGCTTCACGAAGAAGGTCGTGTCGTAGCCCCGCGCGACGAAGGCCGCGCCGAAGAGTTCCCAACTCCCGAAATGTGCGGTGACCAACATGGCCCCCGAACCCTCGGCCCGAAGTCGGTCGATGTGCTCGAGGCCCTCGAATTCCACGCACTCCCGCAAGTCTTCGGGTCCGAGCTTGGGCAAGCTGCAGAACTCGAGCAACGATCCACCGAGTTGTCCGTAACTCTCCCTCGCCAGTTCCGCGATCTCGGTCGCACCCCGCTGGGGAAAGGCCACCGCCAGATTCGTCCTCGCCACCTCCCGCCGCACCTTCAGCACGTCGTGGACGAAATAGCCAATGGCCCGCCCGATGGCCACGAAGCTTCGCCTCGGCAGAACTCGGCCCAGGAGGAACACCAAGTAGAGTCCTGCGAATTCCAATCGGTGTTTGAAGGTCGGCGTGGCCGACATGAGAGATCCTTCCTTGGAGATGGGCCCAAACTAGCGCGAATCTCTCAGGACGTCACGCGCCACCGCCCGCCCGGAGATCGACGCACCCTTCCCTCGCTCTCGAGTTCTGCGAGCTCGGACAAGACCTCTCCCAGAGAACGACCCATCCGTCGTGCGATCTCCTCGGCCGACTCCTCGCCATTTCCCAGGCCCAGAGGGTCCACCGCCCGACGGCGGGGAGGGGTCCATCCCATGCTTTCCAGGACATCGGCCCCGTGCCGCACCAGCTGGGCTCCCTGACGCAAGAGACTCAGGCTCCCCTGGCAACTCACACTGTCGACAGGCCCGGGATAGCAGAGCACTTCGCGGCCCAGCTGCAGGGCGAAGTCGACGGTGGTCAACGCTCCGCTCTTTGCTCCCGCTTCGACCACCACCAGGGCACTGCCCACCGCGGCCAGAATGCGATTGCGAGCCACGAAAGCCCAGGGCCGGGCCGGAGTCGAGGGCGGATACTCCGAGAGGAGCAGACCCGTGCGCAGCACCTCTTCGTGCAATCGCCGGTGCGAAGAGGGGTGGCAGAGATCGAGACCGGTGGCCACGACTCCGATGCAGTCTCCCCCCACCGCGAGTGCTCCCCGGTGAGCCTCACCGTCGATGCCCAGAGCCAACCCGCTGACCACGACCACCCCCGCCCGAGCCAATTCCATCCCCAGCCTCTCGGCGCAGAGCCGGGCCCGCTCGGTGCCCCGGCGAGACCCCACTACGCTCATCCGAGGCGGACCGTCGAGAAGGTCGAGACGACCTCGCGCAAATAGCAACGGCGGAGCATCGGGGAGTTCCCGGAGGGCCTGCGGATAACGGGGATCGTCGAAGAGCAGAACTTCCTGACCCGCAGCCTGAACCGAGGCCAGGACCCTCTCCGCGGATTGGAGGTCACGGGCCGAGAACTCCACCGGGAACAAGGAGGGATTCTTCAGCCAGTGACGCCGCTCGGCCAGGGGAAGTCGGGTCGCGGCCAGGGCCTGAAGGATGTCCATCGGGGTCTGTCCCCCCGGGAGGCGAAGACCGAAGGGAAGCCGGGCCAGTCTAGCTCAGATCTCGGGTCTTGTCCCGCCCCCCCCCTCCTCTTCCCGGCCCAGGGCCTCGAGTTCCCGCCCGAGAGCGTGGCGGAGTTCATCGAGCCCCCGTCCGGTGGCCGCGCTGATGAGCAGAGGAGTGACGCCCTCGATCGAGGGCAGGGCGTCGTCTTCGAACCACAGATCCATCTTGGTGAAGCAGACGATGCGGCGTGCCTCCCGAAGGTGCTCGCCGTGCTCCTCGATTTCTCGGCACAGAATCCGGTAGCGTTCCGCGGGGGCATCACAGACATCCAGCAGAAAGACCAGGATCCGGGTGCGCTCCACATGACGCAGGAAGGCGTGGCCCAGCCCCTTGCCCTGACTCGCCCCCTCGATGAGGCCCGGGATGTCGGCAATGACGCAGCTCCGATAGCCTCCCAGATCGAGGATTCCCAGATTCGGAACCAAGGTGGTGAAGGGATAGTCGGCGATGCGCGGGCGGGCCGCGGTGATCGTCGCCAGGAGAGTGCTCTTGCCGGCATTGGGGAATCCCACCAATCCCACGTCGGCCAGAAGTTTGAGCTCGAGGCGCAGACGCCGACTCTCCCCCGGGCGACCGGTGTCCGCACGCCGCGGAGCCTGGTCGGTGGAGGACTTGAAGCGCGCGTTGCCCCGGCCCCCTTGGCCCCCCCGAGCGACGACGAGTTCCTGACCCGAGTCCACGAGATCGCCGAGGAGTTCTTGGGTCGTCGCGTCGAAGACCTGGGTTCCCAGAGGAACGGCCAAACGAATGTCCGGAGCTCGAGCCCCGGTGCGGTCGGATCCCTCTCCGGGGCGACCCCGCTTGGCCCGGTAGACCCGGTGGTATCTGAGGTCGAGCAAGGTCCCCACATTGGGGTCTCCGACCAGGATCACCGATCCCCCGTCGCCACCATCTCCGCCATTGGGTCCCCCCTGCGGGACATAGGGCTCGCGGCGGAAACTGATGCACCCCGGCCCTCCCGAGCCGGCCTGGACCTCGATCTCGACCTGATCGATGAAGCGCATCGTGCGTTCCTAACGGAAGATTTCGCGGAGACGATCGACGGCCCGATCGAGGTCTTCGATCGACGCCGCGAAGCTCAAGCGCAGACTGGTGTCATCGCCGAAGGCGGAGCCCGGCACCAGGACGACCTTCTGCTCGTCCAGAATCCGCCCGGCCAGAGCGGCCACGTCGGAGGCGAGGCCTCCTTCGCCCAGGCAATCCCCAACTCCCATGTACAGGTAGAAGGTCCCTTCGGGAGATTCCACTTCCACTCCCGGAAGCTCCTGGATCCGAGGCAGGAGATGGTTCCTGCGCTCTTCGAAGGCCGCCCGCATGGGATCGACACGGTCCCAACTCTCCAACGCCACCAGGGCCGCCTGCTGAGTCACGGCATTGATGCCGCTCGTGACATGCCCTTGGAGTGCACTCATGCTCCGGCTCCAGCTACGGTCGGCGATGGAGAAGCCGATGCGCCAACCGGTCATGGCGAAGGCCTTCGAGAATCCCGAGACCAGGCATCCTCGGTCGAGCCACCCGGGACGAGAGGCAAAGGGACTCTCGTGCTTCCTTCGGTCGAACAGGATGTCTTCGTAGATCTCGTCGCTCAGCAGCAGGGCCTCTCCCTCTTGGAGGATCTCGAGGATCTGACCGAGTTCTTCGGCAGTGAAGGCCGCGCCCGTGGGATTGGAAGGACTGTTGATCACCAGGATCCTGAGCCCGTTGCGCACCGCGGTGCGAAGCTGATCCAAGTCCGGGCGAAAACGATTCTCACGGGGACAGTCGACCAAGACCGCCTCGCAACCCAGGGCATGGACCTGCTCGAGATAGGTCACCCAGCCCGGCACCAGGATGCCCACGCGATCCCCGGGATCCGTGGCGGTGGCCAAGGCATTGAAGAGGGCCTGCTTCGCCCCATGGCTCACCACTACCTGTGCTGCTTCGATCTCCAAACCGAGCTTGGCCCGGTAACGCTTCGCAATCCCCTCTCGAAGCGCCGCGATCCCCGGGGTCGGAGTGTAGTGAAAGTGCCCTTCGTCGAGGGCTCGGTGCGCGGCCTCGACCACCGGAGCCGGAGTGGGGAAATCCGGTTCCCCCACACTCAGATTGATCACGTCCTCACCCGCCACCTTCATGGCGCCGGCGCGAGCCGCCAACTCCAGGGTTGCACTCGGTGCGATGGCCAAGGCTCTGGCGCTCGGCTGCATGGGGTCCCACCTTCTCGAAGTTCGCGTCAGTCCTGGCTCGGCGCGCCCAGGATGGCCAGAGCCGCCGTATTCACCACATCTGCCGCGGTGCATCCGCGGCTCAAGTCGTAGACCGGATGCGCAAGTCCCTGGACCAGAGGACCGACCGCATCCCATCCCCCGAGGCGCTGCGCAATCTTGTAGCCGATGTTCGCTGCCTCGAGAGAAGGAAACAAGAACACTTCTGCTCGACCCGCCACTTCGCTCGACGGGGCCTTCTTCTCCGCGACCTTCGGGTCCATCGCAGCATCGAATTGCAATTCCCCGTCGGCGACCAATCCATGGTCACGCAGCTTCTGCGCGACGGTGGCCATGAGATCGGCCCGAAGGTGGGTCGCACTCCCCATGGTCGAGAAGGAAAGGCAGGCGATGCGGGGCTCGGTGCCCATGAGACTGCGATAGCTCCGGGCCGAAGCGAGTCCGATCGCGACCAGGGCGTCCAGATCCGGTTCGGGAATCACCGCCGCGTCGGCGAAGAGCAACGGGCGCGCGCCCGCCTCGGGGGGCACCATCATGAAGGCCCCACTCACGACGCGAATCCCCTCGGCCAATCCCACGTGGAAGAGTCCAGCGCGGATCACATCGGCGGTGGGATGATCCGCGCCCGCCACCATCACCTCCGCCTCTCCGCGGGCCACCAGGCCGGCGCCCAGGTGCAACGGATCGGCGGATAGCACCTTCGCCTCGCCCTGGGTCAGACCCTTGGACCGCCGCCGATCGAAGAGGGCGGCGGCCACTGCCTCCCGGCGCGGATCCTCGGTCGAGTCGACCACCTCGAAAGCGCCGGGGTCCGCCCCGAGCCCCGAGATCACTCGACGGATCACCGCGGGCTGCCCCACCAGAATCGGCCGGGCCAGATTCAGCTCGCGCAGGACGATCGCCGCGGCGACCACTCGCAGGTCCTCCGCTTCGGGCAGGATCACTCGGGCCCGCCGCTCGGCCGCCTGCCGGCGCCAGACCTCCATCTGCCCTCTTTGGTTCAGGATCTCCTCGAGGCAGGCGGTCGCCAACTCGGACTGCGTCATCTGCGTTTCACCTTCGGTCGCGGACTCGGTCGAGGCCCTGCATCCGCTCGGCCACCAGCGGTGGAACCAGTTCGGTCACGTCGCCTCCGTGGCGATGAATGTCCTTGATGAGAGTACTCGAGAGACTCAGTACATGCTCACTGGGCATGAGGAAGAGGACATCTAACCGCCGGTTCAGTTTTCGATTCATCAACGCCATGGTGTACTCGAATTCGAAGTCCTGGAAGAGGCGAACTCCGCGGACCACCACGTCGACCCCTTGCCGGTCGAACTCCTGCACCAACATGCCATCGAAGGACACCACCCGCACTCCGTTCAGCGGCGCCAACACCTCTCGAGCCATCGTGACTCGATCCGTAAGGTCGAAGAGCGCTCCCTTGGCGGAACTGTCTGCGACCGCGACCACCACTTCGTCGAAGAGACGCGCCGCGCGCTGCACCAAGTCGAGGTGCCCGTTGTGAAACGGATCGAAGGTGCCCGGATACATGGCGATCTTCATGCGGACTTTCCTTCCACCAAGGTGAAGGCGCTCTGACCGTAGCGGCGCGTCTGCTGACGATATCCGTCCCCGGGGAGAACGTCGACCTCGAAGCGACTCGAATGCTCCAAACAAAAGCATCCCACCCGGCCTAACTCCACCAGCGATCGACCTCGGGACAAGAGCTCGCTCACCGACTCGTCTTGGTACGGAGGATCTGCGAAGATGATCTCGAAGGACGCGGCTTCCCTTCGGAGTTGCCGTTCCATCCATCGATGCGCATCTCCCCGGAAGATCTGAGCCCTCTCCGGCCCCAGGCCGAACCCACGAGCATTCGCGGCCAGGGCTCGCAACGCCGCCGGATGGTTCTCGACGAAGAGAGTCGAGGCCGCGCCTCGACTCAGGGCTTCGAATCCCAAACTGCCGGCTCCGGCGAAGAGGTCCACCACTCGGGCGCTCCCGATTCTGGGATGCAGGACCGAGAACAGAGCCTCCCGCAGCCGCCCGGTACTCGGCCGGGTCTTCGCTGCCGCCACTTCGAGGCGACGCCCCCGGAATTCACCCCCCAGAATCCGGGTCACGATCCCTGCGCCTCCTGTAGGATTCTGCGAATCGCGACCGCCATCGCGTGGGCCGAGGGACGGGTCTCCTGCATCCGAAAGTCCGCGCAGGATGCGTAGAGTGGCCGGCGTCGATCCCTGAGTGCACGCAGGGCCGACCACCCCAGCGACTCCACCAGCGGACGCTGCTTCCGTGGAGCTCGACCGAGCCGGTCTCGCAATTGGTCGAAGGAAGGGTCGAGCCACACCACCGGATAGTGGCGGCGCAGAGCCTGACGATTGATCTCGGTCTCGATGATCCCCCCTCCCGTCGACAAGATTCCCTTCGGAGCGCCGAGCCACTCCGCGAGCGCATCGGTCTCCCAACTTCGAAAAGTCTCTTCCCCGAAGTCCCCGAAGATCTGGGAGATGGTGATGCCCGCCCGGGCCTCGATGCGCTCATCGAGATCGACGTGGTCGCATTGGGCCAATCCCGCCAGGGCGCCTCCCACCCGACTCTTGCCCGATCCCATGAATCCCACGAGCACCACGTTGTTGATCGGGCTAGCCTTCACTTCGCGAAGCGCTCCCGTATCCGAGCATTCCGAAAGTCCAGACCGACGCGCATGTCTTCCACGGTGTCCCCGCCCAGAACTTCGACCATCGCGTCTGCGAGGGTGAAGAGAACGACCGCCTCGGCGATGACTCCCGCCGCCGGCACCGCGCAGACATCACTCCTCTCGAAGCCGGCCTCGCAGGCCTCGCCGCTGCGAAGGTCGATGGAGGCCAGTGGTCGCTTCAGGGTCGAGATCGGCTTCATCGCCCCGCGCAGTCGGAGGGCTTCGCCGGTGGTCATGCCTCCTTCGAGGCCCCCCGCGCGATTGGTGCGTCGCCGGACCACTCCGTCCTCCGCGGGTAGAATCTCGTCGTGGACCTGGCTCCCACGCCGAGTGGCATTCTCGAAGGCCGGCCCGATCTCGCAACCCTTGACCGCGGGAATGGAGAGAAGGGCGGCCCCCAGACGGCTGTCGAGCTTGCGGTCGGGAGCCATGCTGGTCCCCAGACCCACGGGGAGACCCTGGACCACCACTTCGAAGACCCCACCCAGGGTGTCTCCGTCCGCTCCCGCCGAACGAATCGCCTCCCGCATCTCCTCGTAGGCGGCGGCGCAACGCAGGTCATTGGCCTCGGCCCGCTCTCGGATCTCGGCGTATCCGAGGCCTTCCAGCGGGGCCTCGACTCCGCCGATGGAAAGCACGTGGCTGAACGCCAGGATCCCGAACTCCCCGAGCCAAGCCCGGACGATCTCTCCTGCCGCCACCCGTGCGACCGTTTCTCGTGCGCTCGCCCGTTCGAGAATGTCCCGGGCGTCCTGCCGATCGTATTTGAGCACTCCCACCAGGTCTGCATGCCCCGGTCGAGGCCGATGCACTTCGCGATCCACTTCCTCGGGACGAGGGCCGAAGGGCGGGAGGATCGCCGTCCAATTCCGGTGGTCTCGATTCTCGATCACCAGGGTGAGCGGGGCTCCGGTGGTCTCTCCGAATCGCAGACCCGAACGGACCTGCACCGCATCGGGCTCGATGCCCATCCGCGCGCCTCGCCCGAATCCCACCTGACGACGCGCCATCCCGGCCGCCAACGCCTCCTCCGAAACCACGATGCCCGCGGGCAAGCCCTCCACGATGGCCGTGATCTGGGGCCCATGAGACTCGCCAGCAGTGAGAATGCGCAACATGGAATACCTGCTCTTCGAAGAAGGCTCGAGCGACCGGTCGCCACCGCCGACAGCATAGGCCCTCTGCTCCGGGGAGACAATTCCCGCCCACGAAAAACGCCGGGCCCAAGGGCCCGGCGTCGTTCGGCACTCACTGCAATATCGAACTACTCCACGCTGTTCGTTCCAGTACGTTCGAGCAGATCATCTACGGAGGACTTGATCTCCCACTCCCGCTCGGTCCCCACCGGCTCGTCGCCGACGATGGTCGGAGTCAGGAACACGATCAGCTCACGACGATCATCCGTCTTGCTCTCCGTGCGGAAGAGGGCTCCGATCAAGGGGAGATCCTTGAGCACCGGCACACCCGCGGTGAAGTGGGTGGTGACATTTCGGATCAGACCACCGATGACCGCCGTCTCCCGGTTGTTCACCAGAACCCGAGTGTCGGCTTCACTGGTGTTGATGATCACGCCACCCTGGACCGTGGCCTGATTCGAGAGATCGCTCACCTCGGGGTGAATGTCCAGCGTCACTCTCCGGTCAGAGTTGATATGAGGAGTCACGATCAGCCGGATTCCGATGGTCTCGAGTTCGGTCACCGAGTTCCCGGCCACATCCTGGGTGATGAGCGGAATCTTCTGACCCACCAGGATCGTCGCTTCGCGATTGTCGGTGGTGGTGATCCGGGGATTGCTGATGATATTCGCGATGTTGTCGCGAGCGAGGGCCTGCAGCTCCATCTGCAGCTCGGCCCAGTTCTGGACGCTTCCGGCTCGCAGGGTTCCGGCCGACTCGGTAATGGTATTGTCCACGACCACGTCGCCCACGGCATTCACTCCCCGCGGCGCCGCATCCAGAATACCCCACTTGATCCCCAGCTCCTGGCTCTTGCGAGAATCGATGTCGACGAGAAGAGCATCGATGTGGACCTGCGGAGTCCGAGAGTCGAGTTCGCGGGCCAAGCGGGTGGCTTGCTCCACGCTCGCCTGAATGTCCTTGATGATCACGGAGTTCGTGCGCGCGTCGACTTCGACCGAGCCTCGATCGGTGATCATCACCTCCACCGACTTCTTCACCTCGGCCGCGTTCGCATAGTCGATCGGAATGATCCGCGTGATCAGGGTCTCGAGCTGCTGCGATTTCTGGGCGGCGGACTTGGTGGCCAGTTCCTCCTGTCGCAGGTTCTCAGAGCTGTCCACCCGGAGGATCCCGTCTTCCTCGACGAATCCGAAACCGTGGGCGCGCAGGATGGCCGACAGTGCTTCGCGCCAGGGCACGTCCGCCAGGGCGACGGTCACCGATCCGGTCACGTCCGGAGACGCAATGATGTTGCGGCCGCTGAAGTCCGCGATCGCACGCAGCACAGTGCGAATATCCGCATTCTGCATGTTGATGTTCATGGTGCGAGCGTAGGATCCGTCCTCTTCGCGGCGCTGCGGCTCCGCGATCCGAGCGACTCCGGACCCGTCCTGCCAATGATCGGGAGTGACCGAAGCCAACTCCGTCACCAGGGTCGGATCATAGACTTCGCGAGGGAGACCCGTTGCGCTGTGGGCGAAATCGCTGTCGAGGTCCCATCCTCCGCGCTGAGGAGCCTTGCCCACTCGAACTGCGATCCCGCCGTGGAAAGGCTCGGCGGAGACCTGCGGATCTCCAATGAGATCCACGACGATTCGAGTGATGGGCTGCGGGTCCGTTGCGTATTGGCTGACGCGCACACTCTGGACCAGAGCGCCATCCCCCTCGACCGAAGTCTGCCCGAGTACGTTGATTCCGCCGATGATGTCCACGACATAGCGGCGCGGATTCTCCACCCGGAACTCCCGATAGGACCAGTCTCCGGTCGCGGTGATTTCGATACGAGCGCTTGCATCTCCGAGAAGGAGGTCACAACTGCTCACTTGTGCCGCCGGGGCCGCGACGGCCAATCCCGACGCCAGACACACTCCGAGCAGCCCGATTGCCGCTGCGAAGGTGGTGGAACCATGTCGTGAGAACATCATGAATTTCCCTCTCGGTCTTTGAGCCTGAGGATCACGCGTGAGGTGATCCCGTACAGATGAATCGCAGCCACCAGGCTGTCCTTTTGGATCGCAGTCACGCGACCGTTCGTCACCTTGTCTCCCACTCGAAGAATGTAGCCATTCCCGGATCCGTCTTCGACGAGCGCGAAGCGGTCCGCGGCTCCCCACATCACTCCCACCAACGAGGCGGAGTTCACATCCACGAACTCCCCACCCTGGGTCGGCTCGAAGTCGCCGGTCACCAGGGCGGCGAAGAGATCCTTGCGGCCGTAGGACTGGTAGAAGTACTCGTTGCGACGGATGGACTTCACTTTCGATGCCGCCGCATCGCCCGGAGTGCTGGCCTGAATCTCGGAACTCTGATCCGCGACTGCGACCTCCGAACCCACCGTCGTCATTCCCACCAGCCAGACCAGAGAGACGATTGCGAGCATCCAGAAGAGATTCCTTTGGGTGGTCATCGGGACTCCTCCCCATCGTGGGCCGAAGCGATCGCGACCGAAGCCAGAAGCTCGGCATCGGAGGGCATGTCCGCCGCGCTCAGCGACTGAGAGCCGGGCTGGACATCCATGGGAGCGGTCATCGAGGCCTTGTCCATGGTGTAGGCCACGACCTCCATGGTCGCAGTCAGGGTATGGTCGCTTCCGTCGTCACCCTGCTTGCGCGCGTCCACGCCTTCGATCCGCAGAGCACGAACGTTCATGATACGCCCCAGATTCGCCAGCGAACCGAGGAACGTACCGACCTGATGGAACCCGCCTTCGAGTTCCACTTCGATGGGTGTCTCCTCGTAGAAACCCTGGGCCAAACTGGGCTTCGGCTCGAATCGCACCCACTCGAGACCGGCCTGCGTTCCCGCAGCCGAGATCTTGCGCACCAAGCCGCTGATCTCGTGGTCGTCGGGAATGAGTCTCTGGGCCACGAGCCACTGCCGATGCAAGTAGTCGAACTCGCGCTCGAGCTTGGCCGCGTTGCCGATGGTCAACCTCGCCCGCTCCAGATCGCGCGTCAACTGCTCTTGCTGGGTCTTGAGCTCTTGAATCTTCGCTCCCCGCGACGGATAGGTGAATGGCGCGAGACTCGTGCCAAAGTATCCGTAGAGAACACCAGCGCTGATGATCACCGCGAGGAGCAGCCTCTGTACCTTGGGATCTTGAAGGTCCATCTGTCCTCCCGATTACTCAGCGTCCGGCCGTGGAAGCGGCCATCTGCATTGCCGGCTGACCTACATCGGCGCCGATCGTGAACTTGAGAATGTCGACTTGATCAATCTTGCCGCGCTCGATGCTCACGAGATCCATCGAGTGGTAGTATTCGCTCTCGTCCAGGTTTCGCAGAAAATCGGCCACGAGGAAGTTGCTGAAGGTCATGCCTTCCACCTCGTAACGCCCGGGAGACACTTCCTCCACCCGGTTGAGCCAGGTGTTCTCCGGGATCCTGCGAGCCAGTTCGCTCATGAGATGCACCCGGAAATAACGCTCGGAATCGAGAGCCGTGATCACGTCCAGCCTCTTGTCGAGCTGCTCCCGCTCACGCTGGAGTTGCTTGATACGAGCGATCTGTGGCGCGAGCTGCTGACTCTCGCTCCGCAGCTCCGTGACCTCTCCGTCGAGTTTGGCAAGGCTTCGTCCTTGCACCACGCTCATTCCCACGCAGAGCAGAACCACCGCCGCGGCGGCGATCACTGGAACGAAGGTGTCGATCTCGGGCATCTTGATCGTGCGAGTACGGGGAATCTCTTCCTTCGGGAGCAGGTTGATGCGAATCATTGTTCCCCTCCCGGCTGCCGCAAGGCCAATCCAACGCTCACTGCGAGCAACGGAGCGATCTCATCGGTGTCGTATTCCACGAAGGTCTCGGGGTCGTAGTCGACCGCGGTCAGGGGATCCGCTTGCTCGACCTCGACCTCGTGCCGGTCCCGGAGGAAGTCGGCCAAACCCGGGAAGCGGCTTCCCCCACCGCTCAGCACCACTCGATCGATGGACTCGGCGTCTCCCGACGTGCGCAAGAAGCTGAGACTGCGTTCGATTCCGGTGGAGATGTCCTCCGCGACTTCGACCAAGACCGAAGCCAGACGATCCGCGTCGACATCGGCCTTGTCCGGAGCCGCCGTCACTTCACGCGCTTCATCGAGGCCCACCCCGAACTCTTTCTGGATCTCTTCGACGAAACGATTGGTTCCCACCGCGAGATCGCGGGTGAAGTAGGGCACGCCGTTCTGCATGATGCACACCGAAGTCACATCCGCCCCGATGTTGATCAGCCCCACAACCTCCTGGCTGGGTCCACCGTTCGCGGTCTCCCAGGAGTTCTGCACTGCAAAGGCATCGACGTCGACAATCTGGGGTTTGAGTTCGGCATCCCGCAGCAAGTCCGCGTGGCCTTGAATGGTCTCCTTCTTGGCCGCCACCAGCAGGACTTCCATCTGATTCGCGCCCACGTCTTCGCGAACGATCTGGAAATCGAGACTGATGTCGTCGATGTCGAAGGGGACGTGCTGTTCGGCTTCCCAGAGGATGGCTTCGCGCGCGTCCTCTTCGGCCATCTGATCCATCAGAATCTTCTTCACGATGACCGAGCGTCCACCGACCGCGCTGACCACGGTGTCATCGCTGATCTCCGCGCGACCGAGGCATTCCCGAATGGCGTCGATCACCATGTCGCGATCCATGATCTCGCCTTCCACGATCGCCTCGGGCAGCAGATCAACCATGGCAAAGTTGGTGATACGGGGCCGCTCCCCCGAATGATCGATACGCAGGCACTTGACGATGTTCGACCCGATATCCAGGGCGACCGTCGCACGACTGCGTTTGCGGAACATGGGCAACATAAGCTGACGGGACCTCCGACTTGGTCGCTCACTGGGAACAATGGGATGTTGGTCCCGCGTCGAAACGCGGGGTCGACCGTCTTGGCACCGCAAAGCATGTGCCAACCCCGGCCTGGGAACGATCCGCTTAAGTTATTGCCAACTAGCGTGTTACCTTCTGCGCTGCACCTTTGTCGGCTCCGCATACGGCAGAACGGAACTTCCTGCACGGCATCTTGCACCCTGCCGGTGATCTGGATTGCCCTCTGTAACCACCTGGGGAGCGCCAGGGAATTCTTCTCTCAGCCACTGAGGGAATCTCCGCAGCGCAATCCGCGGAGGCGATATCAACCGGTCGGTCGAAGGAGGGACGTGTACCAATCGATGAGAGGTTGGCCCACGAAGACCACCACCAGCGTCGCCGCCGCGAGGAAGGTCCCGAAGGCGATCTTCGCCTGGCCCGAGCGCCGCATCAGGATTCCGCCCACGATCGCGCCCATGAAGGCGCCGAAGAAAATGACCAGGAGCGCCGGTACGGCTCCCAGGAACGCACCCACTGCCGCCATGAGCTTGACATCGCCGCCCCCCATGGCCTCGACCCCCCGGAGCTTTTCCCACGCCACTCCCACGACCAAGAGCAGGCCTCCGGCAACCACCGCCCCCACCACCGACGCCCAGATGCCCACCTGACTCCATGGCGAAACCGCCAGGCCCAGCACCAGGAATCCCAGACTGATCCCATCGGGAATGATCATCCATTGCCAATCGATCAGCGCGACCGCGAGCATCGCGGCCAATAGCGCGAAGCTCAACAGGGAATGCAACGACAATCCGAACTGCCACAGACATCCCACCGCGAGGAGAGTGCCCACCGCCTCCACCAAGGGATAGTGCCAGGAGATGGGCATCTGGCAACCTGCGCAACGACCCCGCAATGCGAACCATCCCACCACGGGTATGTTTTCCCAGGGGCGAATCCTGCGTTTGCACTTGGGGCAGGCTGACGGAGGCCGAACGATCGACTCGCCACGCGGTACGCGATGGATGACCACGTTGAGGAAGCTTCCCACGCAAGCTCCGAAGATCGCCACGACCGTCCACAGGAGTGCTGGATGAGCAAAGGACAGCTCAGGCATCCTCACCGGCCTCCTCGCGCATCTGCACTCGAGGTCGTCGTCGGGCCCAGTCGGGGACCGGTCCTTCACCCTTGATCGCCCGCTCGAGCTGTTCCATGTAGTCGAGAGCCTTGGCCCGCATGGAGGGGCTGGTCGTGGTTTCGGCCACCAATCTCCACAACTCGTAACTCACTTCGAGCTCGCCGGCGCGACTGGCGACGAAGGCCGCAAAACGGCGCGGCATGTCCGGCGCGCCTTCGAGCTGGCCTGACCGGCGGAACCACTCGTAGGCAGCCTCGTCATCCATTCGCACCATGTACTCGAGGAAACCGGCCTCGAAGGGCAGCCACCAATTGTCGGGCATGACTCGCATTCCCCGTCGCAGAAAGTCGATCCCTTCGTCGATCTGACCCATGTCGTCGGCCAGGACGATCGATCCGAAGCGGTAAGCCTCGGTGAATTTCGGATCGAGGGTCACCACGCTGTTGAGCAGCGCGCGAAAGAAGTCGATCCCGTGCGTTCCCTGTCTCCACTCCCCGTAGTAAGTGATGGTTCTCAGCCAATACACATCCGAGAGGAGATCATCGTAACCGGCGCTCAGGACTTTCAAGACGTCGGGCCGCGGGACGTACATCACGTCCGTCTCCCTCTCTTCGTTGCGAAGAGACGATGCGCGATCTTCGGCCCGTTGGGCCCCGATGAATCCAGCCACCACGCACAGCAGAGGAAGAATCGATGTCCAAGTACGCATCATTGGAACTCGCGGCGACGAAAGATGAAGTCGCTGAGAATGAGAAGGGCCGCGGAGTAGAGGGCCATGTAGGCGATCGCCCAGAGTACGTGCCCGCTGGCGATCGGGATGTCATGCACCGCTTCGTTTCGCACGTCGAACAAGCTCAGATTCGGCAGCACGAACTTCAGCCCGGCGATGGTCCGCGCGATGGTATCGTTGTGGGCCACCCGCGCGAAGGACTCCAGATCGGAAAGCATTCTTCCCGCGAGGAAGACTCCGAGGGTGAACAGGCTCGTCAGAACCGGAGTGGTGAAGCTACTGAAGAAGATCACCACTGCGGTCACCACTGCCAATTCGCAGACGCTCATGCCGATGCTGATCCAGTAGGGATCGCGAAACTCGTTGCCCGTCAGCCAGAGCGCGGCGGCGAAGAGCGCCACCATCATGGACACCATGGTCAGGATCGTCGCGAGCAGGCCCAGATACTTGCCGAAGAGATACTCCATCCGGGATATGGGCTTGGACAAAATGGTCATGATCGTGCGCTTGTCGATCTCCTTGTGGACCATACCCGTGCCCAAGAGCAGAATCACCAGAATGGCGAAGAGGGACATGGACGCCAGGCCCAGATCGGCAACCAGCTTCTGCTGTGCGCCGACCGTGAGCGGACTGAGAATCACCGAGCTCGACGCCAGGAGCAGACCGAAGGCGCCCACCAATGCGAAGACCTTGTCCCGCACTGCCTCTCGATAGGTATTGCGTGCGATGGCCAAGGTCTTCATCGCACCACCTCCGTCGCGCCCGAACTGTCCCGAGTGACGTCGGTCAGGCTGTCCAGGATGCGGCCCACCTGTTTCCTCGTGCGTTGAGGATCATCACCATGGCCGTCGGCCACGGTGGAAACGAAAATACTCTCGAGGTCCTCTGCCCGTTTCGGCTGGACCCGCAGCAGATGCGCTCCGGCCTCGTCGATGGCTCGCAAGGCGTTCGGAAGCCCCTCGGAGTCGGCAACCTCGATGCTCGAGCCATCCTGCTGCCCCGAAATCTCGTAGCCAGCGGCCTGCAGAGCCCCTTTTCCTCTGGTCGACAGATTTCTGAAGAAAATCTGCCAAGTGCGTCCGCCAGAATCCACTGCGGACAAGTCGACTTCCCGAGCCACGCTCCCCTCCTTCAGAATCACCGCCCGATCGGCGATGGATTCGACATCCGACAGAATGTGACTGCTGATGAGTACCGTCTTTCCCCGCTGTCGAAGCTCACCCAGAATGCAGCGCATCTGGTGTCGACCCACGGGATCGAGCCCTCCCAGCGGCTCGTCCAGAATCAGGAATCTGGGGTCGTTCATCAGCGCCTGGGCCAAGCCCATGCGCTGCAGCATACCCTTCGAGAATCCGCGCATCCGGCCCTGGGCGCGATCCTTCATGCCCACGAGCTCCAGGACTTCCTCACTTCGCCGGTTGCAGAGGCTGCGCTCGAGGCCGTGGAGTTCTCCGACGAGGCCCAGGAATTCGCGCCCGGTGAGATGGTCGTAGAAGTAGGGATTCTCGGGAAGGTAGCCGATCTGGTGAAGGGCTTCCTTCGACCCCGGCCGGCAACCCAGGAAATCGATCCGGCCCGAGTCGATGTGGATCAGTCCGAGCATCGCCTTGATGCTGGTGGTCTTGCCGGCTCCGTTATGACCGAGCAGAGCCAGAGTCTCGCCTTCTCGCACCTCGAAATCGACCCCCCGCAGCACCATCTTCCTCTGATAGGTCCAGCCGGAGCGATAGGACTTCTGCACTTGCGAGAATTCACAGATGCTCACGATGGATGCTCCTCCTCGAGATGGACATCACTCGACCACCCTGGACCCAGAAGTGGTCGGCATGGGGCCAATTCCGCCCTGCGCAGGCGTCCCCCCCCCGGACCTTGCAGGAGGGATGCCACCCGCAGTCCGGTCCGCCGCAGACGACGAAGGGCCGCGTGCGATGCACACGGCCCTCCGCAGAGTCAGGCTTGGTTCGAGGGGCCGGACTACTGACCGCTGGTCACCGTCAAGACGAGAGCCGTCTTGCCGAATCCAGTGATGGTGTAACCGGTGTTCGCACCGCTCACCGGGTCGACGAAAACTGCGTATCCAGTCTGACCTGCGCTGGCAGCAGCACCATCCACGGGCTCGGTACGGGCGTTGGTGAAGGGATTCACGAGCAACGCGCCACCACCACCGCCACCAGGGACGGCGGGAAGGCTGGGCACGATCGCGGCGGCATTCGCCGGATAGATGCCGTTGTTCTGGACGGAGTTGTCCTCAGCGGCGAGCTGCGTGGTGTGGCAATTGGATTTGACCGAAGCTTCCTTGGCACGATCTTGCATTCCGATGAAGTTCGGAACCGCGATCGCGGCCAGGATACCAATGATCACGACAACGATCATGAGCTCGATCAGAGTAAAACCGGAGTTCTTGTTAAGCACGGCTCAGGGCCTCCCGATATGGAACGATTGCGGTGCCGCCGGAAAGGCAGCACTCGGTGACTACACGGTTGCCCGGAAACGAGCATTGCCTGTGCCAAGGACCCAGAAGACCTCTCTCTTCCCGTCCTTTGCCCATCCTTCCCCGAACTGCCCGTTCTGCTTCCCTCCCCGACCGCGCACAACGCAAGAACTCGCGCACTTTGCAAGCGACCCGGAGGACATCAGGAAAGAACTTCCTCTTCGGTTTCCAGGGATTCCTCGTCGAGGTCTCCGCCCTGGAGTCCGTAGCTCTTGATCTTGCGATAGAGGGTCGAGGGGTTGATCCCCAGAATCTCCGCCGCCTTCTTCTTGTGCCACGAGGTTTCCTGAAGCACCTGGATCATGTAGCGCTTCTCGAGCTCCTCGAGAGTGATTCCCGAGTCCGAGAGCCGGAACTCGTCACCTCCGAGGGCTCCTCCACAGATCTTCTCGGGGAGATCGACCACCGCGATGCGGCTTCCGGCCTGCAGAATCACCGCCCGCTCCACCACGTTCTCGAGTTCCCGCACATTGCCGGGCCAGGAGTAGCGGCACAGAACCTGGAGCGCTTCATCCTCGATGACTGCGGGCAGATCCCCCCCCGGATAGTGATCCTGGTAGCGGCTCAGGAAGTGATCCACCAGCAGAGGAACATCGTCCTTGCGATCGCGGAGCGGAGGCAGATCGACCGGAATGACATTCAGGCGATAGAAGAGGTCGGCTCGGAAGTTCCCCAGGCTGACCTCTTTGTCCAGGTCGCGATTCGTGGCGGCCACGATCCGCACGTCCACGGGAATGGGTTTGGTCCCACCGACCGGAATGATTTCGCGTTCCTGCAGAACGCGCAGCAGCTTGACCTGGATCGACGGCGTGGTCTCACCGATCTCGTCGAGGAGGAAGGTACCCCCGATCGCGACCTTGAAGAGTCCGTCCTTGTCCCGAATCGCCCCGGTGAAGGAGCCCTTCACATGCCCGAAGAGCTCGCTCTCGAGGAGATTCTCCGGCAACGCCCCGCAGTTGATGGTGACGAAGGGACCCTTCGCTCGGTGGCTCTGCTCGTGCAGCGCACGGGCGATGAGTTCCTTGCCCGTCCCGCTCTCGCCGTGAATGAGAACCGTAGAATCGGTCGCGGCCACCCTTTCCACCAAGCGGAACACATCTTGGATCGGCTGGCTCTTGCCGATGATGGCCCGAGTGGTGAGGGTGTTGGTGGTACTCAGGGCCCGCCGCAGATCGGTGTTCTCGACCTTCACCTGCCGAACCTCGAGGGCGTTCCGTACGACCATCTTGATCTCGTCGTTCTTCGCATGCTTGTCGAGGTAGTGGAAGGCGCCCTTGTTCACCGCCTCGATCGCCGTCTGCTTCGACGCATAGGCGGTCATGATGATCACCGGGATGGTCGGGTCGATCGCCTTGATCCCCGACAGGACCTGAATCCCGTCCATCTTCGGCATCTGGATGTCGGTGATCACCACGTCATAACCGCTTCCTCGCAGCTCTTTCAACGCGGCGGCTCCGCTGTTGACGGCTTTCACCGTATGCCCTTCTTTCCTGAGCATGATGGACAAGAATTGCCCCATACTCTCCTCGTCGTCGACGATCAGAATACGTCCGACAGTCATGGAATCATCCTTTCCGCCCCGTCCCCGGGGGGGTTGGAAACACTTGGATCTGCCTTCGGCGAATCCGAGACGATGCGAGATATCTCCTGGAGGGTTTCGCGGCTGCTGAGCAGCCGACCATCCCGCCATATTCCGACGAGCGGAAGGTGCACGCTGAATTCCGCACCCCCGCCATCGAGGTTCCGGGCCACAATGCGTCCGTCGTGGCTGGCTACGACTCGATTGGCCAAGGGCAGACCCAGTCCCGTACCGCCCTGCCGAGTCGTGAAAAAGGGTTCGAAGATCCGGGACATGGCCTCTTCGTCGATGCCTGGGCCCTCGTCCAGGAATCGGAACACGACCTGGGGCCGATTGCGCTCGACGTTCAGCCCGATCACGATGGTCAGGTCTCCACTCTCTCCCATCGCCTGAAAGGCATTGAGGGCAAGATTCAAGAACACCTGTCCCAGAAGCTCCTCATCGGCACGGACCACCACGTCCTGAGACGCCGAAAGGACCTTCAGTCTGCGGGCACCATCGAAGTCATCGCGGCTTGCCAACAACTGCTCCAGAGTCTCCACCAGTTCGACCGCGCGACAATTCCGGAGTCGGGCGTGTTTGAGGCGTGCGTACTCCAGAAAGTCCTCGATCATTCGGTTCAGACGTGCGCTCTCCTTGCGCACGAGCTCGAAGAGCTTCGAGGACTCCCCACTCAGATCGAGTTCGGCCTCCAACATCTCCACCGAACCGCGAATCGACGCGAGAGGGTTGCGAATCTCGTGAGCGATCACCGCAGAGAGTTCTCCCATCGCCGCCAGACGGTCCTGCTGTCGTACTTGTTCCCGCATTCGCTCGACATCCGAGAGATCCTGGAACACCGCAACCGCGCCCACGCGGTGACCATCCGCTCCCCGCATGGGATTGACGCTCAGCCCGATGGGTACAGTGGTGTCGTCGGGCCGCTCGATATTCACTTCCATGCGGTCCGATGCCTGCCCGTCGATTGCACACTCCATCACCGCACCCACGAATACCGGCATGAGATCGGCGAGCCCGTCGGTGATCTTCTTCCCCCGAAGAGCGGCCGCCCCCACCCCCAGGATCCTCTCCGCCGATGGGTTCACCCGCTGCACCACTGCCGAGGCGTCGACGGTGATGATTCCCGATCCCATGTTGTCGAGGATGGTGGTGGTCTCTCGTTCGTTGTCCGCGAGCGCGGTACGCTTCTCCCGCAGTTCTCGCTCGTGGCGGCGGATCCTCCCCGCGACTTCACCCGCAAGGTATCCGACCACCAACAGAAGGGTGACCACGAGGTGCGAGGAGATGAGGTCGCTGTTGTCGACGATTCCTCCGCGAACCACCACCTGCGGAGGCACTACCCGCTCTGCCGCCACCAGCAGGGTGTATCCCAGGTTGACCGCAGCGGCAAAACCCCCGACGTAGAGTGCGCCTTTCTGATCGAGAGCGTAGGCCCCGAAGAACAGAGGAAAGAAATACATCAGATGAAATCGGCTCTGCAGACCGCCCGTGAAGTGGACCACGGCCGCGATGATCAGTACATCGGTGACCAGCTGAATGGCCTGCACCCGACGCGCGGGAGCGCCAGTCCGCATCGCCGCCGCCCCAGCCAGACTGACCCCCACTTCAAGGGCCACACAGGCGGCCAGGGCACCCGTCGGCGCTCCGTCGACCGCCAACACGAACAGAACCACGCTCGCGGCCAACACCAGCGCCGAACTGGCCAACCTCAAGAAGAGCCAGTGGTTCTGTCCATGTCTCGTCAGCTCGAACACGTTCGCCCCCCCGCCTCCTCCTGGAGAAGGCGCCGAACGCGGTGAGGACGTCAGCCGCCCATCACCTGCGCCATTTTGAACATCGGGAGATACATCGCGACGAGCATCCCGCCGACGACGATTCCCATCACCACGATCATGATCGGCTCGATCACCGAAGTCAGCTGCTCCACCGCAGTATCGACTTCATCGTCATAGAAATCGGCGATCTTGCTCAGCATTTCGTCCAATGCACCGGTCTGCTCTCCCACCGCGATCATCTGCACGACCATCGGGGGAAAGACTCCGCATTCCTTGAGGGGCTCGGAGATTGTGTCTCCCTGGCTGATGGAGTGCCGGGTCTTGATGATCGCTTCCTCGATCACCTTGTTCCCCGCGGTCCGACCCGTGATGTCCAGACCCTGCAGGATCGGCACTCCAGAGCCCACCAGCGTTCCCAGAGTGCGCGTGAACCGGGCCACCGAACCCTTTCGAACCACGTTGCCGAGTACGGGTGCGTTGAGCAGCAACCGATCGAGGTGGTAGCGGCCCCGCGGGTGCTTCTGGACCCGCTTGAAGAGAATGATGAAGGCCGTGATCCCCGCCGCAAGTGCCCACCAGTAGCCACGCAGGAAGACGCTGATGCCCATGACGAAGCGAGTGGGCGCAGGGAGGGTCCCGCCGAAGTCCGAGAACATCTTGGCGAATACGGTAATCACGAACATCAGCATGAAGATCGTGGCCCCGGTGGCCACGAATCCCACGATGGCCGGATAGGTCATCGCCGACTTGATCTTGCGTTGGAGGGCATCTGCCTTCTCCAGGTAGACCGCCAACCGGCTGAGAATGATGTCGAGAATACCGCCCGACTCTCCCGCGTCGACCATGTTCGAGTAGAGCTCCGAGAAGACGTTCTTGTGTCGGCCCATGGCCGCGGCCAGGGTGTTCCCTCCCTCGACGTCGAGCATGACCTCGGTCACCACGCGCCGGAGGGTGTCGTTCTCGGTTTGCTTGCTCAGGATGTCCAAGCACTGAACGATGGGAAGACCGGCGTTGATCATCGTGGAGAACTGTCGGGTGAAGATACTCATGTCCTTCACCTTCACCGTGCTCCCGAAACTCATGCTCCAACGCGACTTCGGCTTGGGCCGAATCGTCTTCACTTTGATGCGCTGTTTGCGGAGCTGGCCGGCCACCTCCTCTTTGGAGCCGGCCTCCATTTCACCGCTGAGGGCCTTTCCCTGCGGAGTGTTGCCCTTCCATACGAACGTCGTTGCCACGAATCTACCTCCGGGCGCGGGATCAGACCTCGATCGTTTCGCCGATCATCTTGAGGAGCTCGTCCTTGTTCGTGCTCCGACCAATCGCTTCTTCGTAGGAGATCGCACGGCTGTGATAAGCCGCGTAGAGGGCCTGGTTCATCGTCTCCATGCCGTACTTCTGCCCTGCCTGCATGATTCCGTAGATCTGATGCACTTTGTCGTCTCGAATCAGCGCCTTGATGGCAGGAGTGCAGACCATGACCTCGCAGACCAGTTCGCGGCCCTTCCCCTTGAGTCGGGGGATGAGTTGCTGGGTGATCACTCCGTCGAGGACGAAGGCCAGCTGCGCGCGCACCTGCGATTGCTGGGATGCGGGAAATACATCGATCATCCGGTTGATCGACTCGAAGGTGCTGTTGGTGTGCAGGGTTGCCAGGCAGAGGTGACCGGTCTCTGCGATGGTGATCGCCGCCTGAATGGTCTCCCGATCACGCATCTCACCCACCAGAATCACGTCAGGATCCTGACGGAGAACATACTTGAGGGCGTTGGTGAAGCTCGAGGTGTCCGCGCGGATCTCGCGCTGATTGATCATGCACTTCTTGTGCTGATGCACGTACTCGATCGGATCCTCGATGGTGATGATGTGCCCATGACGGGTGGAATTGATGTGATCGATCATGCTGGCCAGGGTGGTCGACTTTCCGGAGCCCGTCGGTCCGGTCACCAGAATCAGGCCCTGCGGCTTGTCCGCGAAGGTCTTCACCACTCGGGGCAGACCCAAGCTGTCGAAGGTCCGAATCTCGTAGGGGATCTTCCGAATTGCCATCGTAGTGACCCCGCGCTGGAGGAAGACGTTCGCGCGAAATCGGCTCATCCCCTTCACTCCGAAACTCAGATCGAGCTCCTTTTCGTTCTCGAAGAGCTTCTTCTGCTCATCGCTCAGGACCGAATAGGCCAGGGACCGAGTGTCGTCCGGCGACAGGGCCTCGTGTTTGGTGGCGATGAGCTTCCCGTCGATGCGCAGCATCGGAGGCAGGCCCGCGGACAGATGCAGGTCGCTGGCGTCATCGCGGTGCATCTCTTCGAGCAATTCGCGCAAGCTGATCATCGAGATCTCCTCGGAGACGGTGGACTAATGGTCGGCGGTTTCACGTAGCACCTCTTCCATGCTGGTCACGCCTCGTGCCACATTTCGCAGGCCGTCCATGCGCAGCGTCAGCATCCCTTCCGATATCGCCGCTTCCCGCAGCTCCGCGGTACTCGCGCGGTCCAGAATCAGCTCCCGCAGGTTCGCACTGATCGGCATCACCTCGTAGAGCCCCTGTCGACCTTTGTATCCGGTGCCATTGCACTCATCACAACCGACTCCATGGAAACACACGATCGAGGGATCGGCGTCCAGGTCGCGAAGGGTCTCTTCGGGAACCTTCTCTTCTTCCTTGCAGTTCTTGCAGATCCGCCGAACCAGACGTTGGGCCAGAATCACGTTGGTCGAAGTCGCGACCAAGAACGGCTCCACCCCCATGTCGATCATGCGATTGACGGTGGCCGGCGCATCGTTCGTATGGAGAGTGGAGAGAACCAGATGACCGGTGAGGGCAGCCTTGACCGCAATCGACCCGGTCTCGAGATCTCGAATCTCTCCCACCATCACGATATTCGGATCCTGGCGGAGAAAGGACTTGAGCGCGGCGGCAAAGGTGAGCCCCACCCCTTCGTTCACCTGGACCTGATTGATCCCGTCGAGGTTGTACTCGACCGGGTCCTCTGCGGTCATGATGTTGATGTCGGGCTTGTTGACCCGGCTCAAGCACGAGTAGAGAGTCGTCGTCTTTCCGGAACCGGTGGGGCCCGTCACCAAGCACATCCCATAGGGCATGCTCACCGCGTCGGTGACGTGTTTGAGGGCGGTCTCTTCCATCCCGAAATCGGCCAAATCCAGTTTCAGATTGCCCTTGTCCAGGATACGCATCACGATCTTCTCGCCGAAGATGCAGGGCAGTGTCGACACGCGGAGATCCACTTTCTTCTGTCCGACCTTCAACTTGATGCGACCGTCCTGAGGCACCCTCCGCTCGGCAATATCCAGTTCTGACATGATCTTGAGGCGGGAGACGATGGCACTCTTCATCTTCACCGGAGGATGCATCATCTCCTGCAGAACTCCGTCGATGCGGTAGCGCACTCGCATCTTCTTCTCGTAGCATTCGATGTGAATATCGCTCGCCCCTCGACCCACGGCGTCCACGAGCAGTGAGTTCACCAATTTCACCACCGGTGCGTTCTGGCTCTCTTCGCTCAGAACACTCGCGTCCGGCTCTTCCTCGTCCTCGACCAATTCGACGTCGTCTTCGATACCCTCGAGAACCTGCTTCAGACTGTCTGCAGAATCGAAGTACTTGTCGATGGCCGCCCGCACGTCACTCTCGGTGCAGACCACGGGCTTCACTTCCAGCCCAGTGATGAACTTGATGTCATCGATGGCGAAGATGTTCGACGGATTCGACATCGCCACTTCGAGCACTCGGCCGTGCCGAGCAATGGGAATGACTTGGAATCTCGTCGCCACGTCTTCGGGGATCAGCGCGGTGACCTCTTCGTCCACTTCGACTTCGGAGAGCTGCACCGTGGGGAAGTTGTACATCTGGCCGAGGAACTCGGCGTATGCCACCTCGGAGAGCGCACCGGTACGAACGAGGTTCTGACCTACGGTCCCGCCTTCGGCGCGCTGGGTTTCGAGGGCTTTCTGGAGCTGTTCCTGGCTGACCAGATTCGCTTCCAGCAGCTTGCCTGCGATCTTGTCCTTCAAGAGCGACCTCATGGGATGAGCACGGAGACGAGATGCCTTGGCGCAGCTCGACAGCGTGCGTCGTGCAAAGGGCATGCCCCGATCGCCGATTCTTCCAATGGCTGAGTCGGCGTCACAGAGGCCTTCCGATATCCGCTTCACGGCCCTCTCCGGCCTCATTCCCCACGGTCGAGCCGGTGATTTCTGCCCTTGCGAATCGGCAAGGGTCGCGCATTGCAATCTGCAACGGGGCGGAAGCTTCTCAGTCGGTGGAAAGTTCGTCCCCTCGAGCCACGCTGTCTTCGAGGCAGAGCAGCGGCCGGAGAACTTCGAGGGTCTTGGGACCGATGCCTCGGACCCTCAGCAGGTCCTCCGGACGACGAAACGGCCCGCCCCGGCGACGCTCTTCGACGATCCGTTCGGCGGTCACCGGACCCACTCGTGGGAGACGACAGAGTTCGGCCACCGCCGCCCGATTGACACAGATCGGAGTGGTGGTGACTTCTTTTTCGCGGCGGTCAGCGGTCGGGTCCTCCGTCCCCCCGGGGTCGGCCACCGTGCGCAGGAAGTCGATCCCGAAGGGCTGACTCAGGGGGTCCTCGGCGATCCAGGCCGGGGGATGTCGGTCCCACCATCCCAAGGCCGCGCTCAATCCCAAGAACGCCAGGAGCACCCAGGGCTGTCGTTTGGACATGCTTCGATCGAAGGAGGCGGGGACCGGGAGGGCTCAGTTGAAATAGTCCCACCGCAGCGAGAGGCGCATTTGACGACCACGTCGAAAGGTTCCCAGCACTTCCTCGAGCCGCGCATCGAGGAGGTTGTCATAGGAGATCCGCAGTTCGGCGTCGCGGATCTTCAACCACACTCGCAGATCCAGAACATAGAGCGGATCGGAGTCGCTGGCTCCGAGGACCACGTGGCGATCGTCGAAGCGGGGGCCGAGCACCTGTCCAACCAAGTCCATTCCCAAACGATTGTGCTGGGAGAAGAACGGACGCGACAGGCCGAGGTCGGCTCGCGCGGAGTAGAGCGGCCATCCTCCCCCCCGACTGCCACTCCTCCGCAGACTGCTCACCACGCGGTGGCCCGAGGCGGAGAAGGAGAATTCCTGACGATTCCAATGACGACGGGTCTGCAAGGTCCCGACGATCTGCTGGCGGTCGAGGCCCAGATCGCCCACGAAGGGTGCAGAGCCATCCGGGAGAGTCTCCCAGCCGATGCCATCGCGGAGTCTCCAGCTCTCGGCCCCGAGGCTCCACCGCCAATTCCACCAGATCCCCTCGCCTCGTAGAAATGCCAGATCCTGGCGTTCCGAGAAGAGGCGCGCCCCACTTTCCCGACGCCAGGCGGTGACCGTGGGAAGATAGCCTCCGGATACGGGGATCACGGTGTCCCAGGTGGACCATCCATCGCTTTCGAGAAGGGAAGGGGAGCGAAGAACTCGCCGGAATCCCGCCCGGATCTGCGACCGCTCTCCCACCGGAACTTGCCCTTCCCACCGCCCCCCCACGTCGACATCCCTCCGGCTGTTCTCGGCGTGGCTGAAGTCGGCGGCGATCAGGAAGGCCGGGCCACGCTGCGATCCAACCCGCCACCCCGGAGCAATCCGTGCCTTCATCACGCCGTTCACCGCGTGGATGGTGTCTCCCGCGGTCTCGAAGCGAGCCGCCTGCTCTTCCACTCCGAAGTCGAGGAACCATCCCCGTCCGTCGGCGGGACGACTCTGCCAACGCAGTCCTCTCCGGGACGCATCTCGGAACTCGCCGTGTCCCCGGTCGTCGATGTGCCAGTCCAAGTGGAAGAGTCGGAGATCACTGATCCGGGAAGGGCTCTCGCGGTGCAGCCCGAGACTGAGACGACCACTCCAACGCTCGACCGGATCCGGGCGACTGACGCTCCCGCGGAAGAACCGCGTCCCCCGGCCGAAGCGCAGACTCAACCGACCGAGATCGGTCTGCAAGTCGGCTCCCAGCACGAATCGTCGCATCTTGGATCGTCCCGCATCCGGCGCTCCGACCACATTGGAGCTGAAGGAAAAGGGAGTCCCCAAATCGGTCTTCCACTCGCCGAAGTCCAGGCGCAACACACGATCGGCGTCGGGAGTCCGAAGAGTGACCGCGCGATAGAAGGACTCTCGGGCGGTCGAACTGAAGTGAGTCCTCATCCGAGTCCGTCCCTCGATCCCCCCCTCGGTCTGGAAGGCGAGGGAAGCTTCGCCTCCGGTCTGCCACCAGGCCTGGGCCGAGGATTGCAGACCGACCAACCCCGCGACCGGCAAATCCCAAAGAGCGGATTCGTCGTCGGAAGGATTCTGGCTGGGCACGCCATCGACGAAGATCTCGACCCACCCGGGATCGACCGGGCTGGTGTCGAGGAAGGCTCGCATTCCCCGGTCGCCATCGACCCGAAGGGACAGACCGGGAGTGGCCCGCAGGACATCGTCCAGAGTCTCGGATCTGCGCTCGAGCAGCGCCTCGACGCCGAGGCGGGTCGCCATGCTCCGGGGCAGAGACCGAATCACCGGCGGAGGCGCCTCGGAGACGCCAAGACTCTCGGCCTCGGCTCGGGCGAGGGTATCCGCGGTGGAACCGGAGAGGGAATCGGAGGGGGCGAGGCTCGAGGTGTCCGGAGCGGCATCGGACTGCGCCAGCAGCCTGGACGGACCCGCCACCGACAAGAAGCCGACGCACAAGAGCAGGCGAAGATGCACCATAGCCAGACCCTGGGGTGGATCGCTGAGAAGCGGGACCCCGCACCCTAACCCATGAAGCTCGGTGGAGGCAAGGCTCACCGCCCAGAAGAACCCCGTGGAGAATCAGGGTTCGGTGTGAGCGGCGTGGAGCTGCCGCAAGTGATCTCCCACATCGCGGAAGGAGGCGTCGACGATGGCGACTCTCTCGAAACTCTCGATGGCTGCACCCACTTCATCCCGGGCTTCGTAGGCCTGCCCGAGACCGTAGAGCAGGCCCATGTACGCCGACTCGGGGTGGCCGAGAACCTCCAACCCCCGTTGGAAGAGTTCGATCGCCCCCTCCGCGTCTCCCGTCTCGAGACGACAGTTGGCCGCCATCTCCAAGGCCCGCATCCGGAATTCTTCGGACTCCGACGCCCGGAGAAATGCCTGGACCGCCTGCTCCGTGAGTCCCATGTCCGCGTAGACCATGCCCAAATCGTATTGCCCGGCGTGGTCGTCGGGATCGACATGATCTGCCATCTGGCCCTCCATCTCCGCTGCGATGGTCTCGAGCTGCTCCTCTTCGGTGGTCCCGAGATCGAGGTCGCCGTCGGAAAGAATGGCATCGAGCAGGTCCACGGCTTCGGAGGGTTCGGCGGCTTCGACCACACCTTCGGCTTCGGGGGATTCTTGGGATTGGGAGGCTTCCTCGGCTCCGGACCCATCCTCGATTTCGACCACGACCTCGGTCTCCACCTCCTCGTCTTCCCCGCCGAGATCGAAGCCCAGGTCCATGTCGCTGGCATCGAGCTCCACCCGCCCGGAGATCGGAGTCCCCTCCTCTCCATCGGAGTCGGTCGAAGCGGAGTGGAGATCTTCGAAGTCCAAGTCCTGCGGCAGGTCTTCCGGAGGAGCGGCATCCCGATAGGCGACGTAGGCCGGCAAGGCGTCGAGCTGCTCGAAGACACTGCGGGCGTGGTCGATGTATTTGGCCGCGATGTCGGTCTCTCCCTCCCGACGAGCCAGGGAGGCTTTGGCCACCAAGACCTGGGCCCGCTCCTGCTGGGCATCCCAGCGTTCGAAAAGGCCGTCCAACTCGGACAATACTTCCGGCTCGTCGCCCCAGCGCTCGAGGACCTCGGAAGAACGGCGAAGAAAGGCCGATCGGCCCTCTTCGGGGACCACGTCTGCGGTTCGCAAGTAGTCCAGGAAGGATCGCACCGCCTCGGTCTCGAGCCCTTGCTCGCTGCGGATTTCGGCCAGCTCCCACAGACTGTCGAAGTGGTGAGGATCCTGCCGGAGCACCTTCTTGAGGATGGCCACCGCGTTGTTGGTCAGGCCCACGGCCCGATAGAGTCCCGCCGCCTCGCGGAAGCATTCGACCGCTCGCGGAAGCTCACCCATTTTGAGATGAATGTCCCCCAACTCATTGCGATATCCAGCGTTGCTCTTCTCGCTATCACAGATCTGCTCGTAGAGCGCCACGGCCTTGTCGTAGCGACGCGCTCTCAGTTCCTGTTGTGCCTGCCGACGCAGGTCGCTGATCTTCGACACGCGCACTCCTCGGGCGGCGGGCGGCTCCACCCCTCGGACGGGGTGGGCGGTGCAAACACCGCGATGCGTTCTGCCATACTGCTGTTGGTTGCCAAAGCAAGGTGCCCTGTCGGGCACCTCCTTCCGCCGGCACGGGAAAGAGCGGCTCCAACCTCCGAAGGCACGGCAATGCGGGCACTCCGAGGGGCCGATTGGGCGATTCTCCCCCATCCACCCCCGCTCCTAGCAAATCCGTGACCAGAAGGCAGTGCGCGGAAGAAGTCGGGGGGTCGGCCCCCATTTCTCCTCCCTCAACCCTCACGCCGCAGGTAGACGCGGTGTCCTCCGAGGTAGGTGGCCTGCACCGCCTCCAGACCCAGATGATGGAGGGTCCCGTCGATGGTCGCTTCGCGGAGAATCACCAAGTCGGCTCGCTTGCCCACCTCCAGGCTCCCCACCTCCTCCGAGAGGCGGAGGGCGTGGGCCGCGTTGACGGTCGCCATGTTGAGGACCTCGTGGGGATGAAGCCCGAGGCGAGTGCAGGCGATGGACATGGTCAGGGGAAGGGACTCGCAGTAATTGCTACCCGGATTGAAGTCCGTGGCCAAGGCCACCACCGCTCCCGCGTCGATCAGGCGCCGGGCCGGAGCCCAGTGGTCCAGACCCAAGGAGAAGATCGTCCCCGGCAGGAGAACCGCGACGGTGGAGGAATTCGAGAGGGCATCGATGCCCCCCTCGTCGATACAGCCGAGGTGGTCGGCGCTGTCAGCTCCGACCTCTGCGGCCAGCGCTGCGCCTCCGCTGCCCTCCAATTCATCGGCGTGGACCGTGGCTCGCAGCCCGAGTTCTCGACCGCGTACCAGGACTCTCCGAGCTTGGTCGACGGTGAAGACCCCGGGTTCGCAGAACACGTCGACCCTCTCGGCCAATCCCTCTTCCACGATCCGGGGCAGGATCTCCGAGAGCACGAGATCCACATAGTCCTCCCGGCGATCCCGGAACTCGTCGGGGAATTCGTGGGCCGCCAAACAGGTCCGCACCACGGTAGGCAATTCGGCCTCTTCGGAGAGGGTCCGAAGAACCCGCAGAGCCTTGAGCTCCGCCTCGACCGAGAGTCCATAGCCGCTCTTGACCTCGACGGTGGTGGTTCCGTAGCGGAGCATCGCCCTCAGCCGGCGACGAGTGACCTCGACCAAGGCCCCCTCCCGAGCCTCTCGGAAGTCCCGCACGCTGGCTCGGATCCCTCCTCCGTCGGCCGCGATGCTCTGGTAGCTCTCTCCCACCAGTCGACGTCCGAACTCCTCGCTGCGCGCGGTGGTGAAGACGGCATGAGTATGGGGATCGACCAATCCGGGGATCACCGCATGGCCCTCGGCGTCTTCCACTTCCGCTCCGGGCAGGATCTGGACGCGATCGCGGACCGACTCCGTGGTTCCCACCGCCACGATACGCCCGCCCCGAGCCGCAACCGCTCCCGGCTCGAAGATCCCGACCTGCCGCAACTCCGAACCTCGACGGGGCGAAGTCCCTCCGCCACCCATCGAGTAGAGCCGAGCGGCATTCTCCACCAAGAAGTCGGCCGGAATGCGACTCACGACGCCCCCCCGCCGGCAGGCATGGGAAAGTCGATGCCGGCCCCCTCCGCAAAGTTCATGGCCTCGGGATAGCCCGCGTCGTAATGACGCGCGACGCCCATCAGAGGGTCGGAAGTCAGAACTCTTCGGAGCCGAGCTTCTGCTTCCGCACTTCCATCGGCCACGATCACTTGGCCCGCGTGGATGGCCAGACCCATGCCCACCCCTCCTCCGTGGTGCACCGACACCCAGCTCGCTCCGTTCACCGCGTTGATGAGCGCATTGAGAATGGGCCAGTCGGCCACCGCATCGCTGCCGTCGCGCATCGCTTCGGTCTCTCGATAGGGGCTGGCCACCGAACCGCTGTCGAGATGGTCCCTTCCGATCACCAGTGGGGCCTTCACCCTTCCACTCCGCACCAACTCATTGAAGGCGAGCCCGGCCCGCGCCCGCTGCCCATATCCCAGCCAGCAGATCCTGGCCGGCAGAGCCTGGAAGGCAACCTGTTCTCTCGCCATCTCGATCCACCGTCGGAGATGAGGCTCTTCCTCCCCGAAGAGTTCGATGATCACTTCATCGGTGGCGGCGATATCCGCTTCGTCCCCACTCAGGGCCACCCAGCGAAAAGGCCCTTTGCCCTCGCAGAAGAGATCGCGAATATAGGCCGGCACGAATCCGGGATAATCGAAGGCCCGCGTGAATCCCGCGTCTTGGGCCATGCCCCGCAGGTTGTTGCCGTAGTCGAAGACGATGCTGCCCGCATCGGCGAAGCCCACCATGGCCTCGCAATGCTCCCGCATCGCGCGTCGAGCCTCGGTCTGATAGGTGGCGGGATCGCTCTTGCGCAGCTCGAGAGCCTCCTCCAACGATCGTCCGTTGGGGATGTAGCCCTCGAGAGGATCGTGGGCCGAGGTCTGGTCGGTGACGATGTCCATGGCCTCGCCGCGTCGCAGGAGCTCGGGAAGCAGGTCGGCGCAGTTTCCCACGAGTCCGATGCTGTAGGGTCGGCCTTCGGCCGCGGCCTCACGGCAGCGGGCGAGGGCGGTATCGAGATCGTCGGAGGAGTCCATGACGTAGCGCGTCTCGAGTCGACGCTCGATGCGATGGGGATCGACATCGATGCAGAGCGCCACCCCGTGATTCATGGTGATGGCCAGAGGCTGGGCCCCACCCATGCCCCCAAGACCACCGGTGAGGCAGATCTTTCCCCGCAGATCTTCCCACCCTTCCTTGCGGGCCAGGGCGGCGAAGGTCTCGTAAGTCCCCTGCAGAATCCCCTGGGTGCCGATGTAGATCCAACTTCCCGCGGTCATCTGACCGTACATCATGAGCCCTTTGCGATCGAGCTCATCGAAGTGTTCCCAGGTGGCCCACCGTGGAACGAGGAGGGAGTTCGCAATGAGGACCCGCGGCGCGTCCGGATGGCTGGGCATCACCGCCACCGGTTTGCCACTCTGCACGAGAAGGGTCTGGTCGTTCTCGAGTTCGCGCAGACAGCGCAGGATCGCGTCGAAGCTCTCCCAATTCCGAGCCGCTTTGCCCCGCCCACCGTAGACCACGAGTTCCTCGGGAATCTCCGCATTCTCGGGATCGAGGTTGTTCTGGATCATGCGGTAGGCCGCTTCCTGCACCCACCCCTTGCAATGGAGTTCGCTCCCTCGCGGAGCGCGTACCTCTCTAGCCGATGACATCTCGCCAGCCCTCATACCAAGAGAAAGAACCATGGGAAGACAGGAGAGCAGAATAACCCCACCCTCTCGCCGACAACAGGGGAAAGCCATCGACCTCCGGCAGGCTCAGCCTCGATTCGACCGGGCTTGGGAACTGCCCTCGCGCAGGAATCGAATGCTCCGCTCTCCAACCTCGTCCAGGGTGGGGACCAAGTCGCAGAGCCGAGGCATGGACTTGAGAAAGGTCACCCCGTAGGGCCTGGTCTGGAGGCGGCGATCGAGGAGGAGAACCACTCCCCGGTCCCCGTGGCTGCGCAGGAGCCGCCCCACTCCCTGCTTGAGCCGAAGAACCGCGTCCACCAAGGACACATCCTGAAAAGGATCCCGACCGAGACGCCGCGCTCGCTCGTAGCGCCCTTCGGTCACCGGCTCGGTGGGCACCGCAAAGGGGAGTCGCGGCACGACCAATACCTCGAGCTCCTGTCCCGGAAAGTCCACGCCCTCCCAAAAGGCCCCCGTAGCCACCAAGACCGCGGCCCGCGACCGCCGGAAACGATCGACCAGCGTGGACCTGGCGGTTCCCGGATGTTGGGCCAAGATCTCCGGCGTCAGGCCCTCCTGTCCGGTGACGAAGAGTTCGCCCCGCGCGGCCTCGACCCGAATCCGCAAATCCTCTTGGACCTGCTCGACGAAGCGATAGCTCGTGCAAAGCACCAGAATCTTGGTCGGAAGGGCGAGCGCGATCTGCCCCACCACTGCGGCCACCGCGGCCGCGAAGGAGGCGTCATTCGGGTCGGGCAGATCCAGGGCCGTGAGCAGGAGAGTCTGCTCTTCGTGTCGGAAGGGACTCGGGACCTGCAAGCTGTCCGTGAATCGGCTCACCTTGGAGAAGCCGACCGATTAGGCGAAGGGAAGAAAATTCGATTCCACGGCCAGAGTCGCGCTGGTCATGACCACGCTCTCGTAGTGGTGGTCCCAGAGCGAAGCCAACGGATCCTCGACGGTCAGAGGAGCGGCCACCACCGCGAGCAGACCGCGGTCTCCTCCCCACTCGAACCAGTAGACCCAATCCTCGTCGTCCGCCTCCAAACAGAAACGGAGCTGACGACCGTAGTCCCGGTGGAATTCCAGGAGCGATGCCAAGGCCTCTCGCTCCTCTTCCACGTCCTGGTCCGCGGCACTCAGATCACCTCCGACGGTCACCGCTGCCGCCAGGCATCGGTGCAACGACTCCGCACTCGTCAGCAACCGCTCGCTCCACTCCCGCACCGGCCCGAAGGCCTCGTCTGCATCGTGGTAGCGGTGCGAGCCGGCCCGATCCCGACCGGTCCCCAAACGTTGGGCGGCCATCTCCTCGACCGCGTCGTACCAGGCCAGAAAATCGCGGAGCCAATTCTCCACCGCTCCATCCGCGGCCCGAGCGACTTCCATCACCTCTTCCGCGAGATCGGTGCCCTGGGCCGCTCGACTCAGAGAGGCGAGGACCTCGCGCATCTCGCGCGGGCTGCGGCGGTCGCCCAGCAGATTCCGATAGACCTCCAGCCGAGAGGGCGCCAGACGATGGCTCAACGCCCGGGTCGCGATCTCTGGCAAGTGATGTGCTTCGTCGACCACGAGCAGCCGGGCCGGTCCCATCAGATTCTGTGCACTCTTGAGATCCATCATCAGGAGGGAATGGTTCACCACCACCACCGGCGCTTCGCGAGCCACCCGCCGAGCCCTCACCACGAAGCAGATGGGATCGCGGTGGCAGATATGAGGAGAGCAGGGTTCGACCGACTCGAAGTATTCCCGCCAGAATCGATCGAAGAGGGGATGGTCGACCAACTCTTCTCGGCGTCCCTCTTCGCTCTGTCTCGCCCACAATCCCAAGGAGAACTTGGCTCGGGCCTCCCAGGCGGTAGAGGGCCGACTGTGGAACACCCGCAGGAGTTGGCGACGACAGAGGTAGTTGTTGCGTCCCAGAAGCAGTCGTACCGGTCCGGGGAATCCCAAGCGGGTCAGGAGCGGAAGATCCTTCTCGAAGAGTTGCGATTGGAGGTTCTTCGTGTGCGTCGAGATGATCACCCGCTCGCGGCTTCGCCCCGCGTGCAGCAGCGTGGGCACGAGATAGGCCAGGGACTTTCCGATGCCGGTCCCCGCCTCGACCATGAGATGCTCACCCCGCTCGAGGACCTGTTGGACCCTCAAGGCCATGTCGAGCTGCCCGGGACGGGCTTCGAAAGACTCCTCCAGCAACCGAGCCAACCCGCCCTGGGGACCCAGGATCTCCTCGGCATCCCGGGCGTTCCAAGCGGCCCAGCGTTCCTCATCCACCGCAGCCCGGCGAGGAGATCGGCCGCTCGAATGCGCGAAGGGCCCGGTGGGGTCGACTCCGGACTCTCCAGAGGTCGTCGCCAGATCGACGACCGAGACCAGAAGGGCCGCCAGACGCGGCTCCTGAGCCTGGAGATCCCGCAGATCAGCCTGCACCTGGTCTCCCGCCGCCCGCTTCCACTCTGCCGCCCAACGATGCAGCCACCGAACTTCGGTCTGCAGGGCCGCCTCCAGATCGAGGCGGTTGTCCGCCTCGGCCACGACTTCGACTCGCCGACGCAGGGACTCCCACTGACCGGGTTCGAGGATCGCGACCAGTCCAGCCCAAGTGAGCGCTCCGGCGCTGTCCTCCAGAGCAGACTCCACATCGGCTTCGCCCGGAAGAATCCAGTTCTCCGCCGAAGCCGATGAGGCCAGAGGCTGGTCCAGAAAATCGCTCTGTTCGGGGTCTTGGATCGACACTCGGACCACGACCCCGTCGCGCCGATTCACCCGGCCCACCAGGTAGGACCCGCTCATCCGTCCATCTCCCCGAGGGCGGAGCGAAGCCGGTCTTCGGTCCAGATCTCGATTCCCAACTCTCGGGCTCGGTCCGCCTTGGAACCGGGCTTCTCTCCGACCACCAGGACCGAGGTCTTCTGACTCACGCTCGAGCTCACCTTCGCACCGCGAGCCTCGAGCGCGTCCTTGGCCTCCCGACGCGACATGGACTCCAAGGTGCCGGTGAGGACGAAGCTCTTTCCCGCCAAGGGGAGGGTCCTCTTCCGGGGGGAGCGGGTCTCCCGGGTGGCGAAGAGCCCCAGCGCCTCGAGCTCGTCGAGGAGGTCCCGATTCGCAAGGAGGTCCTGATGCAGGCTGGTGGCGGTGATGGTCCCGAAATCCTCGACCGCCTCGAAGTCTTCGATTGTCGCCGAGCGGATCGAGGCGAAGTCTCCGAAATGGCGGGCGAGCTGCCCCGCCGCCGCAATTCCCACATGTCTCAAGCCCAGCGCGAAGATCTGGGGGGCGAGGGGCCGGTGTCGGGCTCGTTCCACGAATTCCAGAACTCGATCCGCGCTCTTCTCGCCCCACCCCGGCAGAGCGACCAAGCGCTCTCGCGGAAGACGAAAGAGATCCGCCACCGAGTTGAGAAGCCCTTCGGCCAGGAGCAGATCGATCCCCTTTTCCCCCAAGCCTTCGATGTTCATGGCATCGCGGGACACGAAGTGGAGCAGTCGGCCACGCCGCTGGGCCCGGCAATCCAGATTCGTGCAACGGAGCGCCACTTGCCCCTCCTCCCGCACGAGCGCGCGGCCACAACTGGGGCAGAGCTCGGGGAGTCGGTAGGGAGGGACCCCTCCCTCGCGCGCATCCAAATCCACCCCCACGACCTTGGGGATGACATCTCCCCCCTTCTCGACGAAAACGAAATCGCCAGGGCGCACATCCTTGCGTTCGATTTCGTCCTGGTTGTGGAGGGTCGCCCGGGAGACGAGGGTGCCCGCAAGGCGCACCGGCTCGAGATGGGCCACCGGAGTGATGACCCCGGTACGGCCGACGGATACCTCGATGCTCTCCAACCGCGTCCGAGCTCTCTCCGCGGCGAATTTGTAGGCCAGAGCATAACGGGGACTCTTGGCCGTCGACCCCAGCTGGGTCCACAGGGAACGATCGTCCACCTTGATCACCGCTCCATCGATGAGATAGGGCAACCGATCCCTCTCCCGACGCAGGGCCTCCAGAGCCTCGAAGATCTCCTCCAGATTCTGCGCCAGCCGGCTCTCGAGGACCGGAAATCCCCAACTCCTCAAGCATTCCAACTCGTCGCGATGAGTGTCGAGGGGCGCATCCTGAGGCCAGGAGATGGCATAGGCCCAGTAGCTAAGCGGCCGACGGCGGACCTCCTCCACCTCGAGAGTCTTGAGGGAGCCCGCGGTGGCATTGCGAGGATTCGCGAAGGGCTCGAGCCCTTCTGCTTCGCGCACTTCGTTGTACGCGGCGAATTCTGCGCGAGGCATGTACACCTCGCCGCGAATCTCGACCAGGCCTTCGCGCCCGAAGTCGAACGGGAAGCCCGAAGCCCCCCCGCCGATGGCTTCGGGAATGTCCTCGAGAGTCCGAAGATTCTGGGTGATCACATCGCCTTCGCGCCCGTCCCCACGAGTGAGTCCGACCGAGAAGGCCCCGTCCTGGTAGCGCAGCGCCGCAGCCACCCCGTCGATCTTCGCCTCGACGACGTAGGGACCGGCCTCCCGCCCGAGGAGTCGCTGGACCCGACGGTGGAATGCCTCGACCTCGGCCACCTCGTAGCTATTGGCCAGAGAAATCATGGGAGTCAAATGCGGAGCTCTCTCGAACCCCCCGCCCGGAGCGGGCCCCAGATCGCTCCCTACTCGACGGGTCGGAGAATTGGGGTCCTGGATCTCGGGGAATCGCGCTTCGAGTTCTCCGAGCTCTTGGAGCATCCGATCGAAGGTCTGATCGTCGATCTCGGGCTGGGCGTCCACATAGTAGAGCTGGTTGTGATGCTCGATCTCCGCCCGCAATTGCTGGGCACGGCGGCGGGCCCCTTCGAGCGAGTTCTGCAAATCGGACACGGATCCTCCGGCGGGCGGCCAATCGAATGGGAAAGCGATTCAGAGTGCCACATCGAAGCGGTCTGGCCAACCTTCTGCCGATCAGAACTCCTGGGTGAGGGCCAGATGGAGTTTGCCTCGATCGAGGGAGACCCGTTCGGCGAAACCGATGGAGAGGTCCAGCGCACCGGCCTTGGTGGGAGAGCGCAGACCCACCCCGAAGCCGAAGAGCCATCGCTCCACGGCCTGCAGACCCGCCTCGCTCTCCTGGGTCTCACGAATCCATCCCACGTCCGAAAAGAGATAGGCCTGGCCGGACCTCGCCGGACCCAGGACCCACTCCGCGCTGCCGAAGCCCGTGCGGTCCCCGTGGAATTGCTCTTCTCGATATCCTCGGACGGACCGAGCTCCTCCCACCGTCCACTGTTCTCCTCGGGGAAGGGGAAGCTCCGCGCCCTCCACGCTCTGCCATCGCAGCCGCACTTCGAGGGCGACGGTCCGAGACCAGGCCGCTCCCCATGCGGTCTCGGCGTCCACGATGGTCTGGGTCGTGGACCGAGAGATGCTTTCGTCGGCCTGTCCCACGCGAGATCGCTCGGAGATCTGGGCGGCATCCACCCTCGACACCAACCGGCCGTAGACCCCCCGACCCACCGGCCGCTCGACCACCCATCCGAGCGTGGCCCCCAATCGCCGGCGCCACCGAATGCGACCGTTCTCACCGGCAAAAGTCGTGCGTTCGAATTGGGCGTGCACTTCCAGCCGCCGTCCTCCCCGGCCCAGGAACTCGGCACTGAGGCCGAGGTCGACGCGATCGTAGAGATCGTCCTCGTGCAGCGTCCCCAACGCGAAACGAGATCGAAGGGCAGTCCGAAGGCCGTCGGTTCGACCATCTCCAGTCGCAGACGGCGTCGCTGGACTCCATCGTCCGTCCACTGCCCCTCGAAGGACCGAGCGGTTCCGAAGAGATCGCGAAGGGAGACCTGGACGTCCCCCGAGACTCGGCTCTGCCCCTGGGCGTCCCTCACGATCCCCACTGCGGCCGAGGCCCGACCGAAACTCTCTCCCTGCCGCACCCTCATCTGAACCAACACCGCGTCGTCGCCCTCGTGGGTCGGAGTGACGGCGGCGTCCTCGACCTCCTCGATCAATCCCCGACGCCGCAGACGCTCCTCCGCCAGACGCAACGCGGCATCATCGTAGAGAGCGTGAAGGCGAATCCCACTGAGCTCGGCCAGGACTTCCGGACGGGTGTGGGTCGCACCTTCGACCTCGACCTTACCCACCGTCCGTCGCCGTTCGAGATAGAGGGAGAGAACCAAATCGACCCCCCCTCGGACCGAATCGGCGGCGAGCGACACCAACCCCACACTGGCGAAGGGATAGCCCTCTTCCCCCAGGGATTGCAGGCCCTTCCGGAGACGCGAGGGCCACTCCAGCGCGGCAACGGGGCTGCCGCGATCGAGGTGGGCCGCGCTGCCGAAGAGCGCGGCCAGACCCCGGTCGGCGCAGCGAATCTCCACCGATTCGATCTTGGCCCGAGGCCCGGACTCGAGGTGCAGGGATGGCCCCTCCCACCGCAGACGAGCCCACCACCAGCCTCGGTCCCGCAGGGCCCGGTAGAACTCCACCATCCAGTCGTGGCGAGTGCGGGGGCCCTCTCCCACCACCGAAGCCACCCATCCTGCGACCTCGTCGGAAGCCACCACCGAGGGCTTGGCCACGAGCTCCTGCCCACGGACTTCGGAGGAGACGAGAACGGTGCCCATCGCCACGGCCCAGGAGAGGATCCATGCGAGTCTGCGCATCAGAACCTCGCTCGCGTTTCGAGTCCGAGATCGTGGCGCAGAATTCGTCCCGCCTCATCGCGCAACTGATAGCGCAGGGCTACGCTGAACCCTCGGGCGGAGGCCCACTGCATTCGAAGACTCCCACTGCGGGTGGTGCCCGGGGCCTCGAAGAAGAAGGGGCGTCTCGGCAGCGGTCCTGCACGCTCGGTCAATTCCGACCACCGCCCCTCCAGAGTCCAATTCAGACCGAACCAATCGGTCGTGGCCGAAGGCCGGGCTTCGATGAGGGTCTGTCGGATCGACTCGAGGTCCTCGTCACGCAGAGTGTAGCGGAGTTCGAGAGCGTAGCGCCGTCGCGGCCCGGTCCTCAGCCTCAAGGTCGAAGCCGCCACGCGGTCGTGCACGCGATAGGAACGCAGCTGGGGGTTGAGGACCGAGGTGGAGCTTCGGTGCCGCTCCTCATCCTTGAGCTGCGATCCGAGGCTCCACCCGCCCCCCAACTCCACATCGAGCTGGGCCAAACTCTCCTGTCGCCGGGATTCCTCTGGACCTTGGGTGAAACGCTGGTCCAAGAGGTCGGTCCGGTCGAAGGCCAGGCGCAGGTCGATCCCTCTTCGCTGCCGCAGCAGGTGCAATTCCTCGCGGATTCTCTGCTGACCGAAGAGAGTACTCTCCGGATTGCGGAGCTTTGCGGGATCGAGGCGCAGCAGTGCTCCGACATCCGAACTCCGGCTGCTCTCGCGAATCTGCAACAGGGATCGACTTTCCAGGCCCGCCACCCAGCGGAAGTCGCTCCGCATTTGCAGTTGGATGTTGGCCTCGACTTCGGTGGAAGAGACCAGGCTGTCGGTCGGCGTGAAGACGACATTGTAGTCTCCCTGCTTCGCGCCCACCGCATTGCCCTCGGCATCGTAGTCTCCCTGTCCGAGACCCACGAAGATCACCCGACGTCCCAGGACTCGGGATTGGTCGGTCCCGGCTCGATAGTCGACATCCAATCGAAATCCCCGATCGGGGATCTGGTGCGAGGCCTGGATTCGGGCCAAGCGGGTCTTCCCCCGCTGGTCACCCGCCAACAAGCTCTCCCGCCAAGTGAGGTCCATCCGAGCCCGAGTGTTGGACCAGTTCTGGCTGCGAATCGCCCGCACCAGCCTCGTATCCCTTTCGAAATTCCAGGCCTGGCCGCTGGGGTCGAGGGAGTCGGCGACATCCCGGCTGTACTCCAGGCGGGTGTCCGCGCCTCCGTCGAGGCCCACCATCCAGCCCCCACTCCGGTAGCCGGTCCATCCTGCGGTGCGAAAGTCTCGAAAGATCTCGTCCCGGGCCTCCACGAAGGGCTGCCACACGCCGGCCTTCCATTTGAGCCTCAACCTCCGATCCCGGCGGCTGCTCCGGGCTCCGCTCTCCCGCTCGGCCGTCGTCTGGGCGAAGAGGTGTTCCCAACCCAGATTCCCCACCACTCGGCCCGATCCCGGCACCTCCCACCGCTGACCCTGGTAGGTGGTCCCGCGATCGAGACGGCGGAAACCGACATCCACTCGCCGCTCCTTCCCCCGCCACTCGACTCCCGCCTGGGCGAAGGTCTCGTCTTCGTTGCGCAACTCGTCCTGCAGATTCCAGACGTCGTAGAAGAAGGGCTCGCGGAGCCTCCCCGAGCTGCGGAAGTTGCGCTCGATGCGCTCGACCACGGCCCGAAGGCGTAGCCCCTTCGCGGTCTCCGAAGACCCCCACCACCCGCTGGCGGCATTCACCCTCCAGGCCGCGCCCTGGTTGTCCTGGTCATCGAGGTCGCTGAGACGGTTGGCGTCGTGCCGACTCGCGTTGAGCTCCGCCTCGATTCCCGCCCCCGTCGCGACCCTCCCCGCACCGACGCGCACCACTGCATAGTCGGTCTTCTCGGGAAGATCCAGCCTTCGACCGACCCGGTAGTCCCCATTCCCAACGCCGCGCCACACGAACTCGAGCGCGCCGGTCTCCGTCACCCCCAGGAGTTCGTAATCTCCCTTTCCGGCTCCCACGAAGACGAAGTCCAGATCGTAGTTTCCGGTGGTCGTGGAATCGGCAATCTCGTAGTAGACGCTTCCGTCGTCTGCGGTCCGTTGCACGTAGTCACCCTCGCCCGGCGCGGTGAGTCGTACGCCGGAGGAAAGGGCACCGTTGGGATCGTCACCGGCCGCTGCCAGCGCAGCCCGTTCTTCAGCGCCCAGGGTTCCCGAGAGCGGACGATTCGGGTCGTCCCCTTCGCGCATCAATGCGACGTCGATGCGCACCGCACCCACTCGGAGCGCGTCGACCAATGTGCCCAGGACACTGCGACGGTAACCGGCCACACTGCCCTCGTAGTCCACGGCGATCCGATTCTCCGGACCAATGGGCCGACTCTCGTTGAAGGTGATGGTGCCCCGAACATAATCGATGACATAGTCCCGACTGTCGCCGCGGACCTGCAGATCTCCATCGACCCAGACCCTTTCGCTGCCCGCCACGATCACCGTCTGCTGCAATCGCAGCCCATCCAGCAATTCATAGGGTCCCTGAACACCTTCGCGGCCCCGGATCTCCACCTCGACCCGTTGTCCTTGGGGAGCTCCGCCGAGCACCTGCACCGTGCCCCGCTGGCCACGGCCTTCCAACCACAGGCCCTGGAGCTTCCGGTCGTAGGGCAAGAATCGTCCGAGATCGCGGTCCACCCGAAAATCTCCGAGCAGCGCCCGTCCCCGTTCTCCGAAGAGCTCGATGCGGACCTCGTCGAGGTCGGTCAGCTCTTCGGTATTGCCCTCGGGAGTGATGGGAAGGTTCTCGTCGGAGATCTCGGCCCGAACTCCAATGCCCTCGGTGAGTTGTCCCACAATGGAGAGGTTCAATCCCTGGTCGACGGTGGCGTCGCGATTGGTCCCTCCGCGGATGGAGACCGTCTTCGACCCTCGAATCTGCAGGTCTCCCAGGGCCGCGCGTTCCTCTCCGTCCCGCCGGGCCACGCCCAGTCGACTGCCGACCGGACCCGCCCGCGAAGTCTGCGGCGCAGCGAGCGGCCGCGTCGCATCCCGAAGCACCAGGTGCGACACCAGAGCCGAGGGTTCGTAGCGATAGCGCACCACCAACGGCGCCGTTTCCTTCGGCGAACGGCGCAGAACCAGGACCCCGCGATCCAACAGGATCCGGTAGTCCTCCCCCTCGACCAGTGCTTCGGCTCCGAGGGTCACCGAGAGCAATTCGCGGAGTACCGGTTCGCGCAGATCGATCCGGGACTGACCCGGCGCGAGCTGCAGAGAGTCCACTGCGACCGCAAGATCTTCGCCGCTGAACCACCGACTGGTATCGGGCAGCGCTTGACGGAGGGAATCCACAGAAGTCGACTCGGCCCGAGCCACGCCTCCCAGACTCGCGAACACGAGCGACAAGGAGATGAACGCTCTTCGGAGTCGTGGCCTCACGTCAGGGATAGAACACTTCGTACACGATCAATGCGTTGCGGCTCGCATCGGCGACGAAGAGCTTCTGGTCCGCCCCGAAGGCACAATCCACGGGCCGTCGAAGCTCGGTGTCGAGAGAATCACTTCCACCGACGCGCATCGAGAATTTCAGATCGGGCGTGAGGACCACGACCGCACCGGCACCAGCATCGCAGACATAGACATTGCCGTAGTCATCGGTGGTGATCCCGGAGGGCGCGATGAAGAGCGGCGCAACACTATCCACTGAATTCGTGGCGCCCACCAGGAATCCGGTGTGATCGAAGACCTGCACTCGACGATTGCCCCGATCGCTCACGTAGAGAAGTCCGTCGCGGGAAAAGGCCACGCCCCGGGGTTCGTCGAATTGACCGGGGAAACTGCCGTACTCTCCCACCACGGTCTCGATCTGGAGGAAAGGGCTGGTGACGATCACCCGGTGATTGGCCACGTCGGCGATGGCGATCCGCCCGTCGCGATCGAGATCCATGGCCGACGGATCGATGGTCGACGTGGGATCGAGTTTGGAGAGATCCAGGAATACGTCTCGAAACACCCCTCTCGCGTTGAATCTCAGAATCCGCCGAGAAGCCGCATCGAGAACGAAGAGTCGCAGCCCCCGGGGCACGATGTCGAGAGGACGCAGCCCATTCGGAGCATCGAGACCTCCCTGATAGAATCCTTCGGCATCGAATCGATGCATGCGTCCGCTGCCGAGATCCGCCAGAATGAAGCTCGCATCGCTGAGGGTGGTGACCGACGAGACGCGCAACAGCGGCGCCCACGGCTCGGTCCGGAGATTCTCGTAGATCGCGTAGGGAAGGATCGAGGAGGGACTCAGCATGTGCGCGGAGTCGAGGTGGCTTTCCGGCGGAGGATTGGGAACCGCGCGACAACTCGAGAGGACCCCCGCGAGGGGGATCAGCAGCAGCCAGAGACGAGCGCCACACACAGTCCGACTCCGATCAGAAGCGATAGCGATAGGCCAAACGCGCGTTGGGATTGGTCGGATTCGGTCGAACGTCCAGAGTCCAGGACCGGGGCTTCGTCTCTCCCGTCGAGAATTCCCCGGACTCCGAAGACGGAGGTCCGGAACGTACTGCGTCGATGAAGGCGATGACCCGATTGACCAGCGCGAAGACGATGACGAAGTCCGCTCGGTCCTGAGCCCCCAAGGCATCGGCCCGGAGTCTCTGGAACTCTCGGAAGCGACGCTCGCTCTGCCATCGCCAAGCAGCGTCGTCGGGAATCAACGCCGAATCGGGTTGGAGGCCCGCACGGATCTCGGATCGAAGATCGGCGTTGAAATCGTCACTGTCCCGAAAACTCGCCATCGCCCGCCAATAGTCGTCGGCGTGGTCTCGCGAACCGACACGGGCGAATTGCTGGGCGAAATCGATGTAATTGTCCTCACGAGAATTGGCCTGGAGTTCGGAGAAGATCCAAGTCCCCCAGACCGCGACCTCCGCGGTGGCGAAGAAGAGAGCTCGTCTGTCGTGACCGCTCCTCCACTGGCTCCACCCCGGCAGGAGCAGAGAGTAGGCGCCATGTTTGACTCGGGCGAGAGCCTGCCCGTCGAAGGCCGAAGGGGTCTGCGGACCGCTCCGGATCCTGGGAGCTCCCCACACTTGATCCGCCTCGGTCCGAATCGCGCTCTCGAGGGCTCCTCGATCCTGAGAACGCGTCGAAAGAGGGCCTCCCGCGCCGGCCGCGGTGGCGACACAGACCGACGCCAATCCCACCCATCGGCCCATCCATTTCCAACACCGTCGACGATCCACCATCAGTAGCTCACCTTCCATCCCAGCTGGGCCCCGCTCAGGCCCCTCGGTTCCAAATACCATCCACTGCTCGGTCCCCGGGACTCGGCTTGCGCTCCCCCGTAGCGGCCGCCGATGAAGCCTTCCAAGTAGGCGACCTGCAGTGCGCTCACCACCCGCAGGAGCAGAGCGGTGGTGAGAAAGCGATCGCGATTGCGGAAAGCCGCGTTGCTCGCTCCGCGCATGTCCAAGTACTGCTGGCGCAGAGGAGTGATGAAATTCGGGTCTTCGAGAGATCCGCCATTGGCCGGATCGGCGGGATCCCACCCGTCGCGCCAGTACTCCTCCCAGCCCCAGGCAAAGACGTCCCACTTCCCCAGATTCTCGTACCACTCCCGTTCGTCCTGTTCGCGGCTGACGTAGAGCGCGACATCATTGGTGGTGCTCCCGGCCGGCAATCCGAAGAAACCCTCGAGATCCCCGTTGGCCAGGGCCAGCGTCCACTCGTCTTCGCTCCAATGGGCATCGGCGAAGGCCTCGAACTCGGCTTCCCTCTCGTTGCCCTTGTCGCTCTGATTCTTGACCCCCGCCCAGAGTCCCGCATCGGCGGCGATCATGAACCAACCTCGTCGATAGCCGGTGACGGTTTCGCCCAGACCCGGCACCGCGGCCGAGAGCAGAACCGGCCACCACCGCCGGGGCGCCTCCCGGTCGAAGGTGGAGAGATATCCCTCTGCGAGGTCCGGGGCCGCAGCCACCGCGAGTGCGGCTCCCTCCAACCTCGAACTCTCGGTCCACGGCG
>JAJRXK010000034.1 GCA_024276305.1 Candidatus Krumholzibacteriota bacterium
CCCTCGGAGGCCACTCGATTCGTGGTCGACGAGCTCCGAGAGAAGTGGCCAGAGGTGGAGATCTTCGTCGAGACCCCGACCGCGGCCCGGAGCCTGATCCCAATCCGCCACGCGGTGGACCGGGCACGGATTGTGGCCTGCTTCGATGACGACTTCCTGGTGGACCACCCGGAATCTCTCCGCAATGCCCGCCACTTCGTCGAGGGCCGCAACCCCGATCAGGAGATGAACCGCCTCTACTGCGTGGAGCCCATCCCCACCGCGACGGGATCGATCGCCGACCATCGCATCGTGGTCGAGGCCTCCGCGGTCCCCTTGGCTCTGTCCCATGTGGCTGCCCGCCTCTCCACCCGGACGGACCTCCCTCATCCCGAGGCCCTCCGAGGGATCGGTCGCATTCTCGAGACCGAAGTGCCGGCCGCCACCCTGGCCTCCCTCGACCGCCTGGTGGAGGACCTCGCCGCTCACCCCGGCGCCTCGGTGGTCAGCGTGGGCCGGCAGCTGGGCCCGACCGCCATCGAGTGGGCGGCCCGGATCAACGAGGGCCTCGGCAACGCCGGGCGCACCGTCTTCTACCGCCCTTCCACTCCGCCGACCACCTGGGGAGATCTGAACGACCTCGCCGACCGAATCCAGGCCGGCAAGGTGAGCACTCTCATCTGCGTGGAAGCCAACCCGGTCCACACGGCTCCGAAGGCCATGGCCTTCGCGGGGCTCCTGCACGATGTGGATCGAAGCATCCACCTCGGACTCTACGAGGACGAGACCGCGGCCCTTTGTGATTGGCACCTGCCCCTCGCGCATCCCCTCGAGAGCTGGGATCTCCACCGCGACCTCGAGGGGCGCCTCTGCGCGGGCCAACCCCTGGTCGAAGCCCTCTTCTCCGGCCGCAGCGGAGCCGAGGTCCTGGCCGGACTGACCGACCGCCCCTCCCGGAGCGCGCACCAGATCAGCCGGGCCGCCTATGCCCTGTCCATCGGCCACCGAACCCTCTCCACCGAGAGTGTGGACCCCGAATTCGAGTCGAAGTGGCGACGATTCCTGCGCCGCGGCTTCGAGAACACCGAAGTCGAGGGAGGACGCCCAGAATTGCCCTCCGTCGCCGCCGGTCTGGACGAAGGCACCGAAACCGCTGGACTCGACCTCGTCCTCCGGCCCGATCCCAAGATTCACGACGGCCGCTACGCGAACAACGCCTGGTTGCAGGAACTCCCCGACGCGCTCACCAAACTCACCTGGGACAACGCCCTGCTCATCTCTCCCCGCCTCTCCGCAGAGCTGGGGTTGAAGCACGAAGATGTCGCCCGGATCGAAGTGCAGGGCCAGTCCCTCGACCTTCCGGTCTACGTGCTCCCGGGGGTGGCGCCCCAAACGGTGGGGATCCATCTGGGCTACGGCCGCACCCGGGCCGGAAGGGTCGGTGACGGAGTCGGAGTCAACGCCGCCACTCTGCGGACGACGACCTCGACCCACCTCCTCCGAGGAATCGCAGTCACCCGCACCGGACGCCGGGCCCGTCTCGCCTGCACTCAGGATCACTGGGCCATCGACGCTCGAGGCGCCCAGGAGCGTCAACGACGCATCCCGGCCCTGGTCCGCGAGGGCACTCTCGAGGAGTACCGGCAGAACCCTCACTTCGTGGATCACCTCGGCGTCCACCATCCTCCCCTGCGCTCCCTGTGGAAGGAACGAGAGGGGGAGGGGCACCAATGGGGCATGGCCATCGACCTCCATCGCTGTCTCTCCTGCAATGCCTGCGTCGTGGCCTGCCAAGCCGAGAACAACATCCCGGTCGTGGGCAAGGAGCAGGTCGCTCGAGGTCGAGAGATGCACTGGCTGCGCATCGATCGCTACTTCGCCGGAAGTAGCGATCAGCCCGCGATCATCTCCCAGCCCATGGCCTGTGTGCACTGCGAGCTCGCACCCTGCGAGCAGGTCTGTCCGGTCGGCGCCACCATGCACAGCTCCGAAGGCCTGAACGTGATGGCCTACAATCGCTGTGTGGGAACCCGATACTGCTCCAACAACTGCCCCTACAAAGTGCGACGTTTCAACTTCTTCAATTACCACCGGCAACTCACCGACGTGGAGAGTCTGGGATTCAATCCGGAAGTCACGATCCGGGCCCGTGGAGTCATGGAGAAGTGCAGCTACTGCGTGCAGCGCATCGAGCACGCCCGGATCGACGCCAAGAACTCGGGCCGGACCCTCGCAGACGGCGACATCGTCCCCGCGTGTCAACAGTGCTGTCCCACCGAGGCCATTCGCTTCGGCGACCTCTCCGACGCCCAGAGCGTCGTCAGCCGACAGCACGAGGACGACCGGGCCTTCGCGGTCCTCGCCGAACTCAACATCAAGCCCCGAACCCGCTACCTCGCCCGCATTCGCAATCCGCACCCCGCGCTGGGAGCAGGGACCGAAGCGCGCGGCCACGGAGAGTCTGGAGGCCATGATTCATGAGCTCCCCTGACCTACGACCTCCCATCGATCCTCTCGACAACACTTCGGACGATCCGACCCAACCCACGACCTTGGTTCTCGGAGGCCACGACTTCACCTCGGTCACCGATACCGTGGCCTCGATCGCCGAGAATCCCAATCCTCCGCGTGCCTGGTACATCGCCTTTGCGGTGACCGCGTCGATGACGGCCATGCTCTTCGCCATGATCGCCTACCTCATCGTGACCGGAGTCGGGGTCTGGGGACTGAACAATCCCGTGGGGTGGGGTTGGGCCATCGTCAACTTCGTCTTCTGGGTCGGCATCGGGCACGCCGGAACTCTGATCTCGGCGATTCTCTTCCTCCTGCGCCAGCGATGGCGCACGAGCATCAATCGCTTCGCCGAGGCAATGACCATCTTCGCCGTGATCTGCGCCGGAATCTTCCCGGCCATCCATGTCGGACGGATCTGGGTGGTGTGGTGGCTCTTCCCCATCCCCAACTACCAACTCGTCTGGCCCAACTTCCGCAGCCCGCTCCTCTGGGATGTCTTCGCGGTGGGGACCTACATGACGGTCTCGCTTCTGTTCTGGTACACCGGCATGGTGCCGGATCTGGCAACCCTGCGAGACCGGGCCCAGACCAAGACCCGAGCCATCATCTTCGGAATCCTCGCTCTGGGCTGGAGAGGCAGCCACCGGCACTGGCACCGTTACGAAAAGGCCTATCTCATCCTGGCCGGCCTGGCCACTCCCCTCGTGCTCTCGGTCCACTCCGTGGTGAGCTTCGACTTCGCAGTCGCTCAACTCCCCGGATGGCACACCACGATCTTCCCTCCCTACTTCGTGGCGGGGGCCATTTTCTCGGGCTTCTCGATGGTGGGAACGCTCCTCGTCCCCGCCCGAAAGTGGTTCGGGTTGAAGGAGTTCATCACCCTCCATCACCTCGAGAACATGAACAAGATCATCCTGGCCACAGGTTCCATGGTGGGCTTCGCCTACGCCACGGAGTTCTTCATCGCCTGGTACGGAGGCAATCCCGCCGAGTCCTTCGCCTTCGTCAACCGGGCCTTCGGTCCCTACGCCTGGGCCTACTGGATCATGGTGTCGTGCAACGTGATCGCGCCGCAGTTCTTCTGGTCCAAGCGGGTGCGCACGAACACCGTGGCGATGTGGATCCTCTACATTTTCGTGAACATCGGCATGTGGTTCGAACGATTCGTGATCACCGTGACCTCGCTCAGCCGCGATTTCCTTCCGTCGAGCTGGGGTTACTACTCCCCGACCATCGTGGACATCCTCACCTTCGTCGGCAGCTTCGGCCTCTTCTTCATGCTCGTTCTGCTCTTCATTCGCTTCCTGCCGATGCTGGCCATGGCCGAAGTCAAGACCGTCATGCCAGTGGCCCATGTGAGCGGGGAGTCCAAACCCATCGGAGACTACCACGGGGACATCCACATCCTTCCCAAAGCTCCCAAGGAGGCGACCTGATGAGTGAGGGGTCCAAGGTCTACGGCATCCTCCTCGAATTCGAGGACCCTCAGAACCTGGTGGTGGCCTGTCGCAAGGTGCGCGACGCCGGATACACGCGGTGGGATGCGCACACTCCCTTCCCCATCCACGGCATGGATGCGGCGATGGGAATCCGCGGTACTCGACTCCCGCTCCTCATTCTCGCGGGCGGCTTGACCGGTCTGGCTCTCGCTCTGCTGATGCAATGGTGGATGAATGCCGTGGACTATCCCTTCTTGATCAGTGGCAAGCCCCTCTTCGGATTGCCCGCCAACATTCCCGTGACCTTCGAACTCACGGTCCTCTTTGCCGCCTTGACCACCTTCTTCGGAATGTGGGGGCTCAACGGGATGCCCCGCCTCTACCATCCCGTCTTCAAGAGCGCCCGTTTCCGGCGCGCGACGGCGGACCGCTTCTTCATCGTCATCGAGAGCGATGACCCCCTCTATCAGACCGAAGGCACTTCGGATTTCGCCGCTTCTCTCGGCGCGGTCGCGGTCGAGGAGTTGGAGGACTGATGCCCCGCTGGATCATCTTTCTGGGTCTCTTCCTGACCACCCTGGCCCTGCTCCCCTTGGCCTGGTTGGACCATGCCCGGTCGACGAATCACCGGTCGCGGCGCATCCAGGTGATCTACGACATGGACCAACAGCCCTACCACCGGGCCCAAACCCCGGCGGACTTCTTCGCGGACGGTCGCGCGATGCGTCCGCCCGTAGCGGGAACCGTTTCCCGCGAGACCATCCTCGATGACCCATCCTTAACCACTGGTCGCAAGGGTGGAGAGTGGGTCCGAGACTTCCCCCACGGGGTCGACTCGGCCATCCTCCGACGTGGTCGAGAGCGCTTCGACATCTACTGCGGACCCTGCCACGGGGAGAGCGGGCGGGGGGACGGGATGGTTGCCCGGCGGGCCGCATCCCTCGGCGAGGGAACGTGGACCCAACCCAGTGACCTCACCGCCGAGACCACCGTGGCGCGTCCGGTGGGAGAACTCTTCGACATCATCACCCGCGGAATTCGGAAGATGCCCCCCTACGCGGCCCAGATTCCGACCGAGGATCGGTGGGCCATCGTCGCCTATCTCCGAGCTCTGCAGCGGAGTGCCCACGGTTCGCTCCGCGATGTTCCCGAGGACCAGCGCAGCGCGCTGCGATAGGAGCCAACGTGTCGCAACCTCACGTCATGCCCTCGTTGGAGGGAGAGAAGCTCACTCTGGACGAAGTGGGCCCCCGGATTCTGATCGGTGGATCCATCCTGGGCGTTGTCGGTTTCGCCGCCGCGATCGCGATCGGGGTGGGAAGGAATGACCACTTGGCCAGCCTGGGGTGGTCCTACCTCCTCAACTTCGCCTACTTCCTCAGCCTCTCGCTGGGAGCACTGTTCTTCGTCGCGGTCGGCCATCTCACCCGAGCCACCTGGAATGTGGTCTCGCGCCGGATCGGAGAGGTCGTCGCGGTGAACCTCGTGCTGATGGCAGTGATGGCCATTCCGCTGATGCTGATGGCCTCACGAGTCTTCCCTTGGGCCTCGGGCCTCACTCACGCTCCCGAAGAATTGCTCGAGCACAAGCGACCCTTCTTGAATCTCCCTTTCTTCTACCTGCGATGGGTGGTCTACTTCGCGATCTGGGCCGGATATGCCGTGTGGTTCTGGCGACAGAGCGTCGCGCAGGACCGCAGCGGCGATCCTCGGATCACCATGAGGATGGAAAGCCGCGCCGGCCTGTCTCTTCTACTCTTCGCCCTCTCCGTCAACTTCGCGTCTTTCGATCTCCTGATGTCCCTGGATCCCACGTGGTTCAGCACGATCTTCGGACCCTACTATTTTGCGGCCGGAGTCGTTGGCTTCTTCTCCTTGCTCACCCTGCTGACCTTCTTTCTCCAGAGCCAGGGGCGTCTGACCCGGGCCATCCATGTCGAGCACTATCACGACTACGGCAAGCTGATGTTCGCCTTCGTCTTCTTCTGGGCCTACCTCGCCTTCAGTCAGTACATGCTGATCTGGTACGCGAACATCCCCGAAGAAACCGCATGGCTGCTGCGACGTGAGGAGAACGGCTGGGGCTGGATCGGGTTGGTCCTGGTCTTCGGCCATTTCCTGGTGCCCTTCGCCGGACTGCTCTCCCGCTTCACCAAGCGTCTGCGAGCCACTCTCTTCCTCTGGGCCCTGTGGATCCTAGTCATGCACTGGATCGACCTCTACTGGGTCGTGATGCCGGAGATTCGGCCCCTCGATCCCGGACTCGATTCCCTCGACCTGCTCTGCTTCCTCGGCTTCGCGGGCTTCTACGCGGCTGCGCTGAGCCGGTGGGCCGGAGCCCATTCCCTCCTTCCCGAGCGCGATCCTCGTCTGCAGGATGCCTTGGCCTTCGAGAATGCCTAGGAGCCCGTCGTGAATCCTTCTCGCAACGATCACCGCTATGGGGTGGCCTCACTGCTCTTCTCGGTGCTGTCGGTGGCACTCTTCTTGTGGGTCGTGTCCATCCTCCTCGATGGCTGGGCCCTGCGACTGATGGCCCGTGAGACCCATCTCAAACAGGTCGACGTCATCGAGACGGAATTGGCCTCCTGCCGCGAGGAGCAGCAAGGTCGCCTGGTCGGATACGAGTGGATCGATCGGGAGCAGGCAAGGATCCGTCTTCCCATCGAACGAGCCATGGAGCTCGTGGCCGAAGGAGAGTCGCGATGAGCGCTGACCCTCACTTCTCCTGGCTGCTCGTCGCCACGGTGGCCGCCGCGGTGGGATTCGTGACCCTCGTGGATGTCCTCTTGGTCCTGAATCTCCGGCGCCATGCCGAGGATCGCGGAGAAGACTTCGAAGTCCCCCGCGGACTCCGCATCATGAGCCTGCTCCTTCCCCTCGGGGCCGCCGCAGCACTCGTCTTCACCGGGGCCCGCGACCTGGTCCAAGCCACGGTCCCCCCTCTCCACTCCCTCGAGGTCTCGGCCTCTCGCGGGGAAGAGGGTTGGGACTTTCGCTACTCCCCAGAAGTCGCCGCCGACAGCCTCCACCTTCCGGTGCATCGGCCGGTGCGTCTCACCCTCGAGTCCCCAGAAGGCCCGCTGACCCTGAAGATCCCCGCGCTGCGTCTGGAACGCACGGCCCGAGCCGGAGCAAAGGTGAGCGCCTGGTTCGAGGCCCAGGTTGCGGACACCTTTGCTCTGTGGGGCGAAGCCGGCCATCGTGCGCCGGAGGAGGGGCTGAGGAGCGCCATGGTCGTCCACTCCGGACCGAGCTTCGACCGCTGGTTCGCCTCGAAGTCCGATCTCCTCGAGATGTATCCACCGGTCGAGGCCGGCCGTCATCTGGTCGAACGCCACGGATGTCTCGTCTGCCACAGTCTCGACGGCAGCCCCCGAACCGGACCGAGCTTCTGGGGAGTCCTCGGCCGTCACCGAGTCTTCAGCGACGGCACCACCGCGGTGGCTGACTCCAGCTATGTACGTCACTCCGTGCTGCAGCCTCAATCCCAGATCGTTCAGGGATTCCCCGGAGTCATGCCCTCCTTCGAGGGGAAGCTTCGAGATGCCGACATCGCAGCGATCATCGACTTCTTCGAGACTCTCCGTGAGAACGGCGAGGAGCAATGACATGAACCCTTCATCGGTCCGATCCTCATCGTGGTACTCCACCACCGACTCCGACCGCCTGGCTCGGATTCAATTGAGCCTGGCCGCGATCGCACTCTCGTTGGGCCTGGCCTATGCCCTCCTTCTTCGGCTGCACCTACTGGCCTCCCTTCACCCCATTCTCGCTCCTTCGGTCTTCGGCCAGTCCCTTTCCGCCCACGCCCTCTTCTCGTTCTTCTTCTTCGCGCTGGTGGTCGTCCCCTGTGGGGTGGTCCCGCCGGTGCTTCCCCACCTCGTCCAACAGCCATCTCTGGCCTTCCCGCGGCTGCAGCAGTGGTCGATGCGCCTGCACTTCTTCGCCTTGGCCTCCATGACCCTTGCGGTCCTCAGCGGAAGCCTCTCCGCCTCGTGGCCCGAGCTCCTGCCGGAGGCAACGGCCCATCCGTGGACGGTCATCTGGGTCGCCATCGCTCTGCACCTGCTGGGACTGTGCCTGGTCTGCACTGCCTTGCAGAGCCTGAGCACCATCTCGACTTCGGGCTTCCCATCTCCCACCGCGGCCGCGGTCTGGGGGATCCTCTGCGGCGCCGTTGCGCAACTCGTGGTCGGGGTCCTGCTGGCCGCACTGGCGATTCTGATCTTCTTCGAAGCCGCTCCTTCGGCCGCGGTCTTCGATGCCGCCGGAGCTCTGGTCTATTCTCGCTTCTTCCACTTCCTCGAACGCGCCGCCATCGTGGCCGTGCTTCTGCCTTCGGTGGGAATCGGCATGCAGATCGTGGCGCATCGCGGAGCCCGACGGGTGGCCGGAGGATGGTCCACTGCCCTGGCCATGGCCTCGATCACCGCACTGGGCTTGAGTGGCGGAGGTCTGGAATTGATGAATGCCGGGCAATCGGTGGGATGGAGCGTGGTACAGAGCGCCCTCGGTCTCCTGATTCTCGTACCTGCCACCACTCTGGTGACGAATCTCCTCGCCACCTTGCACCGGGGGGCCCTCCGGGTGGACGCGGCGCTGCTCTTTGCCCTGAGCCTGATCACCACCGCAGTAGTCGGAGGGTTGGCCGCGATCTTTCTCACCGACTTGAGCGTCGCCGGGCCCCTCCTCTCCACCGCATTCCGCAGCGCGGTACTCCATTACCTGCTGGGCGGAGTGTCGCTCTTCGCCGTCCTGGCAGTGGTGTCGGCCCATGCCGACGATCTCCTCGGTCGACCGCTCGAGGAGGGGCGGGCCCGAGTGGCCGCAGCCCTCTGCTTCGCCGGCCTACACCTCGCCTTCCTGCCCGGACTGTGGGTCGGAAACCGCGGCCTGTGGTTCGGAGAGGCCGAGCTGGCGCCCTCCACTCTGCGATGGGAGAATCTGGCCTCGGGGGGAGCGGCGGTTCTCTTGGTGGGGATCGCAGCCTTCGTCTTCCTCTCGCTGCGAGCCCGGTTGGACGCCCTCCGGAGCCCCGAGGGGGGTGACTCGCCCCCGCTGTGAATCCTCTCGAAGCACTCTCCCCCGTCCTCCCTCCGGACCACGAGTCCCACCCGGACCCCACCGAGCGCTCCTCGAGAGAGCGGCCGGACCGTTGCGCCCATTGCGGGCTGCCGCTGGGCCGGAGGTGGCGAGCGGATCTGGGACCATTCTGCTGCGAAGGCTGCCGCAGCGTCTACGCCCTCATCCACTCCGAAGGTCTCGAGCGCTTCTACGACCTCAAACGTTGCGCCACTGCCCCCCCGGGAGAACGACGGCACGAGAGTTTCGCCTGGCTCGAAGCGCTCCTCGCCGAAACCCCCGCCTGGCCGAACTCGACCACCAAGACCGTGCGTCTGGACCTGCAGGGCGTGCACTGCACCGCTTGCGTCTGGCTCATCGAACGTCTCTTCGAACGGCACCCCGCCGGAAGTGCACTGCGGATCAATCCCGCCCTGGGCACCGTGGAATTGCGGTGGGATCCGGAGGTGGGAGAGCTCCAGGACTTCCTGGCCGAGGTTGAAGACTTCGGCTATCGCTTCGGCCCTCCCCACAAGAGATCCGCCCACCGTTCACAGAGCCTTCTCATTCGCCTGGGTATCTGCGCCGCGGTGGCGATGAATGTCATGATCTTCAGCCTGAGCTACTACGCGGGGCTCAATGTTCAGGACGACCCCCTCGTCTTCCGGCTCTTCGGAAGAATCAGTCTCCTTCTGGCCACGCTGGCCCTCGTCGTCGGGGGTGGGCCCTTCTTCGCTTCCGCATTCCGAGGACTCCGCTCCCGAGTCGCCCATGTGGACCTGCCCATCGCGCTGGGCATGGGGATGACCTACGCGGGCTCGGTCTGGGCCTACATCACTCAGGGAGCGGACTCCGCCTACTTCGACACTCTGACCATCTTCATCACCCTGATGCTCCTCGGTCGGTGGCTGCAGGAGTCCGTGATCGAACGCAACCGCAACTTGCTCCTCTCCTCCGCCGGGATCGCCGACCTCTTCGCACGGCGGTTGACCGGCGGTCGAATCGAAACCGTCGCCGTCTCGGAGATCCGGGAGGGCGACGAGGTCTGGATCGCGCCCGGGGACTTGATCCCGACCCGAGGCATCCTCCTCCATCGGGGAGGCTCACTCTCCATGGACTGGATCACCGGCGAAGCCGCTCCAGTGGAGGTCGCCCCCGGAGCGACGGTGGTTGCCGGCGCCTTCAACACCAGCGATCACGGACTGCGCGTCCACGTCACCGAAGACTTCTCCGCCTCCCATTTGAACGATCTGATCCGAGAGGAGACCCCCTCCACCGAGGAGCTGGGGGAAGCCCGTCACTGGTGGCACCGAGTGGCCACCATCTACGTCGGGGCCGTGCTCCTGCTCGGCGGTGCGGCCCTCCTTCTATGGGCATCTGCGGGGTGGCATCGGGCCATCGAAGTCTGCGTCTCGGTCCTGGTGATCTCCTGTCCCTGTGCCATCGGGATCGGCCTGCCTCTGGCGCGGGAAATGGCCCATAGTCGGCTGCGACGCAGGGGAGTGCTCCTGCGCCGTGACTCCTTCCTCGATCGCGCCCTCCAAATCCGCCACATCGTCTTCGACAAGACGGGAACCCTCACCCGCAGCCAGCTGCGTCTGCGTGACGATTCTCGTCGCGCACTCCTCGATCTCGACGCCCCGACCCGCAAGATCCTGCTGTCGATGTGCAGCCGGTCCAAGCACCCGGTCTCGAAGTGCATCGCCGCCGCACTCTCCCTGGAAGTGCATCGTCCGCAGAATGTCGAACAGGACGTCGACGCGGAAGTCGCGGATGCCGTGCGAGAGCACCGGGGCCGGGGCCTGTCACTGAGCGTCGAAGGTCGAGAGTTCCGCATCGGCCGGCCCACCTGGGTGAGCCCGGCTGCGCCTTCCATCGATGGGGCCACGAGTGCGATCGGGATCGACGGAGAGCTCCTTCTGGTCGTCCATCTCGAGGAGGAGCTGCGCGGCGATGCGGTCGACGAGGTCCGGGCGCTGCGGGGCATGGGTCTGGGCATCCACCTCCTGAGCGGGGACCGGACGGACAAGGTGAAGCGCGTGGCCCGACAACTCGGTATCGAGCCCCAACATGCTCACGCCGAGCTCTCCCCCGAAGACAAGGCGGAGGCCCTGACCGACATCGACCAGGACGACACCTTGATGGTGGGCGACGGGCTCAACGACATCTTGGGATTCGAACACTCCTTTGCTGCGGCCACCCCGGCCGTCGATCGCACCTTCCTGGCCCAGAAGTCCGACTTCTACTTCCTCGGAGACGGCATTGCCGCGGTGCGACGCGCCCTGCTCATGTCTCACCGGCTCCGACGGGTACAGACCGAGATCCTGATCTTCGCTGCTCTCTACAACTTGACCGCCATCGCACTCTGTCTCGCGGGTCGAGTCAGCCCCGTGGTGGCAGCGATCCTCATGCCGTTGAGCTCGGTGACCATCGTGCTCTGGACTCGACGGCGTCTCTCCGGAGATGGGTGAACATGAATGTCCTGATCATCACCGTCTTCGTGAGTCTGATCCTCGTGGCAGCGGGGCTCATCTTCTTCGTCTCGCGGCTGCGCGGCGGAGACTTCGAACATGGTGATCGCCTCTCCCTCTTACCCCTCGATGAAGACCATCCTCGAAACCAGCAGTCCCGGCACGAAAGGCTGTAGCTCATGGAATCCGCGAACTCGATGACCCAGCGCGTCGAATACGACGACCATGTCGTCCGAGCATTCACCCTCGCCACGACCATCTGGGGAGCAGTCGGTCTGCTTCTGGGCGTGATCATCGCGACTCAGTTGTCCTTCTGGCAGGCGAACCTCGACACCAGTTGGCTGCAGTTCGGACGCCTGCGTCCGCTGCACACCAATGGCGCGATCTTCGCGTGGGTCGGCAACATGATCTTCGCTGGAGTCTACTACTCCACCCAACGCTTGCTGAAAGCGCGGATGGCTTCGGACCTGTTGAGTTGGATCCACTTCTGGGGTTGGCAGCTCATCATCGTGGCCGCTGCGATCACCCTCCCGATGGGACTGACCCAAGGCAAGGAATACGCAGAGCTCATCTGGCCCATCGACATCGCGGTGGTCGTCGTGTGGGTGGTCTTCGCGATCAATTTCTTCTGGACGCTGGCCAGAAGGAACGAGCGAAACCTCTATGTGGCCCTCTGGTTCTACATTGCCACGATCGTCACCGTGGCCGTGCTCTACATCGTGAACAATCTCCAACTGCCCACGAGCTGGACCCATAGTTATTCGATCTTCATGGGGGTCCAAGATGCGCTGGTCCAGTGGTGGTACGGGCACAACGCGGTGGCCTTCTTCCTCACCACCCCCGTACTCGGGATCATGTACTACTTCCTACCGAAGGCCGCAGAAAGGCCGGTCTATTCCTACCGTCTCTCCATCGTCCACTTCTGGACCCTCGTCTTCATCTACATCTGGGCCGGTCCCCATCACCTCCTGAACACCGCGCTCCCCGATTGGGCCCAGACCCTGGGCATGGTCTTCAGCGTGATGCTCTGGGCGCCCTCCTGGGGAGGAATGCTCAATGGTCTGCTCACTCTCCGCGGAGCATGGGACAAATTGCGCACGGATCCGGTGATCAAGTTCTTCGCGGTTGCCGTCACCTTCTACGGAATGGCCACCTTCGAAGGCCCCCTGCTCGCCATCAAGAGCGTCAACGCCCTCGGGCACTACACCGATTGGATCATCGGGCATGTGCACGCCGGAACACTGGGCTGGAATGGCTTCATGACCGCCGGCCTTCTCTACTGGCTGGTGCCGCGCTTGTGGGGAACCAAGCTCCATTCGAAGCGTCTGGCCGACGCTCATTTCTGGATCGGCACCTTCGGAATCCTTCTCTACGTCTCTTCCATGTGGATCAGCGGAGTGAGCCAAGGCCTCTTCTGGCAGGCTCTGGACGCCGAAGGCTTCCTCAAGTTTCCCGACTTCATCGAAGGTCTCACCGCCTCGCACTTCATGTACCAGATGCGCCTGGTGGGCGGCATCGCCTATCTCTCGGGCTACCTGATGCTGATGTTCAACGTCTTCGCCACCATCCGGGCCGGATCTCCTCAGAAGGTCACTATCGAAGTCGCGGCTCTGCCGCCGACCGGGTTGAGCTTCTGGCGTCTGATCTTCTCGGGTCCGGTTCTGGTTTCGGCCCTGGTGATCGGCGCTCCGATCCTCCTGGGCATCTCCGGCGTGATCACGGGCATCGTGGCCTTGGTCCTCTTGGAGGTTCTGGTCATCGGACTGGTCCTGCACTACGGATCGCGGCGCGAGGAGCGAAGCTGGCACGACATGATCGAGGCCCATCCTCTGGCATTCACGGTTCTGGTGCTGGTGGCCATTCTCATTGGCGGAATGGTCGAGATCATCCCCACCGTGGTCGCCACCAAGGATGCTCCCGTCCAGGCCATGGCCGACACCGGGAACTATGACTTCGTACAGCGACCCTACAGCCCTCTCGAACTCGAGGGCCGGGACATCTACGTCAGCGAGGGTTGTTATGTGTGTCACAGCCAGATGATCCGCCCCTTCCGGCACGAGACTCTGCGCTACGGCGAATACTCGCGTCTGGCCGAGTTCATCTATGACACACCATTCCAGTGGGGAAGCAAACGCACCGGTCCGGATCTGCACCGCGTGGGCGGCAAGTACGCCAATGTGTGGCACTATCTCCATCTCAATGACGCCCGGTCCACATCCCCCGGATCGAATATGCCGCGCTACAACCATCTCAGTCGCGAGCATGTGGATTTCTCGCACACGCGAACCAAGATGCAAGCGCTCCGGAAACTCGGAGTTCCCTATACCAACGACGATTGCGAAGCCGCCGAAACGACGGCGTTGAGCCAAGCCCAGCTCGTGATCGACGATCTCTCCACTCAGGATGTCGTCCTCGATCCCAATTCCAAGATGACTGCCCTCATCGCCTATCTGCAGCGACTCGGTCGTGGTCCCCAACCGATCGCTCCAAGCCTCGAAGAACTCAGCCAAGCGGGAGGTCATTGACGTGTACCAGGAGTTCTACGCAAACCATCACCTGATGATCTATCCCATGATCGGGCTCTGTATTTTCTTCATCTCATTCCTGTTGGTTCTGGCCTGGGTCTTCTTCGGACTCCGCGGGAATCCAACCGTCGAAGAAATGGCCGCCCTACTCCTCGTGGACGACTGCGGAACGACCGCCTCAGTGGAGGAGAGTCATGAGTGAGTACAAGCAGGACCAGGTACGTGAACATTCCTTCGACGGAATCCAGGAATTCGACAACCGCCTGCCGAATTGGTGGCTCTGGATCCTCTACGGTTCCATCGTCTTCGCCGTCGGCTACTGGGTGGTCTTCGAGACCCTGGGAGCGGTTCCCGGACCGAATGGGCGCTATGCCCTGGAGATGGAGGCGGCAATGGAGGCCCAGCTGGCCCGGATGGCCGGAGGCGGACCTCGCAACGAGAGCCTGAACCTGATGGCCTCCATGCCCGAAAAGGTGGCCGAGGGACGGGCGCTCTTCGAGACCTATTGCGTAGTCTGCCATGCGGACCAGGCCCAGGGGAATGTGGGTCCCAATCTCACCGACTCCTACTGGATCCATGGCGGACAACCCATCGAGATCTACCATACTGTCACCGAAGGCGTCCCCGAGAAGGGAATGGCCGCGTGGGGACGCCAGCTCGGGCCCACCCGGGTGCAGAAGGTCGTGTCCTATGTGATCTCGTTGCGCAACACCAATGTGGCGGGCAAGGATCCTCAGGGAGAGCTCTACCAGATGACCGTCGACGAGGAGAATGCCGCTGATGAGCTCAATTCCGAAGACGCAGGCGAAAGCGCCACGAAGTAGAAAACGCCGTCCCGACCTGGATTCCGTCTATTCGATCAACGAGGACGGGTCGCGCAACTTCCTCCACCCCGCCGATGTGCGGGGCCGGTGGCAGAGAAGGGTCCAGGTCTTCTGGACCCTTCTGATCCTGGTCTACGTGGGACTGCCTTGGATCGAAGTCGCCGGACAACCCGCAGTCCGCTTCGACCTTCCCGGGCGCGCCGCCTATCTATTCGGCCTCAGCTTCACCAACCAAGACTTCTATCTCTCCTTCTTCGCGCTCTCCGGGTTGGGTTTCGCCCTCTTTGTCCTCACTGCCCTCTACGGAAGAGTCTGGTGCGGCTTTGCCTGCCCCCAAACCGTGTTCATGGAGGGCATCTACCGACGCATCGAGCGATGGATCGAGGGACCGCGCAACACTCGCATCCGGCGCAACATGGGGCCCAACGACTTCGACAAGGTCTGGCGCAAGATCCTCAAACACACCCTGTTTCTGGGTCTCTCCTACGGAATCGCTCACGTCTTTCTCTCCTACTTCATTCCCGTACACGAGCTCCTGCAGGTGATCCGCTCGAACCCCGCCGAGCACAAGACGGCCTTCGGCTGGTCGATGTTCTTCACCGGTCTCATGTACTTCGACTACGCCTGGTTCCGCGAGCAGACCTGCTTGATCATCTGCCCCTACGGACGAATCCAATCCGCTTTGATCGACCCCGATACGATCATCATCGGCTACGACGAGAAGAGAGGAGAGCCAAGATCCCACGGTGTCGACGAAGGGGGAGACTGTATCGACTGCTACCGCTGCGTCGAAGTCTGTCCCACCGGGATCGACATCCGCAACGGCCTGCAGATGGAGTGCATCGGATGCACTCGGTGCATCGATGCCTGTGACGACATCATGGATCGCATCGCCAAGCCCCGAGGGCTCGTCCGATACGACTCCGAACGTTCCTTCGAGGGAGGGGAGAAACGCTCGATCCTGCGTCCGCGGGTCTTCCTCTACCTCTGCCTCGGCCTCATCGGAATAGCGGTGGCGACCCTCTCCGTGCACCAGCGCGAACCCTTCGGGGCCCGCGCCCTCCGCGCCCGAGGAATGCCCTACACACTCGAAGAGCACCGAATCCGCAATCTCGTGAACGTGCACCTGCAGAACAAACGCACCGAGGAGGCGACTCTATTCGTACGTCCGGGGGAATCCCAGGGGCTACCGATCGAGTATCTCGTTCCCCAACCGAGAGTTCACCTCGCAGCGATGGAGGACCAGCAGGTGCCGGTCTTCGTCTTCGCCGACCGCAAGGCCTTCGATCAGAACTTCGGGTTCACGCTCCTGATCGAGGACTCCCTCTCTGGCCGGGTGGAGGAACTCCACCTCACCTTCCGAGGTCCCTGATCGTGCGAAGCTGGTTTGGAAAACGGCCCTGGATCTGGATCCTGCTCCTCATCGGCTTTCTCTTGTCCCTGAGTGCAGCCTTCGTCTCGATCGCACTCCGGCAGGCACCGATCCTGGCGGACGAGCCCCTACCAGAACATCAGCTCGCCGATCCGAAAGTGCCCCACTAGACCCAGAACCGCCAGGCCCCGCAGTCCGAGCTGCGCCGCCACCAAGAGCAGGATACCGCCCGAAGCCCGCCGCAGGACGAGCCGAAGGTTGGCCCCCCAACGATGCGCGCTCAGACCGAAGATCAGCAGCACCGGCAGGGTCCCCACGCCGAAGAGCGCCATGGCCACCGCACCCTTCACCACACTGGCCGTCGCCGCCGCCGCAACCGCGGCTGCATAGACCGGTCCACAGGGAAGGCATCCATTGGCCATGCCCAACCCCGCACAGCGGCGCAACCCGCGAACTTCGAAGAGCCGTTGCATGGTGCGACTCACCTGCTGCCCCCAGGCTCGGGTCCAGGCATGGGTCGACCACGGCAGCAGACCCCACTGGGCCGCGGCCAAGGCGACGAGGCTCGCAGACACCGCCAGGGCGAAGATCCCCTGAATGCGAGTTCCCCCCGCCATCACTTCCACCGTCGATCCCAGGAAACCGACTACCGCTCCCAGGATCGAATAGCTGCCGATTCGTCCGAAGTGATAGACCAACGAAGGTACCAGAATCGAGGACCGTCCCCGACCGGAGTCCTGTCGCAAGGAGAAGGCAGTGACGAGTGGACCACACATTCCCAGACAGTGGCCCAGACTCATGGTCAGACCCAGCAGGAGCATGGCTCCCAAGTCCACCGCATGGGCGGTGGGATCGAGGGGAAGGCAGCAATTCATGCGACTAGTCTAGATCACGCCGGCCCGATTGGCACCCGCGCGAATTGGCCAGCCCCATTGCGAATCGCCACCCAGCCGGGATCGTGGGAGTTCCTCGGAGGACCTCCATCGATCGTATGGCGTCGATCGCTTCCCCATCGGAGGCGACGCCCCTCGGCACGCGAAGTGCTTTCTTTGAAACGATCTTGAGGAACAACGGGAGAAAGGTTCCATGCGACGCTTCCACCATTGCGAGGGTTTCACCCTCGTCGAGTTGATGATCGTAGTGGTGATCATCGGGATCCTGGCCGCCATCGCGACGCCCAACCTACGACGCTTCGAAGACCGGGCCCTGGACGCCAACGTCAAGGGCAACTGCCACACCGTGCAATTGGCGGCCGAGGATTTCGCGATCCAGAATCGAGGGGTCTACCCCGGCAGCACTGCCGATGTGGGCAGCGTCGGCTTCTCGATCATCGACCTCCTTCCCGGCGGCCAGCCCCTCGCCAATCCGTGGACCATGGCCAATACCGAACCTGTCAATGGGGTTCCCGCGGCCCTCGGCCAAACCGGATATCGCCCGGTGCAGTTCAATGGGGTCAATGTGGGATATGTCATCGAGGGCCACGGCCAGAATCAAATAGTACTATCTCTGACCAACGGCTGAGAACCAACGTCGCCCGACGGACGAATTCGCTCTATACTCCCGCCGATGCACACGGTACGAGGAGGTACTATGTCTGGGAATCGGTCCCTCGGGAGCTGGGCGCTCTCCACCCTACTCACCCTCGCCGCAATTCTGACCGCGGTCGGGGCAGGCGCGGCGGATCTGCAACTCTTGCCACCCCAACTCTCCGACAATCTCCCCGGCGGCACCGTGGCGGTGGTCATGACGCCGTCGGTGGATCAGTTCTTCGAGGACGTCCATTCCGTCCTGGCCGACTTCGACGAGGACACCGCTCAGAACCTGGATCTCCGCGGTGAGATCGAGAAGAAGGCGCCGGGATTCTGGTCCGTGATCGATGGGCAAGGGCCCTTGGTCGTCGCGATCGCCCTTCCGGCCGGTGGTCCCGGTGCCCCGACCTTCACCGTCCTCGGACGACTGGCCGATCCCGCCCTCAGTGAAGAGGAGATCCTCGAGCAGATGGACCTCGCTGCAGCCCGGATCGACCGGGGCTTCGTCGCTCTGAGTACCGACCCGGAGTATGCGCCGAGCTCCGAAAGGATCACCCTCCTCGATTCCATCCCTCCGGGGGATGTGGTGGCCCGAGTGGATCTCGAAGGGCTGGTCCAGCGCTTCGGGCCCATGCTCCAGGCCTTCGCCGGGATGGGCCTGGCCGCGGCGGCCGCGGACACGACCAACGATTTCCAGATCGATCCCGAAGGACAGGCCGAGGTGATCGGCCTCGTCGCCAAGATCCTCGCCTCGGCCAAGACCTACGACCTGGCGGTCAGTTACAATGGGGAGGAATTCGAAATCCTCAGCCGATTCGATACCCTTCGCGGAAGTGCGATGGCTCCCGGCCCTCAACCCGACTTGGCGCAGGCCATGGAGCTGACGCGGCTCCTGCCCACCAACCACTCGCTCTACCAGGCCTCGGCCATCGATCTCCATGCGATGGTCGATGCCTACCACGACGTGACCGACGCGTTCACCCAATTGGCCACCGCTGATCTCCCCGAAGAACTGGGTCAGGACTATGAAGAGATCCTGTCCGCCTTCTACGACCATATCGAGCTCTTCTACGCCCCCACTGCAACCAGCATGGGATTCATCGACGGCACTCCCGAACTGGCCTACCTCAGTCGCAAAGAAGGGGTAGGCGCTGAACTCCGGGAGGTCCTCGATACGATCCAAGGGATCGGTGAGCGCAGCGAAGAGGTCTTCGAGCTGTCCCGGTCTCCGATCGATGTCCCCGGCGGATGGAATGCGGAACAGGTGACGATCGATCTGGATTTCAGTGATTTCATGACGGACACCGACCCCGATGAGGCCATTGCCCTGGCGGTCATGCAGGCGCTGGTTCCTTCGATCTACATCGCAGATCGCGACGACCTGGGCCTGGTCATGGCAACTTCGAAGCGCCAGCACTTCTTGGACTTCGTCGCGGGCATCGATGCGAAGCCCGGATCCATCCCCAAACCGTTGATGGCCGCTCGAGAGTGGTCCGGAGAAGGTACTCAGGCGCTATCGACACTGGAGCTTCGCTCCTTCCTCGATTCGGCCTTCGACCTCGCGCGGAGTTTCCTGGAGATTCCCTTCCAGAAAGCTCCCCCGGTCCAAATCGACATCGCCGGTCTGATCCAGGACACCGCATATGTGGGGCGGGTGAGAGTCAATCTCGAAGACATGGCAGCTCTGGTGAGGGAATTGATGCAGGTGTTCCAGAACTTCGACGCCAGTGGCGACGCCGAAACCGATGAAGATGTCGAGGAGGCGAGCCTGGTGCCAGCACCGGGCTCGCGACCATCGCCTTACCTGAGTGCCGACGAGGCGAGTCGACTCGCCGCAGAATTGCAGCCCGCCATCGAAGAGATGCGCGGGCATTCTTTCGCAACCGCAGTGCCGGTGGAAGTCGTCGACGACGAAGCAGCGCGCGCCTACTTCGAGGATCGCCTCCGTCAAGAGCTTCCCCCCGGAGTCCTGGATCACCTCGCGACCGTCTACCGCGACCTGGGAATGCTCGACGACGATCGCCCTCTTCTTCAGCAGATTCTCCTCCTCCTCGAGGAACAGGCGGGAGGGTACTACGCTCCCGAACGCGGGACCTTCTACATGCTCGATGACATGCCCCGCAGCTCCGCTCCCATCATCATGGTCCACGAGCTGACCCATGCCCTCGATGACCAGATCTTCGACCTCGAGGCCCGTTTCGACGCCGCCGGCGACAACTACGACCGCCTCAATGCCTATGGCTGCGTGATCGAGGGCTCGGGAATGATGACCATGACCCACTGGATCACCCGCTCCCTGATGGACGGGTCCCTCGATGTGGCCGCGATGCAGGAGTTGCAGGAATCCCAGGCGGGACAGGCCGAGCGATTCGGGGCGGCCGCGCCGGTCCTGGCCAACGCCCTCATCGCTCCCTACGTTCTGGGCCAACATTTCCTCGGACGTGGGGACATGATGGCTTCGGTCTCCGGAGTTCCCTCAGCCGACATCGACACCGCCTTCGAACACATGCCCCAGAGCATGGAGCAGGTGATGCACCCCGAGAAGTACTGGGATCCAGAAGAAATCGATCTTCCTCGGGAGGTCATGATTCCTGCACTCGAGGTCTTGACCTCCGACCGATGGCGAGTCCGTTTCGAAGGCGTGCTCGGAGAACTCGATCTGGCCACTCTCACTGGACTACGCCTCGGCCTCGATGGAGGAGAGAATCTCCTGCGAGAGACCGCCTCCACTCCGGCCGCCAGCGGCTGGGACGGAGACCACTTCACTCTCTATCGCCGGGGCGACGAGAGTCTCACTGCCGTAGGCGTGGTCTTCGATTCCGAGACCGATGCAGAGGAATTCGCGGAGAAGCTACGGGACTCGGTTTCGATCGCCGTCGCCCTCGACGGCGATCGAGTCGGTTTCGCGGCGGGATCCTCCGAAGTCACCAATGACTCCGCCGCACGCGCGGTCCTCGAGTCGATGCGCGTGGGCCAGCCCTGATCCGCGCGCCACCGGAGTTTCTCGCTCCGGTTCAGACCTCGACGAGGGTTCAGGCTCTCGATGGCCGAGTCATGGCCTTCGGGTCGAGAAGTCGGTCGAGCTGACGCTCTTCGACCAAGCCCTCCGCGAGGATGACCTCACGAATGGTCCGATCCTCCTTCAGAGCTTTCTTTGCCACCCTCGAAGCGGTGTCGTAACCGATGATCGGAGCCAAGCTGGTCACGATCATCAGGGATCGCTCGATGAGCCCTTCCACCTGCTCCCGATTCACCTCGAGCCCAACGAGAAGCTTCTCCACGAAGACCTTCGAAACATTGGTGAGCAGACGGATGCTCTCCATGAGAGCATCGGACATCATCGGCATCGCCACGTTGAGCTCGAGAATCGATCCCACACCTCCGAAGCCCCCCAAGCTGATCGCCGTATCATTGCCCACCACTCGAGCCGCGACCTGAACCACCGACTCGCACATCACCGGATTGACTTTGCCCGGCATGATCGAGGACCCCGGTTGAGTGGCGGGAAGCGAAAGCTCCGCCAATCCGCACCGCGGTCCACTGCCGAGCCAGCGAATGTCATTGGCGATCTTGCTCAGACTGATGGCAATTGTCTTGAGCTCTCCCGAGGCCTCCACGAATCCATCCTTCGCCGCCTGAGCTTCGGGATGATTCGCGGCCTCTCGAAAGCGGAGGCCGGTGGCTCGACTCAATTCTGCAGCCACCATTCGGCCGAATCGAGGATGGGTATTGATTCCGGTACCCACCGCCGTACCGCCGATGGCGAGTTCCTCCAGCGCTTTCAGGGCCACTGCGCAACGTCCGCGCGCCTTCTTGATCTGGGCGGCATAGCCGCCGAAGACCTGCCCCACGCGGATCGGCGTGGCGTCCATCAGGTGAGTGCGTCCGATCTTGGTCACTCCATCCCACTCCTTGGCCTTCTTCCGCAGAACTTCCTCCATCGCTCCCAGAGCGGGCTCGAGCTGCTTGGCGATCGCAACCGCCGCGGCCACGTGCATCGCGGTCGGAAAGGTGTCGTTGGAACTCTGTCCCATGTTCACGTGATCATTGGGATGTACCGGGAGCTTCGAGCCGATGGGCTTCCCCGCGAGCTGCGAGCAACGATTCGCGATGACCTCGTTGGCATTCATGTTGGTGGAGGTTCCCGATCCGGTCTGAAAGACATCCACCACGAAATGTCCGTCGAGCTCTCCCGCCGCCATCTCCTTCGCCGCCCGGATGATCGCCGAAGCGCGGCGTGCCGACAGCTTTCCCAAGTCCCGATTCACCCGTGCGGTGGCCTCCTTGAGCAGGCCGAAGGCCCGCACGACCTCGACCGGAACTCCACGGCCCGAGACCGGAAAATTCTCTCGAGCCCGCTGCGTGGACGCTCCCCACAGCGCGTGATCGGGTACGAGCATCTCCCCCATCGAATCGCGCTCCACCCGCATCTTGGCCTCGATCCGCCCCGAAGCCTTGACGCTGGTCTTTCGCTTTCTCTTTCCAGATGCCTTCTTGGCCGTCCGTTTTGCCATCACCCATTCCCCTTTGATTCGGCCGTCCAGGGCACGGCCAGACCCAACTCATCGAGCTTGGCCTCGAATTCCGCGCGTTCGCGGTTCGCTTTGAGACCCTTCTCCCCCTGGGAGAGCCACCCGAATTCCTCTGCTTTGGCGACGGCTGCTGCCGCATCACCCCGCCCGATACAGGAGAGAATCTCGCGGTCGAGCCGCGAGAGAAAACGTCCCCCGAGCCGGTAGTCCTCGAAGGCCTCCCAGGCCAGAGGCACCCAGCGGGCCACGATCTTCCGTCCGATGACCTCCGCGTAGCGGCGGATCTCTTCCTGTGCGTGTACGTCCATGCGGAGCGAGAGGAAATGGAAGAGATTGTGAAGATCGATCTTCCAATAGGCTTCGGTATAGGTCGAAAGGGGCAGATCCTTGCGGGCCTGCTCCCGCGCCACGCCTGCCGCAAGTCTTTGGTCATAAGTCCGTCGCGCCAACTCGTGCAGCGCACGCTCACTCTCGGTCAACGCGCGACCCTGCTCCGAGGGGAGAGTGCCCTCGCTGCCTTGTTTGTTGTTCGCAGCCTGGGCCCGCCACTGCTCGGGTGCAGTGGTTTGTGCGGCATCGATCGCGACCGAGTAGCGTGTGCTGTACTCGTTGACGTTCGCGGTACGATGTCGTATCCACTGTCGCCAGCAGTCCATCGGGACTCTCAGATGCAACTTGATCTCGCACATCTCCAGCGGCGTCGTATGACGATGCCGCATGAGATAGCGGATCAGACCTCGATCCTGGGAGACGGTCTTGGTTCCAGCTCCGTAGGACACTCGAGCCGCCTGAACGATCGAAGCGTCGCTCCCCATGTAGTCCACCACGCGAACGAAGCCGTCGTCGAGAAGGTCGAACCGTTCGCCCAGAATCTGATCGAGGGCCGGCGACTGCGGCCTCTCCACACGCGTGCTTTCGTTGGTCATGGATCTCCTGCAGTGGACGTGAGGCCGACGGTCGAAGGGTTCGGACCCCGCGAGGGTACCCACAGCTCGGCGGGGTCGCAACCACCGGAACGATGGGCGCCATTGCGGCGGAGCATCTCACGACAAAGCCGGGCTCTGAGGAGCCCGGCCCGTCTCTTCGACTCCGAAGCCAATCCCACGGCCTCTACCCCGCCGAGCGTGTCGGAACCACCGTCGACAGGCCAGGAATGGAGGCGCGTCGGGTCCAGACCACGGTCAGCGAGGCCACCAATGCGACCGAGGCCATCATGAACATCGATGGATCTCCGTCGATCGAGATTCCGAGCACCGTCACGTGGGAGAAGATCGCCCCCGCCATCAGCGCCGCTCCCAGAATGCCCCCGAAACGTGCGGTGGCGGGGATCAAGAGAAGAATGATGGCCAAGACCTCGAAACTTCCGGTGGCCAGCCGACCCATGGGTTCCGCGCCGAGTCGCTCGAAGATGGCCACGGCCGAGGGGTCGGCCATGAATTTCGCGGGGGCGGCCATTCCAAAGATCGCCGCGGCGACCAACTGTGCAGACCAGGTCGTGATCTTGGCTCTCCGGTCGAGTGGGACATTCGTCATGGAACTTCACTCCTGAACAAAGGGGGCTATCACCTTCACAACCCCAAGTACGAGCCTCGCTCCGAAGTGAGACCCACGCTTCTCGACTCAGCGCAGCAAAGTGACACTACGACGCTCTTCGGTCCCGTCTCCGGCCAGGAACCGGAGATGGTAGACTCCGCTCACCACTGGCCGTCCTCCGGAATCCGAGCCGTCCCAGACCAGGGTCCCGATTCCCGGATCGACGGTGGCCAGACGGAGAGTGCGCACTCTCCGTCCCCGAGCATCGTAGACCTCGACCGCCAACGTCGTCGGCTGGCCGGCAAAGTAGGACAGCGTCAACTGGGGATTGAAGGGATTGGGATAGGCAGCGATGAGCTCGACCCGCGGTGTCAGGTAGGAAGCTGCGACTTCGACATCGAGGAGCCAGTCCCGTTCGGGGTCGATCGCCACTGCCGTGACCGGCTGGTCGGTGAGCAGATCGAAAGCCGAGACCGCGCCACTCTCGCCGATCCATTCCAATCGATCTTCGAAACTCCCGTCCTCATAGACCAGACGAAGAGGGAGTGGGAGACGATAGATGCGGTCCGTCGGTTGTTCGATCTCCAGGTGCACCCCACCGGCGATCCGGTACTGGGTGAGCGTCAGTGACGGGCGTCCGGGCCAGTTCAACCACGGATCGAAGTACCAATCGAGGCTCTGACCGTAGGTCGCCTCGAAGTGGGCCTGAAAGTCCCCGCTGTTCACCGCCCCGAAGCGAATTGCTGGATCGGTCATGTATTGGCGCAGGGCCTCGAAGAAGGCCACATCTCCCACCACCTGTCGCAACTGGTGAACGACGCGCGCGCCCTTGTTGTAGACGGTCGTTCCGAACAGCGCTCCCGGATCGACGATCGAACCCGGATAGGAATCCCGGTAGATCCTGTCGAGCCACACCCGTCCGGCCTCGGGCCCGTACTCCAATTCGAACCAGAGTGCCTCCGACCACCTCGCCAACCCTTCATTGAGCCAGATCTCTCCCCAACGCTCGACCCGCACCGCATCTCCGAACCACTGATGACAGAGCTCGTGAGCCGCGATCCATTCTCCACCGGGGGATCCGGGAACATCGGGATTCTCCTTCTGAGACACCGTGAACTGCCCCATGCTCGACATGGTGGGATGCTCCATGGCTCCTCCGAATTGGAAGAGGGACATCCCATACTTGATGTCTGCATAGGGATAGGGTCCGAACTTCTCCGCAAAAACCTGAACCATCCTTCCGACTTTGGACCAGGTATAGCGCGCCGCTGCCTCCTCGAAGGAGGGCACGAAATACTGCAAGGGCATGGTGCGAGTCTCGGTCTGACCGGTGACCGGATCCACGAGATGATCCACGACCACCGAATCCGTCCAGCTCACGTAGTCCGCCACGTTGAGAGAGACCAGATAGGAGGGGATCGGACGACTCATGCTCCAAGACTGCCTCCGCAACCCTCCTCCGAGGTCGGTGTCCTCGGTCATCACCCCTGGCGCCGCCAACTCGAATCGAGTCGGAGCGGTGACATGAAGATCCACGGTGGCCGCATCGAAGGGGTGGTCGTGACAAGGCCACCAACTCCGAGCAGCATCGGGCTCACTCAACGATTGGAGAATTGGCTCATCCGGCAACACCGGCAATTGTGGGTCGGTGCGATCAAAGAAGTTGCGCAAACCGTAGCCAAGGATCCAATCCCGCAAGGGACGGCCGGAGAAAGCCACCTCGATCGTGAGCGTGTCGGCGGGCAGAGCAGTGATGCTCAGGGGGATGCGGAGCTCGTCGTCGACATGGGTGGCCAGGACTGGGTTGCCATCGACGGTGACGGAATCGACAACCATTCCCGAACTTCCCGAGATCTCACTGCGAAAATCAAAGGTCACCGTATCCAGCGGAGCGAGGGGCATGAGCGTGGCCACCACCACACCGCTGAGGTCGACGGTCTCGAGAGACACCTGCAGATCGAGGTCGTAGTGCAGAACGTCGATGGGGCGATCCGCCCGCTGATAAGGCGTCGGAGCCTTGGAAAGGCGATCGAAACCCAATCGTCCGAACTTCGCTTCGAGGAGATCATCGGGATGCTGCACTTGCAGCCCGCAGAGCGCAAGAACTCGGGGAGTAGAGCCGAAGAAGGCCAAGACGGTACACGCGACCAGAATACTCTTGCGCAAGAAACCCTCCCGTTCTCGGAGATGATGATCTCGAGGCCCTCGCCCTCCGTGGAGAGCGCAGACCGCACAGACCTCACTATAGCAAGGTCATGGCCATCCGCACAGGGTGGAGCGTTGGGCCGAAAGGTGTCTCTACGCTTCCGAGGAGTGCGGGTCGGTACTCCAGATCACAGGGCTCTGAACTCGAGACTGAACGAGCCCGGAGGGATCTGCTAGAATCGAGTCCACGGAGAGTTCGATCTCCGCGACGCGATTCTCACCGGAGGCTCCCAGACTCATGCCGCGTTGGCCTTGGATCCGAATTCTAATTCTGTTGCCCTTGGTTGGATCCCTGATGGCCGTCCGAGCGGCTGCCGCTCCGTCTCATGGCGATCCGGTCCTTCGCCTCATCGAAGAACGAGTGAGTGCCGGTGACATCGACGCCGAAGAGGGGCTGTTGTTGTCCTTGCGTCGAGCCCTCGACCCTCAAGACCTTCCCGCAGACCTCCGTAGCCTCGCCGAACGTCCTCTGCGTTGTGCCACGCCGGTGATCAAAGAAGTCCAACGCGCGTTACCGCATCTGACTCCGGCGAGTCGGCGCGAAGTCGCCGCGCTGATGACTCCGCACACTCTACAGAAGGCGGCGGGCTACATCAGCGCTGGAGGTCACTTCGTCTTGACCTACGACACCATCGGCACGAATGCCGTTCCCGCGGAGGACATTGCACCGGCCAACGGCGTTCCTGACTACGTGGAGCGCGTGGCCTCCTATTTCGAAGAGAGCTGGACTCGCCAAATCACCGAACTCGGCTTCGTCGCCCCCGATCTCCAGGGCCAGCCCTATGAAGTGAGTTTCGAGGCGATGGGCAACTACGGATACACGACGCTCTCGACCACCAGCCCCGGCGGCACCCGCATCGTCATGCACAACAACTATGTCGGCTTTCCGCCCAACACCGATCCCGAGGGAAATGTCTGGGGAGCGGCGAAGGTCACTGCCGCCCACGAGTTCAAGCATGCCAGCCAGTACGCCACCACCCAGTGGCAGGAGAATGGATTCTGGCCCGAGCTCGATGCGACGTGGATCGAAGACATCGTCTATGACCAGGTCAACGACTACTACAACTATCTGGGCACCGGCAGCCCCATCTCAGCTCCCGCCACCAGTCTCGATGCCAGCGGCGGCGGATCCTACGAGGACTGCGTCTTCCAACACTGGATCTCTCAGACTTGGGGTGATTCCACCCTGGTCGGCTTCTGGGACCACCGCGCGTTGTTCCCCACCGAGCCGGTTCTCGACAGCTACCAGTGGATGTTTCAGCAATTGGGGACGACTCTGGAGGCCGCGTGGTTGGACTTCGCCACGTGGAATTACGCCACCGGCAGCCGGGCCATCAATGGTCTGGGATACCAGGAGGCGCCGTTCTACGTGGACTCGACCGTGGACCAATCCTACTCCGGTCCGAGCTCCACTCATGCGGCAGTGGTGAGTCACCTCGCCGCAAATTTCTCCGAGTACACCGGTTTCAGCCTCGAGCCCGGATTTCTGAGCGTGAGGGTTCAGCGCCAGATCCCCTCTACTCTCCAAGCCACCGCCCTCGTCATTCAACCCACGGGAAGCTGGGCTCTGCATCCGCTGCCACTAGTAGGTGCGGACGACACCATCAATCTCCCCGAATCCCTGTCGTCCATCGCAAAACTCGTCCTCATCGTCGCCAACGGCAACCCCAGCGGAGGAGCGGAGAGCTTCAACCTCCAGGTTCAGGAGACCATCGTTCCGCCGACTCCCGCGATGACTGTCGATACCTCCGGACTCAGATTCACGGTCGCCACCGGGGATTCAGCGGGCCGGATTCTCACTCTGCGGAACAGTGGCCCCACCACTTCCACTCTTCACTACAAAGCGCTCGCCATGCAGAGCATTCCGCCGTCCCTGGAAATCGCCAAGGATGTCACCGGATCCACGGTCGGAGTCGCGGCATCGGTGTTCACACCGGGAAGCAGCGCGGACCTCTTCTTCAGCGTCACCAACAACACCCCCGATCTCGAGTGGATCTCCGGCGTCGACTTGACCTTCCCTCCCGGAGTCCGCGTGGACTCCACCACCGCCTTCGTGGGAGGGGGAGCCGGCGATCTCATCAGCACCGGAGCGGTGGGCGACAGTGTCACCGTTCAGTGGATCGATGCCAACGGGAGCTGGGGGAATGTGAAAAACGGCGAGACCGCCACCGCTCATGTCTACGTCACATTCGGCCCCGATACCTACGGTGATCTCGATATCGGATGGACCATCCGAGGCGACGGCTACGGAGGTGGCAATCACACCATCTCCAGTTCCTTGACCCTCACCGGCCCTGCGAGTCCTGCCTTCCAGCTCCTGAATCCCAGCGGAGCGAGTCGAGTCGCCCTCGGATCTCCCTTCACCATTCAGTGGTTCGCGGCTGGGGAATCTCAAGTCCGCCTCGAACTCAGCCGCGACGGTGGCACGAGCTGGGAGATTCTCGCCGATTCTACCGCCAACGACGGAGCATGGACCTGGACGGCTACCGGTCCTCCCACCGCCTCAGCCCAGCTTCGCCTCAGCAGTCTCGACGGCAGCCGGACCGACATCAATGCCCAGAACTTCTGGATCTACCAACCCCTTCCCTGGCTGGTCGTCGCACCTGCGAACGGGGCCCTTCAGGGCAACGCCGAAATCTCCCTCCAGCTCGGATTCGATGCTCGGCTGCTGGCCTCCGGAGACTATACCGGAGTGATCTACTTCGAACACGATGGGGTCTCGGGCTCGGCCACCGTCCCCGTATCGATGGCCGTGCAGAGTACCGCGACTCCCGCGACCCCCAACGCCCGATCCCTCGTCCTCCTGGGCAACCAACCCAATCCCTTCAATCCCGCCACCAAGATCCACTTCGAGCTCGGAGAATCTCAGCGAGTGGTGGTGGATGTCTACAATGGCGCAGGGCGCCATATCGACCGACTGATCAATGCCGAATTGGACGCCGGTGAGCACTTCATCGACTGGCAGAGCGAGGACTCCCGAGGACGAAGAGTGAGTTCGGGAGTCTACTACTACACCATCGCGGCCGGTGGTAACGTTCAGCGGGGCAAGATGACCCTGGTCAAGTAGTCCGCGGCGATGGCCTCGTCTGACGAGAATTCCCACTCTCCAGGCGCGCGGTCCGGCTCTCGAACCAACGCAACAACCCGAGGTCGAGGCGATCCGTCTCCGCCGCGAATCCGAAGGCCGAGTCACAGTCTCCGAGTAGACGATCGCTCCGCTCGCTCGCTTCGATCACCAGGCCTCGGTAGGCGTCATCCTCGATTCCAGTCGCGGTGCACAGTCCTGGGTCCGAGAGGCTGAAGAAACGTCGGCATGCGTAGGGACGGAGAGCATGGATCGCGCAACTCCCGTCTTGCAATACGAACACGCAGGGATGATCCTGCGCGAAGAAGGCAATCGCCACCCGATGCTCCCAGTCGTCGGCGCTCTCCTGCGAATCCCGGGTGATCTCCCGGCGCAGACTACGAAAGACTTCCTCCCGATCTCGTAGCTTCTCCAACCATCGAAGGGAATTCCCCTGGCGGACCAAGAATTCCCCGATCGCCGCGACTTCGAAGGAGTGGACTCCGTAGACCATCTGAGAACAGCAATTCGAGCATCCTCGATGGCAGGCGATGGCCGAGTTGGAGGGATCGGACCAAAGACTCCGGTAGAATTGGTCACTGTGCTCACAGAGGGGAAGGAAGTCATCGCTTCGCAGAGACTCTCCTCGACGCGCCCGACGACGGAGTGCCCGGAGTGTCCACAACAGTCGAGCCGCCGCCCGTCGAGTCGAGATTGCCCACCTCAGTGGCGGATCAGTAATCACCAAACGCCCTTCCAACCAGCCGGAAGCAAATTCCACTGCCGTCCGTAGACGTGAATCCGGTGCGTCTCCTCACCCGTCTGTCCGTCGACGACCGGCCCTCCGGAATTGACCCAACCCAGGATGCCTCCCACCAAATTGTAGGCCTCCACGCCATCCTCCCGGAGTTTCTTGGTGGTGAGGCCGCTCCGATAACCAATGGTGCAATAGACGAGAACCGGACGATCTTTCCAATCCTCGCGATGAGACTCGAAACTGCGACGATCCACCGATCCCGGCAGGATCGACACCTTTCGCTCCTTGGGAGCGCGTACGTCGAGGATGACGAAGTCGAGAGAGTCCGCCAGGCTCATCGCCTGGCGGGCCGTGAAATCGGGAATCCCCGGGAAATCCTTCTGCTTGTACTTCTCGTAGAGCTGGACCACTCGCGCTGCCGGAGAGCTGTCCTCCCCCTGACTCGGCGCGACATGAGCCCCGATCACGAGGACGGTCAGCGCGCAGATCCATCCGAATCTCAGACGGGACATCAATGGCTCACCAGCCATTCCACGAGGTCGATCTTGGTCAGAATCTGGATCGGACGCCGCTCGCCATCCACCACCACCGCACTTCCCGCCATCTCGAGCATCTCTTCGAGGGAGGCCAGCGGGGTGGTCTCATCGACCGTCGGCACCGAACGCAGCATGACTTCGCTCACACTGATCTCGGGATCCTTCTGACCCGAGGTCAGATACTGCAGGAGGTCTTCTTCGGTGAGCAATCCCACGAGTTTTTGGTCCGCGGTCACTGGAATCTGCGAAATGCCTTCTCCTCGCATGAGTTCGGTGGCGCGCACGATTCTCTCTCGGTGGTCGAGGGTCACCAACTGCTGGCTGGGCTTGTCCGCCGCGAGATCTCGGACTTCGCCGTCGATCATGTGTTCGCCCGTGAATCGATTCTCCTTCATCCACTGATCATCGACGAACTTGGTCATGTAGTTCCGAACGCCGTCCGGAAGAATCACCACGCAGTTCTGACCCTTGGTCAGACGCTTCGCTTCCTTCAGCGCGGCCACCACCGCAGTCCCCGACGATCCTCCACACAGGAGACCTTCTTCCCGGATGAGACGTCGCGCCATCACGAAGGACTGACGATCCGAGGTCTTGACCCACACGTCCACCAGACTGCGGTCGAGCACCTCGGGGATGAAGTCATAACCGATTCCTTCGACCTTGTAGGGAGCCACGTGATCTCCCCCCGCCAGGATCGACCCGATCGGATCGACGCCGACGACGATGCAGTGGGGATTGGCCTCCTTGAGACGCTTGGCGGTGCCGGTCAGCGTCCCCCCCGTGCCTGCCCCGAGGACCACCATGTCGACCTGCCCCCCGAGATCCTCGAGAATCTCCCGGCCGGTTCCATCGTAGTGCGCGAGGGGATTCGCAGGATTCGAATACTGATCCAGGATGTGGGCGTTGGGCAGCTCCTGCTGCATGCGCTTGGCGACCCCGATATGGCTCTCGGGGTCGTCGAAAGCCGCCTCGGTGGGAGTGCGAATGATCTTGGCCCCCAGAGCCTCGAGCACCACCTGCTTCTCACGACTCATCTTCTCGGGCATGGTGATGATCACCCGATACCCACGTACTGCTCCGGCCAGGGCGATCCCGATTCCGGTATTGCCACTGGTCGGCTCGATGAGCGTATCCCCCGGTTTGATGCGTCCACTCTTCTCGGCATCGATGACCATCCGGTATCCGATCCGATCCTTGACCGACCCCCCCGGATTCAGGAATTCGCACTTGCCGTAGAGATTGCATTCGAGGCCAGAGCCCAGACGTTGGAAGCGCACCAGGGGAGTCCGGCCGATCGCCTCGAGAATGCTGTCGAAGAGCATGGTCTACCTTACCGAGTTGGGGCAAAACGATGTAAAGCGACTCCAGTCTAAGGGCGGAGCGCCGAATCGTCACGCCCCACCCCGATTCCACTCGAGAGCTCCTGAGGAGAGGGCCCTATTGGAAGAGACTCTTCACCTCTCCCCAGCTTCGGACCTCGGTCCGCACTACTCCCGGGGGATTCATGACCGCGACTCCGGTCAGATCGAATCCGCCGCTGGCGAAGGCCGTGGGATAGGGATCCGCGACCGCATTGCCCAACGCATCGAAAGTGGCTCCATTCGCGCGATCGCCAATCACATCCACGACCCGGACGTAGCGAATGTCGAAGAGATTCACCATTCCGGAGGTGACCAGGGGATCATCGGCCAAATCGGCCAGGTCGAAGCCGGTGCCGCCTTCGAAATTCCCCGCCAGGTTGTAGGTCTCACTCGAGGCAATGCCGTCCCAAGCTCCCAGATTCCGGGCGATGCGGCTGATGGCCGGCATCCTCGCGAAGTCCACACCGTTGGAGCTCACTTCCACGAATGCCAGCTCGGCGAAGACCTGGCCCCCAAAACTGAAGGCGTTCTCGAAGACCACGAAATCCACACTGGGACCGTCTTCGATGGGCAGAGGAAAGGAGAGAGTGATCCACCCCCCATCCCCCAAGCTCACCGGAGAACCATTGCTCCCGAGTGCATCGGTCGCCACCCCGAAACTCGCCAAACCCAAGCTGGGATTCGCGTAGTCCAGAGGGCCCCGCTGGAAATCGACCACCGCATTGGCCCAGGCTGAGATTTGAGGGTTGGACCGCAGAACTTCGGCGTTCTGTTGACCACTATCGGTGATGGCCGAAGCCACCGAGGAGACCAAGACCAGCGCAGCGGCGATGCCGATGCCACCCGCGAGCATTCTGCATTTCAACATGGTGCCTCCAAAGGCAGAACCTTCGGAGTCGGTGACCAACGCTCGGAGGTGCACGGCATGGCACACGCTGCGAGGCGGATGGGAGGCGGCGAAACGCCGAACCCAGGTCCCCAACCCACGAAGGACCAAGAGCAATCACCCCGGGGTCGGTCTCCTGGCTCGCGGGTCGTCCTACTCCCTGGGCCTTCCCGGTCCGAAGACCAGTGGCTTTGTCCAGCTTTCGTCGCCGCTCACAGTGGCGGGGCCGCGCCGGAATTGCACCGGCTTCCGGTAGACCACGGGGTGCGTGGTTTGAACCCCATGGGCCGCGCGTGCGCCGCCATGAAGTGACAGAATACTAGCCAAGTCTCTCGGCTTCGTCAATCGGCCCGAGGCCGCGAGCTTCGGGGCGACGACCCACCGCCAGGGGGACCACTAGCGAACCAAACTCACCCGGCGGTGGACCACCTTCCCGCCGAAGGCGAGACGAAACACGTACGTCCCCGCCGAGGCCTTCTCGCCCCGGCCATCACGGCCGTCCCAGAGAACCTGGTGGAGCCCCGCGGTGGCCGATTCGGATCGAAGGGTCCGAACCCGCCTCCCTCGGAGATCGAAGACCTCGAGGATCACCGGCCCGGATGCGGGAAGCGCGTAGGAAAGCTGCACCGAGCCGCGGGCGGGATTGGGCCACAGCTCGAAGCTCGAGCCGGACCTCGTCCAGGCGGCGACGGTCTGCTCGTCGAGTACCATCGGCTCTTGGCCAGCACGGTCCTGCCACAAGGTGTAGCGAACGTCCTCCTGGCGATCCCGATCGATGGCCACGACTTCGGTGGAGGAGCTCTGTTGCAGACGCAGAATCCAGCTCCGCCCGCCAGCCTCTCCGCTGACTCGGAAGACCTTGGGAACATCGCTCTGGATCTGCCACCGCAAGGTCCATCGCTGTCCGACGTGGCGAGCCTCGAATCCCTGGACCAACACCGGAACTGCATCCGTGAACGCCGACTTGTCGGTCCACAGGGCCAAGCGAACCGAACTGGTGGATCCCGCACGAGCGAATTCTCCGGTGAAGTAGACGCCATCCGTCGCCTCGATCACCCGGCGGACTGGTCCATCGAAGCCTCCACCGCTGAACGGTGCCCACTTCGTTCCATCGAAGAGCACCATCCGATTCGCCGCCACACCGTTGACCTCGGTGAACCGGCCTGTGACCACGAGACGGTCCCCGATCACCTGGAGATCCTCGACCCGATCGTCGAAGTCACCCACCAATGTCCAACTCGTCCCGTCCCAGGACATGACGAAATTCTGATGACTCGAGGGTAGGTAGGCAGCACCCATGGCGTAGAGAGAACCCCGGTACGATGCCAGCTTCCGCACCCCACCATCGACGCCGCTCCCCAAGGGCGACCACTGAGTTCCGTCCCAGGCAGCAACGTTGAGGGCCTGCACGGCGCCGGCCCGGACGAAGCTGCCGCCCACGACGAGCGTGCCGTTGTGAGTCTCGATCGCGTTCACTACCGGCATGATGACAGCGCTTCCGAACAACCCCGAGCCCATCGCCTCCCACTGGCTGCCAACGAGGTGTGCAACGTTGTTCAATGAAGTCGCCCCGCTCGAGCTGAACGATCCTCCTACGTAGAGATCCCCTTCGTGCTGGTGCATGGCAATGATCGTAGGCGGGTAGAGAGGATCCGCATTCTCGATCGGATCGGAGTCCGAGACCTGCGTCCAATCCGCAGGAAGCCCGGTGAAACTCCGGATTCGATTCACGAGCTGTGATCCGGAGGGCGACGCGGGAACCAAATGAACGGCGTGGAGGACATTCCCGTCGGTGTAGAGGCGGCCAAACGATCCGGGAGCCGCCGTCGACCATCCGGAGGGTCCCAATAGTTGTAGGCCTCCCTGTCGACTGACCACCAATCCCGATCCCAAAGCTGCGGCGTTGTAGATGCTGGCCACCGGAGCCTGAGACGAAGACCCGCCACCCAGTGGGGTCCATTCCCCGGTTGCCGATCGTTGGACGATATTCCCCACGTAGTCTCCACCGATCTGATCGAAACTGCCCGCAACCACCAGCTGGCCGTTCCATTCGATCACTGCCAATGGCGAGCCCGGCGCGAAGCGTGAGTCGACATTCAACAGGGATCCGCCGGAGTCCACTTCATGGAGATTCTTGTCGATAACCACGAAGAGATGGCCCAAGGCCTGACCCACCAATCGCGCCGACTTCTGTTGGATCGCGTACCCGTTGCAGGTGTAGCCCACCGGCAACGGAACCTGTGCCCACGTGCTGCCGTCCCAGGTCGCCAGATCCTGAATCCCCTCGGCGTGAAAGAAATCGTGGAGGCTGTCGAAATCCCCTCCCACATAGAGTCTTCCCGCGAAGTAGTCCAAGCTCGAGATCGAAGCCGGGATGTAGTCGTAGACGTTGCAGTCAGTGTAGACCCAGGGATCCAGGGTGGGATCGAGGGGCTGCCAAGTGGTGCCATCAAAGGTCGACAGAGCTTCCGAAGGTACCGCGGTGACGCGACGCGCGTAGAGTGTGCCACCATCGACAACGAAGCGCCCGCCGGACGCACCGTCCAGGGTCTCCTACCCCGTGCCCTGCTCCCGCAACAGAGATCCGTGGATCCCACTCACCACACCGACCAACAGTGAGCCTGCGTAGCTCCCGATTTGGACCACCGCCCCGAGAACCACCGTCTCGTCCGCAATCTGCGACCAGACCGTGCCATCCCAACTCCACACCCCACCCGTCATGCCCGCGTAGAGTCGGACTCCATCACTGAACAGCGCGGTCACCATGGAGGGGAGTCCACTTCCCAAAGCGGTCCAGTGCGAGCCATCCCAGGCCGCGATGTGATGTGCCGGCACCCCGCCCACATCGACGAAGCTGCCGCCCGCGATCAACAAGCCCTCGTGTACGGCCAGGACCAGGATGTCGTCGTTGGCCCCCACGGCGCCGAAGCGCGTCGACCAGGCATCGGCGGTCTGCGCCACGACCTCCGTCGGAGAAGCACTGGGTTGAAGAACGAAAATCACGAAGAACAGGGCGAAGAAACGACGAGCGAACATTGGATCACCTCAACAGTCTGCACAGAACAATTCCGATCAATCGACGCCGACAGTCTCCCACCACCGCAAGGCGCGAGTCAAGACGCCTATTCCCTCGACCCTCGCAAGTCCATCAAACGCACCAACACCTTGCGGCGCTTTCCGTTGCGCTCGACGGTGACCTCCACCCGATCTCCGGGCTCGTGGTCATCGAGGGCGAGGTAGAGCTCGTCGTAGGTGCGCACCGTCTGCCCCTCGATGCCCACGATCACGTCGTGGACTCGCACCCGACCGTAGCGGTCCATCTCGAAACCCTCGATCCCGGCTTTCTCGGCGGGACCGCCCTCCACAGTTCGCCCCACGATCACTCCCTCGATCCCCCAGCGCTTGGCCAGGTCGTCGCCCACCAATTGCACTCCCAGCCCCGGCTTGCGCACATAGCCGTAGTCGATGATCTGGGGCACCACGCGTTTGACCGTGTTCACGGGCACCGCGAAGCCGATCCCCGCACTCTGCCCGCTGCGGGAGTAGATCATCGTGTTCACGCCGATGAGCCGACCGCGACTGTCGAGAAGAGGCCCCCCGGAATTGCCGGGATTGATCGAAGCGTCGGTCTGAACCATGTCCCGAATCAGAGTGCCCCCCACGCTGCGGATCTCCCGACCCAATGCGCTGATGACCCCCGTGGTCAAAGTCTGATCGAGACCAAAGGGATTGCCGATGGCGATGACCTTTTGCCCCACCAACAGATTGTCGGAATCCCCACGGTCGATGGGGGTCAATGCCTCTCCAGAGACGTCGATTTTCAACACTGCGAGGTCCTTCTCGGGATCCTCGCCCACTTTCTCCGCATCGAAGCTGCGTCCATCCGCCAAGGTCACCGCGAAGCTATTCCCGTTCTCGATGACATGAAAGTTGGTCACGACATGCCCCTGATCGTCCCAGACGAATCCGGATCCGGTTCCCAGGGGCTGCTCCATCACATTGCGTCGCCAGGGGTCCCACCGAAGCTGCGAATTGCGAATGAACACCACACTGGCGGCCTCGCGCTGAAAGACTTCGATGGTATTGCGCTCGCTGGGCAGCAGATCCTGCCTGGACTCGAGCACCGCGGCATCGGCGGCGGATGTGGTCCTCGTCTCCGTGGTGTCGGACGATTCGACGGCCTTCGCGCATCCCACCGACATCAGAAGCCCCAGACCCAACGAGAGGATCAACACTCGGGTGCACCTTGGGATCATGGTCGGACTCCTCGTAGAATGACGGCAGGACTCAACTAACTTCTTCTCCCCAGAGAGTGGTGGAGTTCCCGCATGTACCAGCGATCACAGCCAAAGTGCCCAGTGGCGCCCTCAGGCGCGGGTAGGGATCGGAATCCGAAACGAGAATAGAGCTGCTGAGCCTCGTGCATCGAAGCGCAGGTCTCGAGGTAGCAACGACGAAATCCCATCTCGGCAGCGACTCCCAGGCACAGTTCCATCATTCGTCGGCCCTGTCCACTTCCTCTTGCGGAGGGCAAGAAGTACATCTTGCGCAGCTCGCAGATCTCCTCTGCGGCCCCGACCAGGGGCGCGATTCCGCTTCCACCCACGACCTTTCCCTCGTCGAGGAGTACGAAGTAGGCCCGGCGCTCCGAGCGGTAGGCTTCGTACATGTCCGCGACTTCGGGGTCCTCGATGGAGAAGCCCTCTCCGACAGCACCGTATTCGGTCATCACTTCCCGGATGACCTCCGCCATTGCCGGAGCATCGCCGGCTTCGATCGGGCGAATGGAGTATCTCGGCACAGCGACCCTCTGGAGGAGAGTGAGACTTGACGCGCGGCCCGTGATGGTTTGAGCTAGTCGGGTCCCTTTCCCAGGAGCAAGGATGAGCGATCCTCACGCCACTGACAACCCCGCGGATCCGGCGATTCTCGATTGCATCCGCAAGCGCTGGAGCCCGGTCTGCTTCGACGGAGTTCCCGTCGATCCGGCCACGACCCGCTCGCTGCTGGAAGCCGCGCGGTGGGCTGCGTCCTGCTACAACGACCAACCCTGGAATTTCCTCGTGGCACCACGCGAAGATCGGGAGGCCTTCGACAAGATGCTCGCGTGTCTCGTGGAGGCGAACCGCCAGTGGGCCCAGCACGCTGGTCTGCTTCTGATGATCGTGGCACGCGTGGGATTCCGCCACAATGGCAAGACCAACGCCTGGGCGAGCTTCGATTGCGGTCAGGCGACGGCCCAACTCATGCTTCAGGCCGTCCCCTGTGGGCTGCACGCGCATGCCATGGCTGGCTTCGACACCGATCGAGCCCGTCGCGACTATTCGCTCGGGAAGCTGCACTCGCCCATCTGCATCGTTGCCGTCGGTCGGATCGGACAGCGGGAAGAGCACACCGAAGAGATGCGAGAACGAGATGCGGCCCCGAACGAACGCCTGGATCTCGCGGACATCGCGGGGAGAACCGCCATTGGCGACATCAGTCCGGTCGTCGCCGCCCCATCAGTCGCCAGGTGACCCAACCCACGATGCGGTGGGGAATGAGCTTCACCGCATAGATGGTCAGCCAGTTCCTCCAACCCGCGATGACCCGGGTCCGTCGAGCGAAGAGGGCCCGCACACCGATCCTCGCCACGTCGGCGCTCCGCATTCCGAACACCCGGGTGTAGAGGGTCGGCGCCTGTCCCGCGACGTCGAAGAATTCGGTGTGGGTCACGCCCGGGCAGAGAGCGCAGACCCGCACTCCTCGCTCCTGCAACTCCCACGAGACACTGCTGGTGAAATGGACGACGAAGGACTTCGTTCCCGAGTAGACTGCGTGGCTCGGGGTAGGCACCAGCCCCACCATCGACGCCACCTGCAGAATCCATCCGCCCCTCCGGTCAGCCATGTCTGCTCCGAAGAGCCGCGTCAGTTCGAGGAGAGAACGAAGGTTCACCTGCAGCATGTCGTCCAGACGTTCCAAGGGTTGGTCCAGGAAATGTCCGTGGAGCGCAAAGCCCGCGTTGTTCACCAACACTTCGACCTCGACTCCTCGGTCGCACAGCGTTGCGTGGAGCGCTCGGGCCGCGTCGGCTCGAGAGAGATCACACCCTTCGACCAGGCAATCGATCGGATGACGCTCCTGCAATTCTGCGGCGACCTCCTCCAGCCGGTCCCGTCGTCGTGCGACCAGAACCAGGGAATAGCCCTTCGCGGCCAACTCTCGGGCGATGTCCACTCCCAGTCCACTCGAAGCCCCGGTGACCAGAGCCCACTTCTCACTCCGTCCATCGCTCATCTTCGCTCTCCCGCCGGCCATTGCAGCACCAGCTTCCCCATCTGCTCTCCCGCCTCGAGCCGCTCCCAGGCCGCCCGGGCGTCGTCGCAGGAGACGATCCGATCCACCACCGGTTGGAGCCGACCCGCTCGAAAGAGAGCAATCACTTCCCGGAATTCGTCATTCGAGCCCATGGTCGAACCCAGCAGCCGAAGCTGATTCCAGAACAAACGTGCGAGATCGGCGACCGGCTGGGCTCCACTGGTCGAACCCGCGCAGACAAAGGCCCCCCCGCGGGCGAGGCTCCGAATGCAATTCGAGTAGACCGTTGCTCCCGTGGTGTCGACTGCCATGTCGACCCCGCGCTTGTCGGTGGCCGCACGCACTTCCTTCCACCACGACTGCCCCTCGTCGAGCAGAGTGTGATGGGCTCCGAGCTCGAGAGCGCGATCGAGCTTCCAACGGTGCCGGCTGCTCACCCAGATCTCGCAGCCCAACCACTTGGCAATCGACAGGGCCGCGGTGGCCACCCCTCCACCGATGCCGGTGATGAGGACCCGCTGCCCCGGCCGCAGCTCTCCCTTGGTGCACATCATCGAATAAGCAGTCAGAGTCGCCAGACCGAAAGCCGCCGCCGCCGCCCCATCTTCGTCTCCGATCGCGACCGCATTGGACACCGGCACCACATAGCGCTCGCGATGAGTACCGTGAGAGTGCTCGCCAATGAGGTGGTAATCCGCAGCCAGGTGCGCATTGCTCCCATCACCGGGACGCGGAGGCGAAGTCTGTGCGACAGCGGCGTTGTGGACCACTCGCCGCTCGATCCAGGCAGTGTCCACCCCCTCACCGACGGCCAGGACCCGACCGCAGGCTTCGACCCCACCCACATGGGGATATTCGATCCCGACGCCGGGAATTCCTTTCCCCACCCAGAGATCCATGTGGTTCAGTGCGCTGAACTCGCACTCGACCAGGAGCTCCCCCGGACCCGGATCCGGGGGTTCTGGCCAGTCCTCGATCACTTCGATCTGAGGGGCTACCGGACCGTTGGGCACCTGTTCTCGTATGATGACTGCTTTCATGAGCTCGAGAGTAGCCCCAGCTCCGGACTCCGTCACCCTCGGGATGGTGCCCACCGCCACTCCTATCCTCCACCGCCCCAAAGCCCAGATCGGTGGCGGCTAGCCAAGGGGACCCGCCCGACTATCTTGGGAGGGCTCTTCTCGGATGACTCTCGCCGGAGGCCCAGATTCATGTGGATTGTCGACGCCGTCGTGCAGTGGCTGCACATCAGCTCCGCCGTTCTGATCATTGGCGGTCTCTTTTTCGCGGTTTACGTGATGACCCCCGCGCTGCGAGAAGCGAAGGGCGAGGGGAGCGCGGAACTGTCCACCGCAGCCCTGAAGCGCTTTCGCGGCGTGATCTGGTTGGGGATCGGAACTCTGCTGCTGACGGGGATCTACAATCTGATGCGCGCGCTGGCCGCCGGTCGTTTCGATTCGCCCGTCTACCAACACACCCTCGAGACCAAGATCCTCCTAGCGCTGGTCCTCTTCTCGGTGGGGATCGGGCTCACCGTGCCACTACCCGCCTTCAATTTCTTCAGCTCACGGCGCCGCTTCTTCGTGACCCTGAACATCCATCTGGGATTGTTGATCGTGTTGCTCAGCGCGGTGCTCCGTCGCAGCGTAGGTTGATGGAGTGATCTCGGCGGCACGCAGGGCGCGAGCATGCCGCGCCAGGGCCGCTTCGATCAGAAGCTCCGTAAATCCAGCGTGACCCGCCGGGTCGTGCGACAGGCAGAGATCGGCGCTCCCCGCATCGGAAGGCGGATAGTACACCCCGCAATTGGCGTTCACTTCGAGCATGAACGGAATTCCCTCCTCGTTCACTCGGATGTCGCAGCGACCGAAACTGGCTCCGCGCAGCTCCACGAAGAATCGAGCCGAGATGTCCTGGAGTTCCTTGGCAAGGTCCGCATCCTCGACCGGATGAGCTTCGAGCTTCTCGTACTCCACCCACTTCATCTTGGAATGCTTGAAGCTCTCACCCTCCGGAAACCGGTATTGGATCGGGGTGTAGGTGACCGGATTCAGGGGATCGCAGGGATTCTCCGCGACCAGGACCGTACACTCGGTCCCCGCGATGTATTCCTCGATGAGTGCTTCCCCGTGCCGGGACATGATCTTCCGGGCTTGGCGGCGCAAGCCTGCCGGGGTCTGAACTCTTGAATTGCGACTGAGATCCACGCTGGCATAACTGCTGTGGTGCTTCACGAACAAGGGAAAGCGCAGACACTCCGCCGCGCGCTCGACGTCCTCGGAACTTCGGGCGAATACATAGTCCGGAGTCGCAATCCCCTGGGCCCGACATGCTTGCTTCATTTGCTCGCGGGTAGGCTCGTAGAACTCCGAAGTCGCCCCGGTGAACGCCACCCCGTGCCGTTCGAGAGTCCGCACGACCTCGATCCCGGGCACATCTTGGTCCGCAGCTCCATCGCAGAGATTGAAGTACAAGTCGAAACCCTGACCAATGAGCGCCTCGACCGTCTGAACCGAGTTCTTCTTCTCGGCCAGGGTAGCCACATGCCACTCCGCCTGGGGGTAGAAAGGCCGGGGGTCGCAGGGCCAGTCATCGGAGGGAAAGGGATCCGCATCGAGATCCTGAGTCGTGAGCAAGCAGATGCGCATGGAGGCGAGTCCTTCGACGAAGATCACGAATTCGCGCAGATCGAATCGGGAGGATCATAGAGGGAGCCGGACCTCGTGTCACGCCAGAGCCCCATGCAATGCTCTCGAAGAATCGCCGCACGGAATGAGTGGTAACATTTTTGGTCGCAGATTCGTCCCAGGTACGACCCTACAGAACCCGCCGGCACCCTTATTCGTGACGGATCCACCGATGACGGAACTCTCCTCGAAACGAAGCTCTCGACGGCGATCGAGGGCTTGGCGCTCACTCAGACACCTGATTCTGTTGGCGCCTATCCTAGTGGTGCCCTTCAGCGCCCATGCGGCTTTCGTACCGAACGATCACCCCACCCTCGACGTCCGTCCGGCACCGGGGCGCATCGACATCGATGGCGCTCTGAACGACCCGGGTTGGGCCGGCGCCGCCAAGGCAACGAACTTCTCTCAGACCTGGCCCGGTGACAACGAAGAACCCTCGATCGGACACGAAGCCTGGATGACCTACGACTCGGAGAATCTCTATTTTGCGATCTTGGTCCGTGATGACCCGAACGAACTCCGAGCCTCCCTCCGTGACCGCGACGAAGTATGGAGAGACGACTACGTCGGGCTCATCTTCGACACCTACGGAACCGGAGCGTGGGCGTATGAACTCTTCGTGAATCCCCTGGGAGTGCAGATGGACCTTCGCTGGACTCCCAATGGCGAAGACATGGGCTTCGACGTGGTCTTCGACTCTCGAAGCAAGATCACCGAGGACGGCTGGCAGGTCGAAGTCGCCGTTCCCTTCAAGAGTCTGCGTTTTCCTGACACTGCAGTTCAGCAGTGGCGAGGAACCTTTTGGCACAACCAGCCGCGAGAGAGTCGCAATCGCTACAGTTGGTCCAAGTCTGACCGGGACAATCCATGTTGGTCCTGCGCTTGGGGTACCATTCGCGGCATCGAAGGCGTGAATGGCAGCAACGCCGTGGAACTCCTCCCTTCGGTCACCGCTTTCGACGTCAACGCCCTGGAAGATCAGACGGATCCCAACTCACGATTCCGGAACGTGGACTCCCAGGCCCAAGCCAGCCTGGGACTGCGCTACGCGATCAACAGCAGCTATGCCGCTGAGGCGACGATCAATCCGGACTTCAGTCAGGTCGAGAGCGATGCCGCGCAAATCGATGCGAATACGACCTTCACTCTCTTCTTTCCCGAGCGTCGTCCCTTCTTTCAGGAAGGCAGCGACCTCTTTTCGACCTACGTCAACGCGATCTACACCCGATCCGTGAACGATCCCACCTGGGCCAACAAGCTCACTGGAAGAACCGCGCGGAGCAGCATGGCGTTCTTGAGTGCTCAGGACGAACACAGCCCCCTGATCCTTCCCTTCGAGGAACAGAGTCGCATTCTCGAAGTAGGACGAAGTTGGTCCAACATCTTCCGGGCGAAGCGCAGCCTGATGGAAGATTCCTTCGTGGGCGTTCTCGGCACCGATCGTCGCTTGGCGGGAGGCGGATCCGGCAGCACGCTGGGAATGGACACCCAGCTGCGATTCCTGGGAAACTACCAGGTCGAAGGGCAATTCCTGTTCAGTCATACCGAAGAACCCCGCGATCCGGCACTCTCGCAGGGGCTCGAAGGCATCACCTTCGGAGACCAGCAGTATACGGCCGCTCTCGACGGAGAGAGTTTCTGGGGACATGCAGCTTACGCCAGCGTGGAACGCCACGCCCGGCATTGGAGCTGGGACTTCGACTACTGGCGCACGACCAAGACCTTCCGTGCGGACAATGGCTTCGTCACCCAGAACAATCTTCAGAGAACCTCGCTGTGGTCGAACTACGCCTGGCAGCCCAACAATCGAGTCTTTGACGCGATCTCGACCGTCTGGATGGTCGGCCGAGTTTGGAACATCGATGGCATTCGCAAGGACGAATGGTTCCGCCCGGAGCTGAGGCTCGACTTCAAGGGACAGACCAGCCTGAAGTGGGGATGGCTCACGAGCAACGAGCGATTCGGAGGTGTCGACCTGGACGGTATCCAGCGATGGTCGTTGAGTCTTCGGTCGAGCTTCAGCGAGTGGATCGACGGGGGGTTCTTCTACGAAGACGGAGACTTCGTGTCTCGAAGGAGTGATCCCGTTCTCCTCGGCAATGGGACCACGCTCTCTTTCTGGGGCAATATCAAACCTGTCTCCCGACTGGCCATCTCTCCGAACGTGGATTTCGCCCGCCTCGAGGATCCGTCTACCGGTCGAGAACTCTTCGATGGTTATGTGGCCCGTACTCGAATCTCACTGCAGTTCACTCGCGAGCTCTTCTTCCGACTGGTCCTCCAATACGACGAGTTCAGCGGAACACGCGACATCGAGCCCCTGATCAGTTACAAGGTCAATCCGTTCACGGTGTTCTTCGCAGGCTCGACCCATCGCCTCCAGAATTTCGGCCACGATCGCGGAATCCTGGAAACCGATCTGGACGAGTCGCGTCGTCAGTTCTTCGTGAAGTTCCAGTATCTCTTCCGCAGCTAGGGGAAGGCCCGGGTTCTCCGAGATCTTGGCCAGCCTTTTCGTGGATAATCTCCCAGCCTGGGTCTATACTCCCGCGCTGAGTTCCACCGCGACCCGATCGCCGGCTCGCATCGCCCCTGACCAGGCAGATGTCGCTTGCTCGCGCTTCCTTTCGATCCGAGCCCGATTCTCGTATTGGCCCTCATTCTGGTGGCGGGCCTGTTCTTTGGCGCGCTCTCGAAGATGGCCCACCTCCCCTCGGTCACCGGACAGATCCTCGCCGGAGTGCTCCTCGGGCCATCGGTGTTGAAGCTCTTCACGCCAGAGCAGACCAATGGGCTCGTATCCATCACTCACTTCGCGCTGAGCCTCATCGCGGTCGCAGTGGGCAGCCACCTCCACGTGCGACGCCTCCGCAACGCCAGATTGCGCCTGTTCTCGATGCTCCTGGCCGAATCCACGATTCTACCCCTCATCGTCTTCACCTCGGTCTACTTCATCACCGGAGTGCACTGGTCCTTCGCTCTGCTCATCGCCGCTCTCGCGATTTCCACCGCTCCCGCGACGGTCATGGCCCTCGTCAAGGAGACCCGAGCGAGAGGTGTCTTCGTCAAGACCCTGGTCGCTGCGGTCGCCCTCAACAACATCGCATGCATCAGCGCATTCGAAATGGCCCACTTGGCCGCTCGGGTGAGCCTGGATCCCACTGCCCAGGCCACGGTGATCGAGGTGCTCCTGGCGCCATTGCGCCAACTCGGCATGGCCACGCTCCTCGGGGGAGGAGCCGGCCTCCTGCTCATTCTGATGACGCGCAAAGTCGTTCGATCGGACCTTCTCGCCACCTACAGCCTCGTCGCCATTCTCCTGACCACCGGCCTGGCCCAGGCGCTGGGAATCTCTTCGCTTCTGTCCTGCCTCGTTCTGGGAGTCACGCTGGCCAACGTGACTCCGGACAAGGAGGAAATCGGACATGCCGTCTTCGACAACTTCGAACGAGTGATCTACGCATCCTTCTTCACCCTCGCCGGAACCGAATTGCACCTCGATGCAGCCGTGGCCGGCGGAGCCATTGCTCTCGTGGCCATTTCGTCTCGCATCGTGGGCAAGATCACCGCTGGTTGGGTCGCGATGAGGCTGGGACGGGCGCCGGTGGCCATCCGCAACTACCTGGGAGTAGCCCTCCTCCCTCAGGCCGGGGTCGCGGTGGGCCTGGTCCTCGTCGCCCAGGAGGATCCTGCACTGGCTTCGATTCGCACCTTGCTTCTGGCCGTGGGACTGAGCGTCGTCGCTGCCAACGAGATCATCGGTCCGCTCATGACCCGGATTGCGTTGGAGCGTTCCGGGGATGCCGGCCGGGATCAACCGCGTCTCATCGACTTCATCCACGAAGAACACATCACCACTGATCTACGGGGTCCATCGAAGGAAGAGGCCATCCGGCAGCTCGCGGAATTGCTCGTCAGCACCCACCCCGGCAACCTCGACCTCGACGCGCTGATCGAGAGCACCGTGGAGCGCGAGAGCGATGTCTCGACCTGCGTCGGCGCGGGATTGGCGATTCCCCACGGCGAGATTCCTCCGGGAAATCCCATCATGGGAGTCATCGGGATCAGCCACGAGGGCTTGCACATCGACACTCCCGACCATCACCCGGTGCACTGCATGGTCCTGCTCGCCACTCCCAGCGACCAGCGGGACCGCCACCTGGAAGTCCTGGCCACCCTGGCCAAGACCATTGGAACCGACGCGGCCATGCGCTCCCAGCTTTTTGCGGCGAAGAGCCCGGCTCACGTCTGCGAGATCTTCCGGCAGCAGACTTTCGAGGATCTGAACTACATCCTCGAAGAGGAAGCACTGCCGGTCTGACCATTCCATCGGGCCTTTCCGACGGGCAGGATCGACATCCACCGCATTGGATTCCACACCCCGCGGAGCTGTGCTAGTCTCAGGGAAACCAGATCGACCTGCCGGGCTTCTCACCCCGAAATCGGCCAACTGCGGAAGTTGCCCCGGATCCTCGTCCCGCACCTTTCGGGCATGACCGAAGGCGATTCATGAGGAACAACCCTGCGATCACCGCGGCTCGATCCTATCTCAAACAACTTTCGGCGTGGGTCGGCAGGCCCTCCCTTCCGCTTCCGAATCCCCCGGCGGAACTCGGCGAGGGCCATCTGGTCGAACTGAGTTCGTCCCACCAGATCGCGCCCCTCCTCGATTGGCATCTCGGACCGAGCGAAGAGAGAGCGGACTTGGAGACGAGACTCCCGCAGTGGACCGAATCCGCTCACCTCGAACGCAAGCACCATGGGGTGGCCAACCTCGTGCTCTTGGAGGCGGTCGAGGACATCGCCTCCCGTTTCGCCTTGCGCGGAATCGAGTGGCTGGTCTTCAAGGGGCCCTGGCTCGCATGGCGCGCCTACCCGGATCCCTCGACCCGACCCATGGGGGACATCGATCTGTGCATCCACGAACACGATTACCCATCCGTCATGGAGATCCTCGCCGAAGTCGGGTATCAGCCGATCGGTCCGATGCCGAGGGATGGAGCCCAAGCCTTGAGCTCAACCTACTATCGGGAGCAGCTCCGCTTCGTGGCCCCTGGACGACCACCCGTCGAATTGCACTTTCGCATGGTGAACTTCGGACGTCTGCGACCGACCGAGGAATGGCTCTGGAATGGCGCCGCGGAGTCGACCTTCGAAGGAGTTCGAGTTCGACATCCGTCGGACGAGGCCATGTTCTTTCACGTGTGTCTGCACACGAATCAGCACGCCCACCGTACTCTGCGTCTCTTGCACGATGTGCGTTGCACCCGACAGGCGATCGGCCCCGGATTCGACTCGGATGCATTCCTGGAACTCGTCGATCACTACCGCTGCCGTTGCGCCGTCTATCACTCCCTCTTACTGGCCACCGAACTCGCGGGAATGGATCCAGAACAACCCCTCATGGACCGGCTGCGCCCTCATCAACTGAGATCGCGCATCTATGCCTGCGCATGGGACATCGACCGCATCCGTTCACTGGAAGCGCCTCGTCAGCCCTCTCACCTCGAAGCTCCGCTGTTCTATTTTCTGGAGGTCGACAGGCCCCTGGACAAGCTGGTCTATGCTATCGCGGTCACCTCCATGCGCGCGAGGCAAGTCCTGCGCGACTCGCGTCATCGAGTTCTCCGCCGACAACTTCCCGTCGATGCGCGCTGAAATCCGCAGGGCTCTGTCTCCGATGGGGATTGCCTGCCTCGCCCTGGCCGGCTTCGCCACCACCTTCTCCAACGACTTCGTGTACGACGACCTCAACCGAATCGTCCACAATCCCAGGATCAAGAGCTTGGACGGCATTCCCGGGCTGATCCTGACCTCGCACCGCCCTTTGCGCGACTTCACCTTCAGCTTGGACTATGCGATCTGGGGTCTGCATCCGGCGGGCTGGCACTTGACCAACTCGCTGCTCCATGCCTGCACAGCGCTGCTTCTCTTCTGCTTTCTCCGCCGAGTTCTGGACCAACCGTTCCTGCCCTTCATGGGAGCCGCCCTGTTTGCAGTTCACCCGGCCGGCGTCGAAGCAGTGGCCGGGATTTCGAATCGCCAAGAGTCCCTCATGACGATCTGGATTCTGATCGCACTGCTCTTGGTCCGTCGGAAGAGCCGCTGGGCACTGGCCGGAGCCGTGGCAGCGCTCGCGATGGCCCTCGCGGCAAAGCCCCTGGCCCTGACTGGCCTGCTCATCGTCCCCCTCTACGCCTGGTGGTCCGACGGTCGCTCGCGGCGCTGGATGGCCCTGGCTGGACTTTCGGCTTCCATCGCCCTCCTAGTGGCCATCTCCACCCTGAAAGCCCTCGGTACCCATTCCTATCTCGCCGCATTGGATTCCTGGCAGCGAATGGCCCTGAGTTTCTGGTCTCTCACCGAGTACGCGCGGCTCCTGATCTGGCCGGGGCCAGTGGCCGCAGACATCCCGATTCCCGTGGCGGATTCCGGCTTCGTCCTGCGCGCGACGGTTGGAGTCGCGATTCTTTTCCTCATGGTGTCCAGCCTGCGTCCTTATCTGAGGCACCGGCCCCATGGGCTTCTGGCCCTCCTCGGTACCGTAACCATGCTTCCGCTGATGAATATCGTCCCCGTGCTCTTTCCCGTCGCGGAACGCTATTTCTACCTGCCGTCGGTCTTCTTCCTTCCGCTTTCGATTCTGGGAGCTCAGGCATTGGCCCGACGCTTCTGGCCCAACTCATTGCGGGGGCGTACCCCAGCCGTGGCCTTCACTCTCATCGCACTCCTCTTTCTCGGCCGAAGCTCGGTGAGAAACCGCGCCTGGAGCACTCCAGAGTCCCTCTGGACTTCAACTCTGTCTTCCCATCCGCGCTCTGCTGTCGCGCACTACAATCTTGGCACCATCCTCCTCGATGCAGACCGCAAGGATGAGTCCATTGAGCACCTTCTCCATGCCACCTCGTTGCGTCCCGGGCACGCTTCGGCCTGGAACAACCTCGGACTGGCGTACTTGGGTATCGATGACGTGGACCGGGCCCGGCGTTCCTTCTCCCGGGCTCTCGACATTCCGAACCGGCCTCCATCGGTCCTCTTCAATCTCGCGTGTCTCGAGTCCCGCAACGGTCAGCCCGAAGCCGCACTGCAATGGCTTCTGCTTCTCGCGGAAGAACAACCCCTGGTGCGCTTCCCCCTGCTCACCGATCCAGATCTCGAGGCCTTCCGCAAGTCGGACGCATTCGATCGGCTCCGCCGAGCGCTCTCACCTGGAGACAATCCCAGAGCTCTCGACGACAATGCTGCAATTCGTTCCTCCGAACCCTAGGCTGTTGCTCACAAAGCGACGGATGGTCGCATCTCTGGCGAGGTTCGGAACGCAATCCAAATCGCATTTTGGATCGGGAACCTCGTAGTTGATGGTCGGAGGCAGAAATCCTGCGCGCATGGCCAGAATCGAAGCGACGACTTCGATTGCACCCGCCGCCCCCAAGGTATGGCCAATCTGCGATTTGGTGGAACTCACCGGAAGAGTTCGGGCATGATCTCCGAAGACTCGCTTGATCGCATTGGTCTCCGTGCGATCGTTGTGACGTGTCCCCGTCCCGTGGGCGTTGAAATAGTCGATCTCCTCCGGACTCACTCCCGCATCCTCGAGTGCCAGCTCGATGGCGCGGGCGGCTCCGGATCCGGTCGGGTCCGGGGCCGTGATGTGATAGGTGTCGGAACTGATCCCCGTTCCCACAACCGAGGCCAAATGCGGCGACGCATCGACTTCGTCCTCTCGATCCAGAATCAAGACCGCCGCCGCTTCCCCCAGTAGAAGTCCGTCGCGACGAAGGTCGAAGGGACGAATGCGATTGAGTTTCGAGGAATTCCTCATGGCCCCGAACCCACCCGCGTTCAGGGGAGTCAAGGCGTCGAAACCCCCAGCGATCACTCGATCCACGCGGCCGCTGAGCAGCAACTCGCGCGCACGCGCGATGGCGATCGCACCCGATGCGCACGCGTTCGAAACGACGTGAATCCCCCCCCTTGACCCAATCGCGTGAGCGAGTGCGGCAGCCGACGCTTGCATCGGAAGTTCGAGGAGAAGGCTCGCTCGTCCACGGCGGCGCCGACTCCGTTCGCGATAGTAGCGGTATCCGCTCAAGAATCCGCCGGAGCAAGTACCCAGTACGATGGCCGTTCGATCGAAGGATGTCGTCCCCTCGGAGAGGCCCGCCATCTCCAGAGCTTCTTCCGCCGCACACAACACCATTCGGGTTGCGCGGTCCAACGGACGACGGAACCCGGCCGCGAGCGCAGGGGCTGGGATCTCGTCCCGAATCTGACCTCCGTATTGGCTTCGGAATTCGCGACAATCGAAGGCATCGATGGGGCCGACCCCATTGAGCCCATGGCGCAAGCCCTGGCACATCGACTGCGAATCCATTCCGAGGGCGCTCACTACCCCCACTCCTCGGACCGCCACTGACCGACGGCGGCCCGGCAATTCAGTGCGACTCATGGATGGCGCCTTTCTTCCGCAAGCTGAGAGGACTCGCCGCCGGAGGCTCCTTCCACCCGCAGAAGCTTTTCGACTGCCGCAGGCCGATCGGTCCAATGAACCTTCCAACGCCGATGCCATCGCAGCGAGAGTCCCGACAGAACCCTACCGGGCCCAACCTCCGCCAACACCCCGCAACCACGTCGATCCAGCTCCTTCAGAACCAGATCCCAGCGAACGGGATGAAGGATCTGATCCTTCATCCTTCGATGGATTCGCGAGGGTTCGGACATCAGTTCACCGGTCATGGACGACACCCAGGGAATTCGGGGGATCCGGAATTCGATGCCCGCCAGGCGCGCGGTGAACTTCTCCGCAGCGACTCTCATCAACGGGGAATGAAATGCGCCGTGAACGTCGAGGGGTCGAAACGCTGCGCCACTTCCCTTGAGCTTCTGACGAAGAGTGGCAAGTTCCGAGATTCCCCCGGACAAGACCACCGAACAACGGCCATTGACATTCGCCACCAGACTCGAGGACCCGCTCTCGTGAAGGCCAGTCTCTTGCAACTCGTCCAGGGAGAGCCCACTCACCGCCACCATTCCTCCCGCTTCGCGTTCGCAGTCCTCGCGCAACCAACGACCGCGATCCCGCACCAACGTCAGACCCTCAGCAAACCCCAGAGATCCCGACACGACTGCCGCCGTCCACTCTCCTAGGCTGTGTCCGCTCACCACCGAAGGGACCATGCCGTGTTCCTCCAGGACCTTCGCGGTCGCGATGCTCTGAGTGAAGATCACCAAGTGAGCGACGTCGGTCTGGACCAGTCGATCGAGAGTTCCGGATCCGACGAGATCGATGAGATCCACTCCGGCCAGATCACTGGCCTCTTGGTAGACCTGCTTCACGCTGGGCCAACGCTTCAGCAATGCGGTCCCCATTCCTACTTCGATCGATCCCTGGCCGGGGAAGCAGAATGCGATTCCCATGGGAGCCCTCACTCCCCCCCCTCCCCCGAGGATCCAAGGTTCAACACCACCGCGGCATTCAGTCCTCCTCTCGAGGACTCATTCAGAATCACCAGACTCCCATCGCAGACCCCAGCCCCGGTCGATCGCCCGCTTTCGAAGATCGGATCGACCGGACTCCATCCCGGCGGAGTGAGTTCGTCCCCCCTGCGATGACCCTCGAGAACCAATCCAAGGGACGCGATCACGCTCGCAGATCCCATCTCTCCCCAGGAAGCCTTCGGACACCACACCGCCACCGATGAGAGCCGGTCTCCGAAGCAGATCTCCAGACCCTTGGCCTCCGCAGCATCTGCTTCCATGTTTCCAGCCGCACTCGCCCACACCGTCGCCACCCCCATGCCGTCGGCCGCCGCCTCTCGCAGCGCTTCTCGGATCGCCAGAGCGAAGCCCTGCCCGTCGGGCGCATTCCCCCAGTAGCTTCCTCCGTCATTGGCGAATCCCACGCCTGTCACTCGGAGCACTTCATTCTCCATCGATGCCGGCAGGTCTTCGCTCCGCCTCAGTAGAACACACGCCGCCCCCTCGGATACGACGGCCCCGTTGCGATCCACCGCGAACGGTCTCGATCCTTCTGGAGAATCGTCTTGCGGAGAAAGGACACGAAGGTCGGACATGGCTCGATAGTAGCCGGGTGACAGAGTATCGACGCCTGCGACCAGGGCGAAGTCGATCTCACCCAAGCCGAGGGACGCGATGGCCGCATCGAGTGCCCCAACTGCCGAGACATTTCCGTTGCTGAAGGTGACGCAAGGCCCGGAGATCTTGTGTTGGATGGAAAAATGTCCCAGCGGGGCGTTGAGAACAGTTTGCTGAAACTTCAAGGGGTCGACTTCGCGAGGACGTCCCTCCGAGATCGCGGTCGAGATGGCTTCGACACAGTCCAACGGACCGCGCGACGTGCCCAGAAAAAGCCCCAGCCGATCGGGATCGACCTCGAGTCGACGGCCCATCAACCCCGCATCGGTCAAACAGCGCTGGGCAACCGCCGCGAAGATCTGATCGTGCGGAGGCAGACGCAGGAAACGCCGTGAGGGCAGCCATGGCCGAATTCCGTCCAGATCCACTCGACCCGCAAGGGATGATCGGCATCCCTCTGACGACAGCCCCGGAACCTCTTCGAATGCATTGTCCCCTCGCCGAACCTTTTCGAGCACCGCAGCCACGTCGTGACCAAGAGGAGTGACCATCGCCGCACAGCAAATCGCCACTCGTTGCATTCGCATGACCATCGATCTCCTATCGGAATCCCGGATCAGAGATTGAGGTTGTCGGTGACCGTGCGCGTGACGAACAGAGGCGCGGACCGTGACCACGCCTCCACCACCTGCCCCTCGGTCTCGACCGAGAATGGAACCAGGGGCCATGCGTATTCCTGATCGACATAGGCCCAGGAAACGGTGAGCCCCAACGTCGGTGAGTAGGCTGAAGACTTCACCTTCCCGACCGTTCGGTCTCCAATCCCGATGCTCGCACCTTGTTGGAGTACCGAGCCATCGGAGTACGTCAGAAGAATCGCTCGCCGGCCGCTGCCTCGCCTCTCGGCCTCGAGCGCGTCGCGCCCTCGGAAATCCTCACGCGAGAATTGCACCGCCCACTCCACTCCAATCGAGAAGGGGCTGGATCCTTCGTCCAGAAAGGCCCGTCGCGGTGACTTCATTTCCATCGCGAGAACTCGGCGCAGCTCCTTCTCGGAAGGAGGAATCGTTCGAGCCATACTGCTCTTCGCAATCTCCTCCTCCAGCGCGCCGATGGCATTCCGTGGCCCCAGAACTCGGAAGTCGAACTCGCCACTGTCCCCATAACGGCAGATGCTCACTTGCACACCCGCATGGTCGAGCTCCATTCCCTGACAGTAGGCAAGTCGCAAGAGATCCGAGCTGAAGTAGTCGGTGACGAAGTCCTGAGCCTCAGGACCCGATACCGAGAGCAGGTCATGGGTCTCGGTCTCGGACCGCAATTCGACCTCCTGCCCGTCCTGCCTCCCACACTCCAGCAGATCGCCAATCCCCTGATCGACGTCGCCATCCCCCAATACCAAGTAGTCCGAGGACCGCGCGTAGATCCACACGATCGCAGCAATCTTGCCCGCATCGTCCAACATGAGGGACTGCAGAAGATCGCCCACCGCCAGCTCACTGACATTCCCGGTCACCGATCGCGCCAGACAATCCAGGGCATCTCGACCCGACACGCTCACTCTCTCGGTGGGCGACATCCGACCGACCAGCAATCCATGACGGGCCGAACGATAGGCATTCGGCTCGCGTTCGCCGCTCTCCGGAGCCTCGTCCACGCCAATGGCTTCGCGAAGGCGGCCTGCCGTTTCGCGAATCGCAGGCCATGCCTCGGTCTTTTCCAGAATGTAGTCCACGATCGCATTCACCGAACGGAACAGGCTGATTTCGGTATCTGCGACTTCCACTCCGAATCGTTGCTCGATGCCCGCCGCAAGCCCCAGAGCATCCACCGAGTCCAGACCCAGCCCGGATCCGAAGAGCGGCGCGTCATTGCCGATGAGCTCAGGCGCTTCTTCCAGCAACAACGCATCGATGATGCACTCCTTCACCTCGTTCGTGAGCGATCGTCTCGCCTCCACGTAGGAGTTGATCTCCTCGATTCGAATCACCATGTCCATGATCTCTCCTGAGTAGCCCTCACCTGCACCGTCGATGATCGCACTACAGACCGCCGGTGATGTCCACGCAACTCCCCGTCATGAACGACGAACGATCAGACAGAAGAAAGCAAATGAGGTTCGCCACTTCCTCTGCCCGTCCGAGACGTCCCAGAGCAGTGTGAGCAACCACATCGTCGAGAATCCTGCGCGGAATCTGCTTCGTCATGTCGGTCTCGATAAGACCCACAACCAGAGCGTTGACGCGAATGTCATAGCGTCCGACCTCGTGCGCCAATGACTTCGTGAGGGCCAACACCGCACCCTTGGATGCGGCGTAGTTCACCTGACCGGCGCGTCCTCGCGTCGCCGAGGTCGACGACAGGTTTACGATCGAGCCTCGTCGCTTGGCAGCCATGGGTTTGAGGACTCGACGACAGAGTCGAAAGGTGGCCCTGGCGTTCACATCCATGACTTCATCCCATTGCTCATCTCGCATCATGGAGAGGTAGATGTCGCTCGTGACTCCAGCGTTGTTGACCAAACCATCGATCTGGCCAAACTTCTCTCGCGCCTGATTCACCAGTGCGATGATCACGTCGTGATCGGTCACGCTCCCGCGCAGAAGCACCAAGTGATCCGCACGATCGCCCACCGAACGCGCAAGCGATTCGGCTGATTCGTCGTCACTCCTGTAGTTCCCCACGACATTGGCCCCGCTGGCGATACACATCTGAGCCGTCGCCCGACCGATACCTCGACTCGCTCCCGTGATGATGATCGTCTTCCCTTCGAGATCATTCGAAGGTGCATTCGCGAAGGAGGGTTCATTCATGCGATTCGGCCTCCGCGACCGGAGAATCATCGCTGCTTCGCAGTAGTGCTCGGAATGAAACCGTCGCGATTCGGTGGTCGTCGACGAAAGCGTCCACCTTGTAACGCACCAGGTCTCCATCTCTTCGCACCAGTCGAGCCTCCATCAGGATCGTGTCGCCCGGAGTCGCCGGTTGAACGAAAGTGCATTCGGCCGAAAGCAGGTAGCTCTCGTCGTAGTTCTGATCGAGAGGATCGGGCTCACCTTCAGCGGGTCCCATGAAGTACCCGCACTGGGCCATCGCCTCCATCAGGAGCGATCCCGGATAGATGGCCCGGGCGGGGTAGTGCCCCAGAAACACGGGGTCGCTCTGGGTGAGATTCTTCAGCGCCGAACAGCGCCCCGGACCACGGGACAGCACTCGATCAATCAGCAAGAGGGGATAACGCAGAGGGATTCTCTGGCGAATCCCGTCCGCATCCATCACTGGGTTCGAGCGCAGGTCGTCGCTCACGCTGAACTCTCGGCGGTCCGGGGTTGGCCAAGTTCGGTCAGAAGCAGTGCAGCCGTGCGGCCTCGATCCGACGGGCACAAACACACCACGCGAACATGGCGAGCAAGCTCCTCGCAGCGCGACAGAAAGTCGACATCCGGCAGGTCTTCCGAGGGTCGCGCCTCTGCCAGGATCATGGCACAGGCCTGAGCCACACTCCGAACCGGCGAAACGCTGGGAGTCGCAGCTCTCTCTCCCACCATCACGATCGTGTCGATCGAGCATCCCTGACCACCACGATCCCGGTGGACGAGCGCGGGACGACGGAATCGAACGGTTTTCCGGTCAGGTTCTCGATGGGGTTGGCCAATGCTCGACGGCTGCAAGAGCGGGTGCTTGCTGCTTTCGACTCCTACCGCCTTGGCCATCATGGCAAGCCGCAGGGAAGGGCCCTCGATCCAGGCGTAGCGATCACTCGCATACTCTGCACCTCGGCGACAGAGCTCCAACAGCAGCTGAGACCTACGATCGTAGTCTCCACCGATCAGAAGAGTGGCACGATTCTCGACAACCACCGACGATGCGTTGAGCCACAAGCCATCGGACAAGCAGCGGAGAGACCGGCTCAGAATGTCCTGTTCCAATCCCTCCAGAATCGACGGCAAGAAGGCCGTCACTCGGACCAGGCGCTCTCCAAGGCACAAGACATGTCGTCGTCCGTCATGCATGCGCCGATCGACGGAAGCTTCATAGACGTGGTCCCCTGTCGCGTCGACATCGTCGCTCTCGTCCCAGAACAGTTCGCGCACGCGATCGAGCAGACTCGTGTCGTCGCAAACGACCTCGAAGCTCTGGTGCAGGAAGCGGAATCCGTAACGTCCCTCGATACCCTGGCTCACGGCAGCACCTCGATCACTCCGGCACTCTGAAGCTGCTCGAGAGTCGCATCGAGTTCCCTGTTCAGGCGATCCGCTTGGACCGAAGGATAGGTCTCGACGAGCGCCTCCAAGATCTTGTCGCGCGTCTGGCCTCCCTCGCACGAGTACCAGATCACGGCCGCGGAAGTGTTGAGGTGAACGCTCGCGCCGGAACTGCGGAGATAGATCACCAATTCGTCCCCGAGTTCACGGGCGAGTACGTTCTCGGTCGTCTTGTACTGAGGATTGGGCATGGAACAGGATGTGGTTGGCCAACGCCCCCGTAGGGGCGTTGGCTCATGGGCTCTTGAAATGAGGGCCTAGCGCCGCGCCAGAGCGGGGCGAAGATCAGAGATGAACAGCCCGCTGATGTCGATGGGATTCCCTTGGGGCATCACGGAAAGCGCGATGTCGACATCTCGGATCACACATTTGTCTCCCGTGGTCTGCTCGGCAGCCCTTCCTCCTGACAGCCCAGCGCTCCCAGTGCTCGTCGCGCAAGCAGTCGAACGGAGTTCCATGGGAACCTGAGCTGCAGCGGTGTACACACCCGTATGAAGATCCAAGGTGCCAACAGTGGTACCAGTGAAGATCTCCGCCGTGAGTTGACCACAGGAGATCCCCGCCGGACCGAGAGGATCCGAGCTGAGTGACTGCATCACGCCCGCCATCTGGACGGTGGCCACATTCGCAGTAGCCGTGGGCAGAAGATCGATCACGCCGGACACGCCGAACTCGACCGGAATCGTCGGGCCACCCGACACTGCGAAGTTCAAGACGAACGGCGTTCCGCCCGACATCTGATAACTCGCGGGCAGAGAGATGTTGAAGACCGATCCGCCCGGCGACAACTTGGACTGTCCGGCGTATACCTTCACCGAAGGTGTGAGATAGAGCAGCGCCGCGCCGCTGATGGCAACTGTCTTCTTGATGAACGAGCGTCGGGAGTCTCCGGTCGGAGCACCTTGACGTGGCTCTTCGGGCGTCTCGGGAGAGCGAGGTTCCTTGCTCATCGTGTACTACCTCCTTTGAGTCATCGCAGGTTGCGTTGACCATTGCATTGCGGAGTGGGAAAACCAGCTCTCCGAAAGCGCGAAGGAGTGGGCGGGCAGGAGTTGCGTTCAAGGCCGCAGAGAGCACTGTCTTGTCAGCCGAAGAACTGTAGCAGAACATCGTGTCGGGATCAAGCTCGGAGCCTGTTCGCCCAACCTTCGCCCGGAGTTCACCCCACGACTTCGTCCACCGCTCGCAGGAATCCGGTGCTATTGGCATAGCGCAGCCAATAGGATCGCACCGATTCGGCCACGTTACAGCCCAGCTCGAAGGCCAATTGCGAGTCGATCGCACTTCGGGCACTCCCCGAAACGATCGCCCGGTGGGCATCCCCAACACTCGCATTCTTCAAGCGGGTCGGCGCAGCGGGATCGAAGCTCAATTCGATCAGCGTTGTCGGCGTGGTCGCGACTTCCGTCCATTTCGACCTCAGGCTTGGCGGCAAAAGCGCCCACGACCGTCGCCCGATCCTCAGAGCCGATGAAGTGTCGATTCTCAGCGCGGATACCGAACCATCCCGGAGAAAGAGGCGGCGCGGATATGGGTGAATCTGGCCTGTCTCGACCTGAATCGCGATGACTTCGTCGGAGTAGAGCTCCCAGCCATGCTGAAGCAAGAGCGCAGAACTGGTACTCTTGCCCGCATGCGTATCGCCCAGGAGCATGAGCGTCGTCGATCCCTTTCGGACACAAGCTCCATGCAGGACGAGGAATCTCTCCGAGACACTCACCGCCCAGTTGGTCAGACATCCCGCAATCCGCGCCAGGTCGGCCTCGTCCACGACTTCGCCGATGCGCTCATCGTCGCAAACCACGCGCCAACCATCCCATGACGCCGCAGTGGGGGTGGGCCGAGCGATCTCCAGAGCGATCCGCGGGGAGCGAAAGGAGGTCATCTGGGAATCCGGACGTGGCCCCGAGAACATCTGCCGCAGCTTCTCGGAGATCCATGGTCCCGGACCGTCGATCTCGAATCGACAATCGAGAAGGTCGATCTCGGTCACGTGGCCATCCACGTCAATCATTCCGGAATCGCTCAGGCGGCGAATCGTCCTCGGAGCCGGAACTCTTGCGCCGGGACGCGCTGAGTCCCCACAAGATCCATCCGGCGGGGAAAAGTCCCACGGGGAACAGGCCCAGAGAGAAAATACCGGCGCTGAAGACCCCGATCGAGAACACTCCGGACGACACGATCCCGCAGGAAAAGATCCCACTGCTGTAGATTCCCAGAGAGAATTCACCCGCCGCGATGACTCCCATCACGAACTCACCCGCCGCGAAGTATCCGCGGGCGAGGTCTCCGTGGTGGAAGGGGTCATCGACGAACAGCACGCCGCCGAGAACGAGCAGGGATGCCACCACGAGTATCGCCAATGCCCATCTGTGCGTCACCATGACCTCCGCAGGGGCTGCAACCCAATCACCCTCGCCTTCGCACACCCTCTGGGCCGACGAGTGGAGAGCTCATCCTAGCACAGCCCACAGCCCCGGGGGATCTCATTGAGGACCGCCCGTCTTAGGATCTCATCGCGCGAGGAAAGATTCCTTCCTGCCGCGCAGCAGAGCGCTCCGGACCGCCATGGCTCCCAACGGCGATCCGGAGCTGAACGAAGGTTCCCCGGGGGTCACCTCCGTCGTTGGGGATCGGTCCGACCGA
>JAJRXK010000035.1 GCA_024276305.1 Candidatus Krumholzibacteriota bacterium
ATGTTCCACGTGGAACATCGGAAGAGCGGCGGGGCGAGTAGCGGGGTCGGCGTCCGGGTCCGACTTCGAGGCCCCTTCGACGGGGTCGTTGCCGGGCCGCGGCGGCCGGATCGCGGGCGCGGCGGGGATGTTCCACGTGGAACCACCCCCGAAGCCCGGCCAACTGTCCCCACTCCAACTCCTACCAGAGCCGCCGGTTGCGGCACCCGTCCCCATCGCATCCCCACATTTTGGGGCCGAAGTCCTTGATTGTTGGGGCCGCGGCGTGATCTATTGCACGGCACGAACGCTTCCTGCGCGATTCGATGGGAGGAAGAATGGGACGCATCATCGCCGTTTCCAACCAGAAGGGCGGGGTGGGGAAGACCACCACCACCGTGAATCTGGGCGCCAGCCTGGCCGCCGCAGAGCAGAGGGTCCTCATCGTGGACTTCGACCCTCAGGGCAATGCCAGTAGTGGGCTGGGCATCGACAAGAGCTTGCAAGACAATACCGTCTACGAGCTGATTCTGGGACAGACCACGATCCAAAGAGTGGCTCTGGCCACCGAACTGCCCACCCTGCGGGTGATTCCGGCCGATCCCCGTCTGGCCGGCGCCGAAGTGGAGCTGGTGGACCTGGGGGAGCGGGAGTACCGGTTGGCCAAGGCCTTGGCTCCGGCCGTGGAGGACTACGACTACATCCTGATGGATACGCCGCCGAGTCTGGGGTTACTGACCGTCAACGCCCTGGTGGCGGCCCAATCCGTATTGGTGCCCATTCAGTGCGAATACTATGCCCTGGAAGGACTTAGCCAGCTTCTGAACACCATTCACCTCGTGCAGCAACGACTGAATCCCGACCTGCGCCTCGAGGGGGTGTTGCTGACGATGTTCGATCAGCGCCTGCGCCTCAGCCGCCAGGTGGCCGAAGAGGCCAAGGAATATTTCGGCGACAAGGTCTACAAGACGGTGATTCCGCGGAATGTGACCCTGGGAGAGAGCCCCTCCTTCGGGCGCCCGGTGATTCTCCACGACGCCCAGAGCCGAGGGGCCGTGGCCTATCTCGAACTCGCATCGGAGGTGTTGTCGCATGACCAAGCGCGCATTGGGTAAGGGCCTGGGCGCCCTCCTCGGGGGCAACCCCGCCATCTCCATCGATCCCTCCCATCGAGAGGGTGGCTCGTCGTCGACGCCCTCCGGCGAGGGCACTCTGCTGGCCGGGCGGCGGGCGGTGATGCTGGCGGTGGGAGAGTTGGTGCCAAATCCCCATCAGCCACGTAAGCATATGGATGACAATGCGTTACGGGGCCTAGCGGATTCCATCGAGCAGAATGGAGTGCTGCAGCCGGTCCTGGTTCGCAAGAAGGGGAAGGCCTACGAGCTGGTGGCTGGCGAGCGCCGGCTGCGGGCCGCGCAGCTGGCCGGCCTGGAGGAGATCCCGGCCCTGGTCTGCACCATGGAAGAGGCCGAGAGCATGAAGGTCGCCCTGCTGGAGAATATCCAGCGAGAGGACCTCAATGCCATCGAGGAGGCCGAGGCCTACCAGAAGATCATGGAGCACTATGGTGCGACGCACCAAGAACTTGCGGCGATGCTCGGCAAAAGTCGCAGTTCGGTCAGCAACTCTCTGCGTTTGCTGGGTTTGGAGCGATCCATCCAGGATCGAGTGGTGGCCGGAGAGCTCTCCATGGGGCACGCCCGGGCACTGTTGGGGGTGGAAGATCCCAAGCGGCGCTTGCGCCTGGCCCGGGAGGTCGAGAGGAAAGGGTTGAGTGTCCGGGCGTTGGAGGAGAGGATTCGCCACTCGCAGGTTGGGTCGTCATCGTCCACCGGGGCGAAGAAGTCTCCGCCCGTGGCCACCGACCCCGAAGCCACCGCCCTGCGCGAATTCGAGACCCGGCTTCAGCACCACCTCGGTGGACCGTGCCGGATTCGGCGCCGGGGCCAGCGGGGTCGCATCGAGATCGAGTTCTTCTCGAATGAAGAACTCGAGCGGGTCCTGGAGAGGATGGGCATCTCCTCCCAGCTCTGAGGGGAGTGGGGATCATGAGACCGACCAAGAGCTACAGCGTCATCATCGTGCCCTCCGACCACTCCGGGACCCGGCAGTTCCGGGTGACCAAGGTCACGGTGGTGGCCGCCGCGACCGTCGTGGCCGTGCTCCTCACCGTGGTGCTGGGCTTCGTGATCACCTACGCCCGGGTTCTCGAGAGCGCCCGCCGGGTTCCCAACCTCGAACAGGAGAATCGCGAGCTCCTGCGCGAGGTGGAGTCGGTGCAGGAATTGGCCAAGATGGTCGAGGATCTCAACGCCCTGCGGGCCCAGGTTCTGGCGATGCTCGGAACCGGAGAAGAGGCCGATCTGCGGGAGATGGAGCCGCTCACCGCGCGGTCCGCCACCGAGGGGGCGGATCCCTTCGCCGATCCCTCGCGGCTGCGCGAGGTCTTCGCCGACGCGGCGCGTCAGCCCTTCGCCCCCACCCTCTGGCCGCTGCCCGGGGCGGTGCTGCGCGAGTACATTCCCCAGGCCGACGGAGATCGACCTCCGCATCCCGGGCTGAGCCTGGCCCTGGTGCCGACCGCCGAGGTCGTCGCCGCCGGAGGGGGCCGGGTCGTCGATGTGGGGGAGACCGCCGACGGGGACACCTACCTGGTCCTGGACCACGGATATGGCTTTCAGAGCTATTATTGCGGAATGGACGAGGTGAGGGTCGCCCTGGGCCAGGCCCTGGAAAAAGGCGCTCCCCTGGGGAGGGCCAAGGGAGTTCGGGGGAGCCGAGACGCAAAACTTGCCCTATACTTCGAAATCCGAGTCGATGGAATCCCCGCCGATCCTCGACGATATCTCAGCTCCCGGTAACCCCCATGCGGGACCGGAGGAGGATGCAGAACATGTTCGGTAAGGATAGCGACGTGTCCACGCCCAGCGTCGGTGGGGACAACCGCAGCACCTCGATTCTCGCGCAAGGCTGTCACTTCAAGGGTCAGATCGAGATCCAGGGAATCTTCCGGGTCGAAGGCCACTTCGAGGGAAGCATCTCGACTCCCGAGCAGCTCGTGGTGGGAAAGACCGGCGTGGTCGAGGGAGAGATCAAGGTCAAGAACGCCATCATCGGCGGCAAGGTCTCCGGAAACATCAGCGCCGAGAACAAGATCGAGCTCCAGAGCGGCAGCCACGTCGAGGGCGACATTCGCACCCGTCGCCTGGTGATCGACGAGGGCGTCTTCTTCGAGGGCAATTGCTCCATGGGCAACAAGTCCGCCGCCAAGAGCCCCACCGCATCGACGACGTCCCGCCCCACCGACAAGAAGCAGGTTGCCACCAGCAGCTAGTTTCTTCGGAAGTGGCCCCCGCTCGAGGGCGGTCCTTCGACCTTCGATCTTCGGACGCGGCCGCCTCGGGGCGGCCGTGTTGGTTGGGGGGGCGGATAGCGCCGGAGGCAGGGTCGAGGAACTTTTCTTTGTGAAGGCACAGATATGGATCCGACGATTATCGCTGCACTGATTACGGGGGGCATGACTCTTCTTGCCGCGGTGTTGGGGGTCTTGTGGGCCCCGAGCATCATTTCGAAGCGCCACCGCTCGCAACACGACACGCCAGATATTCTCGGTGCATGGCAAGCCAAGTGGTTCATCGACGGCGATCTCTACGTGGAAGACCTCATCGAGATCTCAAGGTGGGGCAAGAACAACGCGTTCGAAGGAAGTGGACGCAGTCCTGCAGGTTCGTACTCGCTGTCCGGCAGAATTGACTCGTCGAGGATCGCAGTGGCCACATATGAAGACGATTTGTATCCGACAAAGGGTCTGATAGGGACGATTCTCTTAGAGTTATCGGTAGATGCGCAGAGACTCGCCGGACATTGGAATGGACGGACGGCCGATGGGTCGCTGCAGTCAGGAACGACAGAGTGGACAAGGTGTTGATCTAGATCTGGGATTGGAAGCGGGTCTGCGCCTTCGCACTGCGGGACAAGCGCCATCCAATAATCTCCCGACCCGCGCAGTCGTAAGCGTTCAATCTGCGGAGCCTTGACGATCGCCGCTAGACGCCCGTTCAATCGATGGCCGAGCGTATCGGATCGTTGGCGTAGTTGTCTTTCCAATACCGCGGCGTGAGCAGGTGTGCTTTGCTCGCCGGGTGCGTCGCTACCCGCTGTAGCACATCGACCAGGTAGGTGTACGGATGCACGCCGTGCAGCCGGCAGGTCGAAAGCAGGCTCTGTACGA
>JAJRXK010000036.1 GCA_024276305.1 Candidatus Krumholzibacteriota bacterium
GAGCAGCGATGTCCACGGAGGGGTAGACCTCCTGTCCCAAGTCGAAGATGCTTTCGGACGAAATGGGCGCGACTACCTGGCCTTCTACGATCCCACGATGGCGCGGTTCTGGTTCGAGGACTCCGGCCTGCGCGAAGAGCTGGGCGCCTTCCTCGACGAACGAACGGACGGACGACGCGTACCCCCGGAGGAGCTGCGCGAACTCGGGTGGAATCCACTCGGAGGGCGCAGCGGCGAGGAGATCTTCCTCTTGAACGAAGGTCTGCAGCTCGTTCCCAGCTACCGGGGTCGACAGCTGAGGTCTGCAATGCACGGATACCATCCCGATGCGGTGGGGGCAGAAGCGGTGGTGCTGGGTCTGTGGTCGCCCTCCGAAGAACTGCGCCACATTCGGGATCTGCACCACTTGATGCGAGCCACGGTGGGAAGACTGGCAGAGCAGTGAAGAAAGTCATCTTCGTCAACGGCACTGCCCGATGTGGATCGACGATGGTCGATCTCATGCTGGGGCACGATCCCAAGGGATTCTCCCTGGGCGAGGTGTCGAGCTGGTTTCGTCCCTGGAGAACCCATCATTTCGATATCAAATGCGGTTGCGGCACCTACCCCTGTCCGGTATGGGAGGAGCTGAAGCACGTCCCCGAGGACGAACTCTACCGGGCCGTGGTCGAAACGCAGTCCGTGGAGTTCATTGCAGATTCTTCCAAGAAACTCACCTGGGTCATCGATCAGAACCGACGCCTTCTCGCCTCGGGAGACTTCGAGGTCCACAACGTCTTTCTCTACAAGGATCCGGTTTCCCTTCATCACTCCCATTGGAAGCGCGGACAAAAGGATCTCTCGATCACCGCGGGCCACTATCGCTACTATGCGCACGCTCTCGACGCGCGGATCCCCTTCATCGCGGTCAACTACGATTGGTTGGTCCGCAATATCGACGAAGGCCTGGCCCTTCTCTGTGAGCGCATGGGGATTCCCCACTTCCCGGCCAAGGCGGAGTTCTGGCGCAAGACTCATCACCAACTCTTCGGTTCCTTCGGTCCCCGTCAACAGATGCACGCCCCGTCGCCTCGAATCTACATCGAGGAATTCGGAGCCGACTATGTCGAAGCCATGCCCTCCATCGAGCAAGACTTTCGGTGCCGCCCAGAGCTCCAGGCGATTCTCGGCGAACTGGGCGCTCGGGACATTCGGAAATCGACCGGCCCGATGCCGGCGGATTCTGGGACCATTCGACGACCTCTCTTCTACTACCGTCAGCGGTGGCGGGAGCGCAAGATGAGGTTCTTCCCTCAGCCTTGGCCTGATCGTGAAGCCTCCTCCATTCGGGAGTGGAAGGTCTGATGTCGCGAGAGAAGATCGCGGGATTCTCGCGGGATGCGATGCTCTACGGTCTGGGCAATACGCTCGGACGCATCGTCGGATTGGTCATGCTGCCCATTCTCACTCGGGTCTTCAATACCGGTGACTATGGAGCCATTGATCTACTCAGCATCAGTTACATGTTCGTGCTCATCACCATGAAGGTAGGGATCCCCTCGGGATTGCAGCGCTTCTACTATCAGGAAGAAGGCGGCTCCCGACGCCGCATGGTCACCTCCTGCGCGGCCTTTCTCTTCCTGCTGGCCTGCGTCCTCGCGACGGGCGTGGCCCTCTCTTCCGACTTCATTACCCGGGCACTGCAGTCGGATGTGCCGGGATTGCGGCGCGGGGTCGTGGCTCTGGCCCTCTGCATGCCCATGGAGACGATCTGGGACTACTCCTTGCTTCTCCTGCGCCTGCGCCGCCGAGCGGTGGTCTTCTCGGTCTTCAATGTGATCCGCGTGGTCCTCACCCCGGCCGTGACCTACTACTTCGTGGTCAGTCGGGGAACGGGAATCGAAGGTGTGTTCTACGCGAAGCTGCTTTCGCTCACCCTCCTGGCGGTGGGACTCGTCCTGACCGCAAGGTCGGAATGGACTCTGCCGCTACGATGGGGGCCGGTCCATCGAGTGCTTCGCTTCGCGCTTCCGGGTCATCCGGGCCTGATCATCCGGACCTTGATGAATGTGCTGCCTCAGTACATGCTCGCCGCGGTGGCGCCTCTTTCCGCGGTGGGGCTCTTCGGGATCGCCTTTCGTCTGAGCAATGTGATGAAGGTCTTCGTGGGTTCCTTCAACCTGGCGTGGAATCCTTTCGCCTATCAGAATGAGGGGGCAGCCGATGAACAACGCCTCTACGAAGTCGCCTTCAAGGGATTCTTCGGACTCATGATGCTCCTGGGTCTCACCCTTGCCCTCTTCGCACGGGAAGTCCTGACCGTCCTCGCGACCCCGGAGTTCGTTCCAGCCGCCGTGCTCATCCCTGGCATCGCAATCTATTTTGCGGTGGACGGGTTGACCATCATCTTGAGCACCATCCTCTACACCCGCGATCAGGTACGTTGGGCGACCTATCTGAATCTCCTGCGCATCGGAGTGTTCCTGGCCATGGGGGCGTTGCTGTTGCCTCGTTATGAGGCCAAAGGGCTGGTCGTAGCATTGGCCGGTTCGGCGCTGATCTATTTGGCCGGGTATGTGTGGCGCGCTCGTAGGGTCTTCCCGCTCGCGTTGCCGTGGACGGCCATGGTCAGCGCCATGGCCGCGGCCGGAGGCATTCTGTGGTTCTTCGCTGTCACCGAGTTCCCCATGTGGCCCACACTGGGGTTGAAAGCTCTCGCGCTGGTGATCTTTGCCATCCTGTTGTTCGCCGTCCTCCTGCAGTCCGCCGAACGCCGGGCCATCGGAGAACTCTGCCGGCGAGTGCAGGTGAGGAAAGCCCATGTGGTCTGAGCCCGGCCAGCCTTCGACGATCGGGCCTGCACCGCCCTGGTACCGTCGTGAGGACGCAGAAGCCGCGACGACGGTCCAGGGGGAGCGCTTGCGACTCCTGGTCCTTCATTGGGACAGCTATCCGACCGCCCGAGCCGTCTACCGCGAGGAACTCCCCCGCCGTGGCCACGAAGTTGTTTGGTTCGAGCGAGGTCCGGCGGGGCTGCCCCGGGCCCGACGAGAGAACTCGAAAGGCCTCACCACGCTTCTCTTTCCCTACCGAGTCGGGGGTGGGGGAGGCAACCGCATCCTGCGCCGCCTTCGGCATGCGCTGCTCCGCCGCATCGATCGATGGGGGAATTGGATTCGAGTGTGGAAGGAATCGGGGCGTGGGTCCTACGACGTGATCCAAGCCCGTGATCTCGTCGAGTTGGGATTCCTGGCCTGGGCCTGCGCCCGTCTGCGCGGGATCCCCTTCGGTTTCCAGCTGGATTTTCCTCACCCCGAGGGACACCTCAACCGAACCGACGGGGCAGGAGAGCTGCGGGTGCGGCTGAAACGTCTCGAGTGGCATTTGCTCATTCGCCTGCGGGACTGGTTGATCCGGCGTGCAGACATCGTCTTCGTCCTTTCCGAGGACATGCGAGAACGCTATCTGGCCAAGGGGGTGCGCGCCGAGCGGATGCACGTCTTCCCCGTCGGGGTCGGGCCGGAGTTCCGGGAGGCCGCAGGCGAGCGCCAACGAGCCCGGGAGCGGTTGAAAGTAGCAGATCACCCTCTGGTGGCTTACATCGGCAGCCTCGGTGCCGCCCGAAACATCGACTTCTTCTGCGACATTCTCTCCGAACTCCATCGCCGAAATCCCGAGATCCGATTCATGATTCTGGGAAAGGACATGGAGTCGACCCAACAGCGGATCCGCGACCTCGGTCTGGGGGAGGCTCTGCTTCACTTCGGGACCGTGCCCCACGAGGAGGTGCCTGCCTATCTCGCAGGGGCCGACGTGGGGATCTTTCCCATCGACATCGACGTTCCCCGGGCGGTCTATCGGGTGTCGTCTCCGCTGAAGGTGGCGGAGTACATGGCCAGTGGCATGGCCACGGTGACCTCTCCGCTGCCCGAAGCCCGTCAGCTCGTGCGCGACGCCAATTGTGGGACGGTGGTCGAGGAGAACACGGTGGAGGACTTCGTCGAGGCAGTCGATCGGCTCTGCCAGGATCTTGGCCGGGCCCGGGCCCTCGGCGAGAACGGGCGCGAATACATCTACCGCTACAAGAGCTTCGCGGAACTGGGTAGACTGGTCGAAGCTGCCTACTACCGTCACCGGCGTCGAGACCGGTAGGCTCTCCCCGCGGCAGAGATCGGCTATGATCCTCTATCTGACCTTCACCAACGAACTCAATGGCATTTACCGAAGCCAGGTTCTGGACGTCTGTTCGTTCTTGCGCAGAGAATTCGGGGTGCCGGTGAAGGTCGTGGCGATTGTTTCGGGCCGGCGATTCTGGCCTGCTCGTTCTGCCTTCCGGTCTGCGGATCCCGAGGTCCTGGTGCTGCCCATGGTTCCCGGCGTGCGCAATTGGCGGATGAATCGCCACCTGTTGCGACAGATCACGCGACGACTGGATGCCCGATGTCTCATCGGACGATCCGAATTCGCCACCCAGCTCGGACTGACCCTGCGCGAGGAGGGGATCCTCGATACGGTGGCCTTCGATGGGCGGTCAGCGCGGGCTGCGGAGTGCGCGGAGTACGACGGAGAGGGCCGCGGGGTCTTCTCCTCCCAAGAGATCGGCGAGCTCGAAGGCGACTCGGTGCGTCGTTCTGACTTCCGCATCGCAGTATCGGGCCCATTGGTCGAATACTGGCGTCGAGAATACGCCTACGAGGGCTCCGCACATCGGATCGTTCCCTGCACGGTGGTCGCTCCTTCTCCGAAGGTGAGCGGGCGCTGTGATCCGCTGCGCAAGGAATTGGGCTTCGAGGACGAACAGATCGTCCTCGTCTACGCGGGGTCCAGCGCTCAGTGGCAATCCTTCGATCTCCTGGATCGCTTCGTCGTGGAATCCATGCAGAGTGACCCTCGGATCGCGCTGCTCATGCTCACCCCGCCCGAAGCCAGGACCCTGGAGGTCGATCGGGCCTTTCCTTCGAGGGTGGTTCGCCGGTGGGTGGAGCCCGGGCGGGTGCCGCACCATCTTGCGGCCTGTGACTACGGGCTGCTGTTGCGAGAATCGAAGGTGACCAACCGCGTCTCCTCGCCCACGAAGTTCGGCGAGTACCTGCAGGCGGGACTCGGAGTCCTCGTCTCCGAGAATGTGGGCGATTGCAGTCGCTTCGTCCAAGAGCATCGATGTGGCTTCGTGGTCTCGAGTGCAGGTACCCGACCGGTGCTCGCGCCTCTCGACCTCCAGGCCCGATCGCGCCACGCGGGTCTGGCCCAGAGGCATTACTCCAAAGTCGCTCACCGGGACTCCTATCGGGCGCTCTTGGAGGCCCTGGGAGCCATCGACTCCGGGGTGGGGTCTTCGCCGGAAGTGGGGACCGAGTGAGCATTCGGTGGCCAGACTCGGTTCTGCGACCGCGTCGGTGGTGGAACTTCGTGGCCCGGCGGGCTCCGGCCCTCCTGCGAGGTCCGAACTTCGTGCCCTTCATCATTCTCTCCCGATCCCGGTCTGGATCGAATCTCCTGGCATCCTACCTGAATTCTCACCCCCGCGCCTATGTGGAGGGCGAGATTCTGGGACGTCTGGGGGACCGGTCCGTCGCGGGGGTCATCGATCGCGCCTTCGGTCCCCAGTCGATCCATCTGAGGGCCAAGGGCTTCAAGATCTTCTACTACCATCCCGTCGACGATGACAGTGGCGAGGTGTGGAGACAGCTCCTGACCGTTCCCGAGCTCCGCGTCATCCAGCTGCGCAGGCTGAACCTGCTGGAGGTCGTGGTGTCGCGCAAGCTGGCCGAGACCACCAATACCTGGATCGACGCAGGACATGCGCGACCCTCACCCAAAGCCCAGGTGCACCTCTCCGTCCCCGAAATCCTCCAGGACTTCGAAAAGACCGTGGCCTGGGAGCGCCAAGGACGGGAGCGATTCTCCCAACGACCGCTGCTGGCGGTGACCTACGAGGAGATGGTGCAGAACCCGGGGGCCACCTTCGACCGGGTGACCGACTTCTTGAGCCTGCATCCGCGCGCTCCACGCACGATGTTCCGGCGGCAGAACCCCGAGGCACTCTCGGCCAAGATCGCCAACTACGATGAGATTCGGAGTGCTCTCCAAGGCGGGCCGTGGGCGAGCTTTGTGGAGACTGTGTAGCAACGAGCCTCTCGCGAAAGAACGCGAACCATCAGAACTGAAAGTAGATAAAGGGGTTGCTGCCGAAAGGTGCGTAGAGGAGGATCATCAGGATCATACCCATTGCCAGAGCCACGTGCATGGGCTCGGAGAAATCCAGTCGTAGGTCACGGTCTCCACGTGCTGCAACGGCGATGTGAATCCCCGCTCCGATCGTGAGCACTGTCAGCACTTGAACATAGTACCACTGAATTCCTGCTGCGTTGGGATGGAACAGACGTCCGAAATAGGCCCACGCTACAGAGAAATTCGCGGCACGAAAGAACACCCAGGTAAACAGCGTGAAGAGGAAGGTCAGGGCCCACGACAAGGGTCGACTCCAGAGGTCGAAACGGGAGAGTGAGTCCGGACGAAGTTTCGCGGTCCAGAACTTGTGGACGGCCAATCCAACTCCGTGCATCGCGCCCCATGCCACGAAGTTCCATGCCGCTCCGTGCCAGGCACCGCCCAATAGCATCGTGGTCAGGAGGTTGGCGTAGGTCCGTACGGGGCCCTTCCGATTCCCCCCGAGAGGAACGTAGAGGTAATCCCTCAGCCACCCCGATAGACTGATATGCCACCGCCGCCAGAACTCCGTGATGCTCAGACTGTTGTAGGGATGACGGAAGTTGGTGGGAAGCTCGTACCCGAGAATCCTTCCGGCTCCGATCGCCATCTCACTATATCCCGAGAAGTCGTAGTAGATCTGTCCAGCGTAGGCCACCAACGCAAGCCAGCAGGTCATGCTCGAATAGACCTCCGGCGTTGCGAACACCGGATCTACAAACACTGCGAGGGTGTCTGCAAACAAGATCTTCTTCACGAATCCAACCGTGAACTGGGCCAGTCCCTTCCGGATATTCTCTGGCACAAGAGGATGCTCGCGTTCGAGCTGCGGAATGAAGTCGGAACCGCGTACGATCGGCCCCGCGACGAGCTGTGGAAAGAAGGCCACGAACAGAGCGAAGTCACGAAAGGAACGCGCAGGGCGGAGTGAGCCTCGATATACGTCGATCGTGTAACTCATGGTCTGGAATGTGTAGAACGAGATCCCGATGGGAAGCACGATGGACAGATGCGGAGGATGGAAACCGATCACACCCGACAAGGGTTCCAGAGAACCCAGAATGAAGTTCGCATACTTGAACACTGCCAACAGGCCCAGATTCGCCACCATGCTGCAGAGCAACAACAGCTTTCGCTTCCTGGGAGATGAGCTCGCGTGAATGTTTCCCGCGACGATGTAATCCAGTACGGTGGAGAAGAGAATCAGAAAGCAAAAGCGCCAATCCCACCACCCATAGAAGACATAACTCCCAACCAGCAATACGTTCCGGCGAACGCTTTCTCTCGATGTGAGAGCCAGCGCTCCGATGATGCACGCGAAGAACAGAAAGAATTCGGTCGAAGAAAAGATCATGGGAGGCGCTCCCGCAGGGCAGTTGCCAAAAAGCGGCCAACCGCCAGGTGGCCACGAGCATTCATGTGACCTCCTCCCATGACGGAGTTGTGAAACCCATGACCAGGCTGACCACTCTCCGCAAACGAATTCAAGAGGACTTCGGTCGCATCCAAGAGATCCACTTCAGTATCCGACGCGAATTCTTGGTACATCCTCCACGAATCCGGATACTTGGGCTCCGCCGGGGTCTTGTCGTAAGAGATCTGAGGAATGTACAAGTAGACGATGGGGACCCCGAGACGCAGAAACTCAGCGTGAAGTGAGCGCATCCATTCGACGGCATCCGACGAGTCCGAAGAAGAAGGCTCCGGCACGCCTACGAACTTGTGCTTCAGACGCTGCTCCTCTTGGGTGAGAAGTATCTTCGCGCGGCGATAGGCAAAGGTGAAGAGACTCGAATGATGCATCATCCATTGCCGTAGTCGATATGAGGATCCCGTGGGTTGGATCGGATGGGGGACGCGCATTGCCCACGCTGAGTGTTCGTCTCGAGTCCACCGAAAATTCTCTCCGGTCGAGAACTGGAGGAGATCACCGTCGTTGACCTGGATCAGAATGAGATCGGGGTGGTACTTCGACGCATTCTCCCCCAACCAATGGAGATAATGCGGCTGATACCATCCTCCACGAGCAGTGTTGATGATCTCGATGTCGGCCCCATACTGCTCAGCAATCCTATGGAAAGCCGCAGAGGGTGCCACCTGCTTGGCTTCGGAATAAGAATCTCCGACAAGCAACACTCGACGTCCCGACGCGGTTGGCGTGGCCTCATCGTCCAAATAACCATCCGAGTTCGTGATCGCCCGGGTGTAGCCTTCGTCGCTTTGAATGATTCGTGCGTGAGGAAGGGTCCGAGAGCCATAGGTCGGATCGAAGACCTGGGCGGATGGACTGACGAGAGCGACTCGGAGAAGGAGCTCGAGGCAAAGCAGGCCTGACATCACCCAAACACTACATTGCACGATGGGCGGGAGTTTCCCGAGAGCTTCATCCGCGGCGCCAACCACCTTCACTGTATTGCTCCAGTCGCGACCGATTCGTAGATCGTCTCCAGTCGATCCAATAGTTGGTGGATGTCGTAGTGTTCTTGGACGTGAGCGCGCCCTGCACGGCCCATGGATTCCCAGGAATCCCGCTGGGAGCACATCTCCCGGATGGCGGCCGCAAGAGCGGTGGGGTCTCCCGGGGTCACGAGGAGTCCAGATGCGCCCTCTGCGACGACCTCGTGAACGGCGCCCACCCGGGTGGCAATCACCGGCAGCCCTACGCACTGAGCTTCCATCAACGCAACGGGGGTCGCTTCGGCCAGGCTCGGGAGAACGAAGACATCGGATTGCAACAGCTCTGCGCGGACCCCTTCCTGATCGCGTCCTCCCAGAAAGTGCACGCTTTCGGCGAGACCCAGGTCGGGAAGCAGACCTTCCAATCGGGAACGCTCCGGGCCCTCGCCCACCAACGACAACTCCAGGTCCAACGCAGGGGAGTCCTTGTGGAGCATGGCGAGAGCTTCGAACAGATGACGGTGGCCCTTGACCTCGACCAGATTTGCCACCGTCAACAGTCGTACGGAGCCCGTCGGTTCTGGACGTGGAGGCCGGAATGCGAAGCGATCGGGATCCACGCCCATGGGATGGTGGTGAATCCGGTCGGCGGCGAAGCCCCAGCTTTCGAGCAGGGCCCGGTTGTACCCCGAGATCGAGAGAAAGGCGTCACCGCCCTCTCTCAGTTGGGAGTAGCAATCCCCATTGGAAGCCTCACCGTTCCTCATGTCATAGCCATGGAAGGTCGTGACAATGGGACCGCGGACCAGTCCCTGCTCACGCAGACGGACTGCGAGATTGCCATTGGGTCCGAAGTGACAGTGGATCACGTCGAAGGCCCGACCGCCGAGGAATGCCTCTGTCGCGGCGAATTGTCGCAGGGAGTCCGCAATCGATCGGGGTCCCCGGGGAAAGAGTGATCGAAGGAGAACTGCCGTCCGGTGAGGATGACGGAGAAGGGCCTCCGCGATGCGGCACAGTCGCCTGGTCTTGCGGGCCGGGAGTCCGATGTAGTGGGTCCTCGACCGGAGTTCCCAACGTTGAACGTCCGGATGTTCCGGGGCAGAACGCCCTGGAGACTGGGCAAAGACGACCACGTCGTGGCCCCGTTCGAGCATTCCGACCACTTGGCTGATGATGAAGGTGACCGAGAGGTCAGGAAATGCGTCGGCGAAGAAGGCGATTCTCATGAGCGGACTCCGAGCTCAGACCTGGGGACAGAGGTCCGGGAGAGCCTGCTCCAGGATTTCGACAATGCGTTCCGCGCAACGGCCATCCCACTTGGAAGGGCGGCTCCCCGACTTGTAGGTGCCGTCGAGAATCGAGCTGATGGCACGGTGGGTCGCTCCGAAGTCCTCTCCGAGCAAAGTGTTGGTGCCCACATCCACGGTGCACGGTCTCTCGGTGGAAGTCCGCTGGGTGAGGCAGGGGATGCCCAGCCAGGTGGTCTCCTCCTGAATCCCGCCCGAATCCGTGAGGACGAAGCGACTCTTCTGGACGAGACCGAGAAACTGGGTGTAGGGGAGCGGTCCCAGGAGGTGCAGATCAGGAGCTACTTGCAGAGACTTCCACAACCCATTCTCGTGCAGCCGATTACGCGTGCGCGGATGCACGGGGAAGACCAGGGGGATGCGCTGGGATTCCGCCACCAGCAGCTCGGCGATCTGCCCAAGAGTGGCGGGCTCATCGACGTTGCTGGGACGGTGGAAGGTCACCAACCCGAATTCCGCGTCGAGGCTGACCTCTGCGAGGGCCGGGCCCGCATCCAGCTTCGGCAGCATGTGATGCAGCGTGTCGATCATCGTGTTGCCCGTAAAGTGCACCTGGGCCGCGTCGATTCCCTCTCGCGCAAGATTGACCGCAGCCGCCTCCTCAGTGGTGAAAAGCAGGTCCGAGATCTGGTCCGTCAACACGCGATTGATCTCTTCGGGCATCTGTCGGTCGAAGCTCCGAAGGCCCGCTTCGACATGAGCCACGGGAATGCCCAGCTTCTTGGCCACGAGCGCACACGCGATGGTCGAATTGACATCGCCGACCACCAGGACCAAATCGGGAGCGATGGTGTCCATCGCCTCTTCGAAGGTGATCATGATCTGACCAGTTTGGCGGCCGTGGGTTGCCGAGCCCACTCCGAGGTTCAGAAAGGGCTCAGGAATCCCGAGTTCGCCGAAGAAGGTGTCCGACATCGCCTTGTCGTAATGCTGACCGGTATGGATCACAACCCCTTCGAGGACCTTCGAATGGGCCAGGGCGCGCATGATCGGGGCGATCTTCATGAAATTCGGACGGGCGCCGGCGATGCAGGCGATGCGGAAGGTGGAGGACATTCACGAGACTCCGGGAGCGCAGGGGGAAGAATCGTTCGACCCGGTCTCTCTCGCTGGGAATCGTGCCGGCACTCGTGCTTCGTGGAACTCTGTCTTCATCGGGGTGAGGGCCTGGCTCGTCGATGCGGGAAGACATCAAGGCTCCGAAAGTGGGGTCGACATGCGGAAGCCATGGAAGAGACAAGGATACCACAACTCCTGGCTTCCGAACACGGTGGACTCGCACGGCGGCGGATCGGTCTGGACAGCTTTACCATGGTCTGCGACCGTGATCCCGAAGGGCGTGGTCCAGACCCACGAGGGGTCGGGCACAGCGCACGTTCGAAACTCTAGCCATGCGTTCTTCTACGTGTCCTGATGTCCAAACCCACGGTATTCATGGTATGCGAGGGCCTCCAGGCGCCGCCGTCGGCGGGGTTCCACATCCACCTCCTCTCTCTGGCTCGAGCCCTTGCAGAGCACGTGAACGTTCGAGCATATGCATGGCTCAGGGAACTCGAGAGCCCGGAATGGGCGAATTGGGTTGCGTCCTTGCCTCCCGGTTCCGATCCGTCCCAATACCTTCGCCCCATCAGAGCAGGCGAACGCAGTGGCAATGCGGTGCTCAGAAAGGTGTCGTGTTGGCGGGCTGCGCAGGCCGACATTGCCAACTGCGCTCAGGACGGCGATGTGCTCTGGATGCGGGAGATGCCGACCGCGATCTGGAGCCTCGCCCCCTGGTCGAGGCTCCTGCCCCGCCGGCACCGGTTGCGTCATCTCTATGATGTGGCCTCCTTGGTCGAACTGGAAGTCGGCCTCAGTCGAAGCGAGCACTGGCACTCCCAGAAGTCTCTGATCGAGCGGTTGATCCGTCCCCGTTTCGACATTGTTCGGACTCTCGGACCTGCCATGGCCAATCAACTCGTCGAGAGCGGCGTACCGAGGTCGAAGATCCTGATCGCCCCCGTGGGTGCCGACCCACCGACCTCACCTCGCCCGCAGCCCTCACGGCTCCGGCGGCTGCTCTATGTCGGAAGCGCGGATCGTTGGCAGGGTCTTCCAACGCTGTTGGAAGCCATGGACATCCTCGCGACCGAAGGGTCGCAGACGCAACTCACTGTGGTCGGAGCATCGAGCGATCAAGTGACATGGACTTCGACCATGCAAAACGTCCACTTCGAGGGATGGGTCGCTCGGTCACGGATGCCAGAAGTCTACGAAAACCACGATCTCTTCATCATCCCACGGCCGGACCTCCCGCTGACGCGTGTGGTCATCCCCATGAAGTCCGTCGAGGCCCTGGTCCAACAGATTCCTATCTTGGCAAGTGATCTTCCGGCAATCCGTGAAGTAGCTGGTGATGACGGCGCAGCATACTTCTCGCCCGGCTCAGCATCGGCCCTCGCCCAAGCGGTCCTCGATCTCGAACGAGAGCCCAGCACCTTGGCCACCATCCAGACTGCCGCAGCGAAGCGTTCTCCTGCCTACCACTGGTCGACCATCGCGTCTGATTTGATTTCGAAGCTCTTCCCGGACGGGGCCTAGGGAAGATCAGATGTCGGTCAGACTCCCGCTTCGCGACGGGCAAGATTCGTGGCCGCGACCGCCAGCCCCAAGAAGGTAAAGGTCGTGTGCATGGTGAGGGGATCCCGAGTGAATTCGATCTTGAGCTGATCGAAGACGAACATCGTGATCAGGGTAAGAAAGAACGCCAGAGTCATTCGCATGTCTTGAGGGATGTGTTTCGATTGGAGCGACCGTTGCGCACCGATGAAAACCCCGCTCAAGAAGGTCACGAAGAAGAGCAAGGCAGGAATCCCGACTTCATAGGCGATCGTCGCATAGAGGTTGTGAATGTTCATTCCCACCCACCCACGAAAGCGTCCGGGAATCTGAACAAAACCGTGGCCGAAGATCGGCTTGTTGGCGATCTCTTGCATCGCACTCCCGAGAACCTTGAAGCGGGCCTGCACGCTGGAATCCCCAGTGCCCTGGGAGAGTTCGCCCATTCGCTCCAGCATGAGAGAATAGTAGTTGCCCAAGAACGGTAGGGAGAGGTAGAAAAGGGTCACTCCCAAGAACAACAACTGAAGCAGACTGGCCCTGGGAATGGAATTGCGACCGTAGACGAAGAGGCCCAACCATCCAATGCAGAGGAGAATCAGGCCCGCCCGCGTTCCGGTGGCGAAGAGAGCAGCCATACCGAGCCCAAGCACTCCCAGTCGAAGCAAGCGTCCGTTGAGAGTGGAGGCCGACCGATAGAGCAAGTAGTTCAAGAATAATGTCAATACAATGTATTCGGCGAAAGTCTCGTAGCCTGGAAAGGTCGCGAATACCCGAACATAACCTTCCCGAACTTCCTCGGAAGAGGCTACTTCGCGAGAGAATTTGAAAAAGGCGGGCAGGATATTGCGATTCGGCGCTAGATACTGCAGAAGAGCGAGGACATAAAGCATGACCGATACGTTGGCCACAGTCTGCAGAATCTGCAGGAAGCGCTGCCGATTGTCGGCCAACAGCACGATGATGTAATAGAGCGCGATCGCCGAGAACAGCGAAAAGATCCTGGTCAGGGCCTGCCCTAGATGGTCCGTCGGTACCTCGTAGAGGCTGAGAACCGCCATCAAGAAGTAGCCTGCCAAGGGCACGTCGAGTCTGCGGTTCCCGAATGGCGAAGTCAGCTTCAATTCTCGCGACTTGACCAGAACCAGAGCCGCGAGCGCCACGATCAGCAGGTTGCTCGTCGAGCCCACTGATGTGTAGGCCGGGAAGGGAATCACCACGAGAGTGAACACGAGGGCCCGGCGGGGGTGTGCGGCCAAGACGATCCCCACGAAGAGGGCCGCAGCGAGAATCTCGATGTTTCTCTTGGTCGGCTCGAGAAGTACACTCGTCAACAGATAGGACGCCACCAGGACCAGGAAGGTTGTGCCGAAGAAGCGGCTAAGGGTTCCGCCACCGGTGGCCGATAGGTGTTCGTGGCCCGGATCGCCGCGCTCACGTCTCAGAATCGGCAGACGAATAGTCATGAGTGAGGGTCAGGTGGGAGTTGGATCGAGCACGGGAAGATCGGCGAATCTGATGACAAATGGTAGCATAGTCAGGGCCGGTCGGCACCTGATCACCCCGTCTTCTCGAGAAAGTATTCGATGCGTCTGATCATCTTGGGAACACGGGGTCTTCCGCCCCGCTACGGAGGACGCGAGACCGCGACGGAAGAAATCGGTCAACGACTGGTCGCCATGGGACATCAGGTGACCGTGTACGGCCGATCGGAGTCGTGGAAGCGAAGGGTGGAAGACTACTCCGGAATCGAGCAGGTCTCGTTCGCGACCGTTCCGTGGAAGGGAGTCGACTCCCTGGTCCACGTTCTGGGGTCTGCCTTCGATCTCATCGTCACCGGTCGCCGCGGAGTCGTGGTCCTGAGCGATGTGGGCACCGCGGCCGCCATCCCTCTCCTGTGGCTGGCCGGGTATCGCACGGTGTGGTGGGTGGACGGTCCCGCGTGGGAGCGAGCGAAATGGGGGTGGGGCGCACGCTTCTTCCTGAAGGCTTGCGCCCGCCTTGGGATCCGGTTGGCAGATGAGGTGATCGTCGACTCGCGGGTCGCAGCGACCTACTACCACCAACACTTCGGGCGCCAAACGCGCTTCATTCCCTACGGGCCGACGGTCCACCAAGTCGAGGACCAGCGCATTCTCTCCGAACTGGGCCTCGAGCCGGAACAATATGTACTCTTCGTGGGGCGGTTGACCCCCGAGAAGGGCGTCCATTCGCTCGTCCGAGCTTTCCGGTCTCTGGACACCCCGAATCGTCTGGTGATCGTCGGCGACAATCCCTACGACCATGCCTATGTGCGCCAGCTCCGGGAGGCTGCCGACGACCGAGTGATCTTTGCCGGCTACCAGTTCGGAGCGGCCTTCGGATGCCTGATGCAGGGATGCGCAGTCTACGTTCAACCTTCGGAGGTCGAGGGCACCAGTCCCGTCCTGCTGACCGCGATGGGCTATGGACGTCCGGTTGTGGTCCAAGGCATCCCCGAGAACCTCGAGACGATTGGAGACGCGGGACTGTCGTACGAGCCAGGAGACATGGAAGGCCTACAATCTCATCTACGCACCTTGCTGGCCGACGAAGATCTTCGAAAGCAGTGGGGGCACCGAGCCTTGGAGAGGGTGACGACCGAATACGACTGGGATCGGATTGCCACGGATTTTGCGGCGGCATGTGCCGAACCCGATCAGTCCTGACTTCGCGAACCGACCAAGCCCCGGACGTATTCTCGAAGCGACTCTCGCCAAGGGCGCGGAACCTCGAATCCGGCCAATCGCAGGCGGAGACACTCCATGGCTTCGAGACGCGGGCGAGGCGCGGGCAACGGGAATTCCGCCGAAGAGCAGGGCTGCACCTCACAACCTTCGATACCGGCAAAGTCGACGATGGCCTCGGCCATCTGGAATCGGCTGCACATTCCTTGATTGGAGGCGTGATAGGTTCCGAACTCCGTCGATCCCAACAGATCCAAGCAAACGCGGCTGATGTCTCGGGTGTAGGTAGGGGATCCGAACTTGTCGTCCACCGCTCGCAGAATGTCGCGATCTCTGGCAAGTTCGATCATCTTGGCCACGAACTTCTTGTCTTCGACTCCGCCGCCGAACATCCAACCAGCGCGCACGATGAAGTGACGGTGCACCTGCTGACGAACGGCCACCTCTCCCTGCCACTTGCTCCGGCTGTAAGCACTGATCGGGCGCGGATCATCGAACTCGTGATAGGGGGTCGGTTTGTCACCGGGAAACACACTGCCGGTGGAGACGTAGAGCATGGTCAGATCGGCATCCCGACATGCGCGCGCGACGTTCTCCGTCCCCAGAGTATTCACAAGATAGGCTTGGGCAGGGTTCTTCTCGCAGCCATCGACATCGGTCAACGCGGCGAGGTGAAGAACGGCGTCCGGAGAATATTCGGCGATCGCAGACCGAAGCTCGTCGCTTCGGGTGACATCGATTCGATCCTCCGGTTCGTGCCGGAGAGCCGTCACGTCGGTGGGCCAGACTTCGTGTCCCTGTGCCTCCGCCAGCTGCGTAAGGTCTCTGCCCATCATCCCGCGTGCGCCGGTTAGCAGCAATCGCATCCTCTGGTCCTCCCTCACCAATCCAGATTCCAAGTCACCACCGACCCCCGGGACGTACCTGCGATTGACTCGCCCCAGCAGGGAAACTAGAATGTAACATGTCCTTCAGAAGTCGCGCTCCCAATTCTCCCCACTTCCCTCGCGATCCAACATGCTCGCCTTCGTGCATATCGAGAAGACCGCGGGGATCACCCTGCTGGACATTCTGCAACAATCCTTCGGAGGCAGGCATGCCGTCGCCGATACCTGGCGACGACCCGGTGCCGATTACATCAGCGCCGAAGACTTGCGCCTGCTTCGACGCTGGAATGGGGGAGTCGAGAGCATCAGTGGGCATTTCGTCAAGCCCTACTCGGACCTCGATGCCGAATGCGACCGCTTGGATTACTGGACCATGGTCCGCGAGCCCTTGGCGCGTTGCGCCTCCCACTACCAGTACCAGGTCCAGAAAATGGCCCAGTCCTCCAGTTTCGAGGAGTGGATCCACCTCCCCGGCTCGAGAAACTTCATGACCCGCAAGCTCGCGGGCGTTGAAGACCTCGCCGCTGCGAAGCGCATCCTGAAAGAGAGAATCCGCTTCGTGGGTCTCATGGAGGCCTTCGACGAATCCCTCTTGCTCTGGCGGGCCCAGTTTTCGGCCTATCCCCTCGACATCGGCTATCGAAGGCGCAATGTCGCCAGGGACAATCACATCAAGGAGACGCTGTTGCAGGACGAGGGCGCCCGGCGAGAATTGGAGAACGCCAATCGCCTGGACTGTGACCTCTACTCGCATGTGGTGGAAGAAATCTATCCGGAACAGCGGCGGAGATACCCGGGGGCCTTGGCCCAGGACCTCCAGGAGCTCTCCAACCGGCCCACGCCGAAAGCCAGATCCGCCAGGAGATGGCAGGGGAAGCTCAAGAATCGGCTCTGGCTGGGCACCATGGCCAGGTTTGCCGGTCGCGGAGTGGCCCGATGATGGGGCCCATGATCCAATCCTTCGTACTACGACGGACGCACGATTGAAGATCCTCGAAGTCAACACCTTTCACTTCGAGCGTGGGGGCGATTCGCTGTACATGCTCCGGCTCAGTCACGAGTTGGCGAGACGCGGGCACGAAGTCCGGCACTTCGCGATGCATCACCACGCCAACCTGCCCGCGCAGGAATCGACCTTCTTCGCGGACGAGGTCGACTATCCCGGGCTCATGGCGCAAGGCGGTCTGGCGGCAGCTCTGAGGGTGATGACCACCGCGATCTACAATCGCAATGCTAGACGACGAATCGCGGAGCTCCTCGACGAGTGGCGACCAGATGTGGCACATCTCCACTCCGTGATGCACCACCTGACCGCTTCGATCGTGCTCGAGCTGAGACGCCGAGGGATCCCCTTGGTCTGGACCCTTCACGACGCCAAGTCGGTTTGCCCGACCACCCTGCTCCTGCGGAACGGCCAACCTTGCCAGGATTGCGCGCAGGGACGCTTTTACAGAGCGGTCACCCAGAAGTGCAAGCGAGGAAAGCTGGCACCCAGCCTCATTGTGGCGGCAGAACTCTATTTGCACCGGTGGTGGAAGATCTACGAACGGGCAGACCTATTGATCACGCCGAGCCAATTCCTTCATGACAAGGTTCTGGAGATGGGTCTGAAGCCGAGGCGAATCGAGGTCGCTCCCAATTTCGTGGTCATGGATCGCGCCGTTCCGCCGAGTTCGGGCCGAAGTTACTACTTGTACGTCGGTCGGATCTCCAGAGAAAAGGGGGTGGAGACCCTGGTATCGATGGCGGAGCAGATGCCCGAGCTCCAACTGCGCATCGCAGGCACCGGAGAGTTGCTCGATTCTCTCAGAGAGCGATCGCGGCTTCGCGGACTCGAGGATCGGGTGCGTTTTCTGGGTCACGTGACGGGAGCAGATCTGCAGTCGCTCTACGCTTCGGCGAAGGCGCTCTTGGTACCGAGCGCCTGCCACGAGAACTGTCCGCTGGTGGTCCTCGAGGCCTTCGCCCACGGTACACCGGTCGTCGCCTCGCGGATGGGGGGGCTTCCGGAAATCGTAATTCCCGGGGAGACCGGAGAGTTGGTGGCCCCCGGGGAGGTGCCGGCCTGGGTCGCGACAATCCGCCGTCTCGCGGCAGCACCCGGACTGCTGGAGAGCTACGGGAACGCCGGTCGCGAGAGGACAGAGACCGTCTACGAGGTCCGAGCTCACGGGGATCGCATCGAGAGCCTGATGCTGGATGTCGTTGGCGACAGTCCTGGAGGCTGAGCCATTGGTCCCCCCGTGGAATCATGTTAGAATGACGGTCTCGCTGCCCGGGCTCCTCCCGCTGTATTCTCGTGTCCATCTCTCGGTTCCTAGGACGGCTCCATGGACCTCTCGGTCATTCTGACGTATCGCTGTGATTCTCGGTGCTCGATGTGCCACATCTGGCAGAATCCCACCCAGCCCAAGGCCGAGGTCTCACTCGACACTCTGGCCAAGCTTCCGGGTGGATTCGATTACCTGAACATCACCGGGGGCGAGCCGACTCTTCGTCGCGATCTCATGGAGGTCGTGGACCTGCTGCATCCCAAGACTGCCGTTCTCGAGATTTCCACCAATGGTCTTCATCAGAATCGTCTCGTGCCGATTGTGGAGAAGTATCCCGACATCAAGGTCCGCATCAGCGTCGAAGGCAGCGAAGCGACGAATAACAAGATCCGAGGCGAGGAAAACGGCTACGCGAAGAAGATCGAATGCATGGAAGCCCTCGTCGCCGCGGGCGGATGCGATCTCGGCTTCGCCACCACCTTCCAGGACGAGAACGTCGACGAGATCGTCGACCTGTACCTGATGAGTCGAGACATGGGGGTCGAGTTCGCTACGAGCGCACTGCACAACGGTTTTCAATTCCACAAGAACGACAACTACCAATACGACCGTCTCAGCGTCGCACGGCACGTCGAGGATCTGATCACCGAAATGATGAAAGCCTGGGATGTGAAGACCCTCTTTCGAGCTTATTTGAACCTCGGGCTCATCGCGAAGATTCTGGGCCACGATCGTCTGATCGCCTGTACCGCGGGTACTCAGTTCGCATTCGTCGATCCCTGGAGCGATGTCTATGCCTGCAATGTTCGTCCTGACCTCCTCATGGGAAACCTGACCGAGCAGTCCTGGGACGAAATCCTCCAGGGAGATGTCGCGGATCAACAACGGACAAAAGTCAGGGCCTGCGAACAGAACTGCTGGATGGTAGCGTCCGCCAAGACCGCGATGCGCAACGAACACTTTGCAAAGCTCCCCAAACCGGGACCTGCCCTCTGGGTGGTCATCAACAAGGTTCGTTCCCTATTCGGCCAGCCGATTCCCTTCGAGAAGTATGTGGACTACTCGATCGTCCACAAGGATGTCGATGTCGTTCACCGCGAGAGTCACCTCGGCACCCGACAGCGAGCCAAGGTTCAGCCGACCGAGAGTCGACACTATGATCAGTTCCAAGATGGCTTCTTCAACCGATGATCAGAATCGCCACTCGGAGTAAGTGAAGTGAAGATTGCGGTTCTCGGGATCAAGGCATTGCCAGCCGTCGCCGGTGCGGATCGAGTCGTAGAAAAGCTGCTGGAGAACTTCTCCTCCGACCACGACTATTGGGTGTACATTCGCAAAGACACCCCGAACGCGGCGAGCTGTCACGACAACCTCCATTTCGTTCATGTACCCGCCCTGAGAGGGAAGCATCTGGGATCGTTCAGTTTTTTCCTGATGTGTTGCGTTCACTACCTGATCAAGGGCCGCTACGACCTCGCGCATGTTCACAATTCGGACTTCGGTCTCTTCGTGCCCTTGCTCCGACTGAAACCACGACTGCCGGTACTCGGAACCTTTCACGGCGATCCATTCGCCAGGGACAAGTGGGGGACCTTCGCCCGCTTCTACCTGCGGATGAGTGAACGGCTCTTCGTGACCTTCTGTCATCGGCTGACCTCGGTCTCCCGCTTCAAGGATCAGGTGCCCGGGCTGTGGGGACGACGTCGGGTGGAATACATCCCCAACGGCGTGGACTCTTACTGGCAGGACGAGGAGGGCTCGGATTTCGACTATGCTGGCCACGGGCTCCACCGCGGGAGCTACGCGCTCTTTGCCTGTGGGCGCCTGGATCCGACCAAGGGCCTTCATGATGTCCTCGCGGCCTACCGGCTCCTCGATGACGCTCCGGACCTCCTGGTGGTCGGAGACTTTTCTCACGACCAGGGCTACAGCGAGCGGATCCGCCTGGAGGCCTCCCAAGACCCCCGGGTGCGCCTCCACGAGGGGCTCCTCGACCGCGAGACCCTTCTCGACGTCGTGCGAGGGTGCCAAGTCTTCGTCTTCCCCTCGGAGGTGGAGGCGATGTCCATGATGCTCCTCGAGGCCGTCTCCTGCCGCCGTCCGGTGGTCTGTTCGGATATTCCAGAGAATGTGGAGGTCGTGGGCGAGGGCCACCGGGGCCTCTACCCGGTCGGTGACCCCGCGGCTCTGGCCCGTAGGCTGGAGGCGGATCTCGGCCACCCGGACCGGGAGGAGATGGCCTCTCAGCTTGCAGACGAGGCCCTGCGGCGCTTCCGCTGGGGTTCCATCGCCGGACGCTACGAGGAACTCTACGGCACGCTGGGGCGGCGGCCCTGATCCAGGTCCGACCACCCGGCGGCGGTCCGAACGGTCTGGACACCCCGGGGTGGTAATTAATTGGCAGAGAAGTGGCCAATTCGTGCCCCCGAGCCTTGGCCGGCGGCAATCTCTTGTGCTATACTCCGGCCATCATGCGCACCGACACAAGCCAGGTCCCGTTCCTGGATCTCACAGCTCAGAATGCTCCCCTGCGGAACGAGATCGAGTTGGCCTGGGCCAATATTCTCGACTCGAACGCCTTCATCCTCGGGCCGGCCGTCTCCTCCTTCGAAGCATCCTTCGCCGAATATTGCGAGGCGAAGTACTGCGTCGGAGTGGATAGCGGCACCTCCGCGCTCGCGCTCATGATGCGAGCCTGCGATTTGGGGCCCGGAGACGAGGTCATCACCGCGCCGAACACCTTCATCGCCACGGTGGAAGCCATTGCGAGCACTGGAGCCACTCCGGTCTTCGCCGAGGTCTCTCCCGAGACGTGGTTGCTGGACCCGGAAGCAGTCGAAGCTCGGATCACGGAACGGACTCGCGCCATTCTCGTCGTGCATCTCTACGGCATCCCGATCGACCTCGATCGCTTCCGTGCCCTCGCCGAGAAGCACGACCTCCTCCTCCTCGAGGACGCAGCGCAAGCCCACGGGGCCCGCTGGAAGGGTCAGCGCATTGGGAACGGCAGTCATGCCGCCGCCTTCAGCTTTTATCCAGGCAAGAACCTGGGAGCTTTTGGCGACGGTGGGGCGGTCGTCACGAACGACAAAGAGGTCTGTGAACGGGTACGCGCGCTGAGGCACCACGGACAGACCGACAAGAACGTGCATGGATTCGTGGGAGTGACGGGCCGACTCGACAGTCTGCAGGCTGCCGTGCTCGAGGTGAAATTGCCTCATCTCGACAGTTGGAACGCACGCCGACGTGAACATGCCGCGCTGTACCGGGAACTCCTCGCCGGTTCTCGGTTTTCCATGCCGCAACCCGCCGAGGGAAGCGAACCCGTGGTTCACCTATTCGTGATCAATCACCCAGAGACGCAACGGGTCAAAGACCTCCTGACCGAGAACGGTATCGGTTGGGGGATGCACTATCCGTTGGCCGTGCATCGACAGCCGGCCTTCGAGTCACTGGGAAAAGCGGGCGAATTCCCTGTAGCCGAATCCGTCTGTGAGAACATCATCTCGTTGCCGATGTTCGCGGAGCTGGAGGAAGCTGCAATCCGACGTGTGAGTGAGGTTCTCCTCCGGGCTGACGCCTGAGCCCATGAGAGAGTCCCGAATCTCCGGCATAGGAACCGACTCCGACAGGAATCGGGCCAATTCCGGTCCGACCGTAGCGCGGTTACTTCGACAACTTCAGGGATGGCTCCCGTGATGAAGAAGGACGCGACAGCTTTGGACCTTGGTTTCGCACCGGACTCGGCCGCGCAACCGATACCCCTTCAATTGCGGATCGGTACCCCCAGGTATCCCCAATGGGAACTCGCCGCCAAGCGCGTCATCGATGTCGTCTTCGCGCTGGTGATCATGACTCTGGGCGCCCCGGTCTTTGCGGTGCTGGCTCTGCTGGTCAAGTGCAGCAGTCCCGGTCCGGTCCTGTTTTCCCAGATGCGCCTGGGCAAGGACGGACGACCCTTCGAGTTCTACAAATTTCGGTCGATGCGCCACAACAACGACGACGCCTTGCACCGAGACTTCACGGAGAACTTCATCAATGGAAGCTCGAGCTCGGGCGAGCGGGTGTTCAAGATGGTCGATGACCCCCGGGTCACTCGAATCGGTCATTTCCTCCGCCGCACGAGCCTGGACGAGCTTCCGCAGTTCCTCAATGTCCTGCGAGGCGAGATGAGCCTGGTGGGACCTCGCCCGCCGATCTCCTACGAGCTCGAGCACTACCAGGATTGGCACAAGGATCGCTTGAAGGTGAAGCCGGGGCTCACGGGCCTGTGGCAGGTGAGCGGCCGCAGCCAGGTTGGTTTCGACGAGATGGTGATGCTGGATCTTCATTACATCTCGCATTGGAGCCTGTTGCTCGACCTGAAGCTCATCGTGCGGACCATTCCCGTGATGCTTCGCGGCGACGGTGCCTACTAGTCCGAGTCGGGCCACCAGGGACAGATTTTCGTGCACACCCCGGCATAGGGGGAGGGATCGTGAGCGACGACGTGGTACGCGTAGGAGTGATCGGGGTCGGCTACTGGGGCCCCAACCTGCTGCGCAATTTCAACAATCTGGCCGACGCGGAGGCGACCTGGGCGGCGGATCTCAACTCCGACCGCCTTCGGCACATCGGGAACCTCTACCCTTCGGTGCGGACGACATCCGACTACCGTCAGATCCTCGACGACTCCGACGTGGATGCGGTGGTGGTGGCCACTCCGGCGGACACCCACTGCGCGCTGGCCTGCGAAATCCTCGACGCGGGCAAGCACGTCTTCATCGAGAAACCGATGGCCGTCTCCTCGGAAGAATGCCAGACCATCAACGCCAAGGCGGCGGAGGTCGGGCGCCAGGTCATGGTCGGCCACACCTTCCTGTTCAACAGCGCGGTCTACAAGATCAAGCAGCTCATCGAAGCGGGAGAACTCGGTCAGATCTTCTACGTCTACATCAACCGCGTGAACCTCGGCCTGTTCCGCGAGGACTGCAACGTGGTGTGGGACCTCGCCCCGCACGATATCGCGATTCTCAATTGGCTCCTCGACAGTGTGCCGCGGAGCCTCACGGCCGTGGGAAGTTCCTATGTGCAGCCCGGAATCGAAGACGTCGCCTTCGTGAACTTGCAGTATCCGGACAATGTCATGGCGCATCTCCACGTGAGCTGGCTCGATCCGAACAAGGTCCGAACCATCACCGTGGTGGGCAGCAAGAAGATGCTGGTTTACGATGATGTTTCCAATACCGAGAAGCTTCGCGTCTACGACAAGGGCGTGAACGTCATGCCTCATTACGACAGCTTCGGCGAATTCCAGCTGAGCTATCGCTACGGAGACATCGTTCTGCCCCGGATCGAAGACACCGAGCCGCTGAAGATCGAGGCCGAGCACTTCGTCGAGTGTGTCCGTGAGAACAAGAAGCCCCGCAGCGATGGTCAGAGTGGATTCGAGGTCGTGGAAGTCCTCGAGGCCGCCTGCGCCTCCATTCGAGAGGGCGGACGCATCATGGGCTTCGAGGCACCGACTCGGCAGAGCTGAGTGGCGAAGGCAGCGCCGTGACTGAGGCGCCTGCATCGAGTCGGCCCCGGGTCGAGTTCCTGGCCAACAGCCTGGTGGTAGGCGGCGCCGAGAAGGTGGTCGAGGCTCTCTGCCGCCACCTTCCCCAGACCGGCTGGGAGGTGGGGCTCGGCACCCTGCGCGAGGCCGGTCCAGTGGGGGAGGGCCTCCGAGCGGTGGGCGTCGAAGTCCGCACTCACTTGGCGCCTCAGCGCCAGAATCCCTGGCAGCTCTGGAAGCTCCGCTCGCACCTGCGGCGAGTCGAGGCCGACGTGGTCTATGTCCTCGACCACACCAACGCCCTCTTCTACGGACGACTGGCAGCCGCCAGCTTGGGACGGCCCCAATTGTGCGCCATCCATCGCACGGGCCGGGCCGACGGATCGGCGAGCCTCTCCCGGGCCGATCGGATGCTCATGCCTCTGAGCCGCCGGGTGGTCGCAGTGAGCGAGACCCACGCCCGGTACCTGGTGGACCGAGAGGGTCTCGACGGCCGCAAGGTGGTGGCGATTCCCAACGGAGTCGATCTCTCCGCCTTCGGTCCCGTGCCCCAGGGTGAAGAGCGACGGGCCCGTCGCCGCGCCTTGGAACTCCCCGAAGATGCCCCCTTGGCGGTGGTGGTCGCGGCCCTGCGACCGGAAAAGAACCACGAACTCCTGCTCCGCGCCCTTGCCTCCCGCGAAAGCCTGGCCGGCCTCCATGTCGTGGTGGTCGGAGACGGGCCTCGGCGCCCCATTCTCGAAGCCACCGCTCGGGCCTGCCACGTCGACGACCGAGTCCACTGGATGGGCCGGCGGTCCGACGTCCCCGAAGTCCTTGCTGTTCAGGACCTTCTGGTATTGCCTTCCCACCCCCGGGTGGAGACCTTCCCCCTCTGCGTCCTCGAGGCGATGGCGGCTCGTCTCCCGGTGGTGGCCACCGACGTGGGATCCCTCCGAGAGATGTTCGGACCGGAAGGAGCGGGGGCTCTGGTTCCCGCCGGCGATCACGAAGCCCTCGCGGACACTCTCGAGGAGATCCTGGCCCATCCAGAAGCGACTCGGGCGCGGTGCGAATTGGCCTACCGTCGGGTCCGGGATTGCTACGACTTGGAGCGAATGGTGTCGAGCACCGCGGAGCTCCTGAACGAAATCGTGAACCCGTCGAGACGGGAAGGGAGAAAACGGTGAGCGATCCCGAATTGACGGTCGATCTCGAGACCTACCTGGCGGAGTTTCTCGACGCCTTCGAGCCGGTCTTGAAGCGCTGCCTCCACCGCCACTCGCACCAATACACCCCCGAACTCCTCGATGCCGTGGTCTACACTCCTCTGGCCGGGGGCAAGCGCATTCGTCCGGCGGTCCTCGATCTCTGGTCACGCGGAGGGACTCGATCGGATGCCGAAGAGGTCCTCCTGGCCGGCGTGGCCATCGAACTCATCCACAGCTGCTCTCTGGTCCTCGATGATCTGCCCAGCATGGACGACGCTCGAATGCGGAGGGGCCAGCCCGCCTGTCACCAGCGCTTCGGCCTGGACACTGCGATCCTCGCCGCCAACGCCCACCTGATGCTGGCCTTCGAGCTCCTCGGGGAACTCGATGCCTGGAGACCCGGTCTGGGCGCCACCGCACTCCTCGCGCGGGCCGTGGGCATTGCGGGGATGGTCGGGGGCCAACATGTGGACCTGCACCTCGACGATGAAAACCGCGATCTCAAGGCTCTCGAGTACATCCACCGCCACAAGACCGGCGTCCTCTTCGAAGCGGCGGCGGTGCTGGGAGTGCGCCTGGGCGGCCACGAGGAGGGGCTGGAGGAGAACGCGCGGATCTTCTCCCGGAATCTGGGCCTGGCCTTCCAGATCAAGGACGATCTCCTCGACCTCTTCGCCGATTCCGAGACCACCGGCAAAGACAGCGGACAGGACCAACATGCGAACTTCGTGAAGGTTTTCGGCGAAGCCGAAAGCGAGGAGATCATGCGCCGACTCCTGGACACTGCCCGCGGCGCTCTCGAAGGGGTGGCGTCACGCACTCTGTTGACCGAGCTTTGTGACTACGTCGCGATACGGACTCACTGATCGGTCCGTGTTCTCGGGCCCGGGGCGACCGCAGATGGCACCTTCGAATTCAGACTCCGAACGCCTCGAAGACGGGATTCGCCAACTTCGCGAGCTGGGCTACCTCCAGACTCCGGTCGAGCGCTATGTCGCACGCAGAGTGCCCTCACAGGCCCCGCTGTGGAAGGTCGCCCCGGCGGTGGGACTCTGGGTCGGAATCCCCGGCGGCGTGGTCTTCGCATGGATCCTGACCGCCTCGGCCTGGCTGACCCGCCCCGGTCCGGAAATGCAAGTGACCGAAGTCGCCTGGCTGGCATTGGACATGTCGCTGGCCTTGGGACTCCTGGGCTTCCTCTCGACCACCGCGGCGGCGGCCCTCTCGTTGCGGTGGCTCCGCGGCCCCGGACATGTCCACCGCAAGATGATGACCCGTTGCGCGATGTACGCCCCGAGTCTGGGCGCGGGGCTCTACCTGGCGGATCGTCTGGGGATTCACCTGCTCACCGGGTTGCCGGGACGGTCCTGGTTCGGGGCCGCGATCCTCGTGGTCCTTCTGACCGGCACCCTCGCGTCCCTGATGACCTGGCTGCAGAGCGCGATGTTCGCCACCGCTCGGCTTCAGTGGCGAGGAGTCTGGGATCCGCCACGCGTGGGGTGGCAGGAACGGTCCATCCCCTTCCTGGTCGTCGCTCTCGCTTCGGCCACCCTCATCGCCTTCGGACCCTATCGCAGCGGGAACCACCTGCCCCGCCTGGACCAGGTCGAGGTCGAGCCCCATCCCTTCTCCCAGCGCATCGCGATCCTGGCCGTCGACGGCGCGCGTCCGGAATTGTTGCCGGCCTCGTGGGGCCATCCTCGACCCCTCCTCCTCGACGCCCAGGAGAAGGCCGCGTCGCCGGTCGCCTTCTGGAACGAAATCGCAACCGGCTTTCCGCCTTCGGACCACGGTCTGCAGGAGGCGGCGGAGGTCGGGGCGCGGGGAGTGAGCGCTGCACTGAGCACCGAGAATGAAGACCCCCTGTTGCGCACGGTCCTTCAGAGAATCCTGCCCGGAGTGGGGCTGGCCCGGCTTCGCGCCAGCGACCGTCGGGAGTTGCAACGTCCGCAGCTCTGGGAAATCGTCGCCCACGCGGGAGGAGTCGCCGCCAGCCTCAACTGGTGGGCCACCTATCCCGCCGCCCGCCACCCCGGACTGGCGGTCCTGAGTGACCGCGCTTTCCTGCGGGCGAAAGAGGACTCTCTCGACCTCTATCTGGCTGCTCCCCCCGGATTGTTGGCCGAACTGGAGGTGAGCTGCGCCCGACTGGGGCTGCGGCCTCCGACCGCCGACCCGGCTGCGGCCCTTCCCACCGTGACCACCACCGGCGACGCCCGCAACTGGGCCTTCTTCCTGGCCGCCTGTCAGGACTCGACCCGAGACCTGGTGATCGCCCTCCTCGGGGGGGGAGATGTCGCGGCCCGGTCCGCAGGCCCCGCGGCGACGGACTATGCCGATTCACTGCGCGCATTGCTCGCCCGAGACCCCTCGTTGGTCCCGCAACACCTCATCGTCCTGGTCTCGACCTCCCTGGCCGAAGGGCCTCGCCGCTTCTGGATCGTGGAGCGCGGAGGACAGCTCCTTCGCGGGGTCCACCGCCCTCGAGAGGTCGTCCCGGCTCTTCTGCGCGGCCTGGGTCTGCCGGTGGCCGCGGACATGGCCGGAGCACCGGCCAGCGGAGAGAGCACCTTGGCCACCTGGGGCCTGCGCCCGGACTGGTCGCCGCCGGCGGGTCGGCCCGCGTCGGACCTGGAGAAGCTCCGGAGCCTCGGCTATATTGGCGACTGATGCCCCGC
>JAJRXK010000037.1 GCA_024276305.1 Candidatus Krumholzibacteriota bacterium
AGGGCCCTCCGACTCCCCACTCTCCCGTTCGAAACGAGACCGCCGTGAGCACGCGTGTAGTCCCCTCCATCGACGACCTGGTCGCCTCCCAACGTCCCCATTTCGCACACTGGCAGGTCATTGCCGACTGCGTCGACCAATACATCGACATGATGCTGAACTACCGGCAGAGCGGTCACCCCGGAGGCAGCCGCTCCAAGGTACACGCGATGATCGCGCTCACGCTGAGCGGCGCCATGCGTTGGGACATCCGTCAGCCGGACCTTCCCTTTGGAGACCGTTTCGTACTCATCGCCGGTCACTGCACTCCGCTCATCTACGCGCTCCTTCCCGTCTACAACGAGAGTCTGCGCTACTTGCTCGAGCAGACCGGCGACGAACGCTATGCCGTGCCCCAGGCCGAGAAGCGACAGTTGGTGTGGGAAGACCTTCTGGGCTTCCGTCACCGGGGAGGGCTCGCGGGCCACGCGGAGATGGAAGGCAAGACCCTCTTCTACAAGGCCAATACCGGACCCAGCGGACACGGCGCTCCTCCGGCCGCCGGAATTGCCATGGCCCTGGTGCGGGCGGGACTCAAGGACGTCCGGGTCTTCGGCCTGGAAGGGGAGGGAGGCCACAGCGCCGGGGCTCACCACGAGACCAAGAACAGCGCCTATGGTCTGGGCCTCGAGAACCTCCACTACCTCATCGATTGGAATGACTACGGAATCGATTCCTTCGCCCACAGCAGCGTGGTCCACGGCCAGCCCGAGGACTGGTTCCGTCCCTACGGCTTCCGCATCGCCGGAGCCGAAGACGGAACCGACTTCGAGGCGCTGACCCGGGCCTTTCTCTCGCTCACCGAGGAGAAGGACAAGAACGGCCGGCCCGCGATGGCCTGGATGAAGACCCGCAAGGGCCGCGACTATGGCAAGTACGACTTCGCGAGCCACGGCGCGCCCCACAAGCTGAACAGTGCGGAGTACTGGGAGACCAAGCGCCCCTTCATGGAGAAGTACGGCATCGAATTCGAGGGCTTCGGCCAACCCGCTCCTGAAGACCCCGCTGCGCTGCGCACTCAAGTGCGCAGCAACCTCGAGAAGGTGGCCCAGGTGCTGCGATCCCAGACCGACACCGTCGAGTACCTCGCAAAGCGCTTGGTCGAAGTGGGGGACCGCGTTCCTCGACAGCGGTCTCACTTTGCGGCCAGTGCCGCGGGCAATCCCACTTCCGACCCGGAATTCTTCGACTACCGAAGCTTCCCCGACGAACTCTGGGCCCCGCCCGGTGCCAGGAAGCCCAATCGTGCCGCCCTCGCGAGCTACGGCGGATGGTTGAACGCCCGGTGCAAGGAGAAGTACGGTCGTCCCATGGTCCTGGCCATGAGTGCGGATCTGGCCGACAGCACCAACATCAGTGGCTTCGCCAAGGACTTCGGCGACCTTCCCAACTTCGGGCGCTACGAGCGCGACCAGAATCCCGAGGGCGTCCTCCTTCCGCAGGAAATCACCGAATTCGCCAACAGCGGAATCAGCTGTGGCATCGCGTCGACCAATCTGAGTGATCGCCCGGAGGAAGAGTTCCTGGGATTCTACGCAGCCTGCAGCACCTACGGTTCCTTCAGCTATCTCAAGTACGGACCCATGCGACTCTTCAGTCAGATGGCCCAAGACACCGAACTGAAGCTCGGCAAGGTTCTGTGGGTAGCCGGCCACAGTGGTCCCGAGACCGCCGACGACAGCCGCACCCACTTCGGCGTCTATGGCCCGGGGGTAACTCAGCTCTTTCCGGACGGCCAGGTCTGCAATCTCTATCCTTGGGAGTACAACGAGGTCCCGGTGATGCTGGCCACTGCCCTGCGCGGCCCCTGGCCGATCATTGCCTTGCACCTGACTCGGCCCGCGGTAGAGATCCCCGACCGCAAGGCCCTGGGGATCGCCCACCACTTCGAAGCGGCGAAGGGAGCCTACATCCTCCGCGACTATCGGCCGGACCTCCCCAAGGGTGGATGCATCTTCGTACAGGGGACCGCCACTACGGACAATGTCATCCACCTTCTCGACGAACTCGACCGCCGAGAGCTGAATGTGAAGATCGTGGCCGCGCTCAGCCCTCAACTCCTGGCCGCGCAGCCTCAGGCCGAACGAGACGCCATCTTCGACGCGGCCGACCGGTGGGACTCGACTTTCATCACCAATGCAGGCCGGCGCCTGATGAGCGACTGGTGCTTCCACCCCCTGGCCAACGAATACGCGATGAGCACCGATTGGGACGATCGCTGGCGAAGCGGGGGGACCCTCGAGGAGGTCATCGAGGAGGCTCACCTCGACTGCGAACACCTTCTGGAAGGGATCGAGCGCTTCGTCCGCGACCGGGATGAACGTCTCACCCGAATGCGGCGAGAGATGGGATCCATCGACGACTGAGGGCCCCAGAAAGCTCTCGCGCCCAGCCGGAACGAAGGCTAACCTGGGCCTCCGCGATTCCACGGAGGCCCAGGTTCATGCCCTACTGTCCCATTGTCGGAACTCTTGGCTACGTTCTCTCTTCCGACCGAAAGTCGACGCTTCTCGTGCACCGCACTGCACGCCCCACCGACCAGCACCTGGGAAAGTACAACGGCCTGGGGGGCAAGATGGAGCCGGGGGAAGACGTCGCCACCTGCATGCGGCGGGAGATTCGCGAAGAAGCCGGCATCGACTGCACCGAAATGACTCTGCGTGGAACCATCAACTGGACCGGTTTCGGACCCTACGGCGAAGACTGGCTGGGCTTCATCTTCCGCATCTCTGCCTTCACCGGAGAACCCGTCCGGCAGAATGCCGAGGGAACGCTCGTCTGGCATCGGATCGACCGCCTCGCGGAGCTCCCGATGTGGCCCGGCGATCGTCACTTCTTGCCCCTGGTCTTCGACGACGATCCAAGACCCTTCCA
>JAJRXK010000038.1 GCA_024276305.1 Candidatus Krumholzibacteriota bacterium
GATCGTGATCAACGATACCGCCGGATACACCTATGCCTTCCATCACGACGGAACCGAAGTCGCCGACGGCGACGCCGATCCCACGACCTTCGGAGTGATCGCGCCGAGACGGTCCAGCGCTGCGGGGACCGAGTTCTTCGGCCGCACCACTCCGGCCCTCTTCGATGTCGACAACGATGGGAACTTGGAGATCTTGTTCGGAACCAAGTACCAGAATTCGGGGATCGCAGACCAGTTCGTCGCTCTCAAGACGGATGGAACGGGGACCAATGCGGCTGGATGGCCCAAGACCTTCGCTCCCTTCGCCTCCTTCCTTTCGAGTCCGACCATCGCCGATCTCGACAACGATTCGACGATGGAGATCATTCAGCTCTGCGAGAATGATTCGCTCTACGTGTGGCATCCAGATGGAAGTCGGGTGGTCCCATTCCCCATTTACATGCGAAGCGACTCGGTGGCTCTCGACTCGCTCGCGCCGAGTGTGGCGGTGGGAGATTTCACGGGCGATGGGAATCTCGAGATGGTGGTGGTGCAGACCAACAAGGATGCGGAGCCCACCAGCGATGTGCACTTGCTCGATGTTTCGGGGAACGACCTTGCGGGATGGCCGGTGCATGTCGACAACCTCTCCGAATCGAGCCCGGTCGTGGGAGACATCGACGGCGATGGCTCACTGGACATCGTCTTCGGTGTGGGCGGGGGGTCGGATACGCAGCGAAATCTGCTCTTCGCCTGGGACAAGATGGGTCAGGACATCCGCGGATTCCCCATCGTGATCAACGGCTTCGTTCGTGCGACGCCCACGATCTGCGATCTGGACGGCGACGGGAATGTGAACATCGCTCTCGCGTCCTGGGATCGGCTGATCCATGTGTGGGACATGGGGACTCCCTACGATCCTGCACTGGTTCCCTGGCCGACTTTCCGCGGCAATGTGCAGCGCGACGGTGTGATGACGACCGTCGTTGCCACGGATGCACCGGACTTGCCCGAGGGCGGGATCCGCGCGGCGGTACTCTGGCCGAATCGTCCCAATCCCTTCAATCCGGCGACCGAGATCCGATTCGACCTGGCGATGACCGCGAGCCGGGCTCAACTGCGGATCTTCGATCTGCAGGGCCGGTTGGTGCGTACCCTGGTCGATGGTCCTCTGGCCGCGGGCAGTCATGTGCTCCGCTGGGCAGGCCGCGACGACGGCCGTCGTCCCGTGGCGTCGGGGATCTACTTCTATCAGCTGGCGGTGGAGGACCAGGTGCTCCAGACCCGCAAGATGGTTCTGGTGAAGTAGAGGGTCGAAGCCGAGCTGTGTTTCGGAACGCCCTGGCTTGCGCCGGGGCGTCTCTGTATTAGCTTGTAGTCGTGCTGTCCGGTCCTTCGGGGCCTCCTGCCGCAGCGAGCCCCCGATTCCATCATGACCTGTGTCCTGCCGCAAGGTACGGAACCGCCGCTCTTCGAGGAGGCAATGATGGATCCTTCACGCCTGACCCAGCAGTCCCAAACCGTGCTGGCCGCCGCCCAGGAATTGGCGCAGCAGCACCGCAATCCCGAACTCCATGAGAGTCATCTGGCGTCCGCCCTTCTGAAGGTCGACGACGGCCTTGCGCCCCGCCTCTTGCACCGCATGGGAATCGACGTGGACGAGGTCCTGGCGGTGGTGGCGGCCGAGATCGGGCGCCTTCCCCAGTACAACGGAGATTCGCCGGGCGAAATCCTGGCGAGTTCTGGGTTGCGGGCGGTGCTCGAGGAGAGCAACCGGGTCCGGGAACGTTTCGGGGACGACTTCATCGCCGCCGAGCACCTGCTCTTGGCGCTGCTCACTGCGAAAGCGTCAGCCATTCGGGAGACTCTTGCCGAAGTCGGCCTCGACGCCAAGCGAGTGGAGACAGCGATTCGGGATCTTCGAGGCGATCGAAAGGTCAGCAGTACCACCGGTGAGGATGCCTATGAGTCTCTCCAGAAGTACGCGGTGGATCTCGTGGCCCAGGCCCGGGCGGGACGGCTCGATCCGGTGATTGGCAGGGACGAGGAGATCCGGCGAGTGATCCGGATCCTGTCTCGCAAGACCAAGAACAATCCGGTTCTCATCGGTGAGCCTGGCGTCGGCAAGACTGCGGTGGTCGAGGGGTTGGCCCAGCGCATCGTGCGTGGTGACGTCCCTCAGTGGCTGCAGGATCGCCAGCTCTTCTCTCTGGATCTGGGAGCCTTGCTGGCCGGTGCGAAGTTCCGCGGAGAGTTCGAGGAACGGCTCAAGGCAGTGCTCGCGGAGATTCGTGAGAGCGAAGGACGGGTGCTGCTCTTCATCGACGAGCTGCACACCATCGTAGGGGCGGGCCGGACCGAAGGGTCGCCGGATGCCGGCAATCTCCTCAAGCCGATGTTGGCCCGTGGGGAACTGCACTGCATCGGGGCGACCACCCTCGACGAGTATCGCAAGCACGTGGAGAAGGACGCCGCGCTGGAGCGCCGATTCCAACCCGTGCCGCTTCAGCCGGCCTCGGTCGAAGACACGATCTCGATCTTGCGCGGTCTTCGCGACCGCTTCGAGATGCATCATGGAGTGCGAATCCAAGATGCGGCTCTGGTGGCTGCGGTCACTCTGAGCCATCGCTACATCAATGATCGTTTTCTTCCGGACAAGGCCATCGACGTGATCGACGAAGCGTCGGCTTCGATTCGGACCGAAATCGACAGCATGCCGGCCGAGCTCGATTCCCTCACTCGCCGCATCATGCAGTTGGAGATCGAAGAGGCCGCTCTTCGCAAGGAAGATGACGTGGCGAGTGCGCAGAGGTTGGAAACATTGCGCAAGGAGCTGGCGGATCTGAGGGAGAACGCAGATTCCATGCGAGCGCGTTGGGAGTCCGAGAAGGGCGCGCTCGAGAGAGTCCGCGAATTGCGTGAAGCGATCGATCTCACGCGACGCCAAGTCGAGGAAGCGGAGCGCAACTACGACCTCGAACGGGCGGCTCAGTTGCGCCACGGACGCCTTCCCGAATTGCAACGCCAGTTGGCAGAGCTCGAAGCCCTCGAGTCTCGCGACGGCGAGGAGTCTCTGCTGAAGGAGGAAGTGGACGAATCCGAGGTCGCGGCGGTGGTGTCGCGGTGGACCGGGATCCCGCTCGAGAGGCTGGTGGAGGGAGAGCGTCAGAAGCTGCTCCGGCTGGCGGACACCCTCCACGAGCGGGTGGTCGGCCAGGACGAGGCCGTGCAGCGAGTCACCGATGCGGTACTGAGGGCTCGGGCCGGGATCAAGGACCCTCGTCGTCCCATCGGAAGCTTCCTGTTCCTGGGTCCGACCGGAGTCGGAAAGACCGAGCTGGCCAAGACTCTCGCGGCCACCCTCTTCGATTCCGAGGACAACTTGTTGCGACTCGACATGTCCGAGTACATGGAGAAGCACAGCGTTGCGCGGATGGTGGGGGCGCCTCCCGGCTATGTGGGTTACGAAGAAGGAGGGCAGCTCACCGAGTCGGTACGACGTCAACCCTACAGTGTGGTGCTCTTCGACGAGATCGAGAAGGCGCATCCCGATGTGTTTCACATCCTGCTTCAGATTCTGGACGACGGCCGAATCACGGACAGCCAGGGTCGGACCGTGGATTTCAAGAACACCGTGCTGATCATGACGAGCAATCTTGGATCCGAGGAGCTCCTGGCGTCGATGCGCGAATCGGGAGAGATCACCGAGGCGGCCGAGAAACATGTTCGATCTCTGCTCGATCGGCATTTCCGGCCGGAGTTCCTCAACCGCATCGACGAGATCGTTCTCTTCCATCCCCTGGTCGAGTCACAGGTGGTCGAGATCACTCGTTTGTTGGTACAGGGACTCGTGCAGCGTCTCGCGGAGCGCGGCATCGAGGTCTCGATCGGCGAGGAGGTCATCGAGTACGTCGCCCAGCAGGGCTACGATCCGGTGTTCGGAGCGCGTCCGCTGAAGAGGGCTCTGCAGCGTTTGGTGGAGAATCCCCTCGCCAGGGCGCTTCTGGCGTCAACGGGGACCATCGAAGGCCCGATCGTGGTGCGAATGGAAGCCGGTGAGCTCCGCGTCGACATGCCCACAGCGGTCTCCGTTGACGCTGAGATGTCGGCTCCGTAGTTTCGAAGCAGGGACTCTCCGTTTGGGCCACGAATGTTTGGAGACGACGACTTGGAGGAGATCCGCATTGCTACGAGACCCTGGTCCCGCTCGGTGCGGTATTCTGCTCTCTTGCCTGTGCTCCTGCTCCTCCTTTCGGGTTGTGGGTCCTCGGGGGATGGGGGAGTGTCGCCGGGGTCTAGGACCGCGCACTTCGAACCCGCGCCGGCGGACACCTCCCTCGGAACCCTCCAGGCGCTGCGGTTGCGTTCGCTCCGCAGCGACGGGGTCGAGATTCCGGCAACCTTCATGGTCGACGGCCTCGTGGACACGGTCGCGGCGCAGTGGGACTTCATTCCCACCTCCGAGGGTTTGTACACCATCACCGCTGAGACGGAGGTCGACGGGGCGACCTACACCGGAGAGTGGAGAGTCGCAGTCAGCGATTCGGTGCTGCCCCCGACACCTTCGGTGGGGTCATTGCGCGTGGTCGAGGGGCCGCTGCCGGGATCCATCGATCTCGAGTGGCAAGCCCCCCCCCGCAGTCTGACTCCGGTCCCGATACGCGAGTATGCGATCGGCTTCGATACGGCATTGTTCGACAGCAGCGGCTTCGACGCGGTGGACCAAATGGTGGTGCCGCACGATTCCGGATCGATCCTGCAACGTGCCCGGCTCAGCGGACTGACCGAGCGCGCGAGGTACACGATTCGGATCCAGGTCCGCGACGTTCTGGACCGGCGGTCTCGATTGAGCAGTCCTGCCAGTAGCGATGCCACCGGCCATTTCGACGCGACGGGGCGGATCGATGGATTCGAATTCGGGGTGGGTGTATCGCCACTTCCGAACGTATTGGTCGACGTTTCGGGTCGGAAGACCCTGACCGGTGCGGATGGCCTCTACGCCCTGAACAATGTGCCCGATCTGGGTCCGCAGGTTCTGTTGGCCCAGGAACAATCGGCGTCGAATTACTATGCGATTCGCACCACCCCCTTCGATCCCATCGATCTGACCCTGTCGCTGGTGCTCTTTCCTCAGGAGATTGTCCAGATCGTGCCTGTGGATGCGGGAGTGAGCCCGGTGATGTCGCGTCTCGAGTACTTCAGGAGAATCACCGACAACTTCGCTTCGGCTCCCTTCGAAACGAATCCCTGGGCGAACTATCCGATCCCGGTCTATCTGGGGGAGTATGTCTACACCAGTCCGACCGAGACGATTTCCTACCGCGACGTATTTCTCCGAGCGATCGACATTTGGAATCGCGAGACGAAGGATTCGATGCTCATAGCGGTGATCGGTGACCTCGATCCCCTGGCGAATCCCACCGCGGTGGGAGTACGCTTCGTCCCCGATTTGCCGAGTGTGGGAGGGAGTCTTCTCGGAAAAGTACGGGTCATTCGACCGGCGGGAGGCGAGCTTTTCGGCGTGGTTCCCGAGTTCTTGGAAATCCATCTTCTGGACAACTATTTGACGGCGGATTTGGCCCTCCAGGTGGTCGTGCACGAGCTCGGCCACGTGCTCGGGCTGTCCCACAGTCCGAATCTGGAGGACATCATGTGGAGGACCGTCCGGCAGCAGCGAATCAATCCGACCATTCCCAATCCTGAAGAAGCCTATGCAGCGGCTCTGCTGAAGGCACTTCCTCCCCAGACTCAGCTGGATTGGTACACCAAGACTCTTGACCGGGGGATCGAGTAGGTCGGTCAGGGAATGGCGACCACATAGGCCAGCCATCCCTCGCAAGCCTCGCCCGTCTCGGTGGGTTCGAAGATTCCCGTGCCGTCTCCATCATCGTCGAAGGTCTCGAAATAGAAGCGAACTTCCGAGAAGCCGGCCTCTTGAAGAATGTCGCGGACTTCGGGTGGAGTATAGAGCCTCCAGGTGTAGGTGAAGGCGTTCTCGATTTCACTGCCGTCCGCGAATTGGAAGTGGATTGCGCAGTCGGTATGTCCAGTCACCGGGTGAAAACAGACTTGGTCCCAGATGTAGGTGATGTCGTCGGACACCTCTCGTTCCTCCTGCATCTCCTCGACCGCCTCGCTCCCGCCGAACATGTCGAGGACGAAGATGCCTCGTTCACTCAGACTCTCCCGGGCGCTTCGGAAGTAGTCGAGCAATTCGGATCGATCCTGGAGAATCTGCCAGGAGAAGTTCTGAGCGCAGCGGACGTCGGCCTTCCGAGGTAGCTCCACTCGAATGTCTTCCTGATGCAGCTGGATTTGCTGCTGGTCGTCCCCCAGTTGCGAGAGGTTGTGTCGAGTTCCCCAATCCAGACAGTCCGGATCGAGGTCCACTCCGTCGGCGGTGCAGTCGGGACCTCGTAGAGCCCAGTGGGTCGCCAGGAGTGCGGTTCCACAGAAGTCTTCCCGAAGATGGTGCGGTTCGTCGTCTTCCCCGTAGATCTCCTGCCAGGCCTGCACCAGGAAGCGAACGTCCTGCTCGGGATCCTGGACCGACATCTGGTAGAGCTCGTAACGATCGGCCAGCTCGGCCATGGTGGCGCCGTTTCGGCGACGGAGTCGTCGGGCGCGCCGCGGGTCGACCTTCGAGGTCTTCTTCTTGGCTGTCTGCATGGTGTGGATTGCCTACCGCGAGGGGAGATGGTGGAAGATCAGCGGTCCGAGTTGGTGCCGCCCTGGAGGGCAGTGCCGGTGATTTCACCGCTGCCCGGAACTTCGAGCCCGAGAGCCTGCATCACCGTGGGGCCGATGTCCAGAATGGATCGGTGCCGCGATGGCCAAGATCGATTGGCGAAGAGAATGCCGGAGGTGAGGTCCGGGGACACGGAGCAATGGTCTCCGCTCCAGTTGTTCATGTTGTCTTCGAACACTTCCGGAGGGATGCCTCCGGCTGCGGTTTGCCACGAGACCCGGTAGCCGCTCTCGAATCCCACGAAGAGGTCCGGCGCAGTCGGGAGCTTCGGTCCTTCGAAGATGTCCTCCCGCTTGAAGACATTGACGACCACGGATTGGCCCGGATGTTCGGGATCCTCCAGAGCCATGAGCCCCTTTCGGATCTCGTCTCGCACCTGATCGTAGTCGGAGGGGTTGACAGACCCTTGTCGCTCCCGGCCTCGGAGATTGATGTACATGCTGCCCAACCCGAGGCAATACGCCTTGGTGCGCGGCCAGTCCACATTCTGGAAGAACCGTCCCTCGGGGTCCAGAAAGTCCTCGAGACGTTGATAGTTGCCTTCCTCGTCCTGCAGGCCCATGCCCTTGAGAGACATGAATCCATTCTTCACCAGCCAGGTGTTGAGGTTCACGCCGCGGCGGAAACTGTGGAATCCGTGGTCACTGATCACCATCAGCACGGTGTTGTCGTCCACATGCTCGTCCATGGCACGGCCCACGATTCGATCCATCTCCTCATAAGCCCAATCGATCTTGTCTCCGAATTGTTCGTGGAGCTCGGGGGAGTAGTTCGGGTGATCGGGATCGATGGCCCGGTACATCATGTGTTGCATGCGGTCGGTGAACATGAACACCGCCACGAAGAGATCCCAGTCGTCACGGCCCATCTCGCCGAAGACGACCTTGGTGCGATTGGCCAGGGTGAATTCCAGATCCTCCACGAAGGTCTGGTAGTCGATGGCGTCGTCCTTCAGAGCATTGGTGGTGATCGACCACCCCAGGGTCTCTCGAAGGCCGTAGCGGTCCATGAGTTGGCTGGCGTAGGCCCGGGGCGAACTGATGTTCACGGTGGGGGGGAGGTGTCCCGGATGGAAATTGAGAGGTTCGAAGTAGACATGCCACTCGGGCTCCAGGTCCAGGAGCTTCAACCGAGTGGTCCCGATGAGCTTGACCAAGGGATTCATCGGAAAGCGAAGAGTGACGAAGTCGCTCCACTCTCCAACCTTCAGCTCGAGGGACCGACCTCCGACTTCGATCTTCATCCTCTCGGAGTCGAGTTTGGTGAAACGGATCGGCAACTCCACTTCGGGGTTGCCCTCGACCAGGAAGTTGCGCGGTCCCCGAACCGTGGATTGTCCGGTGGTTCCATTCATGATGACGTGCTTGAGATTCCCCGCGGTCTCGGAGAACTCGGTCTCGAAACTCTGCGAACTGTAGAGGGACCAGTTTCCCCAGGTCTGACGGAGGTCCGGAGTGCCCAGCGCGGTGGTCAGCTGCACCCCGTCGGCGGCCTGGGCGGGAAAGGTCACGGGAATGTCGATGGCGGTGACCCGCAGCCCCTGCTCCGCCACTCGATCCCAGAAGGGAATCCCCGCCCGGTTGAGAATGGGAAGCGGGAGTTCGTAGGGGACCCAGGTCAGGATGGCGTAGGTCGCGGCCACGGCGACCAGACCCCCACCGACGAGGCCGGTGGTCCAGGCACTGCGGCGTGAGCGTCGAGTCACCAAGAGGAGAATGGCGAGCAGCAGGGCGAAGGCCAGTCCCATTCCCAGGCCGATGGCCACGCGGAGCGCACGGCTGGGAAGCATCTCTTGGGTTCCGGCGCTGGCCAAGGCGATCTCGGGCAGGTAGCTCCCGGGGACTCGACGCAGGAAGTCGAAGATGCCGTGGTATCCCGGACCCCGGCTGGTGGCGAAGGAGGCCCAGCTCACCGGGCTCTCCGCGGGATTGGTGGTGCCCAGCCCGCTGAAGGTCCCAGACTCGGCCAAGCGCTTGAGGTGGGGGAGACGGCCTTCGTCCATCAGTCGTTGGCAGACGTCGGGGTCGGCCCCATCGAAGCCGAGGACGATCACCCGGGGGTGGTCGGAGGCCTGAGCCGAAGTGACTCCCGGACCTTGGGGGCCGAAGAGAGTCCAGATGATTACGAAGGGGAGGAAGAGACGAAAGAATTGCATGGCGCTCACATTACCCGAGGGATTGGTCGCTGGCCGGGTTGGCCATGGTTTCGTGAAGGATTCCTTCGGCGAAATGAACATCATCGTGGCTGCCGATGATCAAGGGAACGCGTTCGTGCAGTCCCGAGGGCTGTCGACGCAGAATCGGTCCGACTCCGTCGCTGGCATAGCCTCCGGCTTGGTCCACGATGTAGGCCAGGGGCGCGGCCTCGTAGAGGAGCCTCAACTTGGGCCGAGGCGCTACGTCAGGTGACTTGCTGACCGCGGGGTAGAAGAACACGCCTCCGCAGAGCAGATTGCGATGGAAGTCGGCCACGAGACTTCCGATGTAGCGCGAGGTGAGAGGTGGACGGTCCTCGGTGCCAAGGCGGAAGGCGTCCACGACGCGACGACTGGCATCGTCCCAGTAGCGGGCGTATCCCTCGTTGACGCTGTAGACGCTCGCACGCTTGGGCGTGCGAATGTTTTCGTTGGAGAGCAGGAACTCTCCGCAGGAAGGGTCGAGAGTGAAGCCGTGCACTCCCATCCCGGCGGTGTATACGAAGACGGTGCTGCTTCCGTAGATCACATAACCCGCGGCGACCTGACGAAAGCCCGGCTGAAGGAGGTCTCTCTCCTGGGCGGGGCCGGAATGGGGAGAGACGCGTCGCAGTATGGAGAAGATGGTCCCAATGGACACGTTCACATCGATGTTGCTGCTGCCGTCGAGAGGATCGAAGAGCAGGACGTAGCGTCCCCCTTCGTGGATGTCCTCGACGGGAATCATGGTCTCGTTCTCTTCGCTGCCCATGGCGCAGACCTGGCCGCTCGCCCCGATGATGCGAATGATCGTCTCGTTGGCATAGAGGTCGAGTTTCTGGACTCTCTCTCCCTGGACGTTCTCTTCGCCGGTTTCTCCCAGAATGTTCACCAGACCGGCCCGGTTCACGTGGCTCGAGATGATCTTCGCGGCGAAGGCGATGTTGTTCATGAGGGCCGAGAAATTCCCCCGTGCCTCTGGGAAACGACGCTGGGTCTCGGCGATGTGGCGTTCGATGGTCAGAATGTTCACGGTGATCTCAGCACCTTCGTAGAGGTTCGAATCCGGATGGCACGCGCCGCCAATCCACTCATGATAGCAGACCGCGGCCGCGGGGTCTCGGAGCGGGGGTTCGGTCAGGGAGTCGGGGCGCCATAGCGCAATCGCAGGCGTCCTCCTCTCGAGGGCACCTCCAAGCGTAGGACCTCTTCATCGAAGCGCCAGCCTCGTTCACTCCGAGTGGCCGGATCGCTGCTCTCCCAGCCCCGCAGCGCCCTCCGCCTCCAGCGGAACGGAACGACGAGGGCGAAGGGATGGGCCGTCTCCTGCTCTGCGAAGTCGACCTCGAGCCACGGATCCTTCCACGACCAACGCCACCGCAGCTCGGTGCGCGATTGCCACCAATCCACGAATTCGGTGGGATCGACCGTGTCTTGTCCCGGAGTCGCGGGCAAGAGGAGAGGCGACCGCGATCCCCGGTCTCTCCAGCCGAGCCACAGGTCGACCTCGCGTGGGGGGGGCGGATCCTGGGTCCGGAGCCGAGGCAGCTCCCAGAAAGAGAAGAGTCGACCACGCCGGTCCAGAGGGCGGTAGGGCAAGGCCGAGCCCAGGACGAAGCCCCGGCCCGAAGCACGAGGTCCCAGGTGCGAAGCGATCGTCGCCCCCGAGATCTCGGTCTCCCGGAAGCGGGGCTGAAGATTCCGGGGAGCTTCGGCTCCGCCACTGCTGTCGGCGACCACCCATCGGGTGTCGAAGGGACCGCAGTCGAGGTGGGGCCACGGCATGGGCATGCCCTCGGCCCGCAGCGCGGTGAAGACCCAGGCGTCGAGCCAGGGTTCGGTGCGGGCCGCCGACGGGCCGACCTCGCCTCTTCGCATCCGTGCCGCCAGCCCTCCCAGATCGAGGTCCAGGATCATCCAGTAGCCACGTCCGACCGGCCGAGTCCAGAGGGTGGGTCGCCCGCCGAGACTCGCCGTGGGGCGGGTGCGGGGGTGGGCATCCGGGCTGGGGGCATAGCGCCAGAGGGTCCACGGAGCTCGGATCCGGTCGACCAGGGGAAGCAGGCCCGAACCCTGGAGAAATCCGGCTCGACCGTCGTAGGGCCAGGGGAGCCAGGTCCGGCCTTCGACGGCGGCGGTGCGGAGTCCCAAGCGGTGGGCCCATGCCTCGTTCGGCCCTTCGGTGAGGATCAGGGGACGACCCCCGGAGATGCGATCGTCGATCATGCCCCGGATTTCGGGGTCGAGCCCTTCCAGAGTCCGGCGGGGAAGGACGACCAGTTCTCTTCCGGAGAGGAGGGAGTCGGGATCCTCGACCAACCGGCTCGAGGGTTGGATGTCGCAGTTACCGAAGAGCTGTACGAGGAGATTGGACCATTCGGCCGAGGGATCGGGCTCCTCACCCCGTCTCGCCCTGGATTCTCCCCACGAATCCGCGAGCAGGAGCAGGACCGGACGCCCTTCGTCCCTCCATTCGGACCGGGCGGCTCCGAGAGTGGAGTCCGCTTCGGGGTCGTGGCTCAGGCTCACCACCAGGACTCCCAGAACGATGCAGCTGGCCCCGACCACGCGGGATCGGCCCAGGGGCTCGCCGAGGCCGTGGCGAGCGCCCAGGAGAATGGCGACGAAGCTCAGCGAGAGGAAGGGAAAGGCGAAGCTGAGTTCCACTCGGGAGAGGACGTAGAGCCAGAGCAGGACACTGAGCCCGTAGATCCCCAGGCCCACGAGGACCAGGGGGAGGCCACGTCGCCAGTGGATGGAGGCACCTCGTTGGAGGCGGCCCACTCGATTCATGCCCGCCTTGAGCGAGAGCTGTCCGCAGACCGAACAGGTGATGCTCACCAGAATGACGAGGACGATGAGGTTCATGCCTCGCCCTTTTCGGCGGTCGGATTCGGCCCTCGCCGTTCACCGAGGGCGATGATCAGAATGCCCGCCAGAATGAGGGCCGTTCCGGCCCACCGCAGCGGAGGCACCGTCTCGGAGAGGACCGTCGCGGACAGCAGAGTCACCAGGACGTAGTTGAGCGAGCCCAAGGGGTAGGCCACCGCCAGGTCCAGGCGCGAGAGGACGACGAGCCAGGCCGCGGTGCTCACCAGCGAGGCGACGATCCCGGCGGGGACCCACCAGCTCCCGAGGGCAGCGAGATAGAGGGCGATTCCGCCGAGATCCTGCAGATCCTCCATGCCGTGACGCAGCAGGAGTTGTGCGCCGACGCTGGTCGCGATGCTGCCGGCCACCGCCAGGAGGGTCTTGGTGTCGAGGCGCGAAATCCTTCGCGCCCCGGGGGGAAGATGGTCGGCTGATTTGCTCAAGGCCCGCTCACGAAAGGTTGGAGAAGGTAACGATTCTCTACGAATTCGACGATCCCGCAAGAGCACAGCGCTTGCTCCCGGGACCCACTCGACTGTAGCTTGTACACCGCCTGGCCGATCGTAACCGCACCTCGATGTCGGGGCGCCGGGGGGATGTATCATGCCTCGTTCCAGTCTCCGCCGTCTGGGGCTCCTTTTCCTGATCGGAGTGGGGGCGATCTGCGTGGGGTGCGGGTCCTCCGAATCTCAGCCCCCGCTACCACCGCTTCCGCAGAGCTTGGAGTGGCATTCGGTGGGCGACGCCGCTCACTATCGCGTTCGCGCTTGGACCGGTCGAAGGTTGCTCTTCGAATTGGTTGTCGCCGACACCACTCTGGAGGTGACCCCCGCTCTCGCACGGGCCATGGCGCCCTTCTCGGGTCGAGAGTTGGAAGTCCTGGCACTGGACGCGAGGGGCGAGCCCCTGGGTGAACCCTGGCGGGAACCCA
>JAJRXK010000039.1 GCA_024276305.1 Candidatus Krumholzibacteriota bacterium
CCCATGACCAATGCGAGGGTGATCGTGACCTCTACTTTGTAGTCGTCGATGGCCAGCATCATGCGATAGGCCACATAGCCCGAAAGGAGCCCCAACGCTCCGCCTCCGCCGGCTTCGCGCACGAAGAGCGTCGCGAGTCCCATCGCACCCATCGGGGTCGAGGCCGCCACCTCACTGTGACCCGCTGCATCGGGCATCCCCGTATGAGAGCTGAGCAATGCCACCAAACCCGTGAACACCACCACGGCCACGCCGTCGTTGAACAGAGACTCTCCCGCGATCTTCGCCTCGAGCGAGGGCGGAGCGTGCAGAGTCTTCAACGTTCCCATCACCGCGATGGGATCGGTGGGAGAGATCAGAGCACCGAAGATCAGACAGACCAAGAAGGAGACCTCGAATTCCAACCAGGCAAACACCGCCTTGGTGAGGGTGGCGACCAGAAAGGTCGAAAGGATCAATCCCACCGTGGCCAATAGAATGATCGTCCAGCGCCGCTGCGAGAAGTAGTCGAGATCCGCGTGAAGGGCTCCCGCAAAGAGCAGGAATCCCAACATGCCGTGCATCAGCGCAGCGTTGAAGTCGATGTTGTCCAGGTAGCTCCGCGCCGGTCCCACGAGGTCCAGACCCGGAAGCGCGCCGTGCAGGAGAAGCATGACCACCGACGTGGCCAAGCTGATCGAGAGCAGGCCCACCGACGGCGGCAGGTGGAGGTGACGGCTGTTGACGTATCCGAAGACCGCCGCCAGGCCGAGGAGCACCGCCACGATATCGAAGAGATCCATGTCTCTCGCCCCTGCACAGAAGTCGTGGCCCCCGCGAATCCCACGCGAATCCGGGCCCAGCGCGCGGCGCTCAAGGTGCCTCACTCCGCCGAAGGGGTCAAGGTGGAGTCCGCCGCGTCGGGAACCCTCAGCGGCGGCTCTCAAGCCCCCAATTCCCTTGGTCCCTCCCGAACATGGCCTATAGTTGATCCGAAACTCGCTCTGCACTCTCGGTCCGGAGATGGAATCGCGATGAGATCGACCCTGCTGATGCTCCTGGTCTTCCTTCTCGGCTGCGCGTCGAGCGACCAAGATCGTAGTTCCTCCACGGAGACCGCGCCGGTGCGAGGGGGAACGCTGCGCTTGTCCATCACCAGCGATCCTGGGACCTTCAATCCGGTGCGGATGACGACTTCTTCTGCAGTCCAGGTCTTTGCGATTCTGCAGCCGTCGCTCGTACGGCTCGATCCTACCACCGGAGGATGGCTCCCCGGATTGGCCAGTTCCTGGTCGACCTCGGCGGATTCTCTGGTCTTCACCTTCCGCCTCGATCGACGCTATCACTGGAGCGATGGAGAGAGCTTCGGTCCCGAGGACGTCACCCTGAGCTTCGACATCTACTCGGATGACCGCGTCGCCTATCCCTGGCGCAGTCGCCTTTCCCCCATCGACTCTCTGCAGAGAATCGGTGATGACAGTCTGAACTTCTATTTCTCGCAACGAGTGCCGGACCCGCTCTCCTTGGTCACCTTCGACATCCTCCCCTCGCACGTGATGAAGGATCTGCCTCGCGACGAGGTCGAATCTTGGCCCATCGGCCAGCACCCGGTGACTCTCGGCCCCTATCGACTCGCGGAATGGCAGCACAACGGACGCCTGTTACTCGAGAGGAATCCCCACTTCGAAGGCGACGGCGGCTACGCAGATGCCATCGAGGTCTCGATTCTCCCCGACGTCGGACTTCGGTGGATGCGTCTCTCCACCGGAGAACTCGATATGGCCCCGTCGATCACCGTCGACCAGGCCAGTGCAGCAAAAGACCATCCCGACATCGAAGTCCACAGCATCGATGGTCGCAGCATTGCCTTTCTGCAGTTCAATCTCCAGAATCGCTTCTTGAAGGACACCCGAGTGCGCCGGGCCCTCAGCTTGGCCGTAGACCGGACCGCCATCACCGAGGGGATCCTCGCCGGCTACGCCACACCGGGCGCGAGCTTGTTGCCCCCCGTCAGCTGGGCTTTCGACGAATCTCTGGTCCCGGATCGTCAGGACTTGGAGCGTGTACACGAGCTCTTGGGCGAAGCCGGATACGAACTCGAAGCGGGCGAGTACCGCATCGAAGGCGCTCCTCTTTCTCTCGAGATGCTCTATGTGACCGGAGACCCCATGCGCGAAGCGGTGGCGTCGTTCTTGGTCCAACAGTGGGCCGATGCAGGCATCCGCGTCCGTCCGCGACCGATGGAACTCGCGTCGCTGGTCCGCATCGCCCAGAGCGATGGCTTCGAGATGATGCTCGCCCAATTCGGAGGAGTCATCGACGCAGATTTGCGACCCGTTCTCCGCACCGGGGGGGGCTACAACTTCGGGCACGTGTCCGTCGCCAGCATCGACGAAGCTCTCGATGAAGCCACCTCGGCGCTGAATCGCGCGGACGCCATCGCGGCGGCGAAGCGAATGCAGCGAAGCGTCGCCGAACTCCAGCCCGTGTGTGTGCTCTACTACCCCAAGACCCTCATCGCCACCTCATCACGGGTGCAGGGGGCCACTCCGACCTGGTTGTCCCCCTTCACCGGCGTGGAACACTGGTGGTTGGCGCAGGCGGAGTAGTCGAAGCACCCTTCGAGAAGCAGCTCAAGATTGCCTTCGCCGAAGGAATACTCCGCGGAAACGGCCCCGGGACCTCCTGGAAGCGGCCGCGCGCCTCTCTAGCGACTCATTTGGTGTATAATCATGGCTGGACCGTCCGAATCTACGCGGTCTCTTCGTGTATCGCTGACAACTTGGAGGGACACTATGGCACTGCGCTTTCCCCTGTCGCGCACCTTCCTGGCCTTGGCCGTATTCGCCCTTTGGATCTCGACCTGCGACCGACCGGCCCAAGCCCAGACCACCGCGGACCTATCCCTCGACATGCGCTTGATCGGCGCCGCACCCCAGGTGGGCTTCCAATTCACCCTCGATGGCTCCGTCGGCAACTCCGGACCTGATGGGGCCACGAATGTGACCACCGACATCGAGGTTCCAGGCGATCTCGACATCCGCGCGATCCGCAGCACAATGCTCTACCAGCTCATCTCCAATGGTCCGGATTGGATCATTAGGTTTTCCTCGAGTTCACTCGCCCCCGGCCAAGGCGCGTCCTTTCAGATCGATTTTCGTCCGACTCTCCCCGGAAAAAACAAGCTCCTCGGGGATGTCGTCTCGGACATCCCCGATCCGGCTCCCGCGAGCAACCAAAGCTCCGTAGTCTTCGAAGTGCGCTCTGCTCCCGTCTACGATTTGGCCTTGACCATGCAGAGCTCGAGTTGCGTATTCGCAAGAGATCTCGGACCCTGCTCCTTTGTCTTGACTCTGGCCAACACCGGTCCGGAAACTGCGCCGGCGATTACCCTCGTCGATTCGATCCCACCAGGCATGACCGTTCTCTCGGTCACGCTCGAGGGATCAGGAAGTTGGGATCTCGTGGGCTCCACGGTCATGGTCTACCTGGATTCGATCCCCGCAGGAGTCACCAACGCGATCAAGATAGAAGTGGACGCCCCCGTGGACGGATGGTTCGACAATACCGCTACCGTGTCCGCCCTGGGAGTCGATGTCGACCCGACCAACGATTCGGCGTCGATCGAGGGCATCGTGCTTCCCCCTCCCGACTACGTGGTGAACACCACCGACGACGTGGACGATGGAAGCTGTGATAGCGTCCACTGCAGCCTCCGCGAAGCCCTGAATGCCGCAAACCTCAATCCAAACCGGGACATCATCGCCTTTCGGATTCCCGGCATAGGACCCCACACCATCCAGCCAACGACGGCCTTTCCGCAGATACAGAGTTCTGTCGCCATCGATGGATGGTATCAACCGGGCTTCTGCGAAGAGCCGCTCGTAGCCATCGATGGATCGGTTGCTCCAGGCTCTGGCTTCGGGCTCCTCCTCAACCGGGGAGACTCTCTGCTGCGCGGATTGGCCATCCATTCTTTCCGAACCACACCAGTGGCCAGCGGTGCAGGGGCAGGACACGTCATCGAGGGCTGTCGCTTCGGCACCGATGTCACGGGCACGCTTTGGTTGCCGAATGCGGCTGAAGTTCGAGTCACCGACAACGGGGACCGCGTCGGAGGGCCTCACCCTTGGCAGCGATGCGTGTTCACCGGCAATGGAGGCAACTCCGGATGGGGGCTCTTCGCGTCCGGATCCGGCCTCCCTTCAGCATCCGGGCTGACCATCGAGAATAGCCACTTCGGCACTGACATTTCAGGGACTCTGGATTTCGGGGTCGCAGATGCTGCGATCCGATGCCAATCGCTCTCTCGAGCCGTCATTCGCAACAACCTCGTCGCAGCCAGTGGCGGAGGGGATCCGGACCCGCGCAACCACCAGGCCGGAATCGACGTCGTGGGAACCTTTCAAGGAACGATTCTGATCGAGGGGAATCGCATCGGCACCGATGCGTCGGGAATGGTCGCCATGGGCAACGCCAACGGCGGAATCTCGATCAGCGGATCGGGAACCTATTCTGGCATCCCATTCTATCGAATCGCGAACAATCTGATCTCCGGCAATCAGACTGCGGGAATCCAGTTGTCGTTGGGAAATGGCGAAGTCGTGGGGAATCTCATCGGCGTCGACGCAATGGGCCTCGGTGCTCTGCCGAACCAGGGACCGGGGATTCTCTTGGCGGCCTCTGGGATCACTGTGGGAGGGAGCTCCGCCGCCGATCGCAATGTGCTCTCGGGCAACGCCACCTCGGGAATCGAGATTTCGGGATCGACCGTGAGCTCGGTCGCCGTGATCGGAAACCATATCGGCGTAGGTATTGATGGAGTGACCCCGGTGGGCAACGGCCCCACCGGCGCGACCACCGGATCCGGGATCCGTGTCTTCGGAGCGACCCAGTGTCAGATCGGAGGAACACAACCCGGAGAGGGCAATCTCATCGCCTCGAATTCTGGAGATGGCATCCAAGTACTCGGCAGCGCATCAGGACTGGTCATCGAGGGAAACAGTATTGGCGTCGACGGAAGCGGAACCATCCCTCTGCCCAACGCCGCGTCGGGAATCTCCATCTTCTCCGGACCGACCTCCGTGACCATTGGAGGTCCGAGCGCCGCAGCGGCGAACCGAATCGCACACAATCTAGGTCACGGCATTCTCCTGGGACAGAGCACCAGCGATCTGACCATCCGTGGAAACTCCATCTTCGCCAACGCACTCGACGGACTGCGCCTCGGTGACCCCACCATCCAAAGGGTTCAGATTCTGGCCAATGGATTCCGAAACAACGGGGGCTTGGGTATCGAACTCCTGCCCGTGGGTCCCAACCCCGCCGACGCTCTGGACGCAGACAGCGGTCCCAATGGCGGTCAGAACGCGCCGCATCTGATCTCGGCCAGTGTGGTTGGTGCGGGAGATCTTCATTTGGCGGGCTCGCTCATGAGCTCACCCTCCACTTCCTTCACCCTCCGCTTCTACGGCCTCGACGCTTGTGATCCGTCCGGCTTCGGAGAGGGATGGACATTCCTCGACTCGACGGTCGTGACCACAGACTCCGCCGGAGTGGCCACGGTCGACCTGATCGTCAGCTCCACCGCTTTCTCCACATTGCCCCTGGAGATCACTGCGACCGCGGAGGGCAGCGACCGGGCGACGTCGGAGTTCTCCAACTGCGTGGCGGTGGTGAACCCTACCGGGGTCAGTGGTCCTACCCCCCGTATCGACTCGGTGGCTCTCGGCCCCAATGTACCCAATCCCTTCAATCCGAGGACCACTCTGTCTTTCGACCTGCCCAGAAGTGCCCAGGTCAATCTGACGATCTACGACCTCGCGGGACGCAGAGTCATTGCCCTCGTCCAAGGCATCCGTCCTGCCGGACACAACACCGTCCGATGGGATGGCCTGGACCAGAGCGGCCGCGCAGTCGCCAGTGGTGTCTACCTGGCGAATCTCCGAGTCAGCTCGCAGAACCTCACCCGTCGCATGGTGCTGCTGCGTTGACCTCTCACTTGATCAACGCGATCTTCCGGGTGAGCACCTTGCCCCCGCCCCTCATCCGCACCATGTAGATCCCGCTGGCGACCGCAATCCCGCGGTCGTCACGCCCATCCCACTTCGAGCGATGGTGGCCCGCCTCCAGCTTCACTCCCGACAACACCGTCCGGATGCACCGTCCGCTGAGGTCGTAGACCGCGAGAGTGACCGAAGCGGGGGAAGGGAGGTCGAATTCGAATGTCGTCACGGGATTGAAGGGGTTGGGGTGGTTCGGCAGAAGTGCGAGCTGAGGTCTCTCCTTCGTAGGGGGCACATCGGTCAGATAACAGCTCGTGTTCACCACCCCGATGTCGTCCCCGCAACCGTTGTTGATCATCAGACAGGGAGACAAATCCGCCACCGCGACGACCGAGCTATCCGCCTCGCACAACAATGGGTCGACCGAGACGTTCATGTTCACTCCCAGATGGCTCGCAATGCATCCCGTGTAGTCGCCACCCGCGTTGTTGAACACATCGGAGCAGTAGAGACTGATCGATGATCCACTGCTGCAGAAGGTGGCTGCGGATTGGACCGAGTTGGTCAGTAGACACCGGCTCAGCGACACGGTAGCGCCGCCCGTCACATGCACATGCCCTCCTTCGGGCGAGTCGTTCGAAATGAAGGTACAACCGACGATGACCGGGGAGCTCGCATTCTTGGCGTAGACTGCTCCACCCCAATGATCGCTGGTGTTGCCCACGAAGATACTGTCCTCGATCCGGGTGGAGCCTGAAGTGTAGTAGATCGCTCCGGTCCAGAGCCCGTGGTTGGAGTCGAAACGACACCGTCGGAAGATTCCATTCGGAGATCCGGTCACCGCGACGGCTCCCGCATCGGTCGCCGTGTTCTGGTAGAACACACAGTCTTCGATCACCGGCCCCGAAGGATCGCTGAAGAAGATTCCGGCTCCGTTGGCCGCGGTATTGCTGTCGAAGACACAGCTGCTGAACTTCGGACTGGCATTCGCAAGGATCACCGCCCCCCCGTAGGTGCGGTAGGCTCCTCTCATGGTGATTCCGGTGATCACACAGCTCGTGTCCACACCGGTGATGCTGAAGACGTGAGCGGGGGAAGACGCAGATGCCTGCGCATCGATGATGCAATCGGTGGGATTTCCGCTTCTGGACCGGATCGTGACGTTCTTTCCATTGATGACGATGTCTCGATTCCCCGGTCCGATGAACCGTCCATCGAGAAGCTCCACGATATCTCCGCTCGAGCTCTGATCGACCGCATCCTGGATCGTCAGGGCTTTCTTGGCATTCGGGCTCACCACGGTCACGAATCCGCAGCCGACCTCATGAGCTCCGATCGAACGGAAACCGGTGCTGTCGGCGGAGCACGGTGAGGTGACCTTGAGGGCCAGATTCCCATTCGGAGCATCGCAGAAGAGGGGATCCTTGGCGATATTCCCGTACAGGCCCACGTAGGAGGAAAGGCATCCGGTCCAATCGCCCCCGACATTTCCGTAGCTGTCCGTCAACGTGGCACTCACCGTAGCTCCGGGGCAGGCCACATCTCCTCCCCCGCTGTTGAAGGCCATGATGACCCGCTCCAAGGCCACGAAGGCCGAGTTCCTCGCGTAGATGGCTCCCCCGCTGGGCGAGGAATTCGCGTAGAAGGTGCAATCGGTGAACACGGAATTGCCCGAGCCCTGGTTCTTGTGGACTGCGCCTCCCGAAACGCTCGCAGTGTTGTGGTCGAAGTCGCAGCGAACGAAGGTTGGAGTGCCATCGTATACGTAGACCGCACCGCCATAGGGGGCCGAACAGTTTCGGAATCGGCAGTCGCCGAAGGTTGCCGTGGCGCTGCTCACGGTGACCGCGCCCCCCGCCCCCCCGCAACTGAGACTGTCGAATCCACAGTCCGAGAAGATCGGCGCGATCGTCCCCGTCATCGAGACGATGTGCAGCGCACCCCCCGAATTCGGGGCATAGCTTGCGCGGAACTCACATCCGGAGAAGATCGCGGCGCCCCCGGAAATCAGAACGAGTCCTCCGTATCCGCGATACCCACCCCGAAACCCGATGTTGATCACTTGAGACAGAGTGGTTTCGCCATTCTGAAAGGCCATCGCCCGGTGTTGAGTCGTCGCCGAGCCTTCCACATCGAGCACACAGGCAAAGGGATCTCCGCTCACCGACTGCAGAATGAGATCCTTGCCCCCGAAACTCAGATCGCGGTTTCCACTGCCTCGGTAGATCCCGTCCTCCACGTACACAATGCCCCCCGGCGCAATGCGATCGATGGCGGCTTGGATGGTGGGCTCGTCTCCGGTCCCATCGGCCCGAACCGTGAGAGTGGTCGGACCGTCGACATGAACGACGGCGGTCCGGCAATTGTTGGTCTCACTCGATTCCACGACGGCATCCGCTGGGTCCACGCAAACGCGTATCGAATGGTATCCCCCCGCCAGATAGCCACCATCGCAGCTCACGGTCTGAGTTGCCCCCGGAGCAATGGGAGTGATCGCGATGCCCGTGCACAGAGCGACACTGTCCACGGTGACATCCACGGTGGTCGCGATGGACCATTCGTTTCCGGCATTGCGCACCGTCAGGTCGAAGGTGACCGGCGCCCCTCCTCCGGTGTCGAGGGGAGTGATCGAGACCACCGAGAGATCCGGCTGCGGAGGCGGCGGAGGAATCCGCACCAAGGCCCGACTCCGGGGGCGAGATCCGGGACTTCTCCAGAATCCGCCGCCGAACCAGGGCGAACGATTCCGTTCCCTCAGCTGCCAACGAAAGGTGGCCGGTCCGACCGAGCTTCCCGTCGACAGTTCTGCCTCGACTTGGCTCATCACTCCCCTTCCCGGAACCGGAGCCCCGGGATCGATCCACGCTGTGGAGTAGACCGTGGCCGAAGTAATGTCGGCGTTTCCCTCGACCACTCGCCACTGAGCCCTCAGATCCATTCGACCCGACGCGGGACGCAGTTCGGCTTGGGCCTTCAGCGCGCTCACGTCCCGCAATGCATCTCCGACCGCCAGGGGAGCGCCGGCCAGATCCATCTGGAGGAGGGGACGGGACCGACCCCACTGCACTCCGCTCCCGCTGCGCAGATTCACCGCTCCGCCATTGAGGGCGGCCGAGTCGTCCTCGGGACTGCCCACCACCAGGTCGGCGAAGCCGTCGGCATTGAGGTCTCCCATCGCCACCGACATGCCTCCCCCACTTCCTCCCACCCCGATCGATTCGAAGGTCGTGGCCGGAATGGGAGCTGCGCCCAGGTAGAGGCGCGCCTGCCCCGAGGCCCCCTCGGAGAGGAAGAGATCGGCCAGCCCGTCCGCATTCGTATCCCTTCGGCCGGCCAAGGAAGCGCCAAGGCGTGCACCGCTCGCTCCGCCCTCCGCGGACCAGGCCGGACTCGTAGGGAGGCCGAGGTCGAATCCGCGAAAGAGTTCGACATGGCCCGCGGACGCCCCGACTCCCACCACGCTCCGGTCCGGGGCTGCCACCACGATCTCACCGCTCGCCCCCCCATCCACATCTCCCGCGTGCAACACGGCGGCCCCGTAGTGTTCGTAGGCATCCTGTCCCTCATGGGTCCAATCCGCAGTGGCCGCCGGGCCCGACGAAGATCCCAAGAAGAGCGATGCTCTCCCGACCGCCGTCCCCGAAGCGTTGCGGCGTCCGGGAGACCCGAGGAGGAGGTCGTCGAATCCGTCGCCGTTCGCGTCCCCGGCCAGATCCACCGCCGTTCCCGTGCGCGCCAAGAGGGACGCCTCGGTCCAGGTCCAATCGGGAAGCGACGAAGGACCGGTCGCCGATCCGAAGTAGAGACGGATCTCCCCCTGGTCGGTGACCGCGGCGTCGTATCCCGGCACCCCAACCAGGAGGTCGGCGAAGCCATCTCCATTGGCATCCCCCACGCTCACCGCAGCTCCGAACTCCTCATTGATCTGGGCTCCTTCCAAAGCCCAAGCCGCGGTCGTGGACAGACCACCGGCCGACCCTTTGTAGACCAGAACCGCTCCGTGCTGATTCTTGCGGGGGGCTCCAACCACCAGATCGTCGTAGCCATCGCCGTCGAGATCCCCGCTCGCGAGGGCCTCGCCAAAGCCGGTATTCGTGGCCGATCCGTAGGCGGTCCACGTGGCCGTGGTCTGGGGGCCTCCATCCGCTCCCAGGTAGAGTCTCAGCTCTCCGGTGGCAAAGAGAATCCCCGGAGCGGCGATGGCCAAGTCTTCGTAACCGTCGCCATTGACATCTCCCGCCACCGCGACCCTCGCTCCGAGCGCCAGCTCCTCGGCCGCACCCCTCACTTCCCACAGCTTCGCCGGAGAGGGAGGGTCCGGAGAGCCGTGGACGACGAAGAGTCCTCCACCCGGCACCTCGTTCGCGAAGGCGATGTCATCGAACCCGTCTCCGTTGACATCTCCGATCCCCGCCACTCGAATCCCGAGTTGCTCCGCGGTGAGGAGTCCTCCATAGGAGCGCACGTGAGCAGTGTCGGGGCCATTCGGAGAGCCCAACAGCACTTCGACCCGTCCCGCATCTCCCACCGGATGATTCGTTCCGGGGCTGCCCACGAGGATGTCCGCGTAGCCATCGCCGTTCACGTCTCCGGCCGGCGCGACGTCGAATCCGTAGAGGAAGTCGGTCGGTCCTCCCGAGAGGGTCGAGGTCGGGAATGTCCCCACTCCATTCGCAGAGCCACGGTAGAACTGCAACCGGCCGGGAATGTAGGATCCGTTCATCATGGGCAGGTCATCGCCGATGGCCACATCCACGAATCCATCCCCGTCGACGTCGCCGACCAGCATGGCGGCTCTCGCGAAGCGCGTATTCTGCAACGGGTCG
>JAJRXK010000040.1 GCA_024276305.1 Candidatus Krumholzibacteriota bacterium
TCTATTTGTTCACCGATCCTTCGGATCCAGATGGCAGCTGCCTGGTGGCGGCGGATGACGCCTTTGCCGGGGAGCCGGAGAGCGTGGTGTACACCAACGAATTCTTCGAAGCCGGCATGCGTGTGTATGTTGGTGTCGATAGTTGGGCCCCAGCGAGCACTGGAGAGTTCGTATTGGACATCAAGTGTGATTTCGTCGTGGCGACCGAGTCCACGAATTGGTCCACGCTCAAGGCCAGCTGGTAGAGTTCAGGTGAGATCCCCGGGGGGACAAATCCCTGAGGCCGCACGACAGAGGCGGCTTCGACAGTGGAGGATGGAGAATCATGATCAGCATTGATTTGGCGGGGTTCGGGCAATGGGCGCGGTTCCGGAGTGGAATCCTGGCTGCGGTCTTGGCCGTTGTGGCGCTCGCCTCGACCTCCCATGCAGCGACGGTGTCGATCGCGGCTGAATCGTTCGTGTTCACGGGCGACACCGTGATCGACGTTCCAATCCGGCTCGAGAACGCGACCGGAGCCGCGGGGGTGGATTTCGTCTTGGAATACGACCTCGCAGACTTCGCAGGCGGAGCGACGACGACCGACAGCGATGGCGGTCTGCTGTCGTTGCTCCAGATCAACCACGACTTCTCCACCGATCTCGTTGCCGGCACGCGACAGATCAAGGTGGCCGCGGCGAGCGCTACGGGTCTGAACGTCAGCAGCGGGGTTCTCTTGACTTTGCATCTGCCGGTGACCTGTGCGGGCTACGCCCAGGGATTTCCGGGTGGGCGCACGGTGACCCTCCGAATCTCGGCGGTCCACGTCTTCGACGAGACTGGAACGGCGCTGACGGCGGATTCTCTCGACGGTCAGCTCGCCCTCAAATGCACGACCGTTGCCAATGATGCCTCGCAATCCATGTCCACGATCAAGTTCCTGTACCGAAACTAGAGAGGAGGCCCGCGGTGCTACATCGAAGCTCGAGTTCATTCCATCATGCGTGCCACTCCCGATTCTCCAGGGTGCTCGCCAGGACCATCTTCGCGGTGGCGGTCGGCGCGATCTGCGCCACTTCCGTCTCCGCGGCCTTGGCTCCGCAATCGCTGACGCTCTCTGCTCCGCAACTCAGCGGATCACCCGGCGACACACTCACGGTGAACATTCAACTCTCTTCGGTGATCGGGGTCACAGATCTGTCCGTGATGAAGTTTGCCGTAAGGGTGGATACCCTCACCTTGCGACCTCTCGATGCATTCCGCGGCAGTGCGATCGCTTCATGGCCCGCGGCTGATTTTCACTATTTGGTCGATGGTGACCGGCTCAGCGTCAGTGCGATGACTGCAACTCCCCAGAGCGTGGGACTCGCGCCGGTTCCGGTCGGGCCCGGTGAACTCGTACGCATGAGGTTCGTGGTGCGCGACGTTGCACTCGATGCCGTGACGTCTCCTTTGGACATCACGGCGACCAACGACGAGCAATCGATCGTGATGTTGACCGATCCGGCTCAGTCGCCCCCCGGGGTGAAGACGGTCGACATCGATGGCAGTGTGGTCGTGACCAATGGCTTCACCTGTCTGGCCGGAGACGCCTCGGGAGATGGCCTCCTGGCCACCGACGACGCGATTCTGGCTCTTCGTCTCGCGGGGGGGATGATCGCGCAGCCCACGGTCGAGGTGCTCTGCGGCGCAGATGCGAATCGAGACCGGGAATACAATGCCTTCGACGCGTCCTGGATTCTGAGCGCCGTCGTGGGACTGCCCTTGGCCAAGGAGCCCGGTCCGTCGGCGATGGTCCACGCCCGACTCCTTCGGAGAGATGGCGAACTGTGGTTGGAGATCCGCGGCGCGGGTGGGATTCGGGCCGCCGAACTTCGTCTCGATGCCGGGGAATCCGCCCGGTGGCTGAAGCCGGAAGCGCCCCAGGGGTCCTGGTTGGCCAGTGATCAGAACGACGGCCAACTCCGTCTGGCTCTGGCTGCGACGCGATCGGTGGGGGAGGTGTTGGAGCTCCGGCTGCCCGTCCGAGGCGCGACCGAGGCCCAGTTGATTCATCTTCAGTTCTATGGATCCGCGGGAGAGCGTCTCCCCTTCGTGCTCGACGGTGCCGGGGTGGCGTGGAACAACGCTCCGCCCGCGATCTCGAGTCGACTGAAGCTCGAGAGCTATCCCAATCCCTTCAATCCGGCGACCACGCTTCGCTTCGACGTCGCGCGGGGCGGTCACGTGCGTCTGGAGATCTTCGATGCGGCCGGGCGCAAGGTCGTCACTCTGCTCGACGAAGAGGTCGCGGCGGGAACGCAGAGTGTGGAATGGCATGGCCTCGATGCGCGGGGAGGCCGCGTTTCCAGTGGAGTCTACTTCGCTCGGGTCATCGCCCGCGGGCAACAGGCGCGACAACGTTTGTTGCTGGTGAAGTGAGCGACTCAGCGATAGCTTCGCTGGTACAGGAAGCTATGCCTTCCACTCCAAACTTGCAGGTCTTCGATCTCGACACTTCGGGCCACATGGCCCGAAGTGTCGTAGAGCTCTACCCGAACGGTATAGCGACCTTCGGGTAGACGCAGCTTCGCCATCTGAAAGGTGTCGGGCAGCAGGGTCCAGCTGCGGGTGTCGGCGCGTTCGGTGGCCGAGGTGAAGAGATTCGCCAGGAACCCCTCGACCTTGTTCTCCTTGCCGTCCTTCTCGTTCTTCACCGCCTCGACCGCCAGGTACTTGGCCAGAGCACGGGCGATGGTCCGCACCATTCTCCTTCCCTCACCCTCTTCGAAGGTGAGGTCGAAGACTGCGGAGACATCGGAGACCATGGTGGTGTCCTCCGCTCGGTCTCCGACCAAGATGCGCGCGGCATGGATCTCCTCGTCGGTCCCCACGAGGACGGGCACGGCCACGCTCAGCCAGTACTCGATCTCGACTTCGCCTTCGGGATCGAAGTGTCCCCGGTGTCCGCGACGCCACACTTCTCGGGCGTAGCCCTGGTCCTCGGACGGGTCGTCGCTTTCGAGGATGGGAAAGTCCGTGCGCAGCTCTTCCAGATGGTCCACCCATCCGCAGGCGTAGATCAACACGATCTCACCCTCGTCGGAAGAGCGGGGAGCGGTCTCCACCCCGGGGAATCGCTCCGCCAGAGCCGCGGCTTCGTCATCGAAGCCAAACCGACGGGCCCAGTCGTAGTAGTCCTGGAGGAAGTCCTCGGGGATGGGGAGTTCCCATACCTCCGCCTCTTCTTCGAAAGCGGCGAGAGCCCGGCGACAGCTCACCAGGCAGGCATTGGGATCTCGATCGTCGGCGAAGAGCATCGCGGCCAGCCACTGCACGAAGGGGTCGTCATGATAGGCTTCGGCGTCGGCCCGGAGGTCCTCCAAGGCAGCGAGGCGCTGCCCGACCTTGCGAAACTCCACCAGAGCCCCCTGCCGATCTCCCAGTCCGAGGTAGGAAAGCCCCGCGTAGACGTTGAGCAACACCTGCTCGCTCGGATAGGGGACATAGGATCGGGTCGCATCGTTGGTGAGGAAGGCGAGGGCCTCCTTGGTGATGCTCTTGGTGAAGCTCTCGTCGAGGACGGTCTCGGCTCGGGCAAAGTCCGCGATCGCCGCGGCGTATTGGCCCTCCTCATAGTGAAGGAGGCCTCTCTGCAGGAGGGCGAGAAGGTCGAGATCGCTCTCGTCCTCTTTGTCGATCAATGCGATGGCCGCAGACCGATCCCCTTTGATCGCGGCGTCCCGCAATCGGAGTGAGTGATCCGCGTAGGTCGAGCACGCGCCAAGACCGATGCAGCAGATCAGCAGTGCTGCGCGCCCGACCGTCGCGGGTCGAGAGAATCGAATGGAGGTGGGCATCGAGGACTAGGCCTTGTACTTGCCCTTGCCGATGTACTTCTTGATCTCCTTCTGACCGATCCAGACTTTCTCGTTGGTCTGAATGTCGTGCAGCTCGAGATCGATCTGGTAGTACTTCACGGAGTGCTTGCCCTTGGAATCGGTGATCGCATTGATCGTGCCCAGGAGCATGAAGTCTGCGCCCTGTTCCAAGCCGAATCTCTTGACAGTGTCCGGACTCGAGTAGTCCTGTTGGTCGGCCCGCTCGTCCCGAATTCCTTCGCGTTCGACACGCGAGGAGACCACGCGAACCAGCCCCGAATTGACGAAGGCGCGCTCGATGTCCTTGGTGATGGTTTCGGTCGCGATGTGCTCGGCGGAGCGATTGCGGATCTGGCCCACGATGACCGTGGGGCGTGCTTCGTCGTTGGCGGTCTGGTAGCGGGCCAACCAGGGGCGGGCCAAGACATCCGCGATCATCTCCTCGGAGACCAGGCGCGAGTCGGTGTCGTTCCAGTTGCCACTGACGTCCGTGGTCATGTCGGGATCGATGCGTTGGATGGTCTGGCCTCCGCAGCCGGCGAGGATGGCGACCGAGAGGACCAGAGTCCAGCTGCGGGGCAGGGTCAGAGCGTTCATTCGAGAAGACCTCCTTCGAGGGGGCGCCCCCAGGTGGGGTAGCTTGGCGGAACCGGGTCGATCGTGCTATCAGTCAGGGATCTTTAGTACGCGTAGCCCCTCTTTCAGGCAAGGAAAGAGCCATGGAATTCCAGAATCTCGATTGGCAGGTCGAAAACCGGGTCGGAACGATCACCATCCAGCGCCCGAAGGTTCTCAATGCCCTGAATCTGGGGACCCTCCTCGAGCTGGAGACCCTGCTCGAGGAGGTCGTTCGCGACGATGAGGTCCGGGTCGTGGTGGTCACCGGGGCGGGGGAGAAGGCCTTCGTGGCCGGGGCGGATATCACCGAGCTGGCCGCTCTCAGCCCCCTGGAGGCCTCGGAATACGCCCGATGGGGCCAGAGGATTCTGTCGCGGCTCGAGGGCCTGGGAAAGCCCTCCATCGCCGCCATCAACGGTTTCGCTCTGGGGGGTGGACTGGAGCTGGCCATGGCCTGCACCTTCCGGATTGCGGCGGATCACGCCAAGATGGGGCTGCCCGAGATCACTCTGGGCCTGATCCCCGGATTCGGCGGAACCCAGCGCCTCCCCCGCCTGATCGGGCCGGGCCGGGCTCTGGAAATCATCCTCACCGGCGAGATGGTGAGCGCGGAGAGGGCGGCGGAGATCGGATTGGTGCACCGAGTAGTTCCGGCGGCCGAGCTTCGGGCTGCGGTGGCCCGGTGGGCCGGCAAGCTCTGCCGATTCTCCTCGGCGACCCTGGGCCTGGCCGAGAGCGCGGTGCGCCAGGGATCCGAGATGCCCTTCGAAGAGGCTCTGGCCTTCGAGGCCGCCCAATTCGGGGTTGCCGTATCGACCGAAGACTCGACGGAGGGGATGGCCGCCTTCGTGGAGAAGAGGAAGGCGGAGTTCCGAGGCCGCTGATGGTCGCCACCCGCCTTGACCCTCGACATCGCTGTTCCTATCGTTAAAGGTTCGCGACTGAAGCGGGAGTGGCGGAATTGGCAGACGCGCTGGGTTTAGGTCCCAGTGGGGCAACCCGTGGGGGTTCGAGTCCCCCCTCTCGCACCACGGCCGCCGTGGCTCATTCTGGAGGAAAGCATGGCGCAGGAGCAGGCAGCCCCGTCCGAGGGGCCGATCCGCGTTGATCTGGAGCGGGTGGAGAGTTGGAGGCAGGTCGCGCACGTCGCGGTCGATCCGACCCACATGGAGAAGATCCGAGACCGGGTCGCCCGGAAATTGGCCAAGAAGGCCCACATCGATGGTTTTCGGAAGGGCAAGGTTCCGTCCAGCCTCATTCGTACGCGCTACGCCTCTCAAGTCGAGCAGGAGGCGCTCGAGGCCCTCGTGCCCGAGGCCTATCAGAAGGTCCTCGCCGACCACGAGGACGTGCATCCGGTGGCGGAGCCCAACGTGGAGAACCTCGACCTGCCCGAAGACGGCGAGGTGAGTTTCGATCTGAACATCGAAGTGCGTCCGGAGATCGAGATCCTCGGCCTCGATGAGATCGAGGCGACGCGCTACCTCCCTCCGATCACCGACGAGAGGGTGGATCAGGCTCTCGAGGAGTTCGTGGATCGCCACTCGCACTGGGACGAGAAGGCCGGCGAAGGGGCGGTCGAGGGAGATGCGGTCATGATCGACTATGTCCCTCTCGATTCCGAGGGGGAAGTGCTCGAGGCGGAGGCCGAGACGGACCATCCCCTGCTGTTGGGGGCAGAGGGCGTCCTTCCCGAATTCAATGCGGCCCTGGTGGGGATGGAGCCCGGGGAGCAGACCGACATCGAGGTGAGCTATCCCGTCGATTACCCGAATGAGGAGCTGCGGGGGCGCATCCGCACCCTGAGAGTGACGGTGAAGGAGATTCGGGCCAAGCACAGCCCCGTTCTGGACGACGCCTTCGTGGCGGAGCACACGCCCCACGCGACGGTGGACGAGCTGCGGGACGAGGTGCGGCGTCAGCTCGAGGCGGGGGCCCGCAAGGAGAGTGACCGGCAGCTGCGCGAGCAGCTCATCGAGGGGATCCTGCGGCGCAATGAGATTCCCGTGCTTCCGAGCCTCGAGGCACGGTACCTGCAGGCGATGGTCAACGATGCCACGCGTTCCCACGGCGAGATCGGCGACGACCAGAAGCAGAAGCTGGCCGAGGCCTATCGTCCGGTGGCCCAGAGGGCCGTTCGCCGGATGATCATCCTCGACAATCTTCGACGCACCGAGTCCATCGAGGTGACGGAGGAGGAGCTCGAAGCCAAGCTGGTCGAGTTGGCCGAAGAGCAGGGGATGGAAGTGGCCGAATTCCGCCGTGCGGTCGAGCGGGCCCAGAATATGGACCGCCTCCGGAGTGATCTCGAAGAGGAGAAACTCTTTGCGATGCTGGAGGACCGTGCCAAGATCACGGCGAGAGAGGAACTTCCCGACTCCACGGACGTGGAAGGGGAGTCGGACTCAGCGCCGGAAGAAGAGCAGTCGAAGGAGTGACAGTATGCTCGTGCCGATGGTGGTGGAACAAACGGGTCGCGGGGAGCGCGCCTATGACATCTTCAGTCGTCTCCTGAAGGACCGGATCATCTTCTTGGGGTCCGCCATCGACGACAATGTGAGCAATCTGGTCATCGCCCAGCTGCTCTTCCTGCAGGCCGAAGACCCGGAGCGGGACATCTACCTGTACATCAACAGCCCTGGTGGCGTAATCACGGCTGGATTGGCCATTTACGACACCATGCAGTACATTTCCAATGACGTGGCCACGATTTGCATGGGGCAGGCCGCCAGCATGGGTGCGGTGCTCCTGGCCGCGGGGACCGCGGGCAAGAGGTCCGCATTGCCCCACAGCCGGGTCATGATCCATCAGCCTCTCGGCGGGAGCCAGGGGCAGGCCTCGATGATCGAGATCTACACCAAGGAGATTCTCGAAGCCCGGGACCGCCTCTACCGGATTCTCGCCAACCACACCGGTCAGTCGGTGAAGAAGATCACCAAGGATTGCGATCGGGACTACTTCATGGCGGCCAACGAGGCGGCCGACTACGGTTTGGTGGACAAGGTGATCGAGAAGCGCACCGAGATGGGCGACTCTTAACCAGCAAGCCCCTGGGGGGAGATCTGAGAATCGATGAAGTCGCGTAAGGGAACGCCGCAGGTCATCAAGTGCTCGTTCTGCGGACGAGGCCAGGACGAAGTGGCCAAGCTCGTCTCCGGGCCCTCGGTGTACATCTGCAACGAGTGCATCAAGCTCTGCAACGACATTCTCGAAGACGAGCTTCCGGCTGTCAACGCGCTCGAGCCCAAGGACTTCCCCAAGCCGGCGAGCATCAAGGAGCTCCTCGATCAGTACGTGGTGGGGCAGGAGACCGCGAAGCGCACGCTGAGCGTGGCCGTCTACAACCATTACAAGCGCATCAATCATCGTTCCGACACCGACCAAGTGGAACTCGACAAGAGCAACATCCTGCTCGTCGGTTCCACCGGCACCGGCAAGACCCTTCTGGCACAGACCTTGGCCCGGATTCTGAAGGTACCCTTCGCCATCGTCGACGCGACGGCCCTGACCGAGGCGGGCTACGTGGGCGAGGATGTCGAGAACATCCTGGTGAAGTTGCTGCAGGCGGCCGACTACAATCTGGCTGCGGCCGAGCGAGGGATCATCTATGTCGACGAGATCGACAAGATCAGTCGGAAGAGTGACAACCCCTCGATCACCCGGGATGTGTCCGGGGAGGGCGTGCAGCAGGCGCTGCTGAAGCTCCTCGAAGGCACGGTGGCCAATGTCCCGCCGCAGGGCGGTCGTAAGCATCCGCAGCAGAAGTACCTCGAGGTGAACACTCGCGACATCCTCTTCGTATGTGGCGGAGCCTTCGAGGGCATCGATCGCGTCATCAAACAGAGGATGGGCGAGAAGGTCATGGGCTTCGAGAGGGCCGATGTGGCTCCCGACCGGGTGGACCGGGGTCGGACCCTCAAGAACCTCGACCCGAGCGATCTCATGAAGTATGGGTTGATCCCCGAATTGGTGGGTCGACTTCCGGTGGCCTGCTCGCTCGAGGAGCTCGACGAGGAATCGCTGGTGAGGATTCTCACCGAGCCCAAGAACGCGCTGATCCGACAGTACGAGAAGCTCTTCGAGATGGAGGGCGTCGAACTCATCTTCGAGGAGGATGCGCTGCGCGCCATCGCGGGTCGGGCCATCGCTCGCAAGACCGGAGCCCGGGGATTGCGTGCAATCCTCGAAGAATTGATGCTCGATCTCATGTACGAGATTCCGTCGACCAAGGACATTCTCCGAGTGGTGGTCACCAAGGACACGGTCCTGAATGACACCGCTCCCGAAGTCTATACCGACGGCGATCAACTGTACGTCAAGCAAGCCTGAACCCTGGCAGCCGCTCCGTGACCGAAGACAACCACATGGACGAAGAAGTGATGGTCTTGCCATCGGAGCTACCGTTGCTTCCGTTGCGCGACGTGGTGCTCTTTCCCCGCGCGGTGGTGCCTCTGTTGGTGGGGCGTGAGCGGAGCGTGAACAGTCTGCGGGCCGCTGCGGAGGCGGACAAGCTCCTGGCCGTCACCGCCCAACGCGAGGCGGACATCGCGGAACCGCGAGAGGAGGACCTCTACGCGGTGGGGACCGTGGCCCGGGTACACCAGATGATGCACCTGCCGGATGGCACCACCAAGATTCTCATCGAGGGCCTCCAGCGGGTGCGCATCCCTCAGGTTCTCGAGCGCGACGATCACCTCGTGGCCGGATTGGCCCCTTTCGAGGCCGATTCCTTCGAGAACGCCACCGAAATGGAAGCGCTCCACCGCAGCCTCGAAGAACTCTTCGGAGAATACGCGCGGCTGCAGCATCGCCTTCCCGAGGACCTCGCGACCACCGTGGACCAGATCCCCGATCTCTTGGTGAAGACGGACACGATCGCAGCGTATATCGCGGTCAAGGCGAATCAGAAGCAGCGGGTCCTCGACGAGCCGGATCCCGAGACCCGGGTCCGTCACCTCCTCGACATTCTCCACCACGAGATCGAGATCTTGAGGGTCGAGCAACGCATCGAGGGGGAGGTCAAGGGGCAGGTCGAGCAGGGCCACAAGGAGGCCTATCTCAACGAGCAGCTTCGCGCCATCCGTCGTGAGCTCGGGTACAGCGACGACGATGACGAGATGGAGGAATACATCAAGAAGGTCGAAGAGGCGGAGATGAGTGAGGAGGCCCGCGAGGTCGGTCACAAGGAAATCTCCCGCTTGGCCAAGATGCCTCCGATGTCGCCCGAGAGCGCGATCATTCGACATTATCTCGACGTGCTCACCAGTTTGCCCTGGCACAACCGCAGTGAAGACCAGCTCGACACCCGGCGAGTGTTGAAGCATCTGGACGCGGATCACCATGGGTTGAAGAAGGTCAAGGAGCGCATTCTGGAGTTCTTGAGCGTGGTCAAGCTCAGCGGAAACGTCCAGGGGAGCATCCTCTGCTTGGCCGGACCTCCGGGAGTGGGAAAGACCAGTTTGGGGCGCAGCATCGCCGAGGCGATGGGCCGCGACTTCGTGCGAGTGTCGCTCGGCGGGATTCGCGACGAAGCGGAGATTCGCGGGCACCGCCGGACTTATATCGGGGCACGACCGGGGCGTATTCTCGAGGGCGTGCGTCGGGCGGGAACGCGCAACTGCGTATTCTTGCTCGATGAGATCGACAAGCTCGGCAGCGATTTTCGAGGCGATCCGTCGTCGGCTCTGCTGGAGGTGCTCGATCCGGAGCAGAACAAGCACTACAGCGATCACTTCCTCGAAGTTCCGTTCGATCTCAGTGAGGTCTTCTTCATCTGCACCGCCAACGCCGTGCATCAGATTCCGGCCGCGTTGGAAGACCGCATGGAGATCCTGCGTTTGCCCGGCTATCTCGAGCACGAAAAGATCGCGATTGCTCGAGATCATCTCATGCCGCGGCTCCGCGAGACGCATGGGCTGAGGCGCACGCGCTTCACGGTCACCGAGCCCGCGATCAGCGACGTGATCAGCCTCTATACTCGTGAGTCGGGAGTGCGAGATCTGGAGAGGCAGCTGGCCACGATCTGCAGGAAAGTGGCGCGCCGAAAGGCGGAGCGGCGGAAGATGCCCAAGAGCGTGGTCCGCACGAATCTCCACAAGTTCCTCGGACCACCCAAGTACCTGCGTCGCATGGTGGAGAAGGAACCCGATGTGGGCAGTGTCACCGGCTTGGCCTGGACCAGCGCGGGGGGCGAGATCCTCGAGATCGAGGTGCTGCTGCTGCCGGGGACGGGCAAGCTCGTCATTACGGGCAACCTCAAGAAGGTCATGGAAGAGAGCGCGAGAGCGGCTCTGAGCTACGCTCGCTCCATCGTTCCCGAGGAATCCATCGATCTCCGCAAGCACGATGTCCACGTGCACGTTCCCGAGGGTGCGGTGCCCAAGGACGGACCGAGTGCGGGAACCGCAATGGCCACTGCCCTCGTGAGTCTCTTCACCGGGCGTCCGGTACGACGGGATGTGGCCATGACCGGAGAGCTCACTCTGCGGGGCAAGGTCTTGCCCATCGGCGGCTTGCCCGAGAAGGCGGTGGCTGCGGCACGCGCAGGGTGTACCCACATCCTCATTCCCGAAGAGAACGAGAAGGACTATCGGGAGTTGCCGCGCGACATCCGCAAGGGTTTGCAGTGGCATCTGGTCTCGCGGATGGAGGAAGTTCTGGAGCTCGCGCTTCTCCCGGCGTCGGAGCACTCTCGTCCCAAGCCCGCGGCGGATCGCAGTGGAGAGTCCCAGCATCCCGCAGAGACTCCGCCGCCGGGAGCGCCGCACTGATGGCCGCCAAGGCCATTCGCTCCGTCGAACTCACCCACTTCTGCAGCAGCGTCGACGACTGCCCGTCGGGCCCACGGCCGGATCTGGCCTTCAGCGGCCGGTCCAATGTCGGCAAGAGTTCCCTGATCAACCGGCTGACCAAGCGGAAGAAGCTCGCCTATACCAGCCGAAATCCGGGCAAGACCCAGTGCTTCATCTACTATGAGGTCGATCAGAGTTGGAACCTGGTGGACATGCCGGGTTACGGTTACGCCAAGGTTCCGGTGGGAGAGAGGAAGAAGTGGGCTCGTGAAGCCGATCGCTACTTCCGCGAACGTCGACAGCTCCGCGGCATCTTGCAACTCATCGACTTCAAGGTGGGACCCACGGCCGACGACCGGGAGCGGCTGGAGAAGCTGGTCGGGCTGGGGTTGCCGCTCTGTCTGGTCATGACCAAGGCGGACAAGATTCCCGCGTCGAAGCGGGAGAGGCGCCTGGTGGAACATCTGCGGGCCCTGGGAGGGCATCTCCCGGCGGACACCGGGGTGGTGGTGACTTCGGCCTCCAATGGCCAAGGGATGACCGAGATCTGGGCCTGGATGGAGAATGCGCTGGGCCGCGGGGAGCGGGATTGACCTGGGCGAGGCCGGATCTCTATACTTTACAGGTTCGAGGGTGCGTGGTAGGAAAGAAGGGCTTTCGTCTTTTCTTCGCATCTCTGGCCGACGTGCGCCCCGGCGGGGCGGCACATTTCGTGCGATCTCGAGTCGTTGGGCCGAGCCGAGGGTGGCATCGAACCCGCGATATGGATCGGATCCCGCAGCCTCGGAGGAGGAATCCGCGAATTGCGCCCTTTGTCGTCCATCTTCCTTGGCGGTGCGGTCATCGTCTTGTTCTCCGGCCTGGTGTCCGTGCATGCGGCGAGGGCCACGGAGCAGGATGCGGCCAAGATTCCGCCCACGGACCTGGGATGCACGCTCTGTCACTCCGGACCGAGTGCCACCGTCGACTTCATTCCGCCTGGCGGGAGCGAGAGCCTGACCTCTTTCGGCCGGCAATGGCTTTCCCTGGGCGTAGCGCCCGGAGACCGACTCTGGTCCGAGATGGCGGGCCTGAATGCGGATACCGACGGCTGCAGCAACGGCTACGAGATGGGTGATCCGGATGGGGACTACCCGGCGGGGGCAACCCCGAAGCCCCGCTTTCTCGACCCCAGCGAGCAGGACTGCATCCTTCCCTTGGACGAGCAGAGTTGGGGTAACCTCAAGTCTCTGTTCGAGTCCTGAGTCTTCGGCGACCGCCTCGCAGCGGGCATCCCGGCTGTGAAGCGCGTCGCGACTGGACGTCCGACCCGGTTCTGGCTAAGCTGAGGGCCGTCGAAATCCGCCGTTCAGACTGGATCAGCTGAACGGCCTTGTTCTGCCTCCGAGGTGTTGGCATGCACAGCGCGAACGTGGTTCTCGGTTGCCAGTGGGGTGACGAGGGCAAGGGCAAGGTCGTGGATCGTCTCGCGGAGAGTGTGGACGTGGTGGTGCGCTTTCAGGGTGGCGCCAACGCGGGCCACACCGTGATGGTCGAGGGCGACACCTTCGTGCTGCACCTTCTCCCGACCGGGATTCTGCGCGAAAGCACCCGCTGTTTGCTCGGCCCCGGCATGGTCATCGATCCCTGGACTCTCCTCACCGAAATCGATGAGCTCAAAGGACGGGGACTCGAGGTGGAGGACCGGATCGCCATCGCCGGCTCCGCCCAACTGGTCATGCCCTACCACAAGCGCTTCGATGAACTACGGGAGAAGGCTCTGGCCTCGAAGAGCATCGGAACCACCGGGCGCGGAATCGGACCCTGTTACGAAGACAAGATGGCCCGCATGGGACTTCGGGTGGCGGATCTCGCTCGCGAGGACTCATCGCTTCGCCGAATGGCCATCGACAAGGTCTTGCGTGCGAATCGGCTGCTCGCCGAGCGTCATGATGCCCCGGCCATGGCCTCGGGAGCGATCGCCGATGAGCTGGTCGAGCTCGCGCAACGATTGCGCCCGATGATCGTTTCCGCCTACGAGTACTTGGCCCCCCTGAGATCGGGACAGTGGAGTGCTTTGCTCGAGGGGGCCCAAGGTGCGCTCCTGGACATCGATCATGGTGCTTTCCCCTTCGTGACCTCGTCGAATTGCACCATCGGGGGAGCTCTCACTGGGACCGGGATCTCCCCCCGAGATCTGGGTCGGGTCCTCGGGGTCTACAAGGCCTACAGCACGAGGGTGGGAAATGGCCCCTTCGTGACCGAACTCCACGGAGATGAAGCCGAAGATCTGCGGAGCCGCGGTCGGGAATTCGGCGCCACCACCGGGCGCCATCGACGTTGCGGTTGGTTCGATGCCGTGGCGGCGCGCTATGCGGCAGACCTGAATGGACTCGATGAGATCATTCTCACCAAGCTCGACGTGCTGTCGGGGATCGAAACTCTACGGGTCTGCACCGACTACGAGATCGACGGCAAGGGAGTGCGCAACTTTCCGGTCTGGCTCGAACAGCTGGAAAAGAGTCGCCCCGTCTACCGGGAACTTCCCGGCTGGACCGAGGACCTCTCCGGAATGACGACTTGGGACCAACTGCCGGAGAACTGCCGACGCTATGTCGAGGCGATCGAGGCGGAGGTCGGGGTCCGAGTGGAGGTCGTCAGCAACGGCCCCAAGCGTTCGAATTGGATCGAACGCCCCTGAGGGGATCGTCGCTTCGATCCCCGCTCCCGCCGGCGAGATTCCGTGGCCTTTGATCCTTGCGGGATTCGCGATTCCCGCCGAGACTGACCCCCGAATTGGGGGCCTCTAGCTCATCTGGTAGAGCAACGGACTTTTAATCCGTAGGTGCTGGGTTCGAGCCCCAGGGGGCCCACCAATCCGTCACGGTCAAGGTGCCGCCGCGTCGTAGAGGGCCTTCACCGCGGTCCAAGTGGGATTCGCGGTGGAGACCGGTCTGACGACTTCCACTCGAATGTTGTCGAAGTAGACATCCCACGCCGGGAGGATGTGGTCCTCCAGCATGATCACGATCCGTCGATCCTCCGGGGTGAAGACGGCGTAGGGATCGAAGGAGACCGAGTAGGAGTGCCAGGTACCGTCGTCGATCAGAATGGGATCGGCACCGCTGATCGCAGTGGTGGCGACCAGCCACAACCCCTGAGAGGGTAGGTTGTCATCGGCGTATCCGACGAAGGCGCCGTGAAGGCCGGAAATGGAACCGGGGCGTGGAAAGCCGAGGTAGTCGAAGGTCAGCAGGATCTTCTGACCCGCGGCCACGGCGAAGTCCTGGCTGCAGATGTCGCCAAAACTGCTCGCCGCAGAGAAGGTCAGGGCGTGATTGGTGATGTCCAGGGGATCGGTCTGAATCTCTCCGGAATGGGTACCCGAATGTCTCCCCGTCCACGCCGAGAGATCCCCCTCGAAATCCTCCGTGAGGACGGTATTCTGCGGCTCGTCGGCCAGGGCTGGCCCGACGACCGAGAGCATGCAGAGCGCTAGAACCTTCCATCTCATGAATTGCTCCTTCGAATGAATGAATCGTACCCAACTCTTCGGAGGACCGCCCCGGAATCCCAGGATCCAGGGGCTCGGCCAGGCGCTGGGATGGGTTCGGATCCCGGGCGACGAGAGGCTGAACGCTCTTTTCCCCGAAAATCGTGGCCAGATGGCTGCGAAATCTCCGGAAATCGTCTATACTCGGTCCGACTGTGGTGATTTGAAGCGACAGCTTGCACGCCACGTAAAAAAAGGTGCTAAAGCGTCTGGGCGAAGGTTGGTTCCAACTCACCGCGTCCCCCGCTCGCACCGCGTCGGGGGCTTTCTTGTGCCCAATCGGACTTCTTCTGCCGACGCGTGAACTCTGTTAGATATGGAGGCTCGAGAATGAGCGCATCCCACCCTGAATTGCCGGCCGGAGCCCACATCCTCTCTTCGGAGAGTGTCAGCGAGGGACACCCCGACAAGGTCTGTGATCGCATCTCCGATGCGGTCCTCGATGCGAACTTGAGGGAAGACAGCGCAGCACGAGTAGCCTGCGAGACTCTGGTGAAGAACAACAAAGTCGTTCTCGCCGGCGAGATCACCTCTTCGGTGGCTCACGACCTCGACTACGACGCCATCGTTCGCGAGGCCGTGCGTGAGATCGGTTATACCTACGACGACCAGGAATTCGAGGCCACCAAACTCGAGATCATCAGCTTTCTCAGCCCCCAATCCCCCGAGATCTCGCAGGGAGTGACCGCCGACACTTCTCTGTCCGGAGAACAGGGCGCCGGCGACCAGGGGCTCATGTTCGGTTATGCCAGCAACGAGACCCCGGAGTTGATGCCTCTGCCCATCGCTCTCTCGCACCGCCTCACCCGAGGATTGGCCGAGGATCGCAAGGCGGGCAAGCTCGATTGGGTGCGTCCTGACAGCAAGAGCCAAGTCTCGGTGGCCTATGTCGACGGAAAGCCCCAGTTCGTGACCGCGGTGGTTCTGAGTACCCAGCACACGGCCGAGGTCAGTCGTGAGCAGATCGAAGCCTACGTTCGCGAGGAGCTCTTGCCGCGTTGTCTGGGTGAATGGAACAACTCGGAATTCGTGCTCCACGTCAATCCCACCGGCAGCTTCATCCAAGGAGGACCCAGCGCCGACGCCGGCCTGACCGGTCGCAAGATCATCGTCGACACCTACGGTGGTCTGGCTCGACACGGTGGAGGAGCCTTCAGTGGAAAGGATCCCAGCAAGGTCGATCGCAGTGCGGCCTATTTCGCGCGCTATGCGGCGCGTGACATCGTGATGCAGAACATCGCAGAGCGGTGCGAAATCCAGGTGGCCTATGCGATTGGTCAGGCGGATCCCGTGTCCATCGCCGTCGACACCTTCGGCACCGGGAGTGCCGCCGAGGCGCGGGCCTATCTGAAGCAGCACTTCGATTTCCGCCCGGCCTCCATCGTCGAGACCCTGAATCTGCGTCGGCCCATCTTCGGCCAGACCACCAACTATGGCCATTTCGGTCGGGCCGGCCTGCCCTGGGAGGAGTCGCCGGTGCGCGCTTCGGCCCAGGCGAGCTAGTTCGTTCCATCATCCTCCCTGCCAGAGGGGGGCTCCGAAGGCCAACCGAAAGAGCCTGCGCCGATGTATCGGCGCAGGCTTTGTCATGAGGCGAGGAGAGATGAACACCGCTCGGGGTCACTCCGTATGGTCTAGTCCCTCTGGCCGTTCAGATAGATCCTGGTCATCCACCCGACGACTCCCAAGGCCACGACGAAGAGTCCCCCGAAGGCCAGGGCCATGGACCACTGAGGCATCACCTCCAGGTCCTGGAGGCGGAAGTGCGCCGCGAGGGTGTTGCGCCGGACCGCGTCGCGGGTGAGAACCATTCCGACCAGAGTCAGGCCCAGCAGCCAGGAGGAGAGGTGCACGAGCGGAAAGCTTCGCCGGGCCCGCAGGGCGAAGACCATGGTCACCATCGAGAGCAGGGGCAGAGTCATGGCGACCATGAAGACGATGGTGGCCGGACGGTCTCCCCCCAGCAGGGGCATCATGACTTCCCTCGGCAGCGAAATCAGCCACCACAGACCGGTTACGATCTGGAAGGCGGTGGGGAGGAGGTACCACAGTGCTCCGAGTTGGAGCCAGCGAGCGCCGTCGGGTTGCTCGCGGTCGAGGCGGCGGGAACCCACCATCGCGAGGATCATTCCGGTCACCCCCAGTGCTGCCACCATGAAGTGCAGAAGACGAGGCCAGAAGCTGGGGTCGTCCAAGTTGAGGTGAAGGCCGCTGGCGTTCGCGAAGTACTTGGCTGCCCAGGCCTCGGGCCGCAATCCGACGCCCATGTTGTTGGAGATGACGAATGCGATGAGCAGCAATCCTCCGACGACCTTGACCGACTGGATCATCTGCCATCCGCCGAAGTCCTGTCCTTTCCACGAGAGGACGTAGGTGAGGGAATAGGTCACCAGGAGGAGGGGGATGATCCACAGCCAGGGCCAAGCCATGACCACGCTGCTGCTGTAGAAGAATGGCCCGTAGAGAGTCTGGAGGAAGAGAAGGGGGGCGACTCCGAAGGTCACGGTGAGGGCGAAGGCAGTGGGGAGTCTCTTCTCGAACCAACGGGCCAGCCGACGCGATTCGGCAGTTTCGGCCTCGTCCCCCGAACGCCAGGCCCGGGCTCTCTCGATCATCGAGATCACCGCGCCCCCGACCAGAAAGTTCATGAGTACGAGATGCAAGGAAAAGGTGAGGTGCAGCAGAGACTCGAAGAGCCAGGCAGGGCCGGGAATCCCCAAGGGATCCGGACCGGGGACCAGACCGTTCATCGTCCCACCTCTTTGGTCCGAGCCACGTTCTGCCCCAACCAGTCGGCGAGGAGCTGGCGTTCCCGGTCGCTTCCCGTGAAGGGAGGCATGTAGTCCGATTCCATGTACTCCATGAATTCGTAGATCTCCTCGCTTTCCATGCCCTCGATGTACTCACCCAAGTCGCGGAATCCACCGAGAGAGTGGCAGGGAGAGCACCGGCGTTCGTAGGCCGCGCGCCCATCGGCGGGCAGGGCCACTTCGGAGGGGACCCCCGGCAGCTGGTGGAGGTACAAGGCGAGAGCTCGAGCCTCGTCGGCAGTTCCCACCCAGGGCGGCATGGGTCGGCGCAGGTATTCGATCCTCTTGATGAGCGCGGTGGTGTACTGCGGTTCCCATCCGCTCACGCGGGAGGCGAGCCCGTTGTAACCGCTGCGCGCGTGACAGTTCTGACAGGCCACGCGAAAGAGCTCGCGGCCCAGGGCCAGGGAATCCGTGGCGGCGACGGATCGGGTCCATCGGGCGTTGGCCAGGATGCCGCCCTCCCGAAAGCGGTCGATCTCATCGGCCCGCAAGCCATTGACGTAGAGATAGTCCTGAACGATCCAGGGCTTTCGCACGCCTTCTCGGACCCATTCGCCCAGCCCGAAACAGAAGAGTCCCAGACCCAGGACGAGGAGGGTCACCGGTCGGCCGCTGCGTCGAGGAAAGAGGAGGGGACCGAGGATCACGATCACCGCCAGGACGGCGACGGCGATGGGGGTCCATTGGGTGACGACGGTGGCGATGGGCATGTCTCCCCGAGTCAGTTCTCGAGCCGTCTCGGGGATCTTCCTCCACCACCAGAGGACCGCCAGACTGGCCGCGGCAATTCCCACCAGGGACCACACCGCGCTGTATCGCTGGAGCCAGATCCGTCGCGAGCCGGCCTCTCGGCCCGTGGCGGTCCAGAGTCCGAAGAGGCCTGCCAGACCGATGGCCCAGAAACTCCGGATGAACATCGAGGACCAGTAGGTGGGGTTGAAGAAGCCGTCGAAGACATTGCGGGTCGAGAGCCACGGTCCGGGAGTGAGCTGGAAACTGATGATTCCGTTGATCACCACGAGGGAGAACCAAGCGGCAATGAAATAGATCCAGCCCACGGTCTGGTGCTGACGAGCACTGAGGCGATCCCAGCCGTAGACGTAGACCAAGGCGGCGACGATCTCCATGAAGAAGAAGCACCACTCGATGGTCCAGGCCCAGACGAAGGTGTGGATGAGAGCACTGGTCCCGGTGGGATTGATCAGACCGATGGTGAACCAGATTCCCACTCCGGTCATGGCTCCGAAGACCAGGCTCAGCAGAAGGAAGGCCCGCGAGTGCGACTGCACGATGGCAAGCAGCACCGGGTCTTGCCGCTGGCGGGCCAGGGTCTCGGTGACGATCAGGTAGAGTCCTCCACCCACGGCAATGTGGGCGATGAAGACGTGGATCACCGCGATGACTGCGATGAGCAACCCGTGGGCGAAGGGTAGGTCCCAAACCGGATAGTGCATGACGTCCTCCGTCGGTGCATCTCGACTCCGAGGCACACCGCCAGTCTAGTTTCGATGGGGGGGACTCACAACCACAGAGGAGCCCCCGCCGCATCTGCGGCGAGGGCTTTCTTCGAGGGCCCGAGGAGCGTCACTTCACTCGGGAGTAAGTCATCTCCATGCTTCGGAACCAGTTCTCGCCGTCCATGGACATCTCCATCGACCAGGTCACGGTGTCCTCGTCGACTCGAGTGCTGACGGTCCGAGTTTTCATCTTCATGCCGTTTTCCATCGATTCACCCATCATCACCAATGCACCGTCGGCGTTGAAGTTGCCGTACATGGTGCTCATTCGCGCTCCCATGTTGTCGATCCACACCGATTCGAAACGCTTGGTCTCGCGGTTGTAGGTGGAATGGTCGATTCCATGGAAGGGCATGCCCATGATCTGACCTCGGAAGTCCATTCGTTGAGCGCAGCCGTCGAGGATCAGCTTGGACTCGGCCTGGGCCTGACTGACCTGCCAGTCCGCCTCGGGTCCCGGCCGAAACTTCATCTCCACATCCCACTTGCCCTGCATGAAGGCGATTTGGTCCATTTCGGAGGGGCGGCCCATGGGGGGCATGCCGGCTGGAGCGCCCTCTTCTCCGTGGTCGTCAGGTTGAGCCAGGGCCCTCCCCGTGGTGAGTCCGAGAGTGGCGAGCAGGGCCGCGCCCAGAGTGAATCGGCGCATCGGATGCGAAAGGGTGAGGATCATGGGGTCTCCTTCGTGGGACGAGTCGTCCGGACGACCGAGGGTCGCCGTGGAGGTGTCGCGCTTCAGGCCGCGCGACCGTGGCACTTCTTGAATTTCTTTCCGCTCCCACAGTGACAGGGGTCGTTCCGTCCGATCTTGGGCTCTTCGCGCCGATAGGGCTCGCGGACCGCAGGTTCGCCGTCGAGGAAGTACCACCGGCCATCATCCTTCTTGAAGTAGCTTCGTTCGTGATGGTCGACGCTTTCGCCATCGGAGTTCTCGTAGTGGGCGATGAATTCGACCAACCCTTCGTCGTCGTCTTCTCCGCCGAGCTGGGTCTCCACGATCTCCAGTCCGAGCCACTTCGATTCTTCGGCCCAACTCCGCAGGCTCTCTTCGTCGAGGTCTTCACGGATGTCGGGGTGAGCCGTCTCGAGGAGATAGTCCACCTTGCCCTTGGCGAAGGCTGCGTAACGCGATCGCAGAAGCGCCTCGGCGGTGGGGGGCGGCCGGTGTCCGTCGTGCACCTGGCCACAGCATTCGGCGTAGCTCTCCTCGCTTCCGCAGGGGCAGTGTTCTTTGGCGGTGGTGTCAGCGCTCATGATGACCTCTCGTCTAGGTGCTCGGGAATGAGAGTCGGGACGGATCAGTCCGTGCCCTTCCAAACCGGGATTCTCCCGGGAGTCCAAGGACTGCCGTGCTCTTCCAGTCCTCGGTCGATCTCGGAGAGCTCGACTTCCACGAGTTCTCTCAACCGATCGAGGAAGTCGGGCAGAGCCTCGGCCACGATGTCGAAATTTCGCCTCTGGGTCTTGGTGGCGGCCGAGGACGAGGTCCAATGTCCGCCCACGATCTGGCTCACCCGATTCAGGAGGCCGGGGAGCGTCGCTTCGCTGCGGCTCGATACCGTGGTGTCTCCATGGAGCTCGATCTGCAGGTCGGCGAGGCTGCGATCGAGACGGTCCACTTGTCCGAGGAGCCCGTCCACGTCCGGTCCCGGAGTATCGAGGAGTGCCTGACGAGCGTGGGCAAGATGGTTGCGGGCCTCGGAGAGCACGCGCGCCGCACCCAGGACCGCGCGCTGCATCCCCGCGGTTTCGCGTTGGAAGCGGACCAATGCCTGTCGATCGGGAGCGGGAAGGCTGGCCTGGGCCAGGGCTTCGCATTCGAAGGCCACCGGACCGGCGAGGCGGGTCCACTCTCCGTCGACCACCCGGTGGAGTTCGACCGTATATGTTCCCGGCATGGCCATCGGTCCCGCTTCGTCTTCGTCCCAAGGACTGCGCCACTTGGGGGGATCGAGGTCGGTGGGACGGACCGATGCATATCGGAAGTCCCAGGTGGCTCGGTGAATCCCCGACGAGGTACTGCCTGCGATGCGGCGGACCACCTCACCCCGTTGGTCGCGGATGGTGAGCCAGGTCTGCGGAGCGGCTTCCCGGTCTTCCTCGCGAAGCTTTTCCCAACTGGGATAGTGAATGGGTTTGCGCTGTTGCCACAGCTCTTTTTCCTCCGCGTGACGCAGCTCTTTCTTCGTCTTGAGTTCATCGCGGAGAAAATAGGTGATGGTGGCGCCGACCGGAGGATTCTGGGCGTAGAAATGCTGATGTCCCATGCTGCCCTGACCGGGGAGCCCGAGGGGGGCTCGCTCGAAGAACATCCAGGACTTCTTGACCGGGAAGATCAATCCCTCTTGGCCCTCGAGGCGAGAGGCTTCGACATGGCGCAGGACGGAATAGTCGTCGAGGACGTAGAAACCGCGTCCGAAGGTGGCCACCACGAGGTCGGTCTCTCGTCGCTGGATCTCCAGATCGCGGCAGGCCACAGTGGGAATGCCGCCCTCGAGTTGGATCCAGGTCTTCCCACCGTCGCGAGTGAAGAAGATCCCGAACTCGGTGCCGACGAAGAGCAGCTTCGGATCGACGTGATCTTCGACGATGTCATGGACCTGGCCCCGCTCGGGAAGATTGCCGGCGATGCTCTTCCAGCTCTTGCCGCGGTTCGTACTTCGGAGAACGTAGGGGGTGAAATCTCCCTTCTTGTGATTGTCGAAGGTGGCGTAGACGACGTCGGGGTCGTGGCGCGAGGCGGTCAGCGCGGTGATGTAGCTCATCTCGGGCACGCCCGGGAAACGGTCGTGGCGGACCCAGTTCTCGCCGGCATCGGGCGTCATCCAGATCAGCCCGTCATCGGTGCCCGCGTAGAGAAGATCTTCCTGGATCGGAGACTCGTCGAGAGCGACGACATTTCCGTAGATCGACGTCGAGCGGTTCTTGGCCACGGTGTCGACACCCCAGACCCGCCCCATGACTTCCAATTCGTTGCGATCGAGTTGACGGGTCAGGTTCTGACTGATGCGGGTCCAACTGTCGCCGCGATCGTCGCTGCGGAAAAGGTAGTTGCCTCCGAAGTAGAGTCGGGTATGCGAGTGCGGACTGACGATGAGGGCACTGCTCCAATTCCACACCAGAGCTTCGTCCTGGGGGCCGGGTTGGGGCTGGATGTCGATGATCTCCCCGCTCTTACGGTCGTAGCGGTGGAGATTGCCGTACTGCCACTGGGAGTAGACGATGTTGGGATCCTCGGGATCGATGGCCGGTTCGAATCCGTCCCCGCCGAGGGTGATGAACCAGTCCGAGTTCTGGATCCCATTGGCGCTGGTGTTGCGCACCGGACCACCGATGGTGTTGTTGTCCTGGGTTCCCCCGTAGAGGTGGTAGAAGGGGAAGTCCTCGTCGAGGGCCACCTTGTAGAATTGGGTGACGGGAAGGTTCTGTTTGAAGGTCCAGTGAGCGGCTCGATCGAAGCTCTCGTAGACTCCTCCGTCATTGCCGACCACAAGGTGCGTGGGATCGGAGGGATCGATCCAGATCGCATGGTTGTCGACGTGCATGGTGCCGTCGTTGATGCGGGTCCAATTCGCCCCTCCATCCTCGCTCCGTCGCAGCCAGGTGTCGTTGGAATAGAGGACGTCGGCATCGGTGGGATCCACGACGAGCTCTTGGTAGTACTGGGGACTGCTGCTGAGATAGGAACTCCGCTTCTCGAAACTCACCCCCGCGTTGGTGCTGCGGTAGAGTCCGGAAGCGTCGCCGGCGGCTTCGATGATGGCATAGACGACATCGCCGTTGGTGGGAGCCACGGCGAGGCCAATGCGGCCGACATCTCCCTCGGGCAATCCTTTCTCGAGTTGGGTCCACTGCGCGCCGCCATCGGTGCTCTTGTAGATCCCCCCCTCGGGGCCGCCGTTGATGAGGGTCCACGTGTGACGGCGGCGCTGGTAGGCCGCGGCGTAGAGCACATCGGGGTCTCGGGGATCCATCACCACGTCGGTGATGCCGGTGTGCTCGCTGATCTCGAGGACGCGGGTCCAACTCTGACCGCCATCGGTGGTCTTGTAGAGGCCGCGGTCCCCTCCATCATTCCACAGGGGGCCTTGGGCGGCGACGTAGACCACGTCGCCATCGCGGGGATCCACGAGGATCTTGGCGATGTGTTGGCTGTCGCCGAGGCCCATGTTCTTCCAGCTGCGGCCACCATCCATCGACTTGTAGACACCGTCACCATAGCTCACGCTGCGCTGGCTGTTGTTCTCCCCACTGCCCACCCAGACCACCAGCGAATTCGAGGGGTCATAGGTCACGCAGCCAATGGAGTAGGCCGACTGGTCGTCGAAAACGGCCTCCCAGGTGGTGCCGGCATTCTCGGTCCGCCAGACCCCTCCGGAGGCGGTCGCCACGATCCAAGTGGAGGGGTCTCGGGGATCGACGGCGAGGTCGGCGATGCGTCCCGAGGTGAGAGCCGGACCCAGAGCCCGAAACTTCAGGTCGCTGAAGGTCGAGGACGAGAGGCCCGACGATGACGGATTCTTGGCGGCGGCCAGAGGGAGAGCCAGAACTCCCATCAGAACGACGAAGCACAGGCGGCGCACGGTGATCTCCTCGGGAGGGGATGGGGATCCGAACGGGGGTACGGATTCGAAGTGGGGGATGCACAGACCGAAAAGAGGCTAGGTCAGGATGCTCCGGGTGTCGACCCCGCAGCGCATCCCGCCTACAATGCATCCGGCGGGGTTGATTGCTCGACCGCCGCCTGACCGACCGACCCACTGCGAGCGGATTCCGTTGCCGAAGAACCTCCGGATTCACACCAGCCCGCGTGTCGAGGAGCTCTTCGAGGTGCTCTGCGCGGATGTCGAAGTTTCGGGAGTGGATCCCCTCGATGCGCAGCCGATCGTGGTTCCCAGCCAGGGAATGGCGCGGTGGCTGCAGTTGCGGTGGGTGCGGCGGTGGGGGATCGCGGCTGGATTCGACTACCTTTTCCCCGGCCAGTGGATCCGTCGTCTGGGCCGGGAGCTGGGAGTCGATCCTCGGGCCGGAGCGGAGGGAGAGGATCCCGTCGACACTCCCGCTCTGAGTCTGCGGATCTTCGACCTCCTCCCAGAAGTCGCGGCCCGTTTCACATCGCTCTCGGACTACCTGGGTCAAGACCCGGACGGGCGGCGTCACCAACAATTGGCGGCGCGACTGGCCAAGTACTTCGGAGAGTGGCAGCTCTTCCGGCCCGAAGTGCTCGTGGAGTGGGCCGCGGGCCGATGTTGCCCCGAGCTGGAAGGTCGTTATCCCCACGAAGAGTGGGTGAGCCACCTGTGGATGCTCCTGGGTGCCGCGCCGGTGGAAGGCATGCCGCTCGGGTCGCTCCTGATCGAAGTGCGGGATCGTCTCCGTCGATCCACGCTCCCTCCGCTCTCGGCAGTGAGAGTCTTCGGGGTGAATTCCCTGCCGCCTCTGGTGGTGCAGCTTCTACGGGGGGTCGCCGATCACCAAGAGGTGTCGATCTATTTTTCCTGTCCCACCCGCCACTACTGGACGGGATTGCGCAGCCAACGGCAGGCACGAAGGGATGTCCTGCGCCGCGGGGAGGAACCGGCGGCGGCACTGGGGGAAGGGCCGAACCTGTTGGCGAATTTCGGCGCTCAGGGCCGCGATTTCTTCGCGCTGCTCTCGGCCATCGATGATCACGGTGCCGCCTGGAATGCCGTGGGAGAGGAGGATCTGCCGACCACCTCGGTTCTCCGACGGGTACAGGCCCAGGTCATCGAACTGACCGACCACCGCGACCGCGTCGCGCAACTCGAACCCGGCGACGACTCGCTGCTCCTGCACGGTTGTCACTCTCCGCGCCGCGAACTCGAGGTCTTGCGAGACCGCCTGTGGCAGGTCTTCGCGCAGGATCCCGACCTTCAGCCCTGCGATGTGTTGGTGCTGGTGCCGGACATGCGCCGCTACGCTCCCTTCGTGCGCACGGTCTTCGAGGAGTCGGTGGAGGGAGCTCCGCCGATTCCCTTCAGTCTCGCGGATCGCCGGTGGGAGGACGAGGAGCCTCTCCTGCGCAGCCTCCTTCGCATCCTCGATCTGGCGCCCCGTCGTCGCACTTCGCTCCAAGTCCTCGACCTTCTCGACACCCCGGCTCTCGCCCGGCGGCAGGGCCTGGACGAGGCCATGATCCTGCGGGCCCGAGAGCTCGTTCGGGAATTGGGAATCCGATGGGGGAGCGATCCCGAGCAGCGGGCCCAGGATTGGCAGTTGCCGGCCTTCGCTGGGGTGTCGTGGAGAGAAGGGCTCGACGCCGGCCTGTGGGGTGCGCTCAGTGGTGAGCTCGATGGTGTTGTGGCCGGTACCGCCCCGGCGGGAGAGCTCTCCTTCTCCACTCTCGAGGTCACCGCACGCCTGTCTCGTTTCGTCCGTGGCCTCTTCGATCTCTGGGAGGACATGAAGGAATCGCGGCGGCTCAGCTCCTGGTGTCGTCGGATGGAGCGCCTGCTGGACGAGTTCTATCTGGCGGAGTCGGATGGCGAAACCGAGGTGCTCGCGCAGCTGCGCCGGGCATTCGAGGACTTGGCGCAACGGGCCGAGGACTGGGATCTTCGGGAAGAATGGTCGGCGGTGGCCTTCGTCGCGATGCTGCGGGAGCGGTTGGAATCGAATGCGCCCACTCTGGGCTTTCTCTCGGGCGCGGTGACCTTCGCGGAAATGCGCCCTCTGCGGAGTGTGCCCTTCGAGTTCATCGCGGTTCTGGGCCTCGACGATGGAGTCTTCCCGCGTCTGGAGACCCGGGACAGTCTGGACCTCGTGGCCCTCGAGCGCAGGATCGGCGATCGCAGCCCCCGACAGGACGATCGCTATCTCTTCCTCGAGACCTTGATGGCCGCGCGGAAGCGATTGCACCTGAGCGCGGTGTCGCGGTCGGAACGCGACGGCTCGGACTGCGGCCGAAGCCTCGTCCTCGAGGAATTGGCCGACGTGCTTCGGCAGATCTTCGGCCATGCGGCCGAGGCTCTGGAGCTGCGTCACCATCTCCACGGTTTTCATCCGGCCTATTTTTCCGAGGAAGGTGGGGACTCGGCTCCTTCCCTCTGGTCGAGTCATGACACCCGGGCCGCCACCGCGGCCACCATTGTTCGCGGTCCGCGGACGGAGCTTCCAGAGTTCTGGGAGGGGTGCGAACTCGACGTGGAATTGCCGACCGAAGTCGACTTCGAAGATCTGCTTCGCTTCTGGAAGGATCCGGCGAAGTGGTTCTGCCGCCACGTGCTGCGGCTCCACTTTCATGGAGAAGGGGAAGCAGCCGAGGAGGAGACCCTCCAACTCGATGGTCTCGCCAAGTGGAGAGCGCGAGACCTGGTGCTGCACTCGAAGCGAGTGCCTCCATCGGAAAGGGAGTGGAGGGCTCTGCATCGTCGGCTGGGATTGCCGGCGACGGAGATCCTGCGGTCGGAAGTGGACCGCGCGATCGTCGACGCGACGGAGGTCCGGACTTGGTGGGAAGCCACCGGACCCCACGAGGAGCGCCGTCTCCGACTCGAAGTCGGAGGACGGGTCGTCCTGAGTGGAACTCTGAGAGGGTGCAACTCCTCGGGGGTGCATTCCCTGAGTGCGTCGCGTCATTGCATGGCCCACGACCTGACCTCCCTCCTCGGTCTCGTGGCCCTGGCCGGCAGCGATCCGGAGGGTGCCGATTCGGTCCTGCAGGCCCACCATCGCTGTGCGGACACTGAGATTCGGATGGAAGTCAACCAAAGCAGTTTCAAAGAGTTGGAGGAGTGGCTGCACAACATGGTCGAAGTCTATCGTCTCGCGCACCGGCGGCCGGTCTACCTGGTCCACGAGGTGGCCGAGACCATGATTTCCCGCCGCGACTTTGATCTGGGAGAGAGTCTCTCGGCCGAGAGAGTCGAGGAATTCCTGGGCTCCTCGGCGGGCCGGAAGTGCTGGACCGGAGATCGCTTCCAACCCGGCGTTCTGGGGAGAGAACAGTGGTCGGTGCTCCTGGGGCCGGCTGGCCGTCCCGTTCGGTTCATCGAGGACCTGGGTCGGTATTTCGATCTCATCTACCGACCGGTGATCGAATGCCGCCGCCGCGGGGTGGAGGCGGGCGCATGAGAGGCGAGAAGAGGCCCGGCGGCTTCGAGGCCTTCGATGTGGTGACCACTCCCGTCGAGTCGGGGATCACTCTCATCGAGGCCAGCGCAGGGACGGGCAAGACCTTCGCGCTGACCACTTTGGCCGTACGCATGCTCTTGGGCGAAGAAATTCAGGAATTGCGGGAAGTGTTGCTGGTGACTTTCACCGAAAAGGCGACCGCCGAACTGAAGGCCCGTCTGCGCAGTCGGTTGGTCGAGACGATCGAAGTGCTGGAGGGGCGGCGACAGGACGAAGTCCTGCAGAGGATCTGCGACCGGGCCGGTGCCCTCTCGGCGGGACCCGTGCGGGACCGGGCGGTGTTGCGGTTGCAGCTCGCCCTGAGCGCTTTCGACGAAGTGCGGGTCCAAACGCTCCATGCTTTCTGCGGGCAGCTCCTGCGGGAGTCCGCCTTCGAATTGGGAGAGACCTTCTCTGCGGAGTTCGTGGAGTCGGCGATCGAGGTGGAAGCGCAGGCTCTGGTCGACACCTGGCGCAGCTTCGCCCTCGATGCCCCCGCGTGGTGGGCCGATCTGATCGCGAGCTCCGGCCTGAAGCTGGACCTTCTGAAGTCGGACTTTCGAACGGTGCTCAACCATCGAGATGCCGACTTCGGCGACTCTCTCGAGACGGTTGCGGAATTCCAGCGTCGGGCCCGCGCTCTCTTCGAAGAGTTGTCCCGGACGGTGGACCGTCAGGAGATGATCCGGCGTCTGGATTCGGTGAAGAAGTGGTTGAAGTCCGCAAAAGAGAAGGGATTGGATCAGAGGATTCGGGCGAAGCTCGAAGGAGTGGAGCCCGTCGACACCTGGCTGTTGGGTCAAATGGGACCCCAGGGCTGGGTGCAGGAGAGTTCGGCCGCGGATCGACGGGAACTCCTTCCCTGGTTCGAGGAGGATCCGGTGGGGCGGCGGCTGGCGGCGTGGGCGGAGTTGGTGGCGGAGCTCCCGCGAGTGGGATCGATTGCCCTCTGGCGTGGGGCCCGAGAGCGCTACGCGACCATCAAAGCCCGGGACAATCTTCTCGACTACGACGATCTCATCGAGGGGGTCTACCGGAGCGTCCAAGATCCGGCGCGGTCGACCATGCTTCGGAGGCGGGTGCAGACCCAGCTGAAGGTCGCGCTCATCGACGAATTCCAGGACACGGATCGGCGACAGTGGACGATTTTCGAGAGTCTCTTCGCTGGACAGCGCTTGGTGTTGGTGGGCGATCCCAAGCAGGCGATCTATGCCTTTCGCGGAGCCGATGTTCGGACCTATCTGCGAGCGAGCCGCTCTGCGGGGTGCAGGACCACCCTCGAGCGCAATTATCGCAGCCACCCCGAGCTCGTGGCCGCGGTGGACCTCCTCTTCGGCCGCTTCGTTCCTTCCTTCGGCCATGAGGAGATCCGCTTTCCGCACACCACGGGAGCTCTCGATCCTCGCGAAGTTTCGTTGCGGGGCGACGATCGACCGCCATTTCTCTTCGACGTCCTTGGGAAGGACTTCGTCAAAGCACCCCAGCCGGTGGTGGAGAGAGAGATCCTTCACCGCGTGGTCCGCGAGATCTCGAGGATGGTCGAGAACCCGCCCCTGCTCGGAAGCTCTTGCCCGACCGAGGAACGGCCTCTGAATGCGGGAGATGTGGCCGTACTGGTCCGCAAGCGATCCCAGGGCATCGCGGTGGTCGAGGCCTTGCGACAGGCCGGAGTGTCTGCCGTCCTCGCCCAGCCCGGAGACATCTACGAGTCGGCCGAGATGCGCGATCTGGAACTCGTGCTGAGGGCCGTTCTCCAACCCCGTCGAGCGGGTCTCCGCCAACGCGCGGCGGCCACCCTCCTGTGGGGTGCCACTCTGGAGGAGAGCTTCGAAGCGGTAGGTGTGGGCGAGGGCGCGACCCGGGGCGGAGAATGGGCCGAACTCCTTCAACAGCTCCAGAGGCTGTGGCGAGAGAAGGGTTTCATTCCCATGTGCGGCGAGTTGTTGGAGCGCCGTCGAGTGCGCCAGAGATTGCTCTGTCTCGAAGATGGAGAGCGACGCTGGACCAATGTCCAGCATGCGGTGGAGATCCTCGACCGCGACGCTCTCGAGGGGCACCTCGATGCCAACGCTCTTCTGAGATGGATCGGTCGACAGCGGGGACAGTCTCCCGACGACGATCGTCGCCAACTGCGTCTGGAGCGGGATCGCGAAGCGGTGCAGGTGGTCACCGTGCACAAGTGCAAGGGCTTGGAGTTCGAAGTGGTTCTCTGTCCTTTTCTTTACGGTGCGGTCGCGGCGCCCAAGACCCATCGAGTGGTCCTGCTGCAGTCGGATCGCGGCGACGCCTCGGGGCGATTCCTCCTGCGGGTTCCCTCGGTGGCCGCTCAGGCCAGGGATGCTGCCTTGCGAGCCCTTCTCGCGGAGGCGGAGTTCGAAAGCCTCGCCGAGGATCTGCGTCTGGTCTACGTCGCGGTCACGAGGGCGCGGCGTCGCTGTGTGGTGTGGACCGGGGCGACCGGCAAGGATGCCTCGCGTTCCGCCCTGAGTTTCTTGCTTCACGCCTCGGATCGACCCGAGGGCATGAGCGCATCGCAGTGGTGGCAGCAGTGCCAAGAGGCTGCAGCTGCGGCGTGGGCCGATCCCGTGGGGGTGATGGAACGGCTCTGCGAGGAGTCGAGCGGGCGGTGGGGTCTGCTCGGAGAGAATGCCCAGGCCGGGCCTCGGGTCGAGGCCACCACGACCTCCGAAGCCGGCCGGCCGCTCCGGGCCGCGGCCTTTCCTCCCGGCCGTCGACTCGAACGGGAGCGGGTGGTCAGCTTCACGAGTTGGACTCGCGAGAGCGGTCATTTCGCGCTACGGGATCACCTCGACCCCTCGGAGGAGGAGGGCCGGGTTACGGTCTCGCCCCGAGGGATCTTCGCCTTCTCTCGAGGAGCCCGGGCCGGTCTCTGTTTGCACGAGATCCTCGAGAGAGTTCCCTGGGCGGAATCTTCGACCGAGGATCGGCAGTCCTCGATCCGGACGATTCTGCGGCGCTACGGCTTGGATCGGCCCGAAGCCCATTCGGCGGAACTGAGTCCGGTGGCCAGTGTGGAGGAGATGCTGGAGAGGGTCGCGAAGCTGCGAGTGCCGACCACCGCATTGCGTTTCGCCGATCTTCCGGCGGAGGATCGCCGGGCGGAATGGGCCTTCGATGCGGATCTCGGAAGAGTGGACCGGGTCTCGCCTCGCCGATTGGCTCGGGTGTTCCGCACCCATGGCCAGGCGGGTTGGGTGGAGGAATTCACGGCGCGTCTCGACCGACTCCCACCGCGCCAAGTGCGCGGGGTCCTGACCGGTTTCGTCGATCTGATCTATCGAGTCGAGGGACGGTGGTGGGTCCTGGATTGGAAATCGAATCATCTCGGGAATGGACTGGCGGACTACGATGCGGTGGCCTTGGAGCGCTCGATGCTCGAGCACGACTATTTCTTGCAGTCCCACCTCTATCTGGTGGCTCTGCACCGGCATCTGCGACGTTGCGTGACGGACTACGACCCGGCCACCCACCTCGGCGGTTCGATCTATGTCTACCTACGGGGACTCGATGAGAGTGGAGAGTCGGGGTGCGTGGTCGAAGCCGCTTCTGCGAAATTGATCGACGCACTCGACGCCGCTCTCGATGGCGATGCCGATCGATCAGGAGCATCATGATGAAGTCTGCCAGGGAGTTCGCCCGCAGCCTCGAGGCCTTGGCCGCGGGGAGGGGGGACGCGGTGGTGGCGACCGAGACTGCGCTGCGCTGCTTCGAAGTCGAGACTGCAGATGACTCCGCGGTCGCCGAGGTGGTGGGCCTCTCGGTGTGGCTTCTGCTCCAACTGCGCGGCCGGGGTCATAGCTGCGTGCTTCTCGAGGAGTGGGCGGGACGCGTTCCTCTGGTGGGGGCGGTCGCAGAGCCGCCGGCTGCACATGCGACCTTGCCCGATCTCGAGGAGTGGGAATCGGCACTGGATCGGTCCTCCTTGGTGGGTCGGAACGAAACCGGAGAGGGATCCTCCCTCTTGGTCCTCGACGGGAGAGGGCGACTCTATCTGCGACGAGACTTGGTGGCCGAGAATCGACTTGCCTTCCTGCTGGCCGAGCGCTTGCGCGAGGCCGCGCCCGCGCCCGCCGAAGGGGAGAGCGCCACGGAGATCGATCGCGTGGTGACCGCGGCGCGCCGGGGCGGTCTCACCGTGATCACCGGAGGGCCGGGGACGGGGAAGACCACTGCGGTGCGGACGGTGTTGCGGGCATTGGTCCGTGAGGATCCGGCCTTGCGAGTGGCCCTTGCCGCGCCCACCGGCAAGGCCGCGGCCCGCCTGGCCGAAGCCTTGGATCCGACCGAGGCGGTTCCGGTGCGCACCCTGCACCGTCTGCTGGCATTGCATCCTCTCTACGTCGACGCCGATCCCCCGCTCCTTCCCTACGATTTGGTGGTGGTCGACGAGGCTTCGATGGTCGACCTCCATCTGATGTTCGAATTGCTGCGACGTCTCGAACCGACCGCCCGGCTGATTCTGGTCGGGGACGCCCAGCAACTCGCCAGCGTGGATGCGGGTTCGGTCCTCGCCGATCTGCGGCGTGCGGCGATGTCGGAAGGGACACCTCCCCCGTTGCGGGCCTCCATGGTGGAGCTTCGCAGGAACTGGCGCTTCGAGGACCAGCCCGGGATCAGCGCGTTGGCCGAGGCCATCCGTGATGGAGAAGCAGATCAGGCGGTAGAAGTGCTCTGCTCCGGGACCCCGGACCTGGTGCACCACTCCACCGAGGAGGGTATGCGCCGACTCTGCGATCGTGCGGTCGCCGCTTGGCAAGCGGCGGTGGGGGGAGGCGATCTTCGCGACGCGGCTCGACTGCTCCGCGAGACGCGGGTGCTCTGCGCGTTGCGCGAGGGCCCGGTTGGAGTGGGAGGATTGACGCGGCGGATCGAGCGCAGCTTGAGGAAGGTGGGAGCTCGGGTGGACGATCTGGCCTATGTCGGTCAGCCATTGCTCATCACCGAGAACTCTCCCGAGACGGATTTGGCCAATGGAGATGTGGGCATGGTGTGGGAAGTCGAGGGCCGTTTGGTGGGAGCCTTCGAGAGTGGGGATGGAGGATTGCGAAGCATTCCGGTCTCGCAGCTTCCGGCCCATGTCGACGCCTGGGCGATGACCATTCACAAGTCCCAGGGAAGCGAGTTCGACGAGGTATGGTTGGTTCTTCCTCCCGAGAGCCATCCTCTGGCCACCCGAGATCTGGTCTACACCGGGGTCACCCGAGCAAGGGGCCGCCTTCACCTCGTGGGCACCGAGGAAGCCCTGCGCGAGTGCATCCTGCGGGAAGACCCCCGGCGCAGCGGACTCAGTGAACGTCTGGTCGAGGCGCTGCGATGAGGCGCGAGTTCTGGCATCGGACGTTGCGGGCCTGGTGGCGTCGACATCATCCCGGGGCCCAGCTCGCGGAAGTGCAGTGGATCTACAGCGACCGCTATCGCTTCGAGGATCACCTTCTGTCGGCTGACCTCTGTCGCGGGCAACGCATTCTGACCCACCTAGATCGCCTGAAGCTCATCGATCCGGGGGAGCTGCACCAACCACGACGGGCGTCGATGCGCAAACTTCTTCTCGTGCACACCGAGGACTACCTCAACACCTTGCAAGACCGCGCGGTGGTGTCCCGCATTCTGGGCGCGGAGGTCGATACGGCCACCGCGGATCGGGTGGTGCTGGCTCAGCGCTGCATGGTGGGCGGAACGCTGGTCGCGACTCGCTACGCCCTCGATCGGGGTTGGACCATGGTCAATCTGGGCGGGGGCTTGCATCACGCGGGACCCGCGAAGGGAGAGGGATTCTGTCTCTTCCACGATCTGGCGATTGCCATCGTCCATCAGCGCGGTCGGGGTTTTGATGCACCAATCTTGGTGATCGACCTCGACTTGCACGATGGAGATGGGACGCGGGAGATCTTTCGCGAGGACCCCAGTGTTCTGACTCTCTCCATCCACAACCGCGATCTGGGCCACGCAGATGCCGTCGCCGATGTCTCGGTCGCCCTGGGATCCGAAGTCGAGGACTCCACCTACCTCGAGGTGGTGCGGCGAGAGGTGGGTCGGGCCCTCGAATCTCATCGGCCCGAGTTGGTCTTCTTTCTGGCGGGGACCGACGTGGCAGCCGACGACAAGCTCGGAGACTGGCAGATCAGTGAGTCGGCGATCTTCGAACGCGATCGCTGGGTGATCGATGCGGTCCGTTCCCGGGGAATTCCCTTGGTGATCACCTTGGCCGGAGGATACGGACAGCAGGCCTGGCGATATTCCGCCCGCACCCTGGCCTGGCTCCGAGCGGGACGGGAGATGCCCGATCCGCCGGCGACCGACGACTTGCCGCTGGCCACCTACCGCCATTTGAGCCGTTATCTGTCGGTGCCGGCGCCATCGGCGCGGCAGGAGAAGTCCACCGAGGCAGGGGGCTTCGACCTCGACTTGTCGGTGACCGATCTACCGGGGATGTCCCGCGATCCCGCTGATCGACGTTTCCTGGGCCGTTACACGGTGCACGGAGTGGAACTGGCTCTGGAAAAAGCGGGAGTCCTCGAACGCATCCGAAAGCATGGATATCCGTCGATCCATGTCGAGAGCGATGTGAGCACGACCACGGGAAGTACCATGCGCATCGTTTCGACCCAACCCGAGCGAGTGGTGCTCGTGGAGTTGAGGGCGCGGCGCGACGGGCAGACCATTCCCGGCCTCGAGTTGCTCTATGTCGATTGGCTCCTGAGTCAGAATCCCAAAGGAGAATTCCTGCTCCATCGCCCCGAGTTGCCGGGGCAGAGCTATCCGGGGCTGGGCTTGCTGCGAGATATCGCAAGTCTGCTCTGGGTGAGTTGTGAGACTTTCGACCTCGACGGCATCGCCTTCGTCCCCTCGCACGTAGCCCTGGCTGTGCAGTCGCGGAACTTCGGTCGATTCGTCGACGCGGACCTGCAGGCGCAGTTCGAAGGCGCCTTGGCCGCGACTCGGAATCTCTCCACGGTCGAACGACTGCGCGCCCTGCACGAAGGACGGGTCGTGCGTTCGGAGGACGGAGCGACCTACCGGTACCAGCCCAGCCTCATGTTGGCGGCGGTGAGCGATCGGGCGAAGGAGCACCTTGCGGCGTCGGCACCCGAGGTCGAGGTGCCCCGCTACCATCTGGTGAGCGATTCGCCATGAGAGCGGGGGGGATGGTTTGCACGGTGGGCTTGGTCTTGGTGGTGGGACTCTCGGCGGCCGCCCACTGGTCCAGTCTGAACCTCGGTCCGGTGGGCCAGGACACCGTGATTCTCGCCGCGTCGAGCCGGGCCGACAGTGCGGGTGCATGGGGCCGGCGCTGGGGCCAGGAGCTGCGACAGTCGATCCGACCGTCGACCGCCTTCTACCGACCCCTGGTCAACTCGAGCTTCGCCATCGACCGCGTCGTGGATCACGACTCCTGGCGTCAGCTCCACCGGACTTCTGTGGCCTGGCACGCCGCGGCGACCGGGGCATTCTTTCTGCTGCTGCTGAGATTGGGCTTCTCTCCGCTCTGGGCTTGGGGGGGAGCCATCGCCTTCGGTCTGCATCCCCTGGCGATCGAAGTGGTCCCGGCTCCCGCGCGACGGGCCGAGTCGATGGTGGTGGCCCTGATCAGTTTGGCTTGCGTGGCGTGGCCGGAGGGATCCTCCCGCTCTCGCCGGATCATCGCGATCGCTTTGGCCGCGTTGGCTCCCCTGGCCAAGGAATGCGCCTTCGTCCTTCCCCTGTTGTGGGCAGCTCTCCCCTCGGGGTCGACCTGGTGGAGGCGAGCCGCGTGGGGAGTCGTGGCGGTCCTCCCCGCTCTCCTGCTCCGCACTGCGGTCCTGGGTGGGGGTGGGGGGTATGTGGGTTGGAGCCTGGAGTTTCATGGACTCTTCGACGCGATGCTCGATCTCTTCGACCCCTTTCGTCTCCTCTCGGGTTGGGGAGCGCGGATTCTGTGGGCGGTGGTCGTCGCGATGGCGATCTGGTCGTGGCGGCGGCGGAGTCCTTCTTCGTCGGGGGTGCGTTTCGCGGGGGCATGGATCGCCGCCAGTCTCGCCCTGCTGACCCTCGCTGATGGGATCGCGGCTTGGTATCTCTACATGCCTTTGGTGGGAGCGATCCTGCTGATGATGACTGCACTCCGAGGGGCATGGGAACTCCTGCCGGGGGGGCGACGATGGGCAGTGGTGGCGGTGGGATTCACTTTGGTCTTCGTCGGTCTTCGTCCCTCGCCTCTGTGGACGGACTATCCCGAGTGGGAGTGGATCGGAGCGGAGAGTTCTCGGCTCCTCTCGGCGGCAAGCGGACTCGCAGTCGAAGGTTTGGATGCATTCCACGTCGCAGGTTTGCCTCGGGAGGCCTATGCATGGCCTCGGCGACGATTTGCCGTACGATCGGCCACTGGCGTGGTCGACGACACCCTGCGGTCCTGGTGGCGGGACCGAAGGGGAATCGATCTTCCGGTGGTCTCCTACGCCGATCTGGCGCTGCTCTCACCGCGGACTCGGCCCACGCGGGCGGTGGTCGATGAGCAGGGAACTCTTCGGCTGATGGCCCCACCGGGGTCGAAGTTGCTGCCTCCCAAGTGGCCCGCGGCCGCGACGGTGGAGTTCCGAGCCCACGGGAGCAGCGCCCGGGTGGTGAACGCCGGCGAAGGACTGTGGTTGTGGACCGGAGGCGAGTTCCTGTGGATCGAGCCATGAGGTCGTTCCTTGGCCTTCGATTCTGGGGTGGAGGAAAACGAAGGCCAGGTGGCGAAGACTGCAGATGCGTTGAATCGGATTGCGGAACCGGCTAGCCTTTCTGAGAAGAACCATCCTCACTGCGCCAGCCCACGGCCTTGCCCCGAGTCTTTGCCACCATGGAATACCTGCCGCATTTGCCCCAGGCTCCTCCCCTCGCCCCTGCGGTGGAAGTCCTGTTTCACTTGAGTGGGTATCTGCCCGGCCACCGTCGAGAACGAATGATCCCCAGTGGTCGCATGCATCTGGTCATCGAATTGGATGGTCGCCCTCGGCAGGTCTATGACAACCACTCCGGTGAAGTCCTGCAGACCCTACGCTCGGCCTGGCTTTCGGGAGTCCACTCTCGCTATCTCACCATCGGAGACACCGATGACGAGAGCCGACTGGTCGCAGTCCAATTCGCGGTCGGAGGCTCGGTTCCCTTCACGCATCGTTCGGCCGCGGACTTCGTCGACCGGGTGGTGCCGGCCGAAGAGGTCTTCGGTTCGGGAGTTCTTCATCTGCGCCAAGAACTGCTGGAACTGGGGGACGCGGAAGAGCGTCTGGGTCGGGTCGAGCGATGGTTGGTGGAGCGGTTCGAAGAAGGCTTCGCGACGGTCGACTATGTGCAGTCGGTGGTGGAGGAGATGCTGGCCGATCCGGGAACTGTTCGGCTCACCGAAACCGTCGATCGGGACGGGCGGGTTTCGTACCGCCATTTCTCCGATCGGTTTCGTCGCCAGGTCGGTACCAGTCCCAAGAGCCTCCAGCGCATCCTGCGCTTTTCGAGGATCTTCGAACAAGTGCAGGGAGCACAGACCGTGGACTGGGCCGGGTTGAGTCAGGAGCTGGGCTTTTCCGATCAGGCCCACCTGATTCGGGAGTTTCGGGAGTTCTCCGGCTATCGCCCGGGGGAATTCCAAGACCTCGACTCCGACCGTCTGAATTTCTTTCCCGAGGATTGAGGTCAGAAATCTTCAATCTTCGGCGGCCTCATCGATGCACACTCTCCGCAGTCGCCTACCCGAACGGAGTCTCCATGAAGCTCATACATCGTCCCCTTTTCATTCTGACCGTTCTCTGCCTGGCCGCGGCCGCCGCGGCGGCCCCGAATGGGAACCAGGACATCCAGAGCCGGGTGCTTCGCACCGAGGCCGACGAATTGGTTCTGGTCCAGGAAGTTCTCGTCGAAGCTCCCGTTGCAGAGGTGTGGAAGGCCTACACCACCGCCGAGGGATGGATGGGCTGGGCCGTGCCCCTGGCCGAAGTGGATTTCCGCATCGGGGGGACGATCCGGACCCACTACGGATCCGGGGCCAAGATCGGAGATCCCGGAACCATCACCTTGCACATCGTCAACTATGTCCCGGAGCGACTGCTGACCTTGCAGGCCGAACTCTCGGAGCATTGGCCGGAGGTGATGCAGGAGGATGCCGAACACCTGATGAACGTCATCGTCTTCGAGGCCATGGGAGAGAATCGAACGCGGGTTCTTTCCTATGGAGTGGGCTACCGGGACCAACCTGCCTACGAGAAGCTCATGGACTTCTTCATCGGGGCCAATGAAGGCCTCTTCCAGAAATTGAAGGACTATCTCGAGACCGGGGGAGAGTAGGGGGGCAACAACGAGGGTCCTGTTTTTCAGGATCTTCAGGATGCTTCCACGCCAATCCAGCCTTGGTCAACGCACCGCGAAGCTTTCAAGCCGGCCAACTCATGTCCTGGTCCAACGGAAAAATGGGCCTGGGCACGTTCCGGTAGGGCAGACGTTCATAGTGCAGGGTGCAAAGAGCGCCGCTGTCGCAGATGATGATTTTCCCTGCGATGGGTTCGAAAGCCGCGCGAAAATGCTGCATCGACTTCAGGGCAATGACGTGCTTGCAACTGGGATCGATGCCGAAGGACTTGAACTGCTGCAGGTCGAGTATCTGTTTGGGAATCGTGACGATCAGGATCTCAATGCCACCCACCCGCACCACCGCGCTGGGACCGAAGGAGCGGGATAGTCCGCCGAGGATGGCTCCGTCTCCCACGTAGTGGCCGTCGCTGATCAAGAGCAATTCGCCTTCGAGGGTCAGTGGACCGCCGCCGAATTCGGGGTCGATCTTGCCTCCGAGAACAATCCGAACCTGTTCCCCGACCTTGGCCTTGTGGAGGGTCCGAGCCGCTTCCCCATCCACCATCGGCCCGAAACAAGCATTTTGCACCTTCGCCTCGAGGAGCGCGCCAAGCAATGCGGTGGAGTCGCCGTAGCCGCCTGCTCCCGGATTGTCGGCGTAGTCGGCAATCACGAGTGGTCCATCACGGGAGTCGAAGTCGGTGGCAGCGGCCGCGGCGGCCTCAACGGTGAGGTATTCGCTCAGCACCTCATGGCGTCGTGACCAGATGTCGTCGGCCAGGGTGTTGGCAAAGGCAAAATGCTGGTCGAAATCGCCCTGGCCGGTGACGAGAACGGTGGGTCCGACATCCGAAACATCCGTACTCGCAAAGCCTGCGTTGATGCTGACCGCGAAGACGTCGTCTCGAGTTTCGTAGTTCTTGGCGGCTGCGATGCGAGCGATCATCGGGCCGGCATCAGTGCGCCCTCCATTGGCTTCTTCCAGCATCGGGCGACTCACACAGATTGTTTTCGGTGTGATTTCTCCAGCCATCGTTCGCTGCAGAATCGCACCGGCCCGACGACCGGTTTCGCGCATGTCGATATGCGGGTAGGTCCGAAAGGAAACCAGAATGTTGGCGAGCGAACACATCGCTGAACCGACATTCGCATGGAGATCGAGGGTGACGGCGATCGGAACCTCGCTTCCGCACGAGGCTCGAACGCGGCGCAAGATTTCGCCGTCGCCGTCCTCACAGAAATCAAGGACCATCGCGCCATGCAAGGCGAGGAGAATGCCATCGAAGTGACCACGCTCGATTGCGGCGACGATCGGATCACAAAGCCATTCGAACGCGGCGCGTCTTACCTTGCCGCTCGGTGCCGCAGCCGCGCTGAGGACGTGTTCGATGTTCCAGCCGTGCTTCTGCCCCGCATCGAGGAATCCGGCCAGCTCGGTATTGGCCTCGCAGCGAGCGGCAATGGCATCCTCTCCGATCAGAACGTAGCGGTCCTCGAACGCCTGTCTGTCGGTCACCAGCCGACTGAAGGTGTTCGTCTCATGCGCGAGTTCTGCGGTGAGGACCCGAAATGTCACTGGTGAGCTCCGTGAGGTGAGAATGCCGGGAGGTTCGAGACCTGGTGCTCCGATAGTAGTTTGTCCCTTGTCTGTGTCCAGACTTTCCCCTTCCCCTCGTCGTCCGAAGGTGCCCACACCGCAGGCCGGGGCCCATCGAGGTCGCTAACCTACATTGTGACAGCATATTCCATGGTTTTTCCCCGCCCCTGGCATCTTTGCCCTTGCCCCCCAAACAAATGACGCCTATCTTCTGCTCCAGACCAAACGCTTGTTTCGGTGACCCGAACTGGGACGGGTTCTCAGAGGCCCCACCGACGAGGAAGAAAAGGAGGATCGTCCATGCGCGCACGTTACTTTGCCCACGTCGACATGGACGCCTTCTACGCTTCGGTCGAGGTCCTCGATCGTCCCGAGCTCTCGGGGCTTCCGGTGGCGGTGGGGGGCAAGCCGGGCGAGCGAGGGGTCATTGCAGCCGCCTCCTACGCCGCCCGCACCTTCGGTGTGCACAGCGCCATGCCCACCGCCCAGGCTCTGCGACTCTGCCCCGAACTGATCCTGCTCCCCGGGCGCATGGCCCGCTACCAGGAGCTGAGCGAGCAGATCATGCAGATCCTCCGCGATCAGTGTCCTGCGGTCGAGCCGCTCTCCCTCGACGAGGCCAGCCTCGACCTGAGTGGGTGCGCTCGGCTGCATGGGGTCGACGAAGCGGTCGACGGCGGCCACAAAGGATGGACCCGTTTCGCACAGGCGCTGCAGCACCGCATCCACACCGAGACCGGTCTGTGGGCATCGGTGGGCTTGGGCGAGACTCGGCGCATTGCCAAGATCGCCAGTGACCACCGCAAGCCGGCCGGAGTGGTGGTGGTGGTGCGCGGGGAGGGCCGTGACTTCCTCGCCGACCTACCGATCGAGAAGCTTCGGGGAGTGGGCCCCAAGATGGCCGAGCGTCTGCGTAGGCAAGGCTTCCGACGCGCTCGGGACATCGCGTCCACTCCCCGAACCCAACTCCAACAGTTGTTCGGCAAGGCGGGATCGGCGCTGCTCGACATGGTCGAGGCCCGCGATTTGGGAGGGGTGCATCCCGATCGTCGCGAGAAGAGTGTGGGGCGCGAAACCACATTTGCGCGTGACCTCGTGGGCATGGCCGCCCTCGAGCCCGTTCTCTCCCGACTGAGCGAAAATGTCGCGCGGCGTCTACGCAAGCGTTCCCTGCAGGGACGCGTGATTCAGCTCAAGATTCGCGACCGCGGATTCCATACCTTCACCCGCCGGCATTCCATGACCACCCCTACGGATTCTGCGCCGCGGATCCGGGACGAAGCCCTGCGCCTGCTCCGTGCCATGCAGTGGGAACAGGTCCCAGTGCGTCTGATCGGAGTGACCGTCTCGGGCCTGACCGAATCCCGCGCGGTCCAGGGGGAGCTCTTCGCCACCGACGAAGAGCGCCGTCAACCGGGCATCGATCGCATCGTCGACGCAATTCACGACCGATTCGGCTCGAACGCTTTTCTCCGGGGGCGAAGCCTGCTCGCCACTGGAGTGGACCGTACTCCCTGGGGAGCCACACTCTCCCCCTCCGGCCCTGGGTCCGGCCGACTGGATTCCTCCGAAAGGATTTCCCAATGATTTCCCGGTGCCCCACTCCTCTGGCCAATCTCGTCTACGTGCGAGCGAATCACCCTCGCCTCCCGGAGCTTCTCCGCCAACGCCGTGGCGACGCTTTGGTGGTCGAATGCACGTCGAGTGGACGGGGAACCTACGCCCTCCTCGGCGCGGCGGAAGCGAAGCAGCGAGTCCTTTTTCCCGCTCGCTGGCTCTCCGCACGTCTCAGCTCCGCCCACGAAATCTCTCATGAGAGCCGGCTCCTCGCATTTGCCCGCGGGGACGCATCGCTGCAGCGCTTGCTCGACGAATCGGCCAATGAAGTTTCGACGGCGGGAATGGCACGCCCTGACGAACCCCTCGTGTTGCTGGGCGTTCCCTCGGACGTGATCTGGGGTTCGGGGAGCAATTCGCTCCACGAGACCCGCCGCCGCGCCGAAGTTTGGATCGATCGTTTGGGGCGAGACCGGGTAGCCCTGGCCGTTCCCGTGGGCGACATGGACCATCCTCTGGCCCAGCTTGCTCGTGAACGAGACCTGCCCTTGGTGACCTTGGTCGATGCCGATGATTCGATGGTCGAGGAATTGCCTCCCGGTGGAGGAGATGTTCCTCTGCTGTGGACCGATTTCCACCTCGACCGTGAGCATCGACTTCCCGATGATGCCTATGTTCCGGGCCTACAGGATCTCTTGCGTCGCGGAAGTTTGGTTCGTGAGCGAAGGCTCTACGACCATCTACCGCAGGAGTGGCAGGAGCTTGCGGTGCACGAGTTGAGGGCCCTTCATCAGTGGCACCTCGGTCCGATGTTGCGTCGTCTAGCGGCATTGGTGCAGACCATGTCGCCGTTGACGGGAGCCGATGTGGCTCCGCTCTTTCCCTCTCTCGAGGGAGTGTGTGCGTATCTGCTCGGGCTCACGGACCGGCGACCCACTGCGCAACTCGATGCGGCCGTAAGTGCGCGGGCTCTGGCCTCTTCGCTGACCGCTTTCGATCGCCAGGTGGTGGTGAGTGTGACCCAAGCCGGACGTCGGGCTCTGCTCCAACGCCTGTCGACCTGGGCCGAAGGCGGGCATCTTGCGGTCTGTGGTCAGGAGACGGAAGGGGACGGGACCCTCCGCTTCTGCTTCAGTGGGCAGCCGCTCTGGTCCCGAGCTCGTCTGGAATTGGGAAGGGGGGGATTTCCCCGCGTGCATCTCGACCTCGATGATCGGCGGGCTTTGGGTTGGTTCGAACTGAGGGTCGTGCCGCAGGTCGCGCTGCACGAATCAGCCTCGTCGGCGACTTCCGCCGCGGAGGTCCACGAGCTCTTCGGGGTCAAGGATGCCCCCTCCCCGCAATTGTCCTTCGATCTCGAAACATCGTCCTTTTCCGCGGATCGCGAAGTGAGGCAAGCATGAATGATCGCGTGCAGGAATTGAGTCCACGGGGGCGTGAGATCTTCGCTGCGCTCAGTCGGTGGATGCGGGACAACGCCTATCCCCCGACCATTCGGGAGCTGGGGGCAGAGGTCGGTCTGTCGAGCACCCGCACGGTTTCGGACTATTTGAAGACCTTCGAGAGTTTGGGGCTCATCCGTCGCCATCGGAATTCGTCGCGAGCGATCGAGCTTCTGGTCGATGCTTCAGAGGCCATTGGGCCTTCGGAGGTCGCCGAGGTTTCGTTCACCGATCGTGTGCAGATTCCGATTGTTGGGGAGGTGGCGGCGGGGAGCCCCATTCTCGCAGCAGAGAATCTGGATGGCTCACTCGAACTCGATGCGACGATGGTGCGAGATTCACGGTCGTATTTTCTGCGGGTGCGGGGGGAGTCGATGATCGAGGCTCACATTTGCGACGGCGACTTGGTGCTGATCCAACCTCAACAGGAAGCCCGCAATGGTGAGATCGTAGTGGTGATGATCGACGACGAAGTCACCCTCAAGCGCTTCTACCGGCGGGAAGGTTATCTCGAGCTGCGTCCGGAGAATTCCAAGATGGCTTCGATCATCGTCACTCCGGAAATGGGGGAAGTCCGGGTGCTGGGTCGTCCGGTCGGGGTGTGGCGCACTCTCTAGATGTCCGGCTCCTGCCCTCGTGCGGCGAATGCGGGTCGGGGCTTGCGAGATCGGGGGGGAGCCACTAGCCTTTGTGGCCACCCGGTTTGTCCTCCGGATTCTGGTGGCCCCATCGTCTAGTCAGGTCAGGACACCACCCTTTCAAGGTGGGTACACGGGTTCGAATCCCGTTGGGGCTACCACTCTACCTCTTGTTCATCCTCAGTATTATGGCGGGGAGGTCCGTGGCCTTGCCCGCGGATGGATGTCCTGCGCGCGGTTGCGGCCGCGGTACTGTGGATAGGTACATCCTGCGGTAGTGAGAATGGAAGGGGTCGGAGTCTTGACAAGAATGGAGCGCAGCACGGATGATCCATGCCGTGCTTCTTCGGAAAGGGTGGCTCCCCCTTGGAAGAGACCATCGAATGGACGCCCGCCATGAGCGTGGGGGTCCCGTTGCTCGATGAGCAACACCAACGGATTGTATCCATCATCAACTACTTGGTGGCGGCCAAGGGTCCGCGCATCAGTGCGGATGCGGTCGATGTGGCGTTGGTGCAACTTCGACGCTTTGTCGATGAGCATTTCCGCGATGAAGAACTGATTCTGGAAGAATGCGGATATCCGGCTCTCGCGGAGCACCGGCAGGAGCATCGGGAATATCGAGCCCGCCTGGCAGAGCACTCTCGACGTGCGCTGGGAGGAGAGGAGCTGATGTCCGATGAGTTGGTTCACTTCGTGAGGGAGTGGTGGGAAGGACACATTCTGGGAGAGGACCGGAAGTATTGCGCCTTTCTTTCGTCCACAGATGCGAAGAGCAGAGGGTCCGACTCCGGGTGAATGTCGCATCGTGGGCCGATGGCACGGGCAGGGAATGAGCGTTTTTCTACTGACAGATTCTCGACCAGTGTGCTAGTTTGGCGTCGAGGTGCCCCCTCCTCGACAACGTTGGTCCCACTGAGACATTGGAATTGGGTTGCCTCCTGTCGGTCATTCCCTCGGATCCGTCGACTTCGGCCTGCGGGCGGGCAGCGCACCTCGGTCTGACATCTTCTTTTTGCGCCTCGAGCGGCTGTGGGTTGGAAATGCGGCGGACCGGTCCCCTGTCTGGAGGTTGCTTTCATGCGAAAATTGATCCTGCTCAGTCTCTCTGCTCTGTTGTTGGGCCTTACCGCGGGCGCGGCGGTCGCGCAACAGAAGGGCGGCATTTCTGCCAGGAAGGATGTCGTGAAGGACATCAAGGCGCCGCCGGCGACGGTGAAGGCTTTTCTCGACTGCACCAATGCCACCCCGGTGGTTCTCGACGCCAGCTATAGTGGAGACACCACCGGTGGGGTGAACAATGTTTCGGCCTACGGTTGCAGCACCTGGGACGAGTCCGGACCAGAAGCGGTCTTCGTGCTGAACCTGACCGGACCGACGATGTTCCATGTCGATCTCACTTCGGTGGCCGACCTCGACCTCGTGGCTCTCGATTCCTGCGACGAAGACCTGGGATGCATTGTGGTCGCGGACACCGGCATCCTGACGAACTCTCCGGTGACCGGAACCTTCTACTTCGTCGTGGACGGCTACGCGGGGAACGAAGGCGCCTTCACCTTGGACTTCGTGCAGGATCCGCTTCCGATCCCGGTGGATGCCTGTGCGGAAGTGATTCAGCCCCTTCCTGGGAACGAGGGGGACGTGGTGCCGCCGGGGACCTATGCCTTCAGCGGTGACACTTGTGCATCGACCAATCACTTGGAATACCTGGCCTGCGCCGACTACACCGAGGCGGGGCTCGATGAGTTCTTCGAGTTCACTCTTCAGCCCGGGGCCAGCATCGATGTGATGGTCACCAGCACGGCCGATGGCGCATTGTGGATTGTCGACGCGTGCATGGAACCCTTCGGATGTCTGGCCTATGCCGATGCGTCCCTCACCGGATCCCCGGAGACGATCAGCTACATCAACACCGGTTCCACGCAGAAGACAGTGTTCTTGGTGGTCGACTCCTGGGGCGATTCTTCCTGTGGGACCTTTACGGTAAGCATCACCATCAACGGCGGTGTGGTTGCCGTGGATTTGCCGAGCTGGGGAGCGTTGAAGACTCGGTTCTGATCGCCGAATGGCAGAAGGACCGCTGTCCCCGAGGGGGCCTCGCGACTGTGCGGGGCCCCTTCTTTCTTGAGTGCAGGAAGGCCAGGGGCGGCTTCATCTGGAGGAGGGAACGCGGACCCGTCGGACGGCTCCGTATTCGTCGGTGATTTCGAATTCGGGAACCACCTGTTCCTTCCGGGCGGAGGATGGCAAGATTCCGGTCCACAGATGCGTGGTGGGGAGGGCTTCGATCCACTCCGGAATCGAGTCGCGCTGCTGAGCGTAGATCGAACGCACACGGGGATCGACTCCTGGTTGCCGCTGAAGCTCTCGCAGAACGCCGTCGCCCCAATCCACCGCGATGCGGCTACGGGGCCCTCCCGCATGGTAATTCACGATGGCGCGGCGTTCTTCCGGACCCGGGCCTTCGACTTCGGTCCAGTGCAGGGGAGGCGAGTTCGGTTCGGAGGCCGGGAGAAAGCGACTGCGGTAGCGAGGGCCTTCGAAGCTCAGCAGGACGGAACCGTTGGGGGACCCGTCTCTCTGGGTGGCCTGGGGAATGCCCCGGGAGTCGAGGTGTCCGGACCACCAACCACCGCAGGCGGCGGGGAGGGTGATCTGATGGACTCCGGCCTGCGGGTCGAGGCGACGATCGACCCCGAGGTAGAGTTGCTCGTTCTGGTGGAGGTGCCCGGCGAGGATGAGACGATGTTTGCGAGCGTGGAGGATTTCGAGAATGGCCGTCGCATCGAGAACATTCAGGGTGGGGTCGTGGGCGTCCACTTCGGTGCGCAGAGGGATGTGGACGCACAACACCACGAGCCAGTCGCCGGGAACGACCGCGAGATCCGCTTCGAGCCAACGGATTTGTGGGCCGGTGAAAGCTCCCCGGTAACGGGCACGCCCGGTGTCGGGATCGATTCCTTCATAGACCACGTCGTCGAGGGCGACGAAGTGGACCCGGCCGGAGTTCCACGAATAGTTCGGAGGACCGAAGAGGCGCTGGTAGGTCTCGAGAGAGGTGCTGTCCTCCGGGGAAGCCAGATTGAGTTCGTGGTTTCCGGCGATGGGCCACCAAGGTCGATCGAGACTTCCCATCAATTGCTGGAGGCGGGGACCGAGATCGAGTTCGTCGTAGAGAAGGTCGCCACAAATGATGGCCGATCGAGTGGGAATCGTTTTCCACTCCTCGAGGACGTCGTCTCGGAGGTAGTCGAATTCCAGTTCGGTCTTCGACTGGGTATCGGCCAAGCACACCACGTCGAAACTGTCGGAGGCCGCACCTTCCCACAGCGGAAAATCGATTCGATCAGGGAGGGGTCCGGTGGGATCGATCCCGGGATAGTCCAATCCTGAGGGACTTCCCTGGGGAAAGTACTGATAGTAGAAGGCGGGGCGTCCGTCAGGACCCGGAGGGCAACGGTAGGCGGAGGGCTGACTGATGAAGAGGGTGTCCCGGGGGCGGATGGGGATCTGCCATCGACCCTCTTCATCGGTGGTCACCACCGAGCGTCCATTGGACACCGCGACTCGGGCCACTCCTGCTTCTCCTGCGTCTCGGTGCCGATTGTGGTTGAGGTCGGCGAACACGCTTCCCCGGGCCATGAGAGGGCCTGCCACGCCTCGCAGCTCGGGGCGGCGGATGCTGCCTCCCCGGTGCGCGGTGAGAAGGCCCGAGGCCACCAAGAGGAGAAGGCCTCCGGCGAAGAGGATCTTTCGCCACGAGGCGACGCCATCCCGGAGGGCGCCGGAGAGAAGAGTCTGGAGGCCGAGAGCGCCCAGGCCGAGGGCGATGAGATAGAAGACGAGGGCGGCCTTGGCGTGGGCGTTGACGGCTCCCTCGGCGATGGCCCCGAGAGATTCCAGATGGGCCCGCGTGGGGGGGCCACTCTCATGGGCCCCTGCGGTCACGACCGCCAAGATGCCGACGACGATGCAGAGAGTGGACCACGCCTCCGAAGTGGAGCGCCGCCAGGCCCACAGACAGGTCCCGGCCGCACCGACCGCAGCGATGACGCTGAGGTGGACGATCAGAAGGTGGATCCAGAGGGCAAGCACAGGGGTCCTCTCACCAAGGGAATCGGTTCGTCGAGGCTAACAGCCGGGCGGCACTCTGTCTGTGCCGGCTTGGGTCGGGATGGATTCGACCGCGATTTCGTGATCGAAGCGGGCCGGGGTGTCGACAGCTCCGCCCGGCGTTTCTACTCTCAGGGAGTCTTCAGAGTCTCTCCATGGATCGTTCGCAACGGAGGAAGTCGATGTCCACTCCCATTCGCCCGCGCCGCAATCGCAAGAACTCCGTGGTTCGTGACTTTCATCGCGAGACCTGGATGAGCCCCCAGCACTTCGTCTATCCACTCTTCGTTCACGCCGGCAGGGGAGTGCAGCCCATCGCGAGCATGCCGGGCTCGATGCGTTACGATCTGGAGTCGCTGCGCCGGTAGTGCGAGGGGGCGTGGAAGGACGGGGTCCACAGTGTCGTGCTCTTTCCGGCGGTCGAAGAGTCTCTCAAGAACCCTACCGGGGATGAGGCCAAGAATCCGGAGGGGCTCATCCCCACTGCGATCCGCCAGCTCAAGGCGGACAATCCCGAGCTGGTGATCTGTACGGATGTGGCGTTGGATCCCTACAACAGCGATGGCCATGACGGCATCGTGACCGACGACGGCCGAATCCTGAACGACGAAACCATCGAAGTGCTCTGCGAGCAGGCCCGGGTCCAGGCGGAAGCGGGTGCGGACATCATCGCGCCCAGTGACATGATGGACGGTCGGATTGGTGCGATTCGCTCCACCCTCGACGAGAGTGGGTTCACCGAAGTGTCACTCCTCTCCTACTGCGCCAAGTATGCTTCGGCCTACTATGGACCCTTCCGCGACGCCCTCGAGTCCGCTCCCAAGGCCGGAGACAAGAAGACCTACCAGATGGATCCGGCCAATGTGCGCGAGGCGCTGCGAGAGATCGAGCTCGATGAGGAGGAGGGAGCGGACATCCTGATGGTCAAACCGGCCGGGCCCTACCTCGATGTGATCCGTTTCATGCGCGAGATGACCGCGCTGCCGGTGGCGGCCTATCAGGTCAGTGGTGAGTATGCGATGATCAAGGCTGCCTCGGAGAAGGGTTGGCTCGACGAAAGGGCAGTTGCTCTCGAGGCGATGACCTCGATCCGTCGCGCGGGTGCGGATATCATCTTCACCTACTACGCTCGGCAGATCGCGCAGTGGTTGGCCCAGTCCTGATTCAGCTCTGTTGGACCACGAGAGCGGTGCGTCGGATCTCCTCGACCATGGAGAAGAATCCATTGCGCCGATTCGGGCTGAGGTGTTGTTCGAGCCCCACCCGACGGAAGAAGTCCTCCAGATCCACGGCCAGGATCTCTTCCGGAGTGTGTCCCGAATAAAGGATGCGCAGGACGGCGAAGAGACCCTTCACGATGGCGGAATCACTGTCCCCGAGGAATTCCAGACGCGGTGGATCTCCGTCGAGGACCACCGGACGAAGCCAAACTTGACTGATGCACCCTTCGACCTTGTGCTGATCATCGCGATACTCTTCGGGATAGGGCGGCAGTTTTGCTCCCAGCGCGATGAGGTAGTGGTATCGCTCTTCCCAGTCCTCGAAGAGACTCAGATTCGATTCGAGTTCGGTGGCATCCATCGGCATTCTATTCCACGAAGGCAGCGGTGAGAGCTACGAGCGGCGCCGCACTGGGGCTTCCGTGCTGCCAGTCGTCGGCCATGCAGCCGCTGCCCGCGATATCGATGTGCGTGAAGGGGAGGGGATGATCACTGCTCTTGGCGTGGGCGTCGAGACCTGCGGCCAGGACCAGGAAGGCCATGGGGAATTGGTGGCCGCGAACCGTCTGCGAGGACGGGGCATTGTTGCAGGAGAGAATGTCGTCCGCCTTGGTGCGGCCGCGGACGAAATCGTAGTCCTCACGGCGCGATCGCGAGATCGCGAAAGGGTCTCCCCACAAATCCCCGGCTGCGCTCAGAGAGCGAGCGATGGCCGCATATTCGGCCGGACCGTTTTCGATGGCAATGGTATAAGGGCCAACGGCCAGGCTCGCGTGGCCGGTGAGGGTGGCGACGGTCATCAGAGCCGGGTTTTCGGATTCGAGGGCATCGATCCGAAGGTGGGACAGCAGATCCGCCAGAACCAGTCGTCCCTCGGCATCGGTATTTCCGATGCGCACTCTCTTGCCGGCGTGGCTGGTGTGGATCTCGTCGCTCACGAAAGAGTCGGCGCCAATGCTGTTGCGGACGACCCCCAGCTCTGCGATCACCCGCAATTTCGGGGGGGCGAGGAGGGCAACGGTCTTGAGGAATCCCGCAACTCCGGCTGCGCCGCCTTTGTCGCGGCTCATTCCGGCCATGTGGCCGCCGACTTTGAGATCGGCTCCTCCGGTATCGTAGACCACTCCCTTGCCCGCGAAGAGAAGGGTCCGTTCGATGGGACCATCGCCGACATATTCGAGGCGGACCACCCGCGGATGATGGCGTTCCACCGCGAGAGAAGCTCGACCCACGGCGAAGAGCAGGGGGTACTCCTTCTGGATTCGATCGAGGTCGTCGATCACTTCCACGGTCACCGGAAGTCCCGTGAAGGCACGGGCGCATTCATCGGCAAACCGAGGAGGAGCCATGCGTTCGGGTTCGGTCCCGCCGAGGTCGCGGGCCAGGCGACGGCCGGCCTCGATGGCTTGGAGCCGTTGAGCGAGAGCCGGATCGCCTTCGAATCCGAGGGCGGTGATGCACTCTGGATCCGGGACGAGTCCGCGCTCTCTGGCCTCGAGGGGCTGCCACAGGGCAGCTGCCGCTCCCAGCAGGGCCACTTCGCGGGCCTGGGCGAAGCGGGGATCGGAGGGAACACCGGTGACCAGCAGGAGGGGCCGCCGTGACCCCGCGTCTCGGGCGAGCAGGGTCGCCTCGGCCGCCGCTTCGGCGAAGCTCCGGACATCGTCATAGTCGTGGTCGAGGGCTCCGGTGGGAGCCAGCACCAGACGTCCTCCCGCCAGCTCGGGCGCTACGTGGAGGCCGACGCGGTCGTTGATGGCAGCGTGAACGCGGCGAATCCTCTCGATGGCCTCCTGAATCGTGGCGGGAAGCCGGGACTCTCCCCATCGGCCGATCACGAGGACTGCATCGAAGTCCGAAGTCGGTTCGCAGGCCGCCTCCGGGTCCTGGATGGGCCGAAACTCCATGGAATCCCTCTCCTTGTCCAAGTAATCCAACCTGACGACCGCTCGAAGCGGCAGCAACATACCGGATCTGTGGGGTCGGCGCAATCGGAGGCGATCGAACTGGCCTGGGATCCACACTTTCGCTGCCTTGGTTGCAGGCGTATGATGGCGGTCACGGCCGGGTGCCAACGAGACCCCGGCCGCAGTCGTGTGGAAGACACCCTTGCCGCGCGTTCGCCCCTTCTACCGGGGCCAGACATCAGGAGGAAGATTTTGTCGGAGCAGAAACCTGGGTTCATGGCCCAGATCAAGAGCTATCCCGCGCAATTCTGGGTGGCCAATACCATGGAGATCTTCGAGAGGATGTCCTGGTACGGTTGGTTCACCGTGATGGCCCTCTACGTCACCGGGTCTCCGGAGACTGGAGGCTTGGGTTTCAGCACCGAGACCCGTGGCGCGTTGCAGGGCATTGTGCCCTTCTTCCTCTATATGTTCCCCGTGGTCACCGGGGCCCTTGCGGACCGCTTCGGATTCCGGCGCACCTTCCTGTGGGCCTTCTCCATCATGATCGTGGCCTACTACCTCTTGGGTCAGTTCAGTTCTCTGCCCACCTTCTTCCTCGCCTTCATGTTCGTGGCGGTGGGGGCTGCGCTCTTCAAGCCGGTGGTGGTGGGTACGGTGGCCAAGGTGACCAACGAGGGGAACTCGGCCACAGCCTTCGGCATCTTCTACATGATGGTCAACATCGGCGGATTCGTCGGTCCCATCGTGGCGGGAATCATGCGCGGGATGGGATGGAATTGGGTCTTCGTGGCCTGTTCCGGATGGGCGGTGGTGAATCTGCTCATCGCGATCTTCTTCTACCGTGAGCCCGAGTACGAAGAGTCTCAGCGCCAGGGAGGCTTCTCGAAGATTTTCGACAACATGGTCGAGGTCCTCGGCAATGTCCGCTTCTTCATCACGGTTTTCGGGGTGCTCTTCGCTCTGATGTTCGCCAACCTGGACGTCGGCATTTTCTCCGGATTCGGATGGCGGGAATGCGGAATCTTCGTGGGGATCTGGCTCATCGCGAACTTCGTCTGGGATGCGCTGATGCCCCGTGGGAGCGGCGTTCCCGAGAGCAAGGGGGGGATGAAGCGCCCGTCGCTGATGCGGCGGATGTACTGCAGCAATTGGCGCTTCGCCTTGTTCCTGCTGATCATGAGCGGCTTCTGGACCAGCTTCAATCAGATCTTCTACACCATGCCCGAATACATCCGGGACTTCGTCGAAACGCGGCCGATGATCGACTTTGCCGAGACGGTCTTCGGCGCCGAAGGAGTGGCGGAAAAGGTGGCCACGGTCAGCCCCCTCGAGCGCGACGAGATCGTCAGGGATCTGCGGGAGTTCGTAGCGGGCGAAGAGGACGCGGACAAGACGGCCCACGACCTGGTGTTGAGCAAGGTGCGTCGGACTTCGGCGCAGCTGGAGCAGTTGCGAGAACAGTACGGGAGCGATGTCGAAGCGATGTCGGTGGCGGCCATCCGGGATGGAAGGCAGTTCAATCCCGAATACATCGTGAACATCGATGCTGGTGCGATCGTGATCTTTCAGGTCTTGGTCTCGTTCATGATGGCCCGTTTCCACCAGTTCACGACCATGATCGTGGGAATGATCATTGCCGCCGCGGGAATCGGCCTGTCCTTCTTCGCGGGCGGTGAGGGGACGATCGGGCTCGGGGGGTCGGTGTGGATCGTTGCTCTGGGGCTCTTCACTTTCGCCATCGGTGAAATGATGGCCAGTCCCACCAGTCAGGAATATGTCGGAAGAATCGCCCCGTCGGACAAGAAGGCCTTGTACATGGGTTACTACTTCGTGGCCGTCGCTCTGGGTAACCTCTTCGGAGGAATCCTCTCTGGCGAACTCTACGGCAAGCTGGCGCGGGACATGCAGCGGCCGGACCTGATGTGGTTGACCTTTGGGGCCATCATGCTGGCCACCGCATTGATCTTCCTCCTCTACGATCGCTTCGCATTGCCGAGGAATTCGAAAGAATCCCTTACCGGTTGAGCGCAATTTTCAGCGACCTTGGCAACAGGCCCCGCTACGGCGGGGCCTGTTGCGTGGCCGATGCTGCCCTCTCAGCTCTCTCTGCGCGGGGATGCGGTCACGACGTGATTGTAGATGACCAGGCCGATGGCGGTGAGAGCGGCGAAGGCGCCGTAGATCCACCACAGAACCTCGGGAGTGTCCGCGCCCTTGGGGCCGAAGCGCTCGTAGGTCTGTCCGCTCAGGATTCCCCCGAAGAGGTTGCCCAAGGCCGTGCACCAGTAGAAGTAGCCCATGTACATGCCGACCTTCTCCGGGGGCGCGATCAGACCGGCGTATTGCTTGGACTTGGGGCTCGCGAGCATCTCACCCACGCTGAAGACCAGAATGCCCAGTACCACGAACCAGCCGTCTGCGCCGCCGAGGAAGACCAGGAAACTCAGAATGGTCACTACGATGCCCGAAATAATGGTGGCGAGCGGACGAATGTTGCGCGCGAACCAGCTGATGAGTACTTGGAGACAGATGATTCCGAAGGCATTGAGGTTGATCAGGTACTCCGGCTTGATCTTGCCGTGGTCGAACCAGAAGGGGTCGCCGGTGTTGACGCTCTTGCCGAAGATGCCGGCCACCGAGTCGAGAGTGCTCGCGATGCCCGAGGTGTCGGTATAGTCACGAATGTATTCGGGAACGGTGATGAACAGCTGGTTGAAGCTGGTCCAGAAGCCGGCCATCAGCAGGAGAAAGATCATGTACCGTCCTTCGCCGACTTGACTCACCGGCGAGAGGAACTTGGATCGGCCGCGCCAGTCCGAGATCACCGCCCGGAACACGAAGTCGAGAAGGAGGTTGAGACCGATCCAGGCGCCACCCGCGAAAATGGCGTCGATGGGATCGAGCCACTTGCTTCCGGCGACCATGATGATCAACGAGCCGAAGACTGTGGCGAAGAAACGGAGGTTGCCGACGACTTCGACCATTCCGCGCAATACCGCCGCGATACTCTTGCGCTCCTCCGCCGCGGCAGATCGGGCCGGCTCGCGGTAGAAGAGGGCGCACCACACGAGATTCATTGCGGCCCAGCTGGCCGAGGCGTAGAAGACATAGTGCCATCCCCAGCCGCGAACGATCCCCGCCGCAATGGGTCCCAGGAATCCGCCGATGTTGACCATCATGTAGAAGATCCCGTAGCCCATGGATCCGGTCTTCTCGTTGGTACTCTTGGCCACTGTGGCGATGACCACGGGCTTGAACATTCCGTGGCCGATGGCGACGAGGGTGTAGACCAAGAGGAAGCTCGCGAAGGATTGGGCGTGTTGGAGGGCCAGATAGCCCGGAGCCATCACCAGGAAGCTGGCCATGAACATGCGCTTGAATCCATAACGATCTGCAAGAGCTCCGAAGACGGCGGGGAAGAGGTAGAGCAGGAAGGTGACGATGGCTTGAATCACCCCCCGATCGCTCGAGCTGAGGCCGAGCCCGCCTTCTTCTCTGGGCCCGGTGAGGTAGAGCGAGCTCACCGCGTAGAAGCCGTACCAGGCCATGCGCTCGAAGATTTCGAGGAGGTTGGCGGCCCAGAAGGGGCGAGGGAAGCCGAGCGGGCCGGTGCCCGGAGCGTCTACGGCGGCGGTGGGGTTCTCGGTCTGCATGAGAGCCTCGAGTCGTAGAGTGGGAAGGCAAGAGGGACGGCTCAACTCCGCTCGGGGTTGACGCCTCCATCATGGACTGCGCTGAGCAACCAGCGGCGGGCGAGGACGAGTCCGATGGGGGTGACGCAGGCAATGAGTCCGTAGATGAGCCACATCGTGCCGGGATCCTGGGGCCCTTCTCGGGGAATGAAGATGCTCAGCATTCGGCCTGCATACCAGCCAGTGATCCATTTGGCCAGGAACCAGGGGATTCCGGCAACTCCCATGTAGATCCCGATGCGCTGGGCAGGAGCAATGTCGGCGACATACTCCAGGAAACGGGAACTCCACATTGCCTCTCCGAAGGAGAAGATCACGATGTACAGGACGAGCAGAACGACGTCCAGGCGTTGGCCCAGGATCATCGCATCTCCGTGGTACATGAGCATGAAGGAGGAGAGCGCACTCACCATGGTGCCCATGATCATCATGTCCACGACCTTGCGCCGCTGCGTATACATCGCGACGAGGGGCACGAAGATCACGATCACCGCAGGATTGATCAGATTGAAATGCTCCCAGTTGGCCCCGACTTCCGGAGGATAGACCCGAGCCGTCATCTGAGGAAGGGTCAGCCACTGGTGGGCGAAGAGAGTGCGAACCGGCAGCAGAATGAAGATGAAGAATGCGAAGCGGGGGTCGTGGAGGATGGGCAGGTTCGCGATCTTCTCGCGGAGCGAAGTCTGGGGGCCGTCGGGAGTCTCTTCCTTTTGGTAGACCTCGTCCCGTTCGGCGACCTTCTTGGTGAAGGCGAAGACATTGACCAGAAAGACGACCAGAGTCACTCCGATGAACAGCCAGAATGCGCCGGCCACTCCCGCGATGGGCTCCTCGAGGATGTTCTTGTGTTCGATCTCCAGCGCCCACCACTCGCGGATTCGGGGAGACACGAACTCTCCCGCGACGATCCCCAGATTCATGATGGAGTAGAGGAAGGCGTAGCCCAGGGTCGCGGTTCGCGGGTCGGAGTATTTCTTGACCCCCGCGTAGAGTGCGGGTTGGAGAATGCCCTGGCCGATGGCCATGATCACCAGGGCCAATCCGGTCACCGGATTCAGGAGGAAGGCTCGGACGTGGATCGCACCCCAACCGAGAAAGCCGTCCAGGGCTCCGAATCCAGTGGTCGGCGAGGCGACCTCGACCCCCAGGGAGGACCCGAGCTCGGGACTGAGGACCAGGAGAGTCCGACTGACGACCATGATTCCCATGGCCAGGCTGAGTGCGTGCCTCACGCCAATGCGGTCCGAGACCCATCCCCCGCCCAGGGCCATGGTAATGGTGACCAAGGCGGTGAAGTCGGCGATCGCATTCGAAGTCAGGGTATCGGAGTAGCCCAGACGATCTTAGAAGAAGAAGGTCATCAGAGCCAACATGCCGAAATAGGCGATTCCGTCGCCGAAGTTGACGGAGTTGACCAGCCAGAATCCACGGGAGGCGCGGACCAATACCCGCATGCGCTCCCAGAGGGAGCCCTCCGCTTCCATGTCATCCAAGTTGTCGGGCCTCGAATCTGACGACACCGTCCGCATGTCCTTTCAACTGACGCGCGTTGTCTCAGCGGAGTCTCGGGGGGACTGCCATGCCTGCGCGAGGTTGAGAAGAGTACACGCAGACAGGGCCATCACGCGAGCAGAGATCCACTCTCGAGGACCGTGGAAATTGACTCCGCCGGCGAAGAGATTCGGGCAGGGCAGACCCTTGGCGGTGAGCTGAGACCCGTCCGTACCGCCGCGAATGGGCTGCAGGTCCGCTTCGAGGCCGGCCTGCTCGATCGCTTCGGTCAGTTGGGTGCTGAAGTGGGGGTGTTGGGCGAGCACCTCCGCCATGTTGCGATACTGCTCCACGATCTCCACCTCCACCCTCAGTCGAGGCTCCTCGGCCCGCAGGGCCTCGGCCATCTGGCGCAGGCGCTCGCCGCGGGTTCTCAAGGTCTTGGTGTCGAAATCTCGGAGAATGAGGTCACAGGCGCAGGCCGCGGCGTCACCGCTCACTCCGGTGGGATGGAAGAATCCCTCTCGACCCTCGGTGCATTCGGGGGTCTCGGCCATCGGTAGTCGGGCCAGGAACTTTCCCATCCAGGTGAGGGCGTTCACCATCTTGCCCTTGGCGGTCCCCGGGTGCACCGCGATTCCGGTGAAGCGCACCCGGGCCCGGTCGGCGGAGAAGGTCTCCACATTCATTTCGCCGGCGAAGCCGCCGTCGACGGTGATGGCCTCGGGGGCTCCGAAGCTGTCGAAGGGGAAGCGGTGGGCCCCTCTGCCGATCTCCTCGTCGGGATTGAAGCAGATGGCCAGGTCGGGAACTTCGATCTCGGGGTGGGACTGGAGGATCTCCAGCGCGGCCATGATCGCCGCGATGCCGGCCTTGTCATCGGCCCCCAGCAGAGTGTCGCCGCTCGCGGTGATGAGGGTGTCTCCGATGCACTGAGCCATCTCGGGATTGTCGGCCGCGGCGATGGTGACCCCGTGACCCAGCTCGAGGTCGCCTCCGGCGTAGTTCTCGTGGAGGCGGACCTGGACTCCGGTGCCGGAGAAGGCGGGAGCAGTGTCGAGGTGCGCGATCCAGCCCAGCGCGCCGGGCCGAGTTCCCCGCCGGTGAGCGATGACGTAGCCGTGTTCGTCGACCGAAGCATCGTCGAGGCCCAGCTCCCGGAGCTCTTCGACCAGGATCCTCGCGAGGTCGAATTGCTTCTCCGTGCTGGGGCAACTTTCGGACTCCTCGTCCGACTGGGTGTCGATGGCCACGTATCGCAGGAATCGTTCGACGAGCCGGGTCCGGGTCAGGATCTGCTCGGGGTCCCGAAAGGGCTGCATAGTTTTCACCATTTATTCGAGTTCTTGCGGGGACACAACCCCGTCAGGCTAAGGCCGAGCGCTCGCCTCGCCTCCTCCAAAGTTGTGATACCAAAGACTTTAAATGTGTACTATTTAGTAGCAATTTAGCCGGTGGTGATTATGTTGGGCTCAGGTCCGGCGACCACCACCGCCGGCATTCCCGGCGCGGGGGATCTTGCGCACGACGAATCGGATCCGACCATGATTCTCACCTCCCAAGAAGAGTTCGGCCTGCGCTGCGCCCTCACCATCGCGCGCCACGATCACTTGGGCTCGGAGGAGGTCTTGACTCTGGGGCGGATCGCCGAGACCGAGGGAATGACCACCGCCTACGCGGGCAAGATCATGCGTCTGCTGGTGCAGGAGGGCATCGTCGAGAGCACCCGAGGGCGGGCGGGAGGCTATCGTCTGGCTCGGGATGCCCAGGAGATTTCGGTTGCCCAGGTCCTGAGGGCGGCCGGGAGCAAGTTCTACGACGAAGAACTCTGCAGCACCGCCACTTCGTCCACCGGTTTGTGTGTGCACAACAACGATTGCTCCATTCGCTCTCTGTGGTTCGGGATTCAGCGCACCATCGACAGCATGCTCCAGGAAGTGAGTTTGGCGCAGATGGTGTGCGACGAGGCCGCGATGCACGAGAACGTCCAGCAATTGCGCCAAGGTCTCCAGACCGAATCGCTCACTTCGGAAGGACAGTGAGACCGCGATGTCGGATCAGAACAAAGAACTGCAGGAGTTGGCCTCGAAGGAATACGAGCACGGCTGGTCCACCGAGATCGAGGCCGAGCGGATTCCCAAGGGGCTCTCCGAAGAGATCGTTCGCATCATCTCGGCCAAAAAGGGCGAGCCGCAGTGGCTTCTCGACTGGAGACTGAAGGCCTTCGCGCATTTCCAGAAGCTCGAGGAGCCGCGATGGTCCAAGGTGAGCTATCCCGCCATCGATCTTCAGGGCCTCTACTATTACTCCGCTCCCAAACAGGAGCCGCTGAAGGAGAGCCTGGACGAAGTCGACCCCAAGCTCCTCGAGACTTTCGACAAGCTGGGCATCCCCCTCGAGGAACAGAAGCAGTTGGCGGGAGTCGCAGTCGATGCAGTCTTCGACAGCGTATCGGTTCGGACCACCTTTCGTGAGAAGCTCGCCGAGGCGGGAGTCATCTTCTGCTCCTTCTCCGATGCGGTCCGCGAACACCCCGATCTGGTGAAGAAATACTTGGGGAGCGTGGTCCCCTACACGGACAATTACTACGCGACTCTGAACTCTGCCGTCTTCAGCGATGGGTCGTTTGTGTACATCCCCGAGGGCACCCGGTGCCCGATGGAGCTCTCGACCTACTTCCGGATCAACGATCAGAAGAGCGGGCAATTCGAACGAACCCTGATCGTGGCCGAGGCCGGGGCCTATGTGAGTTATCTCGAAGGATGCACTGCTCCGCAGCGTGACGAGAACCAGCTACATGCGGCAGTGGTGGAATTGGTGGTCCTCGACGACGCCGAGATCAAGTACTCCACGGTGCAGAACTGGTATCCGGGGGACGAGGAGGGCCGCGGGGGGATCTACAATTTCGTCACCAAACGCGGGGCCTGTCGCGGCCGGAATTCGAAGATCAGCTGGACTCAGGTCGAAACCGGCTCCGCGATCACTTGGAAGTATCCGAGCTGTTTGCTCCAGGGCGACTACTCCATCGGAGAATTCTATTCGGTGGCTCTCACCCGTCATGCCCAACAGGCCGATACGGGAACCAAGATGATTCACATCGGTCGAGGGACTCGTAGCACCATCGTTTCCAAGGGCATTTCCGCGGGCCGGTCTCAGAATTCCTATCGGGGTGAGGTGAAGGTGATGAAGGGCGCGATTGGTGCCCGAAACCACTCTCAATGCGACTCCCTGCTCATCGGAGATCACTGCGGGGCGCACACCTTTCCGTATATCGAGTCGCAAACGCCGACCGCGGTGCTCGAGCACGAGGCGACCACGAGCAAGATCAGCGACGATCAGCTCTTCTACTGTCGTCAACGCGGGATGAGCGAAGAGGATGCGGTCTCGATGATCGTCAACGGGTTTTGCAAAGAAGTATTCAACGAACTCCCCATGGAGTTCGCGGTGGAGGCGGGGAAGCTCCTCGCCGTGAGTCTTGAGGGAGCGGTGGGCTGAAACCTCTCCCTGATCTGTACAAGGAGCACATCGAAGATGTTGAGCGTAAAGGGACTGAAGGCGAGTGTGGGAGGGACGGAGATCTTGCGGGGGGTCGATCTGGAGATCCGCCCCGGTGAAGTCCACGCGATCATGGGTCCGAATGGGTCGGGCAAGAGCACCTTGTCTCAGATCATCTGCGGTCGGCAGGACTACGATGTGACCGAAGGAGAGGTGCGTTTCGAGGGTGAAGATCTCCTCCAATTGCCGGTGGAAGAGCGAGCCGCGCGCGGGATTTTTCTCGGCTTCCAGTATCCGATCGAGATCCCGGGGGTGAGCAATACCTACTTCCTCAGAGCTGCGGTGAATGCAGTGCGCGCCGCGCGAGGCGAAGAGGAAATGGATGCGGCGGATTTCCTGCGTCATGTCCGAGCCAAGGCCAAGCTGCTCGAACTCGACCTGGCCCTGCTGTCGAGACCGGTGAACGTCGGCTTCTCCGGCGGCGAGAAGAAGCGCAACGAGATCCTGCAGATGATGATCCTCGAACCGAAGCTGGCGCTCCTCGACGAGACGGATTCGGGGCTCGACATCGATGCCTTGCGCGTGGTGGCGGAAGGCGTGAATGCCTTGCGTTCCGCCGAGCGGGCCATCGTGGTGGTGACTCACTACCAGCGGTTGCTCGACTACATCGTCCCCGACTACGTTCACGTGCTCTCAGCGGGTCGGATCATCAAGACCGGGGGCAAGGAGCTGGCACTCGAGTTGGAAGAGCGCGGTTATGGGTGGCTCCTCGAAGAGAAGCTGCAGGCTTAGGAGCGAGGAGAGCTCGATGCGGACGACCCTGACGACACCTTCTCTCCTCGAGGGCTTCGAAGCCTGGTTGGCAGGCCGGCCGGAGCGAGACCAGCCGCACCGGCGGGAGGCTCATGCCCTGCTTCGGGACGGGGGCTATCCTACGCGTCGGCACGAGGAATGGCGTTTCACCGCTCTGGGCCCTTGGGCGGAGTCACGGTCTCCCTCGGCCCCGTCGACGGTGGCGACCGCGGGTTTTCGTGCCTTCGACGTCGAGGGACTCGAGGCCATCGACCTCGAATTCATCGATGGCCGGCTCGCGAGCGTCCCCGAGATTCCGGGAGTGAAGATCGTAGTCCTGGGTTCGGACCTGGGTCCGGAAGAACGTCCGGCGAACTCCTCGGACTCGCGAGGGGATGTCCCCGCGCTGGAGCTCTTGAACCGAGCGTGGTCGGATCGCGGCGTCCTCGTCGAAGTCGAGCCGGGAGTGAAGGTCAATCATCCCTTGCACTTTCGTTTTCTGTCGGCCGCCGGATCTTCGACCTTCACCCAACCGCGAGTGCATCTGCGCCTGGGAAGATCGAGCGAGGTGAAGGTGCTGGAACATCATCGGTCGGCGGGAGAGTCGACAGCGACGAATCTGCACTTCGAAGTGGAGTTGGAAGAGGGCGCACGGCTCGAGCACGTCCAACTCACTCTCCTGGGAGACAGTGCCGCTCACGCCACGAATCTGCGCGCCGAAGTGGGTCGTGATGCGACCTATTCTCATTGGAACTTCGTATTGGGTGGACGGTGGGTGCGAGATGACCTCCATTGCCGGTTGGCGGGAGAACATTCCGAGATGCGCCTCATGGGCCTCGCCGTGGCCGGAGGTGAACAGATGATCGACACCCACACTCGGGTCGAACATGGGGCGGAGCACGCCCGCAGCATCGAGGAATACCGTCACGTGGTCGATGACCAGGCCCGAGTGGTCTTCGCCGGAAGAGTGGTGGTCGAGGCTCAGGTTCGTGACAGTGATGCCCGGCAGACCAATGCGAACCTGCTGCTGTCTCCCGATGCCCGGGTCAACGCTCTGCCTCAATTGGAGATCTACAACGACGATGTGAAGGCATCCCACGGCTCGAGCATGGGACAGCTCGACGAGGAAGCGCTCTTCTACTTGCGCAGTCGTGGCATCGACGAAGCTACGGCCCGTGGGCTCTTGCTCTGGGGTTTTGCGAACTCGGTGGTGGAACAGCTCGAGTGGCCCGCGCTGGCTCAGCTCATTCAGCATGAAGTCCAGGGCCACCTCGGAGAGATCCTGAGCCTGGAGGAGGAGTCGTGAGCGAAGTGAGGCAGGCCAGGACATCGGCTCCAGCGCTCTGGACGGGTGCCCGGCTCGAGGAAGTCCGGAGCCAATTCCCGCTTCTGTCGGCTTCGGAGTCGGACGGGAGGCTCGTCTACTTCGACAGCGCTTCGACCAGCCAGCGTCCGCGATGTGTGCTCGATGCGATGGAGGACTACTACACTCGGGCCAATGCCAATGTGCATCGCGGACTTTACGGCCTGGCGGTCGATGCCACTCGTCTCTACGAGGGGGCAAGGAAGAAGATCGCTTCGCTTCTCCGGGCGCCCCGCGTCGAGGAAGTGGTCTTCGTGCGTGGAGTGACGGAGGCGGTCAACCTAGTGGCACAGTCCTATCTCCGGCCTCGCGTGGGACCCGGTGACGAGATCCTCATCACTCTGCTCGAGCATCATTCGAATTTCGTGCCCTGGCAGATCGTGGCCGAGCAGACCGGCGCGACCCTGCGAGTGGCCGCGATCACGGATCAGGGCGATCTCGACCTCGAGGATTTTCGGTCCAAGTTGAGTTCCCGGACCCGCTTGGTGTCGGTGACCGCGACCTCCAATGCCATCGGCACCGTGGTTCCATTGGCAGAAGTGATCGAGGACGCCCATGCCGCAGGGGCGACGGTCTTCGTGGATGGGGCCCAGTCGGCGGCCCATGGAGATCTCGATCCGGTCGGCCTGGGCGCGGACTTCTACGCCATCTCCGGCCACAAGATGTACGGTCCCACCGGGATCGGCGTAGTCTGGGGCCGCTTCGACCTCCTCTCCGAGATGCCTCCCTATCAGGGGGGCGGCGACATGATCCGGGAAGTCCGGTTGGATGGGGTCGACTTCGCGGCGCCCCCCCAACTCTTCGAGGCCGGGACTCCCAATATCGCGGGGGCGGTGGGACTGGGCCGGGCCGTGGAATTCCTGGAAGAGCTCGGACCGCAGGCCCTGGTGGCTCATGAAAAGGCATTGCTGGAGGTCCTGGTCCGGGACCTGGAGAGCTTCGAGGGAGTGCGCATCGTGGGCTCGCCCACCCATCGCGCGTCGGTCCTCTCCTTCGTGATGGAGGGAGTGCACGCCCAGGATGTGGCCACCCTCCTCGATCACGAGGGGATCTGCATCCGGGTGGGACACCACTGCGCGCAACCTCTTCTGCATCGCCTGGGCGAGACCGCAACTCTCCGGGTGTCGGTGGCTGCCTTCAACGGGTCGGACGATGTGGATCGGCTTCTGCAGGGGCTCGAACGGGTTCAGCGAATCTTTCGGTGATCGAGGAGGAAGCGTGGTCGGAGAAACGGTGGTCTTCAATCGGGATTGTCCCGCGGTCATGGTGCCCGATGGCGCTGCAGCGACTCTGTCCAAGGGGATGCACGCTCGTCTGACTCAGGCCCTCGGGACGAGTTTCACCATTGTCACTGGCTTCGGGCAGATGTTTCGGGTGGACGCGGAGCACGCCGATGCGATCGGCAAGGATCCGTCGGACTTCGAGATCGCGGTTCCGGAAGGGGAAGATATCGAGGCTCAGGTGTGGGCGCAGCTCAGCACTTGCTACGATCCGGAGATCCCCGTCGACATCGTCGAGCTGGGGTTGGTGTACAGCTGCCGGGTCGAACCCACGGCCTCGGGCGACGCCCAACGGGTGGAAGTCCGGATGACGCTCACCGCGCCCGGATGTGGGATGGGAGAGATTCTCGTGGCCGAGGTGAAGGACAAGGTTCTGGCCCTGCCGGAGGTCGAGGAAGCGGACGTGGAGTTGGTCTTCGATCCGCCATGGGACAAGAGCATGATGAGCGAGGAGGCTCGCCTCAAGGTGGGGCTGTTCTGAGGCCCGCCGACCGGAGAGTGGACACTGATAGTGCCACTGCATCATCACACTCGAAGGAACGGGATCTCAGAATCGTTGTGGGAATCGCGGCCAAGCCTGCTATTGTTGGACATGGACGGCGCGTCCCCGTGCTGTCGGCGCCGGACCCGAATCGAGGCTGCGCGGCTAGAATGCTCTGATCGGGGCTTCTGCCCTACCATGTGACCAGCGCGTCAGTATCTCCTTCGGGTCCGTCGCGCCCACCCGATCCCGTGGAGCGAGAGAGATGGCAGCGGAGGCAGATCGCATTCCCCTGCCCTGGTCGCACTCCTGTTTCGTCTGCGGAGACCAGAATCCCCACGGCTTGCGCGCCCGGAGCTGGATCGTGGGAGACACCATCGAACTTCCTCTCCGCATTCCTCCCGAATCTGTGGGTTGGCAGGGCGTCACTCACGGGGGCATCCTGGCCACCGTTCTCGACGAAGTCATGACTTGGGCCGCGATCGTTGCTCGGGAGCAGCCCTGTTTCGCGGCCGAGTTCACGGTGCGGCTCAAACGGCCTCTCCGTCCAGGATCCCGATGCGTGGTCCGCGGCCGTTGTGAGCGGCTCCGAAGGCGAGTGATCGACGCCGCAGCGGAGATCGTGGACGAGGCCGGCTCGGTCTTCGCGACGGCGAATGGTCGGTACATGGCCATGCCGCGTGATCATCGTGATGCGGTCCGGCACGACTTCGTGTCGGTCGAAGGTTGTTGGCCCGTGGAGAAGATTCTTGCAGAACCCACCCCCGAAGATCCCTGAGCCCGAGGGGGAATCGTGCCCCTTCGGTATTCTGTCCCGTTTCGATTCGCACAGGAGGAACGATGATCGTATGGCGTAGTCTGGGGGGAGCCGTGGCTCTCGTCCTATTCGACGGTGGTTGCAGGGGTTGGAGTGGCTGGGACCCGGGATCGGGCCGAGCTTCCCAACGAGGTGAAGTGGGATGTCACCCACATCTACGAGAGCCCACAGCAGTGGCAGGCCGCCTACGACTCCTTGGAAGAGATGATCGCCAGGACCGAGGCCATGCAGGGAACGATCTCGGAGGGTCCCGAAGTCCTGCTCGACTACTATCGCTTGCAGGACGAAGCGGGAAAGACCGCTTACAAGGTCTGGTACTATGTGAATCTGCAGCGTGATGTCGACCTGCGCAACAATGAGAAGAATGCTCAGAGGCAGCGCGTTCAGAGCCTCTTCGCCAAGTGGGAGACTGCATCTTCCTGGTTCACGCCGGAACTTCTGGAGATTCCTCTGGACCGGGTCCAAGGGTGGATGGAGGCGAATCCGGATTTGGCTCTCTATCGTTTCGCGATCGAGGAGCAATACCGTCTCCAAGAGCATGTCCTCGATGCCGAGGGAGAGCGACTGCTCTCGCTCAACTCCCAGTTCAATGATGCTCCCGCCGACATCTATGCGATGCTCTCGACCGCGGATACCGCGCCCAAGTCCATCACCCTCAGCGATGGCGAAGAGGTGGAAGTCACCAACGGCCAGTACTACGCGCGGCTGCAGACGGAACGGGACCAAACCGATCGTGAGGCGGTGTGGAGGGCGTTCTTCTCGAATTACCAAGAGAAACTGAATACCTATGCTTCGATCTACAACGCTCTGTGCCAACGCGACTGGGCTACGGCTCAAGCGCGCCGCTACCCCAGCACTCTCGATGCCGCTCTCGATCGCAATGCGATCCCGACCTCGGTGGTAGAAACGCTCATCGAGGTCACCAAGAAGGGAGCGGCGCCTCTCCAGCGCTACTACGAGCTCCGCCGGCGTGCGCTCGGTCTGGAGAAGATCGCAATCTACGATGGCTATTTGTCGCTGATCGAGGACGAGAAAGAATACCCCTACGACCAAGCCAAGGAGTGGGTGATCGCGGCGGTTGCCCCCCTGGGAGAAGACTATCAGTCGAAGTTGTCCTACGGACTCGGGCACAATTGGGCCGATGTCTATGAGAGCGAGGGAAAGAGAACCGGAGCCTACTCCGCGGGGGTCTATGGAGTTCATCCCTATGTACTGCTCAACTACTCGGACACCATGAGCGATGTCTTCACCGTGGCGCACGAGATGGGCCACGCGATGCATTCTGTTCTCGCCACCGAGAATCAGCCCTTCGTCTACTCGGACTACACGATCTTCGTGGCCGAAGTCGCCTCGACCTTGAACGAAGGGTTGCTTCTGGACTACCTGCTCGAGAATACCGAGAACCCCCGGGAACGGGTTCTATTGCTGCAGCATGCGATCGATCAGATCGCTCTGACCTATTACCGACAGGTCTGCTTTGCAGACTTCGAGTTGGAGGCCCATCGGATGGTGGAGCGGGGAGAGCCAGTGACGGCCGAAGGCTTGACCGATCTCTACCACTCCCTCCTCGAAGAGTACTACGGCCCGGGAGTCGATCTCGACCGTCTCTACGGAATCACCTGGGCGCGGATTCCGCACTTCTATCGCACTCCCTACTACGTCTACCAGTATGCGACCTGTTTTGCTTCATCGGCCAAGATCCTGCAAGACATGCGAGATCCCGATCGCGGTCGGGCGAAGGCAGCCACGAAGAGATATCTGGAGCTGCTCTCGGCGGGCGGCAGCGACCACCCGGTTTCGCTGCTCCAAGCGGCCGGAGTCGATCTGACGCAGGCCTCGACGGTGCAGGCCGTGGTGGACGAGATGGACACTCTGGTGTCGAAGTTGGCGGTCGAACTCTCGAAGCTCGGCATCGATCCCGGGGAGTAGGCGCCGAGGAACCGTCGAGGGGCGGGTCGCAGTACTCCCCACCCCTCGGCCTCACCGACCTCAGAGCGCTGCGAACTCGTCCGTGGCGCTCACCAGTCGATCGATGATTCCCACTTCGGTGCCCGAGTGGCCTGCATCGGGCACGACGTGGAATGCGGCTTCGGGCCACCGTCGATGAAGGGCCCAGGCGGTTTTCATCGGACAGACCACATCGTAGCGTCCCTGCACGATCACCGCGGGGATCTGTCGGATTCGGTCCACGTTGTCGAGAAGCTGGTTCGGTTGGTCGAAGAATCCGCCGTGGGTGAAGTAGTGGCACTCGATGCGGGCGAAGGCCTCGGCGAAACGTTCCTCGCCGGTACGATCGATGAGTTCGGCGTTGGGGAGAAGTTTCGAGGTGCTGCCCTCCCAGACACTCCAGGCCCGGGCGGCCTCGGCCCGGATGGCCGGATCGTCACTGGTGAGACGGCGATAGTAGGCCGCGACCAGATCTCCACGTTCCGCCTCCGGGATGGGAGCAAGGTACTCTTCCCAGGCGTCGGGATAGATGGCATTGGCGCCCTCTTGGTAGAACCAACGGATTTCCTCGGGCCGGAGCAGAAAGATGCCCCGCAGGACAAGGGCCATCACCCGGTCCGGATGCGTTTGAGCGTAGGCCAGGCTGAGTGTGCTGCCCCAACTCCCTCCGAAGACGACCCAACGCTCGATGCCCAGCTCCTCACGGATGCGCTCCATGTCTGCGACGAGGTCCCAGGTGGTGTTCTCCTCGAGGCAGGCGTGGGGGGTGCTCTGCCCGCAGCCGCGCTGGTCGAAGAGGACCAGGTGGTAACGAGAGGGGTCGAAGTAGCGGCGGTAGATGGGCTCGATTCCGCCCCCGGGTCCGCCATGAACGAAGATGGCCGGTTGCCCCGACTCGGCCCCGATTTCTTCGAAGTAGATTTCGTGGAGACCGCTCACCGCGAGGCGATGGGTCGCGAAGGGCTCGATCGCGGGGTAGAGCTTGCGTTTGGACACAGGAATTCTCCCGATGGATGACCTCACCGAACCAGGGTGACCTTCTGGTGGTCCGAGGCACTTTCACCAAGGAGTCGGACGGTGTACACCCCCGAAGCGACATCGCGACCTCCATCGTCGGTGCCGTCCCAGAGGACCCCACTCTCTCCGGCGGGGCGATCTTCGTCAAGCAGGGAGCGTACCAGGCGTCCGCGCAGATCGAAGACCTTCACCGACACGTGCGTCTCCTCGGGAAGGTAGAAGCGAATGCGGCTGCGGGGATTGAAGGGATTGGGGACGCTCGGAAGCAATCTCTCACGACCCAAGCTCGGGAGAGGAGCGGTGGCGGTGGGGATCGGGGGTTCCTGGAAGAGGTCGGCCAGGATGATCTGGGTGTTGGTGCGCAGGGCCGCATGATCCCATCGATAGGGCCGACCCGAGACGAAGGCGAAATGTCCCCCGCTCGGTCGCAACGATCCGCCTCCGATCGGATGTTCCCAGACTCCGAGGCCTCGGCTCACGGCGAAGCTCGAGTCCTCCGTGAAGAGCAACGCGGCTTCGGGGCGTTGGAAGGTGGTTTCGAAGACGGCGTTGAAGTTCTGGAATCCGGTACGGGACATGTTCACGAGGCCGAAGTCTGCGGCGGTGGCCGCCTGGATCGTATTCGTCGGATTCTCGGCGAAGGTCAACCCCAGGTAGTCCGCTCGTGCGGGCGGCAGGAAGTCCTGGCCCAAGCGCGACATCAGCAGCACATTTCCTCCCTGGTTCAGGTAGGACAGAATCGCCGCGTCGGCCCAGGGCTGGAGATCCCCCTGATAGTTGTTTCCCACCCAAACCACGGTGGAGAATTGGCCGAGGATCGAGGACGGGATCGATCCGTGTCCCAAGGGAGGAGGGAGCGCCGGATCGTAGCCGCCGGCAGGAGTCGGAAAGATGTCCCAGAATTCGAAGGGATAGTTTCCGGTGAAGATGCTGTCGGCGTGGGCGCTGACGATCTCGGTGCCGTATACGCTCCAGTTGACTCCATTCACCACCAAGATGCCGCGGTGGAAGGTGGGGGATTGGACCGAAGTCTCCGTGGTGTGCAACACCCATCCCTCGGGATCGAGGATCAGGTCGGTGGCCGGTTCGGCGGAAGAAATCACGAAGGTCTGCGACCTGGCGTTGGCGTTGACGACGTGGTCCGCGGTGGTTGTGGAGGTGACGACGCGCAGAGTGAGGGGCATCTCGAAGAGAGCGTTCGACTGGAGCTGTTCGAGAGTCACGTTGACGTCCCACGCGGTGCCGTTGGGAGTCGAATCGAAACTGAGGGCATAGGTGGGAAAGTACTCCTGGTCGATCCACTGATCGAAGAATTGCTGGAGTGCAAGGCCACTGGTTGCTTCGGCCACCCGCTGCACGTCTGCCGTGGTGGCGGTCCCATATCGGACCGAGGGATCGCTGGTGTAGTCCTGCAGAAACTGGAAGAAGACCGTGTCGCCCATCATTCCGCGGAGCATGTGGAGCACCCACGAGGCCTTGTTGTAGGTGAGTCCGCTGTCGAAGACGCGGCCGAAGTCGTTCAGCGAAGACACCGGCACCCGGATGGTTCCTCCCCCGTAGTACTTCGCGGCGTTCATTTCGGCAAAATACCCTGCCGGGCCCTCGTTGGCCTCGCGCCAGAGGGCTTCTCCGTAGGTGGCAAATCCCTCGTTGGTCCAGATTTCGGTGAAGCTCTCGCAGGTGATCTGATCGCCGAACCATTGGTGAGTCAACTCATGGGCGATGAGACCCGACGAGGTCCAGACCACCAGGCTGGTCGCGGTCTGGTGCTCCATCCCTCCGCCCCAATTGAACTGAGCTTGACCGTATTTCTCTCCGGGGAAGGGCCAGGGGCCGAAGAGTCCTTCGTAGGTCTGGAGCATGCTCACGGTGGAGTTCGCCGCATTCAGGGCCGATGAGGCTTGGTTGGAGTAGCTCCAGACGGTCACCGGAAGAGGACCTCCGACGCCGCCATTCCAGGTCACGGTCTGCTCGACATAGGCGTGAGCCGCGACGGAGACCAAGTAGGGGGCGATGGGGAATCGTTCCTTCCATCGGAAGCGTCGAGTCGTGCCCAGGTCGTCGATTCCCTCGAGGATCCCGTTGGATACGGCGATCAGCGGAGTGGGAACGATGAAGGAGATGGCCATGGAGTCGGCCTTGTCCGACGGGGTGTCCTTGATGGGCCACCAAGTACGGGCGCCGAAGGGCTCACTCAGGCTCCAGATCAAGTCGCTTCCATTGGCGGTATCGAAACCGAATGTCCCTTGGCTCTGGTCCGGAGAGCCGCCGTAGTCGATCTCGACGGTGAACTCCTCACCGGGGGCGTAGCTCCGGTCGAGGTCCACTCGAAGGAGATCGCCGGTGTGGGTGAAGGCCGCGGTTCCGGCCGCGTTGCGGGCGGCGACCACGCCGAGGGCTCCGTCGAGGTCCAGGACCGCTTGGGCGAGGGGCGCTCCCACCACCCGGGCGCGGTAGATCACTGTGCCGTCGAGGCGGGCGAGAGCGGGATCGAGGGCGAGTTGGAGCTCCACGTAGGCGGTGTCCATCTGGAGTTGTTCCGCCGTCGGCGGCGGCGATTTGGCCAGGAAGGCTCGGGTGGCCCGGGCCGCCTTGGCTTGGGCCTCCTGCAGACGATAGGGGGCGTAGGGAGCGTCTTGGACTTGGCCGCGCGCAGAGCCGGCTGGCGTGAGGGCGGTCGCGAGGAGGAGCGCGGTCGAGGTCCATCGGAGAGCGGCGCGCGCGAGACGAATCGGAAAGGACATGTTGGCACCCATGAGAGAGGGGCAGGGGGGTGGGAACGATCATAGCAGAAGCCGGGGCTCGACGGACAGGCTCGCGGCTGTAACATCCAAGAGTCTCCGCCGTAGACAGTGGGTTCGGAGGGTGCGCACGGGCGCGCTCGCAGAATCGGACCCTCACCCGCCATCCACCGGAGGTCGACGTGCGTCGAGTCCTCACTCCACCCTTCGTTCGTTCCACGTTGGTTCTTCTGCTGGCGCTCGGCGCCGCCGCTTGCGGTCGCACTGGCTCCGCAGAAGGGGAGGCCAAGGACACTTCAGAGGAGGCCGCCGCGGACAGCAGTGGGTCGCAGACCGAAGCGGTTCCGGTCGAAGTGGTCGTGGTGGATCGGGGTCCCATGGAGTCTGTCCTGTCCTCGAGCTCGACTCTCGAAGCGGAGTCGCAGATCTACGTGGTGGCAGAGGCGGCACGTCGCGTGCGGGAGCGCTACGTCGAAGAAGGCGATCATGTGGAGCGCGGAGATCTGCTCGTGCGCTTGCAAGACGACGAGCAGCGCAGCGCGCTGGCCAAGGCCGAGAGTCTTCTGGACCAGGCCCGTCGAGAATTCGAACGGCAGCAACGTCTGCGGGAGAGAGATCTGACTTCCGACAAGGCCCTGAACGACGCGCGGTCGAGCTTCGAACAGCGTCAACTCGAACTCGAGGATGCCCAGCGCGAACTCGGTTACACTCAGGTACGGGCACCCATCTCGGGGACGGTCGTCGAGCGCTTCGTGAATGTGGGAGACCAGGTGAGCCTCGGAACCCAGCTCTGCCAGATCATCGACTTCACTTCTCTCATCGCCTATGTCTACGTGCCGGAGAAGGACCTGATCCGACTCGAAGTGGGTCAGCCGGTGCGCCTGAGGGTGCCTGCCCTCGGCGACCAAAGCTACGAATGTTCGGTCAAACGCATCTCTCCCATCGTCGATGCCCGTTCGGGCACGATCAAGGTGACGATCGACGTGGGCGATCAACCTGGACTGCGTCCGGGGCTCTACGTGGACATCGACATCGTCACCGACATTCGGGTCGCGGCCCTTCGGGTGCCGAAACGGGCCATCGTCTACGGAGAGGACCAACTCTTCGTCTTTCGGGTGAGTAACGGGGGCATCGCCCACCGCGTGCTCCTCATTCCCGAGCTCGAGGACCGGGAATTCGTCGTCCCCGCCTCCGGGATTGCAGAAGGGGATTCTCTGGTGACTGCGGGTCAGGCCGGCCTGAAGGATGGCGCTCGAGTCCGAGTCGTGAATCGCGAGGCCGAAACCGCGATCGAGGCAGCCCGGTCGTGAGTACCAAGTCCTTCGTCACCGATCGCCCGGTGGCGATCCTGATGATTTTTCTGGCGGCGGTAGTCTTCGGCTATTTCTCCTACGACCGTCTTCCCGTCCAATTGATGCCGGATCTGAGCTACCCGACCGTCACCGTCCGCACCGAGTACCCCGGAGCCGCGCCCGAAGAAGTGGAAAACGACATCAGCCGCCCGGTCGAAGAGGCACTCGGAGTCATCGGTGGTCTTCAGCGCATCAGCAGCGTGAGCCGGGTCGGGGTGAGCGATGTGGTGATGGAGTTCACCTGGGATACGGATATCTCCGATGCCACCCAGGACATTCTCGAACGTCTCGATCTCGTCCTTCTTCCCGAGGAAGCCGAACGCCCTCTCATCCTCCACTTCGACCCGAGCCTCGATCCGGTGCTGGAGCTGAGCCTCTCGGGCGCGGGAGTGGGATTCGAAGGCGAGGAAGGGCTGCGACGGCTGCGACGCATTGCGGAGCTGCAGGTGAAGAGGCAGATCGAGCCCATCGCGGGAGTCGCTGCGGCGCGGGTGAAGGGAGGGCTCGAAGAAGAAGTGCGCGTCGCCGTGCGCGCGGACCAATTGCGGCGGTCCGGGATCAGTCTGCAGCAAGTGATCGACCGCATCGCGGCCGAGAACATCAACGTGGCGGGCGGCACGATCGAAGAGGGACGAACCGAATATCTCGTGCGGACCCTCAACGAATATGTCGACCTCGACCAGATCCGCGACACCATCGTGGTGGTCCTCGAAGGGCACCCGGTGAGAGTGCGGGATCTGGCGACGGTGGAGATGTCGCACAAGGAGCGGCAGATCGTCACTCACACCGGGGGAGTCCCCAGTGTACAGATTCAGATCTTCAAGGAGGCCGACGCCAATATCGTGGCTCTGGCCCAACGCATCTACGCTCGGGTGGGAGTGATCGAGGAACAGGGGGTGTCGACGGTCGCGAGTCCGCGTGGACGCCGGGGCGCGGGCTCCGGTCTGGCTCAACAACTCTACGACAACGAAGGAGTGCGTCTCGAGATCACCGCAGATCGGTCGGTATTCATCGAGAGCAGTGTGCGCGAGGTTCGACAGACGGCTCTGTTCGGCGGGGTCCTCGCCATTCTCATTCTCTTTCTCTTCCTGGGAGAGGTGAGAAGCACCCTCATCATCGCTCTCAGCATTCCCATATCGCTGCTGGTGGCATTCGCTCCGTTGAATCTCTGGGGAGTGTCTCTCAACATCATGTCCTTGGGAGGGCTCGCTCTGGGCATCGGGATGCTGGTCGACTCGTCCATCGTGGTGCTCGAGTCGATCCATCGGTGTCGCCAAGAGGGAGACGGGATTCGGGAGGCCGCGATTCGCGGAACTTCCGAGGTGCGGGCCGCGGTGTTGGCTTCGACCATGACCACGATCGCGGTCTTTTTCCCCATGGTCTTCGTGGAGGGCGTCGCCGGCCAAGCCTTCGGAGATCTGGGGATCGCGGTGGTGGTCTCCCTCCTGGGATCCGTCGCGGTGGCGGTCTACTTCATTCCCATGTTGGCGAGTCGTGGTGCGGCGAGCGGTGGGGGAGGGATCATTCGGCCCATTTCGTGGTTGCATTTCGGATCAGTACACCAACTCCGCCGGTCTTTCGGCGGTCATCGGCGTCGGACTCTGTTCTTCTTGCCTCTGCCCCTCTACTGGATTCTGCGGGCCCTGATCGGTCTGGGCTTGGAATTGTTGGGGAAGGCGATGCTGGCCGTCGTCGCTTTGGTACTCGTGGTGATCGTGAAGCTCGTCTTTCCCCTGCTCGTCTTCTTCCGAGAGAGAATCCTGGTGTGGCCTCTTCGAGGCGTGGGTCAGCTGTTGAACGCCCTCCAAGAGGGCTATCCTCGGCTCCTGCGTTGGTCGCTCTCCCATACCGCCGCGATGATGGGGCTCATGGCGGTGATCGTGGTGTTGACGGCCATCGGAGCCCAGAACCTCGACAGTGAATTGTTGCCCGAGGTGCACCAGGGCGAGTTCACCTTCGAATTGAGCCTGCCAGTGGGGACTCCGATCGAGAGAACGGAGTCGGTACTGAGAGGGGTGGAGCGGGCGATCCTCGCGGACCGAGAGGGGATCGCACAACTCTTGGTGACCTACGGCTTCGATCCGGCGGAATCCCAGCGCAGTGACGAGGGCGAACACACGGCCCGATTCAAGGTCCTAGTCGCTCCCGAAGGGCGAAGCGCGGAGGCCGAAGAGGCTCTTCTTCGCCGACTGAGGACACGATTCGAGGGGATTCCCGATCTGGAAGTGAATGTCACCCGTCCGGTTCTCTTCAGCTCCAAGACTCCGATCGAGGTCGAGGTCCACGGCGATGATCTCCGCCAGTTGCGTCGCATGTCCGAGACGGTTCAAATGGCATTGTCCGAGGTCGACGAACTTGCCGACGTCCAGGCTTCGCTCCGTGCGGGGGCCCCCGAGGTCCAGGTCATCTACGACCGTGAGCGCCTGATGCGCTACGGCCTGAATCTCGGCGAGGTGGCCCGCCGCATCCGGGACCGGGTCAAGGGCTATGAGGCGACCCGTCTCAACCGCGTCGATCGCCGGATTCCGATGGTCGTGCAATATGCCCAAGAGGACCGACGGTCGGTCGAAGACGTTGAAGAGATGGTGGTGAATCCTGGCGCCGAACGCCCGATTCAACTTGCCTCCGTGGCGGCGGTTCGTCTGGGAGAGGGGCCGAGCGAAGTGCGACGCATCGACGGGCGCCGGGTGGCTCTGCTGCGGGCCAATCTGGACCATGGATCGCTCGGGGCGGCGGTGACCGCGATCGAAAGTCGTCTGGATCGGTTGGATTGGCCGGCCGACATGACCTACTACATCAGCGGGCAGAACGAGGAATGGGAACGAAGCCGGTCGAGCCTCTACCTCGCCCTCGGCCTCTCGATCTTCCTCGTCTACGTGATCATGGCCATCCAATTCGAATCCCTGCTCCATCCCTTGGTGATCATGTTCACCATTCCCCTCGCCTTCGTGGGTACGGTGTGGACCCTCCACTGGATGAACATTGCCCTCTCGGTGGTCGTCTTCCTGGGCATGATCATGCTCGCGGGGATTGTGGTGAACAACGCCATCGTTCTTGTCGACTATGTGAATCAGTTGCGGAGGCGCGGGTTGGGGATCGAAGATGCGCTGGTGGCCGCAGGTCAGGTGCGGCTGCGGCCCATCCTGATGACCACCGCGACCACGGTGCTGGGTCTGCTCCCGATGGCGCTGGGACTCGGGGATGGTGCGGAGATCCGCACGCCGATGGCCATTGCGGTCATCAGTGGTCTGGTCTCTTCCACCGTCCTCACTCTGTTGGTGTTGCCGACGATCTACCTCTTGGCCGACCGGTGGGTGCGGCGGATGCCGGCCACGGGCTCGGATCTCTCCACACCCACGGATTCGAACCCCGCCGGAGTCGTCACCCATGGCTCGTGATTCTCATTCGCAGGAGCCGGCTCGTGACGGAATCACCGAGCGGCTGACGGGATTCAGTCTCCGTCGGCGGGTCACGGTGCTCGTTCTTCTGGCCACGGTGGTGGTCGTGGGAGGGGTTGCCGCTCGGGGGATCCTCGTCGAGCTCTTTCCTTCGGGGTGGAACAATCCCTATTTGCGAGTCTACGTGCCCTGGTCCGATGCCCCGCCCCGGGAAGTCCTGGACAAGATCACCGAGCCCCTGGAAGAGGAGCTTTCGACGGTAAAGGGACTGGCGAATGTCTCCTCGCGGTCGGTGCTCGGAGCATCGTCCATCGGTCTGGAATTCAAACAGAGTACGAATATGGACCTCGCCTACCGAGAGGTCCGGGACCGCGTCGAGAGAGCCCGGAGACAGTTCCCGAACGATGTCGATCGAGTCTTCGTGTTCAAGAACGATATTTCCGGCATTCCCATTTATGTTCTGGGAGTTGCGGTCGATCCCTCTGTCGCTGATTCCTACAATCTCATCCAGAAAAGGATCATCCTCCCCCTCGAGCGCATCGAAGGAGTGGCTTCGGTCGAAGCCAATGGACTCGAAGAAAAGGAGATCCTGATCGAGCTCGACCGCGAACGCACCGAAGCGAGCGGATTGAACATCTGGCAACTGGCGATGAATCTGGGCCAGGACTCCTTCACCATGGCCAGCGGCCACGTCTACGAGGGCGATCGGAAACTGCTGCTGCGCTCGGTGGCGCAGTACTCTTCGGTCGACGAACTCCGGCAGCGTCCGGTCAGTCCTGATGTGCGCTTGGGTGATATCGCCACCGTGCGCTACGCCGAACCCGAGAAGAAGTACCGAGTTCGTGCGATGAGCCGGCCCGCTTATGCCATCGTGGTGTTCAAAGAGGGTGAGGCCAATGTTCGCGAGGTCTCTCGCCGCGTGGCATCGATGGTCGAGACCATGAACGCCGATCCGCGCCTGTCCGGAGTCGAGAGCATCGAGATCTTCAATCAGGGCGCGGTGATCCAGGAGCAATTGCAGAACCTGATCAAGAGCGGCCTCATCGGGGGGCTCATCGCGGCTCTGGTGCTTTTCTTCTTCCTCCGCCGATTTCGGGTGACTTTGGTCGCGAGTCTGGCCATTCCCATGAGCATGCTCGTGGCGCTCACGGTGATGTACTTCGCGGGAGAAACTCTGAACCTTCTCTCGCTGCTCGCGCTGATGGTATGTGTGGGATTGCTGGTCGACAATTCGGTGGTGGTGGCCGAGAACATCGACCGGGTGCACCGTTTGGGCTTGTCGCGGTCGGAGGCAGCGGTGCGCGGAGCAGGCGAGATCGCCCTGGCGATCACCATGAGCACGCTCACGACGATCATCGTGTTCTTGCCGGTGTCCTTGGTCGAGGGGCAGATGCAGTTCATCCTGCTGCGAATGTCCATTCCCATCGCGGTTGCCCTGGTGGCGTCGCTGGTGATCGCCCTGGTCTACGTGCCCCTGGGCATCCACATGACCCTTCCCACTCGCCGCTCCCTTCTTCCCGAGGAGGACGAAGGTCGTGGTGGGCGCTGGCTCCGGCGAGGCCTGGGCAAGGCCTACGAGGCCACGTTCGGGGCCCTGAATCGCTTCTACAACCGCCTCTTGGGCCATGCTCTGGTCCATCGTCTGGAGTTGGTGCTGGTGCTGGTGGGGTTGGGCGCCTTGACCTCATCGGCCATGCATCACCGGGGACTCTCCCTCGTGGATGTGCAGGAGGAGGAGCAGCAGGGATTCGACATCAATGTGCGAATGCCCTCTCACTACACCCTCGAGGAGACCGAGCAGTGGTTCCTCGAAGCCGAGCACGTGGTGGAGACCCACGCGGAAGAATTCGGTCTCGACGGGTGGTTCCTCTTCCATTCCAAGACCCGGGGCGAGTTGCAGGGGTGGTTCGAGACCCCCCGAAGGGTCGATCTCACCGCGGCGGAGGTCACCGAGCGGGTGGTGGAGTTGCTCCCCGAGCGCGCTGGGGTGGAGATCATCACCGGTCAGGAAAGCCAGACCGCGGAGGAATCCGAGGCCACGGTGTGGAGGGCCCGTCTGGTGGGAGAAGATCCCGATGCATTGGAGAGGACCGCGAAAGAACTCGAAAAGGTCTTCTCCCAGGTGGATGGGGTCCTGGGCCTTCGCCGCGACGATGTCGACACCCCCAACGAGTTGGGAGTGGTCCTCGATCGGGAACGAAGCCAGCGCTATGGGATCGATCCGCAGGCAGTGGCCGGAGTGGTGAGCTATGCGCTGCGGGGCCAGGCTCTTCCCCGCTACCGGGATCAGGGCAAGGAAATTCCGGTGCGGATTCGCTATCAGAAATCCGATCGGGAGAGCCTCGATGCACTGTCGAGTTTTCTCGTCCCCACTGCCGATGGCGGGTTTCTGCCTCTGTCTGCAGTGACCACCGCGCAGATGCTCAAGTCCCCCGACGCCATCTATCGGCAGAACAAGCAGATTTCCCGGCGCATCGCCTTCGATCTCCGTCCGGAGACGGCCAAGGAGACGGTCCAGCGATTGGAGCGTCGCCAGGCGAGCATCGATCTGCCGGAAGGGATGTGGTTCGCAGGGGAAGGAGAGACTCAGCACGGATTCGACGAGGACAAGAAGGCGATGAAGTTTGCTCTTCTGACTTCGGTGCTTTTCATCTACCTCCTCATGGGTCTCCTCTTCGAGAGTTTCATTCTGCCGCTGTCGATCATCTTCACCATTCCGCTGGCGGCCTTCGGCGTCATCTGGATCCATCTCCTCAAGGGGATCGACATCGATTTTCTGGGCGCGATCGGAATCGTGCTCCTGATCGGGGTGGTCGTGAACAACGGAATCGTGTTGATCGACACCGTCAATCGATTGCGGGCGGAAGGTCGATCGAGGCGCGACGCGATCCTTCTTTCCGCATCGCGGCGCTTCCGTCCCATCATGATGACCGCGATCACCACCATCGGTGGACTCATCCCTCTGGCCTTCGCCGGTCAGATGGATTCGGGGATCAGTTATACGAGCTTCTCCTACACCCTGATCGGTGGCATGACGACCTCCACCCTTCTCACCTTGCTGGTGGTGCCGATTTTCTACACCTTCTTCGACGACCTGCGGATCACGATGTCCGATCTGCTGAGGTCCATGCGCTCCTCCCCCTCTCGGCCCCCGGAGGGGGCGGCCGGCCGGCCAGGTCGGTGAGATCGGCGGAGAACGCGGATTCGCGGTCACCGCACAGAATCGCAATTGCCTTTTCCGCGTCGGGGGGCATAACTGTGGGCGAGAGGGAGATCGCCTAGATGCTCCCGAGGATCTTGACCCCCAACCGTGAGGGATTCGTCAATGAAACGCGTCGTAATGACCAGTATGGGAGCTCTGGCTCTGAGCCTTTTCATGGTGGCTGGGGCCAGTGCGGCCGAGAAGCCGGCCCACGCCTATGTGGGGGTGAAGACCTGCAAGATGTGTCACTCCAAGGCCGCCACCGGTAATCAATACGGTAAGTGGACGGAATCGAAGCATTCCAAAGCCTTCGAAGTCTTGGCCACCGATGCGGCCAAGGCCGCGGCCAAGAAGCAGGGCCTCGAGGGCAATCCCCAGGAGCTCGCGGAGTGCCTCGAGTGCCACGTGACCGCCTATGGTGTGGATGCTTCGATGGTCGGCAAGCGTCTGAAGCCCGAAGACGGCGTCGGTTGCGAGAGCTGTCATGGACCTGGCAAGGACTACAAGTCCAAGAAGGTCATGATGGATGTCGATGCCGCGGTGGCCAAGGGCTTGATCATTCCCGACGAGAAGACCTGCGTGCAGTGCCACAACGAGCGCAGCCCCTTCTTCAAGGGATTCAAGTTCGATGAGTTCTACGCCAAGATCGCGCATCCCGTACCGGACAAGGGCGAGTAGCTCTCGCCGCTTCGGTTCCGAGATGGAGAGGCCCCGGGCGCGATGCGCTCGGGGCTTTCTCGTAGGGGCGGCCCGCTCCAGCCGCGGCCGCCCGTTGCGGCGGCGATGAGAAGAGTGCTCATGAGAGAGCCCGCGACGGATGGGTCTGTCGCGGGCTCGGTCTCTCGGTTCGTCACGGGACAGATCCCGCTCAGGGAGCGTGGCACTCCGTGCAGTCGGTTTCCCTCCACATCCCGTCGATGTCCTCGGGGTGTCGGTAGTCCACGCCGTTCATGGCGAAGGCGGCAGGATCGGCTCCCACTTGCTCGGCCAAGAAGGTGTGACAGGTACTGCAGTCGCGGGTGATGGTGTCGCCCTGATCGTCGACATGCATTCCATCATGGCAGCGGAAGCAGCCCGAGGAAGTGAGGTGCCCCAGGTTGTTGGGGAACTCACGCCAACTGACTCCCATCTCGGGGAAGTAGTTCCTCTTGTAGAGAGCTCGAAGGGCCTCCACAGCATCGGCGATGGCTGCCTTCTTCTCCGGGTAGAAATCCTCGTCCTGATACTCCTCTTGGAGAGTCTTCTCGATGCCCTGCATCGCCTCGTCGACGGTGTTGTAGTCTCCGTCCAGCGCTTGCATGGCCAGGCTCTTCACCCAGGGGAGACTGCGATCGATTTCTCCCCTGGACAGCGCACCGTTCACCAGCCGCATGGGAGTCTGGTAGTTGTGGGAGGGACGATTGTGGCAGTCGATGCAATCCATCTTTCGGACCTCCGCGCCGTCCAGATCGGCGTCGGGGTCGAAATCACTGTCTTCGTCGATGTAGACCGACACCGATCCGTCGGGTCGAGTGATCCGTACCCAGGGGATCTCCTGACGCCGTTCGTCGGAGGCCACGTACTCGATTTCATTGGCGATGTTCATGTGCCAATGAATGCCCTTGGCCGGGCCGAGCTGGCCCATCGCGCCGCCGCCGATGTGCATGACCATGTCCAGGCGCATGTGGGTGTTGTCTTCGTCGGCCAAGTAGTAGTGCCGCGAGCTCATCTTGTCGGTGTAGAACTTCTCGGGCCAGTGACAGCGTTCGCAGGTGTCTCGCGAGGGGCGCAGATTGCTCACCGGAGTGGGGATGGGCTTGGGGTACTTCTGCGCGAGGACCGAGTACACCTGATAGGAACCACTGATCTTGGATTTCACGAACCACTTGGCTCCCGAGCCGATGTGGCATTCCACGCACTTCACCCGGGCGTGAGGTGATGCCTGGTAGGCGGTGTACTCTGGGTTCATGACTTGATGGCAGATCTGTCCGCAGAAGGCATTGGTCTCGGTGTATTCGTAGGCTTTGAATGCCCCGTAGGAGGACAAGGCCAAGAACAGGATCGACCCTCCGGCCACGATGGTCGCGATGCGGCGGTGCCGCTCGATGTTCATGTCCAGAACCGGGCTCTGCCGGCTGGGAGGGAGGTCGTGCTTGCGACGCTGATGCTCGCGGATCGCTCCGAGCGCGATGAGACCGAGCCCTCCCAGTAGGAAGATCGGCATGATCACGAAGGTGAGGATTCCGCTGTAGGGATTCTCCTGGTTGGAGGTGAGCTCCACCAACATCAGGAAGAGAATCGCGATGAGGCTCACTCCGGAGATCCAGGCTCCGATCATCGACCTCAGATTGTAGAACACGCTGGGCAGCTTGCGCTCTGGCGTGCGGGGAGGAGTAGGCATGCGGACCTCCTGGGTGGAATGCATCGACCCCGTCACATCGACTGGCCACACCTTAGGAAAATCTGTCGGGGTGGGAAGTCGTGGGGGGCGAAGATCACGAGATTGAGCGATCATGGGGTCTCATCTCCGTAGACCTCGGTGCCAGCGGAATCGCGGCCGGGCGATCGGGGAGTGGCCGAGGAATTCCCGGATGGTCCACGTTGGGCGAGAAGAGAAACTCCGTGCGCGGGCGATCCTGGGGTTCTGGGCCCCGCTCGCGGGGACCTGGTGGATGATGGCCCTCGAGGGGGTGGTGCTCTCCGCCGTCCTGGCTCGACTTCCGGACCCCACCTTCAACCTCGCCGCCTACGGTGTCGCCTTCGCCATCGCGATCCTGGTGGAGTCGCCGGTCATCCTCCTCATGAGCGCCTCCACCGCCATGGTCACCGACCGCAGTGCGCACGAGGCCCTGTGGCGCTTCAGCCAGGGCTTGATCGTGGTGATCACCGTCTTGATGGTCCTTCTCGTGCTTCCCCCGGTGTGGAGGGGAGTCGCGGAGGCACTCCACCTCGATCCTCGAGTCGCTTCTCTGGTGCACGGCGCGCTGTGGTGGCTCCTGCCCTGGCCCGGCGCGATCGGGGACCGGCGCTACCACCAGGGGCTGATGATCCGGGGCGGTCGTACCCGGCGGGTGGCGGCGGGTACCGCCTTGAGGGTGGTGGCGATGCTGGCCACGGCTCTGTTGGTGGCGGCCCGCACCGACTTGCCGGGAGCCTCGGTGGCGGCCATCGCCTTGAGCTCTGGAGTCGTGACCGAGGCAGTGGCGGTCCGATGGATGTCGCGGCCTCTCGTGCAGCGTCTCATGGCCCAATCCCATTCCGACTGCGCGCCCCGTCCCACCCAGCGCGAGATCTTCCACTTCTACCTTCCCCTCGCTCTCACTTCGATGCTGGCACTGGCCTCCCAACCCATCATCACCTTCTTCGTGGGGCGAGCGGCCCATGCGGTCGAATCCCTGGCGGTGTTGCCGGTCCTCAATGGTCTCACCTTCCTGCTGAGGGCCCTCGCGCTGAGTTATCAGGAAGTCGTGATTGCGCTGTTGGGAGAGTTGGGACAGCATTACCGCGCGCTGCGTCGGTGCGCCGGAGCCCTCTTCCTCTTCGTGGCGGGGGTGATGTCGATCGTGGCCTATACCCCGTTGGGAGACTTGTGGTTGGAGAGGGTGGCAGGGCTGAGTCCAGAGCTGGGGCATTTCGCGCGGCCGGCCCTCGAGATCTTCGCACTTCTTCCCATGCTCAGTGTGTTGCAGTCCTTCTTCCGGGCTCTTCTGGTCCACGGTCGGCGAACTCGTCCCGTGGGCTGGGCGACGGCGGCCGAGGTGGTGACGATCTCCCTGGTGTTGGTCTCGAGCATCGTGCGCATGGGATGGTCGGGGGCCGTGGCCGCGGCCCTGGCGGTGGTGGTGGGCCGGATGGTCGGACTCCTCTGCCTCTGGCCGAGCACTGCCGCGGTGGTGGCACATCTCGCCGAGCTCACCCGCAGCCGGGACCGCGTTCGTCCTCTTCTCCCTCCTACGACTGGAAGCGCCGTTGACTGACCTCAGCTTTGGCCTCGACGGAGCCCGTTGCGGCGATCCCTTCGGTGTACTGGGGGCGCATGCCGTTGATGAACAGCGGACGCGTCTGCGAGTCTATCGTCCCGATGCGGAGTCCATCGCGGTCCTGCTTGAGGACGAGAGCGTCGCCATGGAACGGCGCTCTGATTCCGGCCTCTTCGAGGTGGTGGTGGATCGAAGTATCGATCAGCTGAGCTATCGCCTCGAAGTCGTCGACCATAGGGGAAGCCGCCGTCGCGTGGAGGATCCCTACCGATTCCTTCCGGTGATCTCTCAGGAGCACCTCGATCGCTTCCACTGCGGAATCGAATTGCGAGCGTGGCTCTTCTTGGGAGCGAGGGCGATGGCGCATCAGGGAGTCGAGGGCTATTGCTTTGCGGTGTGGGCTCCCAACGCGGTTGCGGTGAGCGTGGTCGGCGACTTCAATCACTTCGATCCGCGAGTGCATCCCATGCGCAACCGCGGCGAGAGCGGAGTGTGGGAACTCTTTCTGCCGCACTGTCCGGCAGGTGCTTGCTACAAGTACTCGGTGCTCACCGGCGGTGGACGGCGGGAGGAGAGGGCGGATCCCTGCGGTCGGGCCATGGAGATGCGACCGCGCAGCGCATCGGTCACCGTGGCGGGATCGACTCATCGGTGGTCGGACGAGGAATGGATGCAGTCGGAGGCGCGGGAAGACGGAGAGAGTCTGTCGATCTACGAGGTGCACCTGGGCTCCTGGCGACGGAAGGACGATCCCGGAGGATTCCGTCGTTGGATGACCTACCGCGAGTTGGCGGAGGAGCTCGTTCCCTATGCCGCCGACCTGGGCTTCACTCACCTCGAATTGATGCCCATCACCGAGCATCCCTTCGACGGGAGCTGGGGTTATCAGACCCTGGGCTATTTTGCTCCGACCTCGCGCTACGGCAGCCCCGACGATTTCCGGGCCTTCGTCGACGCGGCGCATCGGGCGGGTCTGGGAGTGATCCTGGATTGGGTGCCCGCCCACTTTCCGCGGGACAGCCACGGCCTGGCGAATTTCGACGGGACCCATCTCTACGAGCACGCGGATCCTCGTCGCGGTGCCCACCCGGACTGGGGCACGCTGGTCTTCAACTACGCCCGCAACGAAGTGCGGTCCTTCCTCGTGTCCAGCGCACTCTACTGGCTCGAGGAATTCCACCTCGATGGCCTCCGGGTCGACGCCGTGGCCTCGATGCTCTACCTCGATTATTCCCGGGCTCCCGGGCAGTGGTTGCCCAACGAGTACGGGGGGCGAGAGAATCTCGACGCCATCGCTTTTCTGCGTTTCCTCAACGACGCGGTGCACGAGCAGTGCCCGCGGGCGTGGATGATCGCGGAGGAGTCCACCGCGTGGCCTGGAGTCAGTCGGCCGACTTCCCAGGGGGGATTGTGCTTCGATCTCAAGTGGAACATGGGCTGGATGAATGACAGTCTGCGCTACTTCGAGAGAGATCCTCTCTACCGTCGGCACCACCACCAAGAGCTCACCTTCTCTCTGCTCTATGCCTTTCACGAACGCTTTCTCCTGCCGCTCTCTCACGACGAGGTGGTCCACGGCAAGGCGGCGCTGGTGGCCAAGTTCCCGGGCTACGATGCCGACCGGCTCTCGACCTTGCGCATGGTGCTGGCCTACATGTGGACCCATCCGGGCAAGAAACTCTTGTTCATGGGAGGAGAGTTGGGTCAGTGGTCGGAGTGGAATCACGATGCCGAATTGGAGTGGCACCTTCTCGACGCGCCCCAGCATCGAGGAATGCAGAGCCTGGTGCGCCGTCTCAACGAGGTCTATCGCCAACGACCCAGTTTGCACGAAGGGGATTTCGTGGCCGAGGGTTTCGAGTGGATCGATGCGAATGACGCGGATCGGGGGACTCTGTCCTATCTCCGGTGGTCGGCGGATTGGTCCGAGGCGACCTGCGTGGTTTTGAACCTCACTCCCGTCGGTCGCCCCGGCTATCGCTTGGGGGTACCCTTCGAGGCGGAGTGGAGCGTCCTGGTGGATTCTGCCAGTGAGGCATTCGGAGGAACGGGAACTCCGCTGGGCCCGCAACTCCCGGCCCAAGCCGCGGAGGTCGGTGGTCGACCCTATTCGGTGGTCTTCGACCTTCCCCCTCTGTCTGCGATTCTCCTGGGAGCCCATCGCGGGCCCCGGAGCTGCCCATCATGAACATCGCCTTCGTGAGCGCCGAGCTGAGTCCCTGGTTCAAGGTGGGCGGGTTGGCCGACGTGTCGGCTGCTCTGCCCCGGGCTCTGGCGGCCCTGGGACACGATCTGAGGGTCTTCGTGCCCCTCTACGATCTGGCCACTCCCCAGCAGCTCGGCGCGACTGCGGTGGAAGCGGTCCAAGATGTTCTGGTGGCGATCGGAGGTCGACGCGACACCTTCCATCTCTACGAACGCAGGCCTTCCGCAGAGGGGGAGCCGCATCTCTACTTCGTGCAGTGTGCTCCCTTCTTCGAGAGGGAGGGGGCGATCTATACTTGGCACGACGACGAAGCCCGGCGCTTCCTCTTCTTCATGCGTGCGGTTTTCGAGAGCCTGCAGCGGATTCCCTTCGCCGCGGACATCCTCCACGCCAATGATTGGTCCACGGCCCTGATGCCTCTGCTCCTGCGGACCCACTACGCCTGGGATTCGCTCTTCCACCACGCTCGGACGGTGTTGACGATCCACAACCTGGCCTACCAGGGAGTCTTCGACGCGCGGGTTCTGAACGACCTCGATCTGGGGTCCGGCACCACCTGGGTGGATGGGGAGGATCTGGCCCAGGGTCGCCTGAACTTCCTCAAGAGCGGTCTTCAACTCAGCGATCGTCTCACCACCGTGAGCCCGACCTACGCCCGAGAGATCCAGGAGCCAGCTACCGGTTGTGGGCTCGACGAGATTCTACGCGGTCGGAGGGAAGACCTCGTCGGCGTACTCAACGGAGTGGATACCGAAGTGTGGAATCCCCTGCGCGACCCTTTCCTGCCGGCTCGTTACGATCGGAGCAGTCTCTGGCGGAAGGTCGAGAACAAGCGAGCCCTGCTCGGCCGGGCGGGTCTGGAAGTCCGCGAGCTGCGCCCTCTCTTCGGGCTCATCGCGCGTCTGGTGGCCCAGAAGGGAATCGACCTCCTGGCCGAGGTCCTGGAAGCATTCTTGGAGGAACAGGATGCGGCGCTCGTCGTCTTGGGGCAGGGCGAAGCGCGTTTCGAGGACTTCTTTCGGGCCCTCGAGCTTCGGTGGCCGGGACGGGTGCGCTTCTGGTCCGCCTTCGACGAGGAATTCGCCCACCTGCTCGAAGCGGGCTGCGACTTCTTCCTCATGCCCTCGACCTTCGAGCCCTGCGGTCTCAACCAGATGTACAGCCAACTCTATGGGACCGTCCCAGTGGTTCGACGGACCGGCGGGTTGGCCGATACGGTGGCGGCCTACGATCCGGTCCGCGGCGAGGGGACGGGAATCGTCTTCGAAGGTACGGAGCCCCCGGCTCTGCGCGACGCGCTCGACCAGGCCCTCGCTCTCCATGCGAATCCCGAGCACCTGGACCGACTCCGGCGCAACGGGATGAAGCAGGACTGGAGCTGGGCTCGGCGGGCCGACCAATACGTGGAAGTCTACGAGGGACTGCTGGCCGACGCCTGAGAGGAGGCTGCCTCAGCCCCATAGATCGGAGACGGTCTCTGCGTCGATTCCCAAGGGGATGGGCTCCGGTCGGAGGCGCACTCCGAAGCACTCCCGGACCCGGTCGCGGAGTCTGCGGGCGAAGACGAGGAGTTCCTCGGTTCGGGCTCCCTCGTCGGCGACCAGGGCGAGGACGTGATGAGGAGAGAGCCCCACCTTGCCCTCTCGGTGTCCCGGTCGGAATCCGCTGTTCTGGATCAACCAGGCGGCCGAAACCTTGGACCCTCCCTCGGGGAGAGGCCAGAGGGGCAGTTCCCCGGGGTCATGACCGGCCGAGCGCAGATGGTAGTGGAGGTCGGACATGGCGTCGGCACCGAGGATGGGATTGGTGAAGAAGCTGCCCGCGCTGCGCAGATCCTCCGGGCTCCCTTCGAGGAGCATGCCCTTCTTTCGACGAAGCTCTCGGACGCGACGGGCCACCGCCGCGAGGGTGGGCGGTTCGGGGACCGCCTCGAAGCTCCTGGCGACTTCGGCGTAGGCGAGATTGGCCGCGCCGCCGGGAGCCAAGAGCACTTCGATCGCGGTGATGAGGTAGCGCCCTCGGTCGAGGGACTTGAAACGACTGTCGCGGTAGTCGAAGTCGCATTGCTCACGCGAGAAGCTTCGGACTTCGCCGGTGTGGAGGTCGATGGTCTCGAGGGCGACGAGAACCTCGCTCAACTCCTGTCCATAGGCTCCCACATTCTGGACCGGAGCGGCCCCGACTCGTCCGGGGATGCCCACGGTGGTCTCGAGACCGGCGAGGTTCTGATCGACGGTGGATTGCACGAAGTCGTCCCAGCGGAGGCCGGCCGCGGCTCGACAACGTCCGGAGCCGGAATCGATCTCCAAGTGGGCGTCGGTGTAGTGCAGGATCAAACCCGGGTAGCCGTGGTCGCCCACGATCACATTGGAGCCGTCGCCCAGGACTGCGAAGTCCCAGCCTTCACGCCGAGCGTGGGCCAGGGCTTGGGCCACCTCGGCGGGGTTGGCCGCTTCGGCCCGGGCTCGGGCTCTGCCTCCGACCCCGAGGGTCGTCCGGGATCCCAGGGCCGCGTTCTCTTCGAGTTCCAAGGACATACCATCTTCCGCTTCGAGGCCTCGGGCGAATTATAGTCCAAGCCCGTCGGTCCGTCGGGAGGAATTCCGCCGGGCCTGGTAGATCGCGGATGACCTTCACGAGGGTGCGACGTAACATCCGCCGACCTGTTCCGTACCCTCGTCAGTGCGTCCTCCCAACCCGAGCCGAGAAGAGATCCTGTGAGTTCTGCGGAGCTGCATCCTCGCCGCCTGTGGCTCTACCGCATCAGTTGGTGGCTGCTTCCGCTGTCCCTGGTCCTCTACCTCAGCAGTCTGGGGATGGATGTGGCGGAGGTCCACAAGTCCCTCAAGGTCTTCGGAGTAGGTCGGGGAGAAGTGGAGCCCATTCGACTTCTGTCGACGATCCGGACTCTCTACGGCGATGGCGAGGTTTTTCTCGCGACCATTCTGACCTCCTTCACGCTCTTTTTCCCGCTCACCAAGTACCTGGCGCTCTTCTACGTCCTGCTCTCGAAGCGTCGCCGTCGGCGGGGTCGGGTGCTGACGGTGGTGAAGAACCTGGGGCAGTGGTCGATGGGAGATGTCTTCGTGGTCGCACTCTTGGTCGTGGCCATGCGCCTCAACAGCGGAGTCGCTCAAGTCGAGGTCGTGGTTCTGCCCGGATTGTGGGTCTTCGCTTCGAGCGTTCTGTTGACCATGACGGTGTCGGCGCTCTTGGGATTCCTGGATTCCGTCGGCTCAGACCAGGGACACTGAGGCCGGAAGCAGCGAGGTGGTCAGCGGCCGCCAGGTTTCGTTCGACCTTCCCACGCAGATGTCGAGGTCGAAGGCCTCGCCCTTGGCGACTTCGAAGGGTTCGGGGGCCGGAATCCATCCCTGTTGCCAGTGGGTGGGCTCTTCGCAGCTGCGGGTGTCGATGTGAATCTCCGGGTCGAGGTGGGCCCGGAAGGCGAAGGCGATCCCTCGTACGGTTCCCGGCCGGGTCACGTTCAATCTCGTGCGGGGGATGTCGCCGCAGGGACGATCCTCGGTGCTGAGGTGAAGGTCGGCCCAGCGGACCCACTCCGAGAGGAGTTCCTGGGACTCGACCCGACGGGTGTGGCGGTGGCGACTCAGCTCCTCAACCGCGGTGCGGAAGTCGATGCCGTAGCGCCGGGCCAGCTCCTGGGACCAGAACCGTCGCTCGGCCGCGTCTTCGGCACTGTCGCCGAGGGCCACGAAGAGTTCCAGACGATCGGGAATCAGCCGCGCATCCGGAGTCAGGAGGCGGCGGCGGGCATCCTGCACGAAGTAGTCGGTATTCTCTCCGATCCCCGCTCCGTCGAGGGTTTCGGATACCAGGAGGTCCCCGCGTTCGGGGAGGTCGATTCCATCGGAGCGACCACAGACGGGCACGAAGCGATCTTCCCGGAATCCGTTGTTGCGAGCGATGCGACAGGCCAGATCGAGAGTCTGGGCGTCGGCTTCGATGGCGTAGACGCGTTTGGCCCCGCCGTGGAGGGCCATGAGGGAAAGCGGACCGAGGCCCGCACCCAGATCGACGACCGTGCGGCCTGGGGCATGTCGTCGGAGGGCTCGGAGGTAGGCCCGCATGCGGACCTGGTCTTCCATCATGGTGCGGTAGTCTTCGACGCGGCGCAGGTCGAGCATGATCTTCCAGGGATGAAGGCGCGTTTTTCGGCTTGTGCATGCCTTGCAAAGTTCGTGCGCGCCTCGGGGGAGCACCGAAGAAGAAAGAGGCGCGAGCTCTTGCTCGCGCCTCTTCGCCGGTGGGCAATTCCTGCCGACGGGGGAATCAGGGTCGGATGGACTCCAAGTACTTCGTGAATTCGTTGTCCGTGGAGAGCAGGAGGGTGGTCCCGTCGTCGATGGTCTTCGAATAGGATTCCATGGTTCTCAAGAATTCGTAGAAGGACCGGGTATCCGCGGTGCGATTGTAAGCGCCGGCGAAGATGCTAGTCGCTTCGGCGTCGGCCTTGCCGATGATCTCCTGAGATTTTCGATAGGCCTCGGACTGGATCTGCTTGAGATCCTTTTCCTTGGCTCCTCGAATACGCAGGGCCTCTCCCTGACCCTCACTCCGGAAACGGTCCGCGATCCGGTTTCGCTCGGCGACCATTCGATCGTAGACCTTGCGGCGGACTTCTTCGACGTAGTTGATGCGCTTGAAGCGCACGTCGAGGATCTCGATGCCCAGGTCGGAGACCCGCTCCTTGGCGGCTGCGAGCACGATCGCCTGAATGGCCTCTCGACCGGTGTTCACGTGGGCGAGCAGCGTGGATTCGTCCTCTCCGAATTGCGTGGTATCGGGTTGGCGATTGGTGTTGCGGATGACTTCCACGAGATCGTGGTTGGCGATCGCGTTGCGGGTTTCGCCGTCGAGGATGTCATCGAGACGGGTCTGGGCTCCTCGTTCGTCCCGGAGGCGCTGGAAGAAGAGCAAGGGATCGCTGATCCTCCACCGCGCATAGGAATCGACCCAGATGAACCGCTTGTCCTTGGTGGGGAGCTCGTTGGCGTCGCCGTCCCATTCGAGGAATCGCTTGTCGAAGCGATGGATCTTCTGGATGAAGGGAAGCTTGAAAGCCAGGCCCGGAGTGCTGACCGGCGCGCCCACGGGCTTGCCGAATTGCGTGATGATGACCTGCTCGGGCTCGGAGACGATGTAGAAGGAGCTGTTGAGAACGATCCATGCCAGCAGGACCAAGCCTGCGATCATGATGCGCTTCATTTGTCGCCTCCTTCGTTCAGGTTCAACAGGGGAAGGATCCCCCGGAGGTCCTTGTCGAGGATGAACTTCTGTTTCACGTTGGGAAGAATGGCCTCCATGGTCTCGAGATACATCCGCCGACGGGTGACTTCCGGCGCGGCGGCATAGGCCTTGTAGACGGCATCGAAGCGCTGGGCGTCTCCTCGGGCCCGGTTGACCCGATCGAGAGCATAACCTTCTGCCTGTTGGATGGTCTGCTGTGCCTCACCCCGCGCCCGCGGGATGATCTGGTTGTATTCGGACTGAGCTTCGTTGATCAAACGCTCGCGTTCCTGCTGCGCTTCGTTGACCGCGTTGAAGGAGGGCTTGACCGGGTTGGGAGGAGTCACGTCCTGGAGCACGATCTGCTCGACCTGGACTCCCAGCTCGTACTGTTTGCAGAGGGCCTGCAGCTTCTGCTCGACCACATCGGCGGCATCCTGGCGACCGATGGTGAGGATCTCGTTGACGGTTCGATCCCCGACGATCTCCCGCATCACCGCCTCGCTCATGGCCCGGAAGGTGTCCCGGACGTTGCGAACGCGGAAGAGATACTGGTAGGGATCCACGATGCGGTACTGGACGATCCACTCGACCACCGCCGCATTGAGGTCACCGGTGAGCATATTCGATTCCTCTGCGAATCCGCGGGAGGAATACTGGGTGCGCACATCGGCGCTGACGGTCCGAAAACCGAATTCTTCTTTCAGCTGTCGTTGCACGGGAACCTTGATGGCGCGCTCCACGCCCAGGGGAATCTTGAAGTGCAACCCTGGATCGGTATTGCGCACATACTTGCCGAAGCGCAGGACGACTCCGGTTTCTTCGGGACCGATGGTGTAGAACGAAGAGAAGACCACTCCGACCGCGATGAGGAGCATTGCGATGCTCAGAATGCGCCGGAGCGGGGGCCTGGGGATTTCGACCCGAGGGATCTCTTCGTCGAAGGGTCCATTGCTCATGGGATCATTCCTTCCGACGTCATTTCGTTGGGTGGGCTCGTTGCGAAGCTAACACACCCCGGTCGGGGGTAAAGCAGAACCGGACGGGTGGCCACGAAGGCAGTCGCGACTAGCATGTGCGCTATGGTGCATCGTCTCGACACTGAAGAGCTGCGCCGGGCCCTCGCTCAGGAACTTCCGGGGGATTCGGCCAAGGAGGTCTTTGCCGTGGAGACCTCCCTTCGTTCCCCGAAAGCGAAGGAAGAGGCGCGTGCGGCTTCGGTGTTGGCCCTTCTCGTTTCCGATGGGCGAGATCTCCGACTTCCCTTGATCCATCGCAAAGTGGTGGAGGGAGATGTGCACTCGGGGCAGATCTCCCTGCCGGGAGGCCGTCAGGAGCCGGGCGAGGATGCAGTGACCGCCGCTCTGCGGGAGACGCGGGAGGAGCTGGGCATCGATTCCGCCCGGATCGAGGTGCTGGGCTGCCTCAGTCCCCACCGCATCCCCGTGAGCAGTCATGTGGTCACACCCTATGTCGGTTGGGCGTCGGGACCCCTGGCCTATTGGCGTGATCCGCGGGAAGTGGAGGGGATCTTCGAAGTATCGCTCCGGGAACTTCTCGATCCGCACCGCCGAACCCGGGTCCCCCTCGATCTTCGGGGGGAAAGAGTCCTGGTCCCGGGTTGGCAGCTCGACGAGGGTCTGGTGTGGGGAGCGACGGCCATGATTCTGGCCGAACTCCTCTCCCTGCTCAGCCGCCACGATTCGCAACGATTTCCCCCGCTCTAGACCTCGGACCGGTGCAGAGGCGCGGGCCGGGTGGCTCCGATCAGGGAGCCGGAAGGTGCCGGATGCGCTGGGGCAGGGGAAGGCTCTGCTGGGCCGGGTCCTCGGCCTCCGCCTCGGAGGGAGCTTCCGGCGGGGGTGGAACTTCGTCGGGAGCGGGAGTGGACTCGACCGCAGGCGCTTCGACGGCGATGGGAGGACGGGGAAGCACGATCTCCGGAAGGTCGTTCCACCCTGCGAATTGCGCGAAGGCCTGGGCCGGGTCCCAGGATTGCGCCTCTCCGACCTCGGTCGAGGGCTGGACCGGGCTCGGAGACGAGGGAGACTTCGAGAGCTGTCGACTCGGCTTCGCGGATTTCGGTGTGGGCACTGCGCCGGCCCCATCCGAGGGAGGGGTCAGAAGCTCCGAGGAGATGGACCTTCCTCGGCCCAGGCCGGCGGTGTGAAGGATGGCCCAGGCCCCCGCCGCAGCCAGGATCAAGGCCAAGACCATGGGGACGACGAGCTTCCACCGCGATTCCCCCTTGGTCCGGGGCGTGGTCCGCGACGGAGTGGGGTGGCGCTGAGGGTCCACGCCCAGGAAGGGATCCGCAGCCCCCGGGCGGGGAGTGGGAGTCGATGTCGTGCGGGGGAGGGACGCGGTTTCGACCCGGCCTTCGGGGACCGTTGCGGCGGTGGTCGGTTCCTCCGCGTCCTCGGAGGCGAAGAGCTCTTCGAAGTCGGCTCCGGGGGCCTCGACCGGGGCACGGGATCGCTGACGGTCGGCCTCTGCTTCCCGCCGAAGGCTGTCGATCCGACAGGATTGAGAGGTCATCTCCTGCCACTGCTCGCTCGTGGTCTGAATGTCCAGCCCCGCCGACGCGCCGCTCTCGGGAGGAGCGGGGGAATCCGGGGCGGGCGAGACGACACCCGATGAGGGGCCGTATTCGACGATGCCCCGATCCACGATCTCGTGGATCACCACTCCTTCGGGCAGCGTCCCCCCGAAGTCCATTTCCACCGGTGGAACGGGGGATACCGGGCCACTTTGGGCTCCGGCCGGGGGATTGTGACGCCCGGGACGACGACCCACCGCTCCGTGATTGCGGGGTTTGTGCTGTTCGTCCTCTCCTTCGCTCAATTGGTTCGAGAGTTCGCTGATGAGGTCGCGGGGGCCGGCGTCGGCCACCGGAGTCAGATAGCGGAGTTCTTCTAGCACCGCTCGCATCGAGTCCCACCGGGCTCCCACCGGCTTGGCCATGCAGCCCCGGAGGAATTGTTCGAAGGCGGGGGGAACCTCGCGACGGACGTCTCGCAGACGGGGAGGCTCGACGTTGAGGATCGCCTGCAGGATGGCCAGGTCGTTGGGCCCCTGGAAGGGCGCGCGGCCGGTGGTGATCTCGTAGAGGGTGCTCCCGAAGGAGAAGATGTCACTGCGCGCGTCGAGGGCTTCGCCCCGGGCCTGTTCGGGGGACATGTACTGGACCGTGCCGTAGGTGCTCGATCCCACCGTGTCCACGACGCGTTGGGGACGCAGGGCCAGGCCGAAATCCATGACCTTGGCCTGCCCGTCCCGGGTCACCATCACATTGGCCGGCTTGAGATCCCGGTGCACGATTCCCACCTCGTGGGCGGCCTGCATCCCGGCTGCGATCTGAGCGGCCAGCCGAAGGATCTGGGGCAAGGGGAGAGGGCCGTTCTCCTGCAGCAGTTGTTTGAGGCTCTGACCTTCGATGTATTCCATGCACAGTGCATAGACTCCGCCGTCCTCCTCGATGGAATGGATCACCGCGATATTGGGATGCTGCACCCGGGAGATGCTCCGGGCTTCGTCGAGGAGACGCCCCTGCGCGGCGGGATCTCGGAGGAGTTCACGGGGGAGCAGTTTCAGTGCGACTCGGCGCTCGAGATTGGCGTCATAGGCCAGATAGACCTCGCCCATGCCCCCTCGGCCGAGGAGGCGTTCGATGTCGAAGTGTCGAAAGCGTCGCAGTTCCATGGTGTTGAACTGGAATCAACCCTCGTGCCAGTCACGGTGAGCCGGCGAGGAAGGGCCTGAGGACTCCTCATGGGGCTTCGAAGCTCCTCGGGGTGCCGCTTTCGATCTCCCTTGCCTCGGGGATCGGAGTGGCAGGCGGGGTCACGATGAGGCAAGACGGGTCCTCGCGGACGCTCTTGGGGCGTATTCTGCACCCTTTCGGACGATCTGGGCGTGATTTTCGTTTGACAGCCTCCCTCCGGCGGTCCAAAACTACCGCCGATCGCGCTGCTCATACCCCGTATCTCAAGGAGAGACCGTTCATGGCCGATCTGATCATCTCCAAGGCTCGCACCAAGGACGCCAGCAAAGAATGCAACGTGTCGGGTGATTTCTATGATGCCCTCGACCAGAAAGTTCGCGAGCTCATCGCTGCCGCCGAAAAGCGTGCCGTTGCCAACGGACGGAAGACCCTGCGTCCTCACGATCTGTAGGCGAGACCCTCGAGGATTTGTCCCGAGGCCGCCGCGCGTTTGCGAGGCGGCCTCGATCTTTGTGGAAGCGGGAGGGCGGGGCTCCTCAGTTGGGGCTGGGCCCGAGATCGAGGCTCCTTCGCGGATGGACCCCCAATCCCGGGGCCCCACTCAGCTGTGCCTCTCCGCCGCGGATGGTACAGCCCTCGAAGGGATCCTGGCGCAGGAGGGCCGCTCCATCGAGGTCGGCCCACCGGGCCAGGGGCAGGAGGGTCGCGGCGGCGGCAATGCCCAGTCCACTCTCCACGAAGCACCCCAGCATCACCTCCATCCCCGACCGCCGGGCGTCGTGAACGAGGCGGATGGCCTCTTTCAGGCCACCGGTCTTCATCAATTTGACATTCAATCCGTGGTAGGCCCGGGCCAATTCGGCCAATGACGCCTTCCCACAGGCGGCCTCGTCGGCAATGAGCGGGAGGGGGCTGCGCTCCCGCAGCCGCGCCATGGCGTCGAGGTCGGCGGCGGGAAGCGGTTGTTCCACCAACTCGCATCCGAGGGTCGCCAGCCAGTCGATCTTCTCTCGCGCTTCCACCTCGGACCAGGCCTCGTTGGCGTCCACCCGGAAGGGGCGGGAGGTCGCCTCCCGCAGCGCTCGGATCGCGGCCTCGTCCGCCTCGCCACCGCCCAGCTTCACCTTGTAGAGGGGCCAATCCCGGGCTTCGTGGACTCGGTCGACCACCTGGTCGGGGGAGTCGATCGAGATGGTCCAGGAGCTCGGGGGCACCGCGCTGCCCCGGATGCCGAAGAGATCCCGGACGCTTCTCCCCAGGCGACGGCCGGTCCAGTCCCAGAGGGCGGACTGCAGTCCCGCGTGGGCGGCGGATTCCCCCGGCGCGTGGGCCCGGAAGGCGTCGAGGATGGGAGGGAGGTCGAAGAGCTCGGCCCGAGGCGGGAGATCGAAGGTCTCCAGAGCACCGAGGGCGGTGGCCTGGGATTGGCCGTAGCGGGGGTTGGGGGCGGCTTCTCCCCTCCCGACCACTCCTTCGGCCTCGACCTCGATCAGCACATTCGTGGCCACCGACTTCTCGCCTCTGGAGATCCGGAAGGGGCGCGAGATCGGCAGGTCCATGGCGGCGAAGCGCAGCACTGCTCTGGCCAATGGTCACCTCCGGATGGAGTCGCAGCGTCCCTTGCCAAAGGGCGGCGGGGCCGGGTAGGATGTCGATCTCCTCCCCTTCGCACCCCACCTTAGCCGGTGCATTCCGTCTCCGCCAACCGACACCCGTCCCGCCTCCCGTGGGATGTTGTCGTGACCGAAACGCATCGAGGTCTTCACCTCACGGAGGGAGGACACATCGCCCGTGTGCTCGGGGCCACCCTGGTGGGTCTCGAAGGTCGACGAGTCCGGGTCGAGGTGGATGTCGCCCCCGGACTGCCCGGTTTTTCTCTGGTGGGACTGCCGAGTACGGCTTTGCGGGAGAGTCGGGAGAGAATCGGCGCGGCCCTCCGTCACGCGGGCTTTGCCTGGCCCGAGGGCCGGGTCACCGTGAATCTGGCTCCGGCGGACCTCCGCAAGGAGGGAGCGTCGCTCGACCTGGCCATCGCCCTCGGGCTCCTGTTGGCCTCGGGACAGATTCCCCGTCCTTCGGCCGAGCTCTTGCGTCACTGTCTCTTCGTGGGAGAAGTGACTCTCGACGGGGCGCTCCGGCCCACCCGGGGATTGGCGGCCCTCTCCCTGGACGCCGGACGTCTGGGGGTGGATCGGGTGGCCGCGCCGCGGTGCACCGACCCGGCGAATGCCTGGGTCCGGGCCGAGCGAGTGGAAATCGACCACCTCCGCGATCTGCGGGAGCTGCAGTCGCGTTTGACTTCGCCCCGGCCTCCGGTCGGAGTCCCGCAGCCTCGGGGAGCGGCTGGACTCCCTTCGGAAGCCTTCGCCTCGATCGCGGGCCAAGAGCAGGCCAAGCGGGCCGTGGTCTTGGCCGCCCTGGGAGGACACCACCTCTGCCTGCAGGGTCCCCCGGGTTGTGGGAAGACCCTTCTCGCCCGAGCCCTCCCCCGGCTGTTGCCGCCTCTGGACGACCTCCTGGTCCGAGAGCAATTGCGGATCCGGAGCTGTGCCGGGCTCTCCGCCCCCGCGGATCCCCGCTGTCCTCCCTTCCGTGCTCCTCACCACAGCGTGAGCGTGGCCGGGCTCGTGGGCGGCGGACGGCCGCCTCGGCCGGGAGAGATCACCCTGGCCCACGGCGGGGTCCTGTTCCTGGACGAAGTGGCGGAGTTCGGAAACCAACGCTTGGAGCGTCTGCGGGAGGTGATGGAATCCGGCAGCATCGTTCTGGCCCGGCTCGGCCAGAGCCTGCGGTTCCCGGCGCGCTTTCAGCTGGTGGCCGCTTGCAATCCCTGTCCGTGTGGATGGTACGGATCCCGGGCCGATCGTTGCCGCTGCCTGCCCCATGAGCTACGGCGCTATCGCAATCGGCTCTCCGGTCCGCTCCGGGATCGCATCGATTTGTGGGTGGACATGGATCGTGAACCGGCGGGTCAGCTCTGGTCGGATCGAATCGACCCCGCCCTCGACCGGGCCTTCGACCGGGCTCTCCGGGAAGGACCCCCGGCCTCGAAGATCGAAGTCGCGGCCACCGCTCGACGCCTCCTGGAGGCGCGAGCCGATCAGGCTGGGCTCACCCTGCGGGGAGTGCGGAGTTGCTTGCGGGTGGCCCGCTCCATCGCCCGGCTCGAGGGCCGGGAGAGAGTGGAAAGGGCTCATGTGGCCGAAGCGCTGGTCTACCGTTCGGGGTCGGTCTGAGCGGCCGAGATCAGAATGCGGCCACGAATCCGAAAGAGAACCAGATGCTGCTGTAGGATTCTTTCTCGAAGCTCTCGATCTCGCGGGGCAGGCGTCGGGGAAGCTCGCTTCCGTCGGCGGTGATCCGAGCTCGCATGTCGGCACCGGTGTCATTCACTCCGAAGCCCAGGTCCTCGCGCAGGTCGAGACGGTCGATGATGGCCTCGATTTCCGCGTCGGACATGTTGTCCACGTCCTCGAGCGCCGCGGTGGGGAAGCTGATCTGACCGTCCGCGCTGAGGTTCGGGATGACTTTGTACTTGTCCGAGGGCACGAATTGAATGTCCGTCTGGTAGTTGCGAATCTCGAAGGTGACCGAGAAGAGATCGTCGGCCACGATGCGCAGACCACCTCCGTAGCTGAAGGCGAAGGCTCCCGCCGAACCGGCGAGGTAGGGGCTGTCGATGGAGAAGTTGTTCCACCCCGCACCGGCAGTCAGGAAGGGTTGGACCCTGCCCCGTCCCCGGGGGTAGTAGGTCAGCCCGTGTTCGTTGCGCCACATGAAATAGGATCCACGCTGGAGCTCGAGGTCGGTGAGGGTGTTGGAACTGTCGCGGCTCTTCCACTTCTCCTGGGGTCCGATGATCTGTTGGTTGAAGTCGCCGATGGCGAAGCCGATGCTGTTCACCAACTCGAGGTGCGTGCCGATGCTGCGATTGATCCGAATGAGAGGTTGGAAGCTGGAATCTCCGGTGATCTCCATGTCCGCGAAGATCGCATCCTGCGCGTTCTCGAGGTCGACAATGATCCCTTTGGCGCCGAAGAGTCGCGAGGTGAAATCGATGTAGCCGATCTGGATTCCGAGTTCCCAGACATTCGGTTCGATGCCGGATTCGAAGGGGGTCTCCAGGGCAACTCCCTCGTCGAGGTCGTCGATGTCCTGGGCCCGTGCCGAAAGAGGCAGGAGAGTGAGTAGCGCACAGACGCCGAAGGCGATCCTCTGGATCATCGCAGACTCCTTGCGATCGTACTCGAAGAGGTCCGCGCTCGGCGCGGCCTCGGGAGTGGATCCGGTTGAGCGGGGTCCGCGATCGGCATCTGGTGCCCTCAACGGACGATTGGCCCGTGCAGCAACGCAACGGGCCTTCCCCAAGCAGCGTACATATGTACTGTAGCGGCACCGGGATTGTCAATTGCCGGGGGCCATGCGTTGCGATTTTCCCTCCCGATGGGGCATATTACACAGTGTCCCGGCCACCCTCGCAGGATCCGCTGCGACCATCCGACGAATTGGACCAGGAGTCGATGAGAAGAACGCCCCGTCTCCGGATTCTCCCCCTGGCTCTCCTCTTGGCCCTCGTGGGGGCCGCGGACCGATCCATTGCAGTTCAGCCCGGCTATCCCTCACCGGTGCTCGTACCCAGTGTGGGTGAACCGCAGGGGCTCGCGGTGGGGGACCTCAACCACGATGGGAATCTCGACCTCATCGCCACCTCACCCCGGAGTGGACGCATTCTGATGCACCGAGGGCGGGGCGACGGAAGCTTCGTCGCCCCCCGCACGGAATTCGTGGGAGGGAGGCCGGTGGCGGTGGCCACGGCCGACTTCGACGGTGATGGCCTCGATGACATCGTCTTCGTGGACGAGAGTTCCGGGAACGTGGGCATCCTCCTCCAGAGGGCCACCTTTCCCGTGTCCTACTTGCTCCAGCGGCTCCCCGGAGCGGACGAACCGACCGCACTCCTGGTCGCGGACCTCGACGGGGACGGCTGGCCCGACGTGCTCGTGGCCCAGTCGGGCGCGGATCAGGTGTCGGTCTTTCCGAATCTCCAAGGGAGTTTGGGGAGCCCGACGGTCCTGGCGACCGGGGACGCTCCCCATCGAATGGCGATGCTGGCCGCGGCTCTGCAGCCCACCCTCCTGGTCCTGCAGTCCGGATACCTGTCCCGGGATGTCATGAGCTTCGACCTCGATACCGGATCCGTCCTCGGCCGACAGCCCTTTCAGGGACCCACGGACATGATCCTCGCCGACCACGACGGGAATTCCTCTCCGGATCTGGTCGTTCTGGATGGGGTCGGTGGCGTGGCTCGGGTCTTCGACCCGAGCGGAGGCTCCACCTTCTCGCCCCTCGATTCCTGGCCGGTGGAGGTCGGAGGGCAGGTGATTCGGCAGCTCCCCTCCTCGACGGCTTGGCCCCGCTATCTCGTGGCCGATTCGGAGCGGAGCAGCTTCTCGATCTACACCTCCACCGGGTCGGGCATCCGACGGCAGAAGTCCTGGCTGGGCGCGGCGAATCTGAAGAATCTGATCTTGGCGGATTTCGACCGAGACGGCAGTGATGAATTGGCGGTGGCGGTTCCCGACCTCGATGCCATCCAGATCAGTCCGCCGCTGGGTCAGGGTTTCATGGCCGCGGAGACGGTCTTCGTCGGGCGTAGCCCCGAGCGGGTGCGGCCCCGACCCACCGGGCAACAGAGCCTGTCGGTTCTCTGCACCTCGTCCAATGAAGTATGGTCCTTCGATGTGGTGAATCAGGGGCTTTCCCTCCGGGACATCATCAATGTGGATCCGGCCGCGATCCGTCACGGGTGGACCGACGTGGACGGCGACGGGGACGAGGATCTCATCACTCTGGTATCTCGGGTCGGGTTCCAGGTGCAGCGCAATTCGGGCGGTGGCTTCGATCCGGCCGAGACCTTTCTCCTCGACGGAGAACTGCAGGACCTGGCGGTGGCGGATGTGATCGGAACCCCCGACCCCGACGTGGTGGTGGCAAATGCGACCATGGCCGCTCTGGTCATCTACGAGGGCGATGGCGCGGGGAACTTCGTGGCCGCAGACACGGTCTCGGTGGGATCGGCGCCGGCGCGGATTCGGACTGCGGACCTCGACGTCGACGGCCGAGAGGATCTGATCGTCCTGGGATTGCAGACCCAGGTCGCGATCCTGTTCCGACGAGACACCGGACTGTCGAATGCCATCGTTCTCGGCGTGGGGATGCAACCGCGAGACGCCGCGGTCGGGGACTTCAACGGCGACCCCTATCCGGACATCGTCGTCGCCAACGCCGGGGCCGGGTCGTTCAGCGTGCTGACCTCGGTGGTCAATGGAATCTACTCCCCGACCGTGGTGGGACAGCTCACGCCGAGCGGGGCGGAGAATGTGCTGGTCACCGACATCGACCTCAACGGGCAGGACGACCTGCTCTTCTCCAGTCCGGTCTCGCCCTATGTCTCCTACCATCTGAACACCGGAACGCCCGCCAATCCCACGGGGGACTTCACTCTTCCCCAGCGGGTTCGGGTGGGAGTGCGGCCCCTGGGAATGATGTTGGCGGACCTCGACGGAGATCCGGTGCCGGATCTGATCGTCGTCGACGCGGCCAGCGACATCATCGTCCTCGTGCGCACCGACCCGTCGGTCCTCGCTTCGAAGGCAGACCTGCGCCTGAGTGGGCGACGTCGGGGGACCGAAGTGCTCTTGGAGGTGTCGGGAACTGCGGTGACCTCCGCGGAGTTTCAATTGCGGCGCGGCGGTGACGGGCAGCGGCTGCGACCGGAGGCGGTGGGCGTCGGTCGCTGGGAAGCGGTCGATGGCATTCCGGTGGATGCGCCCGCGAGCTATTTGCTCTACGATCGCGCCGGCCGGCTTCTGGACGAGGTCGAGATCTCCACGGCCGAGGTCGAAGGGAGCACTTCGGCCTGGACGATCCTTCCACCCCGCTCCCTCGACGGAGTGACGGAGTTTAGTTTTCGTAGCCCCTCGAACGAAGTACCCCGCGTGGAGATCGTGGATCTTCGAGGTCGTCGGGTCACGCGACTCGTAGCGGAAGCCGATGGAGCTCGATGGCATCGTGTGCGTTGGAGGGGTGTGGACGAACGGGGACGCAGAGTCTCGAGGGGCCGTTACTGGACCCACATCGAGGTGGGGCGTGAGACCCGCAGCGTGCCCCTGCGTGCTCCTCGCTGACCTTTCCGCAGAGCGTGGTGGAGAGTGAGGGTGCAGGGCCGACCCCCCGGAGTCGATGCGGCCAGGCGCCGCTGGTGGATTGCGCTGCTGGCAGCTCTCCTGTGGCATCTGGCGGTGTTCGGAATCCTCCAGCTGTGGGCCCCGTGGGAGACCCTGACCACTGTTCCCCGCACCTACGAACCTATCGACATGGTCTTCGCCCCCCTGCCGAACGAGGCGTCACCGACTCCCTCGGCCCAGGAACCCAGGGAATTCACGGAGTTGCCGGAGGACCGCGCCGATCTCCGGCCCCAGGATCCGGACTATCTGAGCAATGTGGACAGTCGCGCGCGGGATCGGGTCGTGGATGGAGAGGACTCGGACTTGCCCCGTTTGCAGGGGGAATCCGAGGCACCGCACATCGGGATGAGTCCCGAGGCCGAGCCTGCGCCTCCCGAGCTCCCCGGCTCGGGAGTGCCCGACGCCGCGGGGGAAGAGGGAGAACCGCGTTCCTCCGAGGAGTCGGCGGCCGAGCGGACGAGAGAAGATGGGGGAACGGAGCTGCTCGAGGATCTCCCGCGCATCGGCCGAGAGGGTCGGAGGGGAGAGCCGGGATCGGAGCGGCGTCGGTCGGGTCGCCCTCGACCCATCCCTCCTCTCGAGCATCGGGTCGGCCCGGCCATTTCGGACCTCACCCAGGAGGAGATGCGCCATCCGATGGGGAACGTTCCCCTCTTCGGAGACGTGAGCATGAATACGGTGGCCTGGGAGTGGGCCCCCTGGTTGCAGCGTTTTCAGCGAGACTTCTACCGAGGATGGATCAATTTCGTGCCCTACGCGTATCGCATCGGAGTGATCCACGGCCGACAGGTCGTCGATCTCGAAGTTGCTCCGGATGGGACTCTGCTTTCCCTGGCGGTCGTGGATCGCGAGGGGCACGAGTCTCTCGAGGAGGCGTCTCTGGCCAATCTTCGTTCCTTTGCTCCCTACGGGCCCCTGTCCGAGGACGGGAGCTTTCCCGAACCCACCCTGCGGTTGAGACTCACCATCGTCTATCCCGACTTCTGACCGCCGGAAGCAATCTTGTCAGGGTCGGGCGCCTGGCCTAACGTGGGCGCCCGGATCCGCGCAGCCCGAGAGGGGCGAGAAAGGAACCCATGTTCGAATTCCTGGCCAGCGGCGGCCCCATCATGATTCCCCTGGGCCTCTGCTCCGTGTTGGGCGTCATCCTCACCATCGAACGCAGTTTGGCCCTGCGCCGGAGCGTGGTCATTCCCCGGGAGATTCTGCACATCGCGGAGGCGGCGCAGCCGGGGAAGGATTTCAGCATGGCGATCTCCGTCTGTGCCCGCAATCCTGGAGTGTTCAGTGACATCCTGAGGGTCGGTCTCGAGCATTCGGAGGCTTCCTTCGAAGTGGCCCGCGAATCCCTACTCGACGCAGGACGTCAGGAGACTCCACGCCTCGAGCGAAATCTGGTGTGGCTCGAGACCATCGCCCAGGCGGCTCCCCTGTTGGGACTCCTGGGAACGGTCCTGGGCATGATCAAGACCTTCGCCTCGATCTCGGCCTCGGGTTTGGGGGATCCGCAGGTGCTCTCCGCGGGGATCAGCGAGGCGATGATCACCACCGCGACCGGGCTTGCCATCGGCATTCCGGTCCTGGTCGCGCACAACCTCCTGGCGGCGCGGGCGGAATCCTACGCGGTGGAGATCGAGGCGCAGGCCAGTCGGCTGCTCGCCCGTTTGCAGGGCCGGCTCAACGGAGAGACGGGACCATGAGTGGAGAGTTCGCATTTCGGCCCCGTCGCCAGAAGCGGCGTGCTTCACTGAACCTCACTTCGTTGATCGACGTCCTGTTCTTGCTCCTGATCTTTTTCATGCTCACCTCCACCTTTCGGCGCCGGGGTGAGATGCAGCTGGAGCTCCCCTCGTCGAATACCAGCACTCCGATCGCGAGTAGCTCGGACCGGACCACCACCGAGCTCGTGTTGCGAGCCGACGGAACTCTGCTCATCGATGGTGTGGTCACCGCCCCCGAAGCGGCCCTGGGCAAGCTGCAGGCGGTGCACGAGAGTGATCCGACGCGCATCGTCCTGCTCAAGGCCGCCGCCGATTCTCGTCACGCCGATGTGGTGCGTCTCTACGACCTCGTGCGCGAAGTCGGCTTCCCCGGCTTCCGGCTCGGAACCGAAATCGAGAGGCCCGGCTCCGCGAGGGATGGCCGGAGCGCGAAGCGAGGAGAAGACCGACGATGAGAGTTCTGTTCAGGTCGCCCTTGGGATGGGGTCTCCTGCTGGCCGGGATCCTGGCCGCGTGCAGCAGCGACAAGTTCTCGAATGTGGGCAGCGGTCTGCCTCTCGACGTGGGGCAGGACGCCGATTCGGTCCTCGTCCTCCTCGACCCTCCTCTGGCCTCGACCGGGGCGGCGACGATTCCCGTCGACCTCGAGGAAGCCTATGAGGACCGGGCTCTGCTCTACCTCGGAAATCGTGACGAGGGCCAGTGGAAGGCCACGCCCCTCTTTCTCGTGGACTTCTCCCAGGCTCGCCTGGTGGGTTCGGGACTCGACGGATTCGCCGACTTCGCGGACAGCCTGGTGCTCACCGAATCGGTGATCGACAGCGTGACCTTCGAGGTGCGCCAGACCCGGGACGATGCCAAGAAGGGGATTCTGCGGACCATGGATCTGCGCGAGCTCGTGGGGGTCGATTCTCTCCAGGCCTCCCTCCTCGATCAGGACCTGTCCACTTTCTTGGGGGGGATCGTGGGGGGGCATGCGGAGACGCTGGCCAGTTCCACGCTGCGGATTCCCATGGCGACGTCGGTGGCCTTGGCCCATCTGCTGGCGGACGAGACCGTGGGCTTGGCCCTCGTCGACCTCACTCCCAGCGATCCGGTCTTCGGAGGCTCGCCGAATCCGGTGCCCAATTCGAATTTCGTGGCGCTGGCCTCTCGGGACATCGACATCCCTTCGCTCTATGCGGAGGGCGCGGAGAATCCCCGGGTGCTGGCGGTGGAAGATCTCGTGCCTCGCCTCCGCTTCTCCCTCGACGAGGCCTTCGTCAAGAGCAGTCTTTCGATTGCCGACACCGTGGTGGTCTCCGACGCCTCGATCGAGGTGCCGGTGATCCAGGACATGACTCACCTCCAACGACAGAAGGCCTCGCCCACCGACCTCACTCTGGCCTCCTACCTGCCCTCGCGGGTGTGGCTGGACTTCGACCTCGTCAATTCTCCGGTGGAGAGCGATGCCACCATCAACGAGGCCTTGTTGACTCTTCACCTTCGGCGGGCGACCGCTATCGGCGGAGAGGAGCTGACCGACATTTTCGAAGGGGGGATCCTGCGACGAGCGATCCGGGCGGGTTCTCTGTCCACTCAGACCTACGAGGTGACCCAGGCCGACGCGGGCCCGGCCTCCAAGTTGGGACTGGGAATCGTGTTGAATTCGCGGGGGAGTGTGAGCCTCGCGGACAGCGCGGGGACGGAGGTCGTGGTGGATGTGACCGACTTCGCGCAGCGCGATGCCAATCTGCTCCTCGATTCCTCGCTCGGAGTGATGCTGGCGTTGAATCTGGAGACGGAGATTCTCAACGTCTTCGATTTCTACGGGGCCGATGCCCCGGACTCCTTGCGACCGCGCTTGGACCTTCGTTTCACGCCCCCTGCGGATTTCTGGGAGTAGTCGCATGCGCCAACGAAACACGCTCCGATCCGCTCTCTTTGCCATCGCCCTGTTCGGGGTGGTGAGTGCACCGGCGCGGTCGAGGGCCGATTCGGTCTTCGGCCTCTCCTTCTTCGGGGTGGATGCCTTCGCCGCGGACGCCCGAATCGAGGGTCGCGCCGGGACCGGACTGGCCTACGCGGACTCGGTGAATGCGGCGGTCCTGCATCCGGGACAATTGGCGGACCTGCGGCGGCTGACGGTGTCGATCACCAGCCGCTTCGAGAATCGGCGGGCCAGTGACTCCAATGGAACGGTGGTCCGCAATGGTCTGGCCACGCCGACCCTCCGCCTGGGCTTGCCCCTCTGGAATCAGGCCGGACTCGGAGTGGGATTCTCGGCGCTGCGGGCGACCCAGTGGACCATCGATCGGCCCTTTCCCGGGGACTCCACGGTTCGGGAGACCATCGAACGCGAGGGGACTCAGTTCGTGGTTCCGATGCAGTTCGGCTGGAAGATCGGTTCTCACCTTCGCCTGGGTGCGGGGCTCTGGGCCCAGTTCTCCACCATTCGGATGCGCTATGACCTCGACGTCCCGGGCCAGAACGACCGCGACGTTTCCGAGGTTCGCGAGGACATCGGCGATGGGATCGCGCCCGAGTGGTCTCTGGGACTGGACGATCTCGGGCCCCTCTCTCTGGCCGTCCACTGGGTGGGCGACCATGACCAGGACGTGAGCGTTCGACAGCGTGGAGTGGCGCTCAGCAACCGTGCGGATTCCAAACGCACGGATTCGGTGCCCGGGCGTCTGGAGGCCGGCTTCCGCCTCGCCCTTCCGGGAACTTGGAGCGCGGGCGTGGACTACCAGGTTCAACGCTGGTCCGACTACCGGGGACGTCGATTCAGCTACCGCGACGGGGTCTACGATCCCAATGGAGTCGATGCCCAGCTCGAGGACGAAGTCACCTGGCGGGTGGGAATCGAACGCGAGATCGAGAGGGTGGGAGTTCGAGAGAGCTTTCCGATTCGACTGGGAGCTTACCACCGGGCGTGGCACTATTCTCTGGAAGGGTCGCAAGTCAAGGAATGGGGCGTCACTCTGGGCTCGGGCGTTTCCCTTTCGGGCGGGAGGGCCCGAGTGGATGCGGCCCTTGGCTACAGCCGAATCGGGAGCATCGGAGACAACGGGGTGAAGGAAGATCTGTTCAAGATCGTGTTCAGCATTGCGGGTTCGGAACGCTGGTATTGATTCCAGGTCTGGGGGGACGCTAAGCTGGCGGACACCAAGGCGTGGGACGCACGGTGAGGATCGGAAAGGATGATCTCGATGAAGATTGCTACAAGAAGGACCACCCTGGCGAGGACGGCTTGGCTGGGCATGTGGATGGTGCTCGCTCTTGCGCTGGGATCGTCCGCCGCTTGGGCCGCGAAGTACGACCTTCCCGCGGACATGAAGGCACACCTCGAGTCCCTGCCGGACGACAACCTCCGGGTCGAATACCTCACGAAGGAATTGGCCAAGTCTCCCGACCGTGTCGACCTGCTCTTCCGTCTGGGCAATCTCTACTACGACATGACCAAGATGGACGATGCGGTGAAGAACTTCGAACGCGCGGTGGAACTCGATCCGCAATTCGTCGGGGCACTGGTGAATCTGGGAGGCGCCTACGACGAGCTCGGTCGGCTCGACGATGCCCTCGAGGTCTACAACAAGGCTCTGGCCATCGAACCCGATGAGGACCGCACCCTCTGCAACATCGGCGGGGTCTACTTCCGCAAGCGCCAATACCGGGCTGCGATCGACCACTTCGAGAAGGCTCTGGCCGCGAATCCGAAGTCGCAGCTTGCGCACTACAACCTGGCCATTCTCTTCGCCGACAACCAAGTCTATCGGGAGGCCATCAACGAGTGGCAGGCCTGTGTGGACATCGACGCGGATTCGGATCTGGGACAGCGCAGCCAGAAGAACATCGAGATCATCCACCAGATGATGACCGCGGAGACTCCGGAACTCCCGGCCAGTGGGAGCTGACGCGACCCCATCATGACCTGGCCGCCTCCTTATCGTGACGTCCCCTGCCCGGCGCGGGGGACGCGCGTCGTTCTGGGACTGTCTGGAGGCGTGGACAGCGCGGTCGCCGCCCATCTGCTCCGCGAATCCGGCTGCGAAGTCACCGCGGTGACCACGCGGAATTTCTGTTTCGACGAGGCCCCCTTCGAAGTCGCGGCCACTCACGGCAGTTGTTGCGGACTCGAGGCCATGGAGGCGGCGGCGGAGGTCGCGGCCGAACTGGGAATCGCTCACCATGTCCTCGACCTGGCGGATGCCTTCGGGGAGATGGTGGTGGAGGACTACCGCGCCGAGTACCGCGCTGGACGTACTCCCACTCCCTGCCTCCGATGCAATACTCGAGTGCGCTTTCCTCAACTCCTGCGCTTCGCCCAGAGCATCGGTGCCGACTGCGTGGCCACCGGTCACTATGTGCGTCAGGTCCGAGTCGGCGATGCGCGCTATGTCCGCTGCGGAGTCGATGCTTCCAAGGATCAGTCCTACTTCCTGCATCGTCTTCCTTCGGAGCTCCTCGAGAAGATCCATTTCCCTTTGGGGAACTTGGTGAAGGAGGAGGTGCGGACGGTGGCCCGAGAGAAGGGACTTCCGGTGGCCGAAGCCCCCGAGAGCCAGGAGCTCTGCTTCGTCCCCGACGGAGATCGCACCGCCCTGTTGGGTCCGACCGCACGGTCCGGGGAGGTCGTCGATCTCGACGGGCGCGTTCTGGGGACCCATCCCGGGATCGAATTCTTCACCGTGGGCCAGCGTCGGGGCCTCGGTCTGGGGGGAGGGCGTCCCTGGTTCGTCGTGCGCCTGGAGGCAGAGACTCGGCGAGTGGTGGTCGGCCGCGAATCCGATCTGGGTCGGCAGGAGCTGCGTTGCAAAGAGGCTGTGGTCCGCGACCCGCGGTGGCTGGACCAGGCATTGACCGTACGCACACGTTACCGCCACCGCGGGATTGCCTGTGCAGAACTGCGACACGACCCCGAGGCCGGAAGGTTGCACCTCCTTCTGGCCGAGGAAGACCGGGCCCCGGCTCCGGGTCAGGCGGTGGTTCTCTACCACCAAGACCTCGCGGTCGGAGGCGGGATTCTGACCGAGGCCCACCGTGTCCGCGACCGAAAGGAGTCGTCGCGATGAGTCGAAAGTGGCACCTGGGGCGAGTCTCGATCGCAGCGGTGGTTCTGGTGGCCGGGGCTCTGGTTCTCTTGCCCCGATTGATTCCGGCGGAGCGGTGGAAGGAAGTCGCGCTCGAACAGGTCCGCGTGCGCACCGGACTGGTGGTCGAAGCCGACCGGGCCGAGCTTTCGTTCCCCTGGCCCTTGGGGCTGAAGATCTCGGATCTGAGCGTTCAGGATCCAGAGGGGCGCATCGCGGTTCAGGCCTTCGGAGCCACTGCGGCCAGGGTGGTGGTGCGGGCACGAATCGCCCCCCTCTGGCGCGGTCGTTTCGAGGCCGACGACTGGTCCATCAAGGGTTTTTCCGCCCATTGGAAGGGCCCCGACGGCCTGCGGATCGCGCTCTCCGACCTCCGCGCACGGGGCCGTCTGCAGGGTCGTTCCGATGCCTCGGTCCTGGACCTCGAGCTGACCCACTTCGAGGGCCTGGGACTGCAGGGCGAAGGGCGCATGGAGTGGGATGCGGGAGAGTCGACCGCCACCTTCGAAGGGGAGGTGCAGGTGGAGCTCCCCGAGCTCTGGGCGGGGTTGGAAGAGTCCCACCTCCTTCGAGGAGAGCAGAGCCCTCGGCCAGGTTTCTCTTCGGGCCAGGCCCGGGGACGGGTCGAGGGACGTTGGGAGATGGGAGAGGGGGGGGAGTGGACCTTCGAAGCGGAGTCGAGAAGGATCGAGCTGAGTCGGTTGGAGATCGACCTCTCCGAGGAGGGGGGGCGGTTGGGGGGAGAGGCCCGGGCCTGGGTCGCGCTTCGGACCGATTCCCGATCCCTGGCGCGGGGTGAAGATCCGCGGATTCGCTACGGCGCAGAACTCGAGGGTCTGAGTCTGCGTCCGGGGGGATGGTCCGAGCCCCTGCGGGCCACCGGCGGAAAGGTGGCGGGCCAAGGGGGCGAGATGAGCATCCAAGGTCTGCGCTTCGAGGGGGCAGGGATCGAGGGAGGTCGAGCCGACCTTCGGGGCGAAGGACTGGATACGCAGCCGAGGTGGGAGGGGAAGTGGAGTCTCGACCGCTTCGACTCCCAGGCTTTCGCGGCCGCGTCGGCCGAAGACGCTCGCAAGGTCGAGGGCTGGGTCCTGCGGGATCTGGCCGGAGGCCTGCGTTTCGAAGACCAAGTTCTGCGGGTGGAGGACTTCGAAGCCCGCTTGGACGAGGGTCGGATCCGAGGGAGTTTCGGTGTCGACGCCAAGGTGGATGGGCCGGGCTGGGAGGGAGATCTGGAAATCGAGGACCTTCCGGCGCGGACCCTTCTGGCCTCCCTGGTCCCTCCTCTGGCAAGGGCCCTCGAGACCCGGGTCTTTGGGGAGATCTCGGTCCGAGGCGCGATGGCGGAAGATCCCTCCCGAGCCCTCGCGGCGTTGACCGGGCAGATCCAGCTGGAATGCGGAGAAGGTCAGGTGGCGACGACCCCCCTGCTGGGAGAGGAAGTCGCCGAATTCCTGGGAAGCCATGGTCAGGATTGGCGCCAGTTGCGATTCCGCGGGCTGGACCTGGGATTGCGGGTGGACGATGGCCGGGTGTTCTTCGACCGAGTCCTGTTGAGGGGCGAGACCGAAGTGGCGTTGGCGGGATCGATCGGCCTCGACGGAAGCAATGACTATCGACTCGACATACGTCTGCCCCGCGGGATCATGCCCCAGCTCGGAGCCTTGGGACCGTTGGCCGAACTCCTGCGCGACGAGGACGGCCGCTTCGCCTTCGGGGTGAACGTGGCCGGAATGGCCTCGTCCCCTCAAGTGGAAATCGACTTTGCTTCTCTCGAGGCCCAGGCGCGGGAGGCGGGGTCGGACGCGGCTCGGGATCGGGTTGGAGAGGCGATCGACAAGTGGGGTTCGAAGCTCTTCGGAGGAAA
>JAJRXK010000041.1 GCA_024276305.1 Candidatus Krumholzibacteriota bacterium
AATTCGGAGAGCGCCAGTCCCTTCCAGGCGGGGGCAAAGCCAGGATCCACTTCGAGGGCCTGGCGGAAGGAGGCTGCAGCCTTTTCGAAGACCGATCCCAACATGCGGCGCCGAGCCTCTCCGAAGTAGAAGCGTCCGAGTTGGGTCGCGGCCCGAGGATCCCGGGGGAATTGGTCCACGCTCTCCTCCAATCGGACCTTCGCCCGCGAGAGATAGCGCATCCGGGCCACCACTGCGGCCCAGAGTTCGGCCGCTTCGTAGCGCTGCGGATCGAGGTCCATCACCCGCTCGAGGAGATCGAGGGCATAGCGACGATGCTTGGTGAGATCGGTGGCCAGGTAGAGCTGGGCCAAACGCAACAGAAGCTCCGGCCGCTCCTCCACCCCAAGCCGGCCCACTCTTCCCTCGAGGCTGTCGATGCGCGCGAAGAGGAGGTCGCGAGAGAGTTCCTGCCCCTCCAGGCGAAGACCTTCGTCTTCGAGGGACCAGCAGTGGACTCCCTCCTCCCCTCCCTCCGTGGCGGAAGCGCAGACCGAGACCACCACACAGAGAAGCGCGAGCCACGGCAGTCGGGATGGAAGCATCTCTCTCACCAAGATCGAAGGTCCTGCGGTCCGGCCAGAGGAGGGGGGACGAGGCCAGCATAGGCACCGGCTCCCGCATCGATCAAGCCTCCCGCGGAAGGATCGGTCGAGGGAGGACAATCCCCCTCCGTCGCGCTACTCTGTTCCCGGTCCAGACGAGAGGGGGAAAGCATGGCCAAGAGCAGTGAATACACCGACGGACACCTCGCGGTGGCAGCCATCCGCATCCTCGAGCACCGCAATCGAATCCTGCCCCGAGAGGAGGACGTCGCGGAGCTGCTGGGCTGGCACATCGACCACACCCGGGTGATTCTCCGGGGTCTACGAGATCGAAAGATCATCGAAGAGATCCGCTCCGCCCACGATCTCCGGCTCAAAGTCGGTCAGCATCTCGACCTCGAAGAACTCGACCGGGACGAGGAGGATGCCGACCTCATCCGGCGAGAGATGGCCGAATTCCAAGCCAAGATCGAAGCCGAGCAGAGCGCGCTCGACGAGCTCTTCCAGGCGAGCCAGCCCCCCGAACACGAACAAAAAACGAAACTTCAGCGGGAGTACGAGCGCTACCGCGGCCACAAGCCCCCCAATCCCTTCGGAGACGAGGGCTGAGCCTTGCGCCCCGGGGCGCTTCCGCTATACTTGGCCATTCGTGATGTTTTCTTGGCGGGAGCCCCCGCGGCCCCGCCGGACTCCAGAGATTCTCGAGGTCGGCCATGTCCAAGCGCTGCCAGGTCACCGGAAAAGGACCCATGTCGGGCAACCGCGTGAGCCACGCCCACAACGTGAACAAGCGCCGCTTCCTTCCCAATCTTCAGAAGAAGAAGTTCTGGTCCGCCGACGAAGGTCGCTTCGTGACCCTGACGGTGAGCGCGCGGGGGATCAAGACCATCTCCAAGCACGGCATCGACAAAGTCCTGCGCAAGATGCGCAAGCGGGGAGAGAAGTTCTAGTCCCCCGGCCGGGCAACTCTCTGGAATCCAGGTCCAGAGGCCGCTCTCCACGAGCGGCCTTTGTCGTTGCAGTGGGCAAGCTCACCCCTCCGCAACATCTCAGGACAGCGCCGCGGTCGAAGAATCCCTCGGCCGATCCCAATTCTGATGGGGCGGACGATTGTGCACGAACCAGTCCTCGAGGATTTCGAAGTAGCCATGGCTCTCGATGCCATGCTCTTCGAAGTAGGGCCGCAGCAGTTGGTTCAGCTCTGCCAAGTGGTAGAAGGGCACTCTCGGAAAGTAGTGGTGCTCGAGGTGGAAGTTCGAATAGAGGAACAGGAAGTGCCAGATCCGGTTGCCGTCGACTCGGGTGCTCCAGTGCCGAGGATCCGCGGGATCGATCCGGTAGTGCTGTCCCAACCGGTTCAGCGTGAAGGCCACGGGAAAGACCAAGAAATAGGGCACCAGATAGACTCTCGACAGCACTCCCGCGCCTCCCCACCACCACAACGCCGCCGCGATCGCCACATGAGCTCCCATGGTCCACGCACGCTCCCGGCTCACCGCCCGACGCAGCTCGGGTTCGTAGGTCGCAGTCTCCCGCCGAGCCGCCCGAAAATAGATGGGGAAGAGAGCGGGCGTGAGATAGAGCAATTTGTACCATCGGGCATTGCGCTTGGGAGAGAGGTGGGCCCGCTTGGGATCCTCGTCATCGCTGCCGAGATTGTCGTGGTGATCGAGGTGCCATCGGGTGAATTGGGAAGCGCTGATCCCGCTGGGAAAGGCGTAGAGATGCCCCAGCCACCGCATCACCCGCGGATGGCGCCCCTCGAAGATGGCTTCGTGGACCTGCTCGTGGAGCAGGACCGTGAAATTGAAGAGAGTGAATCCCTCCAGAATCGCGGCCGGAATCCACACCCACCCACTGGAGACCTTCCAGCTCAGGGCTCCGCAGGCAAAGAGGAGGAGGAATTGGCGGACCACGATGGCGAAGTGGCGCCCGGGGCTCTTCTGATGCAGCTGCCGGAGGGCCGGCCGCGGAAGCTGCTGACCCAGCTCGCGGCGGAGATCTCGGGCCGCATGGGCGTAGCCCCTCGACTTCAGACGCGGACGCGCGGCCGAGGGCTGCGCGGCGGAAGACTGAGAATGCGAATCGGGCATGGGATTTCCTCGGGAGGGGCTCCCAGAATAACAGGAAGCACCGGGGCTGCGCAATCGAGCCCCTCGGTTCAGAACAATTGGTTGTGTCTCGGAAATTGTTGATGGGATGAATCGTTGTTGGGCCTGGTCCGTGCGCTGTCCAGGATCATGGACATGGTCGACCGGATCCCGAAAGGCCAGCCCCTACCCCACTGCACCAACCGCAAGTGCAAGTACCACAATCATATGGGTGGTCCCTGGCCCGTCCGGAAGGCCGGCTTCTACACCCGCAACACTGACCGGAGATCCGCACAGCGTTCCATTGCCGGGCATGTGGTATGGCGATGTCGGCCCAGCCCTTCTCGACCACCTACTGGCAGAAACGCCCCGATCGCCCCGACCCCGAGGCCGTGGAGAAGGGCATGCTCGAGCCGCTCCAGAGTACCCTGCCCGTCGAGTAGAAGACCTCGGCCCCTCACGCAGCCAGGATCTTCTCGCTCCCAACCATCAACAATTTCCGAGACACAACTAGAACAATTCGTGGAGAAATCCGCGGGGGAAATAGGCCTGGAAGGCGATGGTGTACTGGAGGGTATTGCCCGAGATCTCGGCTCCACCGTCGACCCGGCCCGCATCCACGCCGAACACCACCGACATGTCGTGGGCGAAGAAGTGCTCATAGCCCACCCCCAGCACGATGATCGGCCCCTTCCCGCTCGCGCTCAATGCACTCCCCGTAGAATCGACAATGGTGGCCGAAGTCTGCCCGTAGCCCACTCCCGCTCTGAGCAGAAATCCACCGAGGTGTGGATAGAGATTGACCGAGACCAGACCCGACCCGAGGTAACGATCCACGGTGCCGAGACTCGAAGTCGAGGCCGTGCCAGAGCTGTCCGAAGCACTCTCGGGACGGCGCCAGACTCCGTACTCGCCCAGGATCACCAGCTCCTCGGTGATGGCCCAACCCACGCGCCCCCGAACGACAGTACCTCCGCTACCCCACCCACTGCTCCGAGAGTCCCCATTGCGCGAAAGGTCGAAACTCCCGCTGCCACGGCCGAGAACTCCCCCCACGATCCCCCCGCGACGTTGGGGTCTTGCCGAGTCGAGAGCGCCTGCCTCCGCGGTCCACGCTCCTACCATCAGGGGAAGAATTCCGAGCAGCACCACGACTCCGATCCGCAGAGAGAGGCCCTCTCCACCGACGTGCGCTGCTCTGCCGAGAAGTCTGGACATGGACGCCCTTTCGCAGATCTCGAAGCCCCGTGACCGAAGTCCCGGCCGCTCGGGGGAGATTCTGCAAGGGGCGAGCCGAATCACTCCTCGAGCTGAGGAGAGAAGTGCAGTGCGGCCCTCACCTGCGACGCCACCGAAGGGTAGGGTCGGGGCATCCGAGGATGCACTTCCTCGACGAAGCGCGTCTGTACCGGCCGGAGATCCACTTCCAACCCCAGCTCTTCCACCCAGCGCAGACCGCGCAACACCATCTTCAGCCCTTCGAGGGCGGAGTCGAATCCGTCGGCCCCGAGCGATCGAGCCGCCGCGTCCATCGCCTCTTCGACTTGGAGTGCGAAGGCCCGGGTCAGGGTCGGAGACACCAACTGAGCCCGGTGGAGGTGAAGCTCGCGCACGAGGTGGAGTAATTCGGGATCCTCCTCCAGATCGGGATGTTCCACCCACCTCAGCAAACGCGCTTCGAGCCGACGACGGAGGGCGAAAGCAATGGTCGACTGGAGCTCATCCGGCAGTTCCCATCCCAGCTCCCGGAGGTCATGGAGCAACGATCGATACTCGTCGTAGAGTCGGGCGTTGCTCTCGCCGAAGACCTCGGTCACCGAAGAGAAGATCTCCGCCAAGAATTGCTGGTATCCGGGCTCGAGCAGGTCCTCGACGCCATATCGCGGCATCTGGAAGTGGTGGTCGAGTTCGGCGATCAGTCCCTGTTCGCCGGAGCTGTCGAAGGCCTCGTGCATGGCCTGTTGCATCGAGACGAAGCCCGCTTCGTCGAAGGGACGCACCGCGGTGCAGAACTCGATTCCCCCCCGGTGAACCATGGCTACCTGGAGGTCGGCCAGACTCTCGGTCCGCCGATGTTGGAGCCGGAAGCGGCCGGTCACCAGGCGCAGCTCACCCTTCTGGCGGAGGTGAAACTGTTCGCGGTGATAGTCCCAGAGGCCGAAGCTTCCCGATGCTTCCGGCGGGCGGAGCGTGGCCAACATCGCCAGATGCGCCACGACCCGTTCTGCCGTGACCCGAACCGATTCCACATCCCGCTCGAAGACTTCCGCTCCATTGCGCGGAGGATCTTCGTTGGTCTGCGCTTCGCGCAAGCGATCCAAGAATTCCGCCCGCGGCGAAACCACCCCGACTTCGTCGAAGAGTTCCAGACAGCGGGCGGCGTAGCGCAGGATCTGCACCGCCTCGAGTCCGGCCAGATCATCGAAGAACCAGGCGCAGCTGGTGTACATGAGCTGGGCCTGATGCTGCATCTCGAGCAGAGTCCACAGGCGGCGGCGCTGCGCCGCATCCATTTCCTCGACAAGGCCATGGCGGGCCCAGAAACGATCTCGGGCCTCGGGGCTCGGGTCGAGCAGAAGCTCGACGTATTCGTCCCGCGCCTTCCAGGGATCGGCCACCAACTCGGACATCTGCTCTTCGAAGACTTCGCGGCTGCGATCACGGATCAAGTCCAGGGCCTCGCGCAGCGGCGTTCTCCAGGCCTGGGAGGTGGGCGCCCCCGGCGCGATCCGGCAGCTGCAGTCGCGGATCCACCGCCCGACCCCGTGGGCGCAGCTCCAACTCGAGCCTTCGCCGAGAGGACCGAGGTCCAGTTCCACCTCCACCTCGGGCGGGTTCTCCTCCAGATACTGTCCGTAATTCGTGAGGCGAAAGCCCCGGGCCGGAAGCTCGCGGGCCAGAGCCCAGCTCAGAGCGAGGTTGCCCCACGGCACGTGGTGGCCGGCGGTCTCGCCATCGACGGCGACGTGGAGCAACTGCCGATGGTCACGCGAGGGATCGAAGGCCGCCTCGAAGGCATCGGCCAGAGCTCGACCGTCGCTCAGAGCGCGGCCGAAGGAACAGGCGGCGCCAAGCGCACCATCGTAGAAGAAGACCCCCAGAGTCCCGCCCGAGGGACGCCGGGAGCAGTAGCGGTAGGCTCGCGAAGGATCCACTCCCCCTTCGACCCCGATCCACTCCTCCGAGGAATCCATTCGGATCCGAGCCGCCTGTCTCGGGGCCAAGACCACGAATCGAATCTGCTGCTCGATGAGCTCCTCGAGAACCTCGTGATTCGCGGCCGTTTCCGCCAACCACATCCCCTCGGGAGGTCGTCCGAAGCGGTGCAGAAACTCGAGACAACCCCATCGAATCTGGGTCCGGCGATCGCGGGCATCGGCCAGCGGAAGAATGACATGGTTGTAGCACTGGGCCAGAGCGTTGCCGTGCCCCCCCAAGCGAAGACGACTCCGCCGATCGGCCTCCACGATGCGCTCCAGAGTTCGCGGGTCTTCGGTCTCCATCCACCGCAGGAGAGTGGGCCCGAAGTTGAAGCTGATCCATTCGTAGTTGTCGAGCATTGCCTCGAGCTGACCTTGGGCGTCGTAGACCGCCGAAGCGGCATTCGCGGCGTAACACTCGTGGGCGATCCTCTCGTTCCAGTCGTGAAAGGGATCGGCGCTCCACTCGCGCTCGACCACATCCGTCCAGGGATTCTCCCGGGGCGGCTGATAGAAGTGACCGTGAAAAACTACATCAGCGCGGGACATGAATGGGCAGACCCTCCGAGAACCGAATCACACAGGCCAATCTTCGAGAGCGGAGAGCTAGACTAGACCAAAGCGCCGACCGTGGCATCGAGGAATGCCCTCAAGAAAATGCCCTCCGACTACGGGGTCGAAGGGCGGAACACCGTCGTCCCGCACCGGGTGGAGGATCGGGCGGCCTCGGATGTTCTGGCAAAACATTAGGCCGGATCTCTCCCCGTCGCCACCCTTCCGCCCATTCTCGTCCGTGTACGAACAATCTGCACAGTCGAGAACCTACGAGAAAACTCCACTGCTCATGCAGTGGAGTCCTCGAAGAAATGGCGGGAGCGACGAGACTTGAACTCGCGACCTCCGGCTTGACAGGCCGGCGTTCTAACCAAACTGAACTACGCCCCCGCAGGGAGCAGCAATCTAGCAACGGCCCTGGTCGATGTCAACCGAGCCCTCGGGGGGTGTACGGCCCGCCACCGCCCTCCGCGCTGCGGCATGGAGATCGGCGCAGAACACCGCCGACCGGCCCCGGGCATGGAGCCACCGGCCGATCTCCCCCTCTTGGTCCAGATCGGCAGCGGCGGCCCCCAATCCGGCAATCTCACAGTTCGGGAATTCGTTCAGAAGGCGGAGCAGCCAAGCCCGGAGCTGCGGGCCCAGTGGCCGCACCGAAGCCACCACGATTCGGTCGAGAGGATCGAGTTCTGCCGCCTCCACCGAGGGCACTTCCGCGGCCGATTCGAGACAGAAGCTGCACCGGGGCGGAACGGCCCAGGCCTCCTCGAACTCCGTTTGCAGAGGGTTTCGGCCTCCGCCGGACGAGGCGACGGCCTCCCCGACGAGGTCGAATCCTCGCGGGGGGCGGACCAGTCGATCAAGACTCGCCGCGTCCACCAGAATCCAGGACCTCGCACTTCCACCCCATCCCATTCGGCTCCACCAACCCCCGACCGCCGAGGCCAAGAACTCGCCGAGTTCCGAAGCCGAAGGGCCCTCCGCCGAAGTCGGCGACGGTGGCTGCAGACGACGGATCCGGTCCGCCGCGAGAGCATCATCCTCTCGGGGTGCCGCAAGGGCCTCGAGAATCTCGGGGCGCAATCGTCCGACCGGGGTGGCGAGCAAGAGGAGATCGCAACCGGCATCGAGAGCCGCAACCGGAGCGGAGCCCGCGAAGCCTCCCATCTCGAGAGCGTCACTGAGAATCGCACCCTCGAATCTCCACCGTTGACGAAGCCACTGCCGAACGACGACCTCCGAAGCGGAGGTCGGACCCGCCTTCGGGTCGAGGAACGGAGCGCGAAGGTGAGCGACCATGAGCGCGTCGGCCTGGGCCTCGACCGCGGCGCGGAAGGGCCGGCAATCGACGGCCTTCCACTCCTCGGCGTCGACCTCGAGAGTGGGGAGAGACTCGTGGCTGTCGATGCTGACCGCTCCGTGCCCCGGCCAATGCTTCACGCAATGCCGCACCCCTCCGTCGCGGAGCCCACGCATCGCCGCCAACAGATGCCGAGTCACCCCGTCGACCGTCGTCCCGAAGGCCCGGGTCGCGATCACCGGATTGCCGATGCGGTCGATGTCCGCCACCGGGGCCAGCACCATTCCCACCCCGAGCTCCCGGCAGCGCACCGCCCGCGCCCGGTGCACCCGGTTGGTGTAGTCGACCTCGTCGACCTGGCCCAAGCTCCGCGCGGAGACCGACGGGCCGAGGGCCGGCGCGAGTGGCGAGACCGCTCCTCCTTCTTCGTCCACCGCCAGGATGGCGGGATGACCCGTCGCCTCACGAACGGCATCCTGAACCTGGGCGCAGAGCTCGCGGAGCTGCTCGCTCGACCGCACATTGTGTCGCAGGAGAAGCACCCCCGGAATGCCTTCGCGGACCAGGACCTCGCGCTCGTCGGCTCGCAGTCGGGTACCCTCCAAACCCACCAACGCCCGCAGGGACTTCAACGCAGCACCACCGCAGTCGGCTGGAGATCGTCGACGCTCACCACCGAAGCTCCCCGGTAGTAGTGGGCCAGAATCTCCTCGGCGCTCTGTCCCCAACGCGCCCGCTGGAGCGCGCCGGTCTGACAGAGCCCCACCCCGTGCCCGAATCCGCCACCGTGGAGTTCCACCCCCACGAGCTTGCCATCGCGGCGGTGCTCGATGATGTCGAAGAGAGTGCTCCGTAGAATCGAGAAGCGTCCACGCGCCGGGCGCAGGGCCCAGCGGATCCGATCTCCCCAGACTTCGAAATGGCCTCGATCGGTGAGGATGCCCAAGCGCTGCACTCGTCCGGACCGATCGCGGTCGAGGACCTCGAGCCCTTCGAGGACGCCGATCTCGCGGGGATCCAGGCTCTGCCCCACCAACTGCGGCAACTCCTGTCGCAGGATCTCTCCCAATTCGCGTGCGCTCCAACTCTCGGTCCACCGGAAGTGAGGGCTTGCGGCACAGGCCGTCCGACCGCGCCATCGATCGAGTCCCCCGACCAAGTAGGGCGCTCCTTCTTTCTGCCACACGTCCACGAGGTCGGAGGAATAGCCCCCGCAAGTGCTCGAGTAGTAAGCGCGAATGAGCCGTCCCTCGAAGGCCAGAACCCGGCCCGCAGTGGTCCGCACTGCACGGTCGGTGATCTCCGAGCTTCCGCTGCGTCCCCGGTAGACTTGATCGCCCACGTCGGCGCGCAGGTCGAATCCCTCCGCTTCCCAATGTCCCAGATGGGCGTAGGCGTAGGTGCGAGCGGCGATGGCCTGGGCCTGGACCGCAGTGAAGGCCTCCCCCTCGGGCCGACCGATCTCCCAGGGAACGACTCCTTCGAGATAGCGTTCGAGACCGACTTCTTCGACCAGAGTCAGGCCGGTCGAGCCCTCCTTGCGCACCACGAGGGAGCCCGCGTATCGATCTCCATCGAGGGTCCACAACTGGCCCTCGCTCCTCTCCAAGCGCAGGCGGGAGGGGCCGCGACGCCAGGGACCGTCGCCCTGACGACGCCATTCGATGCCGCCCGAAACGGGTCGAAACTCCAGAGACACCGAGCTGGGCCACTGCGCCAGACTCCGTCCTGCGCCGTCGCGCAGGACGCAGGCGCGCGCCGACTGAAGTGCAATCGCATCGACCCCGACCCGGAGACCGATGCGCACCGGCCGACGGCCCTGCCAGACCTCCCGCACCGCGGTGGTCGGATCGATGTGGTCGACCGGCGGCAGAGCCTGGGTCGACAGAGTGGTGGTGGGCCGTCCCCCACAAGCGCTGACCAGAAGCCCCACGCCCCAGAGAACGGTCGCGCAGAGGACGAGCCTCGAATTCTGGTTCATGTTTCTCGACGTCCCCAAGGGTCGTGAATGCTTCCCAGCACCAGTTGGTCTCGCGCGCCGGTGAGAAGGGCTCCACCCACCGACCGTCCCCGGAGAGCCTGCCCTCCGAGATAGGCGAAGTCGACGGCCTCCTTGGCATCGGGAGAAATCCCCAGGTCTTCGACACCTCGGATTTCGACCTCCGGCACTTCGGCTTGGGCTCGCTTCCACCAAGCTCGATTGTGGCGGCCACCGCCGGTGAGATAGCAACGCCACCTCGTCTTCCGGCGCCTCCACCCCGAAGCGAAGCGTTCCACGAAGCGAACCAAAGCTCTCACTTCGATGGCCACGACCGTGGCCAGCAGGTCTTCGACCGGTGCCGCCGGCATTGCCGACTCGAGAGCGGCGACCCATGCCTCTCCGAACTGTTCCCGACCGAAACTCCGTGGGAGCCCTTGGTCCACCCAATCCTCCCGCAGGAACTCTTCGACCACCCGATGGTTCACTCTTCCCCGGTCGGCGTGGGTTCCATCCTCGTCGTAGTCCCGACCCAAGTGGCGCCGGGCCAAGTGATCGAGAGGAAGGTTGGCCGGACCCACATCGCCGCAGATCACTTCCTCCGGCCCCTGGCATCCGGCGGGCAGGAGCGTGATGTTCGCCACTCCCCCCAGATTCAGGATGGCACGGTCCTCGTCTTCACTTGATCGCAGCGCCAAGTCCACGAGGGGAGCCAGCGGAGCCCCTTGCGCCCCGACCCCCAGATCCGCGGCCCGAAACTCGTCGACCACCGGACATCCGAGATCGGCCGCCAGAACCGCACCGCAGTGCAGTTGCCATCCATGGGCCCGTGGCGCATCGGGACGGTGACAGAGGGTGACTCCGTGGGCCGCCACATAGTCCACCTTCACCGCCTCGCCCAGAGGCACCCCCAACACCCGGCGGACCGCACGCGCCTCGTCCCGGGCCAGAGAAAACCTCAACTCGCTGATTTCCGCGGCGCGAGCCTCCGCACCCGCGGCCAGATCTCGCAGCCGTTCGACCTTCACCTCGGCGAAGGGCTCGACCACATGGCTCAGAACTCGGAGTTCGGACCAACGGTCCGGCCCTGGAATTTCCACCCACGCCGCATCGATGCCATCGAAGCTGGTCCCACACATCAATCCGACCGCCTGCAGTCGTCGGTCCGGGATCATGGTCCGCGCTGCTCCATCGCCCACTGATCCTGGGCCTCCTCGAGTGCAGCCTCCGCCGACCGGCGCCGATCCATGACCGCGGTCACCGCGCCCGACCAGAGTTCGAGAGCCCGACGCTCTCCCACCAAGGCCGGAAGAGCGAGAGCATCGACCTCGGAAAGGGTGTCCCGGCGAAGGGAGACCCAGGGCTCGGTCGCCCCCTCCCCGAGTCGCGCCGCGGCCTCCGCCGAAACGAGCCACCGTACCAGCGACTCGGCGAGTTCGGCATAGGGCGCCTGCCGTGGCTCGCAGAGGAGTCTGGCCTCCACCCAGGCCACCGGCCGGCCGCCCTGGGGCCGAGGCCAACCCATCCAAGTGCCTCCGTAATTCGAAGGGGCGCTGCTCACCCCCCCGGCCAGAAGGTGAGAATCCAACTCTTCGGTCGAATCGATTCGCGGCGCGCGACCGTGAAGACGAGCCAAGAACGACAAAGCTTCCACCGCTTCGTCACCGTCGAGGCGAAGCGTACCCCTCTGCGCATCGAAAAAACGCATCCCACTCCCGACACTCAAGGCCAGGAAGGCCCAGGCTTCCACTCCCCGGTCATCTTGCCACAGTGCCACTCCGGAGAGCCGCTGCCCCAACCGGGCCAGAGCCGACCAGGACTGGAGATCCGGCCCGGACTCGATGGGCGCGGGCAGAGCGACGCCGTGGAGAGCGCCCCGCCAAGCCATTCCGTAGAGCTGCGCCTCGAAGAGACCCGTCTCATTCGCCGCCAGGGCCTCGGATTCCGTCCGCAATCCAGAGAGGGGCCGCAACCGCCGTGACTGGACCAGATCCCCGAGGTCGGAGGCCTCCACTTCCACCAACGCGTATTCGACCCCCGCTCCGAGAGGATCCTCGACCACATCCGCCAATACCTTCGCCCCATGAACCTCGCCCCACTCCCGGAGTCCCTCGTCGAGGCCCAGAGCCGGGCTGAGGAGAGCCACCCGGAGGGAAAGGACCTCGGACCTGGTCGTCGAAGCCCGCTCTTCAGCGGAGGGAGAATCCTCTCCCCGTTGGGAGCTTCGGTCCCCCGAGGACTCCGACTGGCAGGAGAAGAGCACCCCCACCGCCAATAGCGGAAGGAGTCGTGACCACGCTGCGCGGAACCCTGATCCCGGGATCTTCACCTCTCCTCCCTCGCCCCTGCTTCGAGGGCCCGAGCCAGCACTCCATCCGCCGCCGCCAGACGTTGCCGAGCATCGCCGACCCCGAGGGAGCATCGGGCCATGAGAATCGCCACCTTCACGTCGTCTCCACTCTCCTTCAGGAGAGCTGCGGCACGGTCGTAGTCGACTCCTGCCAGGTCCATGACCAGGCCCTTGGCTCGCTCCCGGAGTTTCTGACTGGTCGGAGCGACATCCACCATCAGATTGCCGTAGACCTTTCCGCAACGCACCATGACCGCAGTGCTGAGCATGGTGAGCATCATCTTCTGCGCCAGCGCGGCCTTCATCCTCGTGCTTCCGGCGATGGCCTCGGGGCCGGTGACCACTTCCACCACTCGGTCCACGCAATTCCGGGTCTCTCCATCCACCCGATTGCAGGCCAGTAAACAAGTCCAGGCCCCCCGCTCCCGAGCCCGCAGGGCCGCTCCCAAGGCATAGGGAGTGCGGCGGCTGGCCGAGATCGCGACCAGGACATCCCGATCGCCCAGGCCGTGGGCATCGACCGCTCGTGCTCCCCCTTCGGGGTCGTCCTCCACGCCCTCCTGGCTCTGCACCAGGGTGTCATGGCCTCCGGCGATGAGACCCACCACCCGGCCGGGGTCCGTGCTGTAGGTCGGTGGGCACTCGGCCGCATCGAGGACTCCGAGACGTCCGGAAGTCCCTGCACCGGCGTAGAACAGCCGGCCGCCCTTTCGAAAGCGCACCACGATTTCGTCGACGACCCAACTCCAGTCGGGCAGGGCCGCATCGACCACATCCATCACGCTGCGATCCTGGGCGTGAATCCGCCTCAGGATCTCCAGGGAATCCAGAGTGTCGAGGTCCAGGGTGTCCGGATTGCGCGATTCGGTCGCCAAGGACCGCAGGGCCGCGTGAAGTTCTCGATCGTCCATTCGGCCTCCCCGACGACGGGAAGGCCGAAGCTGCCCGTCGTCAGCGCATCACCACGATGCGTCCCATGTTGCTGCGGGCCGCGCGAGTGCCCGCCCCCACTTCGAGACGATAGAAGTAGGTGCCGTTGGCAATCTCCGACCCGTCCGACGTGCGCCCATCCCAGGCGAGGCTGAGCTCGCCGCTCCCCAACGACAGCCCGTCGTCTCTCCTCTCGTAGACCATCCGCCCCGAGAGGTCGTAGACCGTCAGCCGCGCCCACTCTACCGCCTCCGAGGCGCGGGCGACAACGTAGATCGGCTGTCCACCGGCCAGTCGGGCTGGATTGGGCATCGGGTAGTGGGCCTCGATCACCAGAGGAGCTCCACCCACGGTCCCCGCACTCAACGGAATCGTTTCGGTCGCCGATCCCAGCGAAAGACTGAGCACCTGCCCGGTCGAAACCTCTGCCCGGGCGTCGAAGATCAAGGTCCAGTCCCGGCCCGAACCCGTCACGGTCACCGGCCCCACGGTCCCCCCGTCCAGGGTCACCGCGCCGAAGTCCGAGTTCTGGAGGTCGACCGGCGAGCTCAGGCGCACCTCCACCGCGATGGTCTGACCCACAGGAAATCCGGATCCCGCCGCGGGATCGAAGAGGCTGCCGTCCACGTAGATCTCGTGACCGAGGGTGACATGCCAGGTCTTTCGAGTCGGTCGGGTGTCGGGATAGGATCCGTCATGGATCGAGATCTCCACGTCGTAGGTCTGCGGTAGAATGGGAAGGTTCAGATCATAGCTCCGCCGGCGAGGATCGGTGCCTGCCAATGGCTGGAGGAGCCCCGTGGAATCGCGCCCCTGACTGTCGACGATCTCCAACCGGGAGATTCCGGTCTCGTCGATCGCTTCGAGACGAAGGCTCGCCGTCGTCGCTCCCGCGTCCGCCACCAGATCTGCACCTTCACTCAGCGCGCCTCCCGAATTCCACACCCGCAGGCGAGGCGGAGCTGCATCCATCCGCAGCAGAGGATCGCCGAGAAGGTTGTACTGCGCGATCATCTCCGATTTTCGGAACACCGAACTGATGCCCACCGTATTGAGTTCGGCTTGGGCCAAGGCCTCACCCACGACCCACTGAGAGGCCAGCGGAGAGGAAAGCTGCCCCGTGGATCGGCCCTCCGCCCAGAAGACCGACGCGATCTCCTCCATGAACGTCGCATTGGGATTAAGGAACTCGAATCCACTACTGCCATAAGTTGCGATCGCCCCCTTGCCGGGCAGGGCGAAGAGGTACTCACCAATCGGAGTCCCCACTCGGCCCTCTTCCGCCTGCAGGAAGTCGCTGACATGGCAGCCCATTCCGAAGAAGAGGAAGGGCTTGCCGACATTCTGTAGCGCTCCGAGAGCGTTGCGATTGACCATGGTCTCGTGGGCGAGCCGATTGAAGGCCGCGTGGCCCTGGTAGGAAACCATGAGCCACCCCTGAGAGAGCACTTCGAAGAGCCTTCCCTGACCCCGATTGGCATAGCAACTGGCAACACAGGGAGCGGTGGTGCAGCCGAGCTCGTCCCGGCAGCCCGAGGTGACCTCGTCCAGGTTGAAGTAGATTCCGCTCTGCAGAGTGTCGAGCGAAGTGCTGATCAGATTGGCGCTGCGTTCCTGACTGCGCCCGAATTCGACCTCGTCCGAAACGAAACCGTAGGTGCCTTGAGACGTTCCCAGATAATTGCTGCTGTAGGCATCGTCTGCGATCCAGTAACTCCGGCGGCGCCAGTCATCACTCGCCCGGGGCTGCTCGTAGGCAAAGATCTTGTCCAGAGCGACCTGCAGCCCCTCGTTGTCCGCGACTGGCAGGCGCCCCACCAAGAGATCCGCCGTTCGATCGATGCGGTCCGGGAAGTCAGCCCGGGGATTCATGAATGCGTACCACTTGTCCGACGCCAGCAGCTCCGTCACTCCCAGGAACTGTTGGAGGTGGACTCGGGCCGGAACAAGATTGGGGCCCGCATCGGAGGTGATCTGACGCGCGTCTTCGTTGGCGTACCCGACCAGCAAGAGCGCTTCCGCTCCCCAGCTCACGTAGGCATATTCCACGAAGTCATGGATCGCCTCGGGGGACTGCAGCCCTCCCGAAAAGTCGTCGTAGATCTGTTGGACGTCCACATAGCCGACCCGCCACCCGTAGCCGAGATCGTGATCCTGACGCCACTGGACCCAACTCTGCATCTTGTCGGCGAAGACCGCCGGCCCCACCGCCAACACCTGAAGATCGTTCGCGGTATCGAAGACCGATGGGATGTTGTCCGTCTCGATGTCCTGATTGCGCAGAACATCCAGCCGAATCAGAGGCGAGGCCCGAAAACTTCGTTGCTCGCCCGCCACCTGCGGAACATGCAGGGAGAGGGTGAAGGTTCCGTCCCCAGCGTCCACGACATTCTGCGGCGACAGGGTGATGGCCCTCGGCCTCCGCGGATCGGTGACTTCGAAGAGCAGGAGATCTCCACGATCGAAGCCGGTCGCCTCGATGTCCACATTCACCCCGGTCGCTCCGGTGGAGAACTCCAGATCACTGAAGGCGGCCCGGTACATCGAAGCGTAGTCCACGGTGATCCGACCCAGATAGGTTCCCACCCGCGCCGAACTCCCGTTCAGAACGTGATCCATTCCCAAACGTACGAACCCATCCGGGAGCGCACTCGCGGGAACTTCGGCTCTCAGCTCGTGCAACACTCTGTAGAGCGCCAGATCCGAGTTGATGGTCATCAAGTCGATCCGGCCATTCAGACCCTCGAGGTAGAAATCCACGGGGTGAGGAACATTGGTGTTCATCGACCGCGACGTCACGGTCCAGGCCCATCGCACATTCGAATCGGGAACCGCAGCGAAGACCGGCACCGCGCGCTGCACATTGACTTCGTCCCAATCGTTCCAGTGGTAGCGTTCCACCGTCGGATCCTTGGGGTTCTGTTGAAAGGCCGCGTCCCCGGTGAAGGTCCTGGTCTTGCGAAACATCGATTGGGGACTGCCCTGAGATGGGCCCAAGGTTTCGACCGGCATTCGAGCCCAGGCTCCCCCGGCCGGATCCATCGCCGCCAAGAAGTAGACGTTCGCGGAATTGTAGGAATCCGGGCGCATGGAAGGCAGAGTCATGGCCCGCGGGAAGTTCGCCCCATCGATGTTGCGGTCGACCCAGTCGTCCTGGGCCGAGAACCCGTAGAAGACGATCACATCCGCCGGATCCACGGGAGAGTTGGGATCGGGATCACCCACGAAGTACAACGGAACGTCCGCGGTGATCGGCGTGGGATAGGTGGGAGAGTCCGGCGAATCACGGCGCTTCTGGTAGAGTCGAAGGTCCCGGCGAAGAGTGGAGGGGGGAAGTTCGTGATTGGTGAGCAACGTCGACATCTGGACTCGATGCAATCCCGTTCCGCTCACCCGGAGACGGATCTCGGCGCTCCGGAGTCGGCTCTTGTCGAAGAGGGGAGTTCCCCACACCGCCGCGCGTCGTAGACCAGAGTCCAGCCCGTCGCTGGCCCAGATCTTCTTCCGCCCTTCGAGTTCGGGCGGCAGACAGCCCCACTCTCGCGCCAGTTCTCCATTGAGCAGGGACGATTGGAATCTCTGCAGCCCGGGCTTCACCGGGGAATGGCGTCCAGCGGGTTGGGGGAATCGCACCCGCACCCGGATCTCCGTGGCAACCTCCACCCGACCGGTCGCCGCGTCGTAGAACACCGGAGATACTCGAAGAGGTGCCACCCGCTGGCGACGATGGAAGACCGCTTGGCCCAAGCTCACCGCCTCTGCCGCCGTCGTGGAGAAACGATTGTAGCCCGGACCCTCGATGCTGCGTTCGACGAGGCGGGGCTCGTCGTCCATGGCCTGGGGATCGATGCTGGGAGTCGAATGAGGCAGCATTCTGCCGCGACCCAAGACCTGACGCCCCAGGATCTCGAAGTCGATCGAAGCCTCGCCCTCGGGGGGGAGAGCGAACCACCGCGCGGCCCGCGGCAACATGGGCAGTCCCGGGCTTCCGCTCTGGTGCGCGCCATCGATTTCGACGAGGTACCAGGGGCTCCCCGAAGGATCCGTGCCGGCCCGCATCCACTCCGCTCCGCGGACGGTGAGTCGGACTTCCATCTGCTGGGCGCTGGAGCTGAGAACCTCCCAGTCGAGCTGGGCCGCAGCCGGTCCGGTGCCCATGGAGAACATGATCAGGACCGCAATGGCCCAGGTCTTTCTCAACACGACAATCCAACCCTCCTCGTGGGGCAACGACGACCATCGCCCGGTCACCGCGTGGCAGAACAGAACGGGCACTCTCCCGAAGCACAGCTCATCGACACGAGCCGTAGAATCGGAAGATCAGGGAGGGAGAGGGCAGAAGAACCCGAGTTGGCTGGCCTATCGAGTGTAGCCCCGCAGGACCGCCGTCGTCAACGAGTCGCTCTCCGTTGCCACAAAGACTCCACTCCGCGAGCGCAAAAGAGGGGCTCCAAAGAGCCCCTCTCGCATCGATGTAGTCGTAGTCCGGGAAGTTGATCCCGAAGGTCAGATCTTCTGCATCAGTCCCCGAAATTGGCCTTGATCGCTCCCCAACTCGGGGTCTCGACGGGAGTGATGCAATTGTTCACACAATTCACCACCGCGGGCCGCACCACCGCAAAGGGACGGAGACACTCCGTGCCCCCACCGGTGGCCAGATTGATGCACTCGCCCACGTCGATATTGTCGTTGAAGCCCGCTGCAGGCGGGTTGAAGCTGCTCTGAGAAGCCTGTCCGAGCTCCAGGAGCAAATCCGTCGGGGCAGCTCCGCCGAAGAAGACGATCGAGTACTGGACCAGATCGATCGGAGTGGTGTTGGCAATGATCGCGGTGGTAAGGCCCACCAAGAAATCGGTATTGGGAGGAGTCCCCAGATTCAGCGCGACATTGCGGATGGTGGCTTGGGCGATCAAGAAGCTCGAAGGGATGGTGAGTCCGGCCTCCCACGCCCGCAGTCCGGTGCTGGCATTGAGCGACGGCCGTCCGATATCTCCATAGTCCAATTCGGCCAGAATGAAGAGATCGAAAGGTGTGCCCGGAACCACAGTGATGTTGGGCATATAGGCGGTGCCATTCCCGGAGACCGAGAGAATCCCCATGGTCTGACCCGGAGTGGAACCCTGGGCGAATACCGACGCGGCGCTGAGGGTCACCGTCAGCATCACAAGAGCCACGATAGCGACTCGTTTCATGTTTCCTCCTTCAAAGATCGCGAATCCTCGCGTTGGCTGCCGCTCGGGATTCGAAGGCCAGCCGCATGAGACGGTCGAGGGGAGACACCTTCTGCCCTCGATTTCGAACCGAGTTTGGAACCAGCGCACTCGAACACTCCAAGCAGCGCGCCAGCAAACCTTGGGTACCGAGAATTCGCGATGACGTCAAGAATCAATCCGAGAGCCGAATCCAATCCTCCGCCCCCGAACCGGGCGGTTGCGTCGCGAATCGGTGCACACAGGACCAATATAGGGGGTGAGGGAGGGAAAAGAAAGCCCCAATCCGGTCACTTTTCTCGATTCGCGGGGCGAATTGCGCAGTTCTCGACGCCCTCGACGCAAAAAAGAGGGGCGCCCGTGGGGCGCCCCTCTTTCCATCGTTCTCGAAAAAACGACTAGAACCGAGCCTTCACCCCACCAAAGCTGGTGGACTCGGTGGCCACGGGGCCACCATCGGTGGCGTTGAGCACGAGGCAGCCATCGGGGTGAGCCGGCGAACCGTTCTGGGCAACACCGAAGGGCACCAGGGTGTCGGTGCAGTCGGAGAGGCCAGGGACGGCCGGGCTGAACGAACTATTGGAGAAGGGTCCGATGCAGATCGTCGCATCCGCGGGCGGCGGAGTGAAGGACGCGGCGGCATAGGTGGCCAGCACCACAACGCCATTCCCGTCGACACAAGCGCCGGTCGAAGCGGCGACATCGGTGTTCGTTCCGAAGTTGGTGGGAAGGGGGCCAACGAGAGTAAGCGACTGAACCAGGTATCCGATGTCATTGGTCAGGCTGTACTCGATGGCCTTGATCCCGGTGACGAGGTCGAAGCCGACGACGTAGAAGTTGAAGAAGCCGGGGGCGACGACCATTGTGGATTGCGTACCCGCGGTATCGGCGAAGACACCAACGTCTCCAGCCTGGGGTTGAGCGACGGCCAAGACCGAAGAGAAAGCCACCACGCTGACCGCGAGGGCGAGAATCGCAATTTTCTTCATGGGTAAAATTCCTCCATAGCGACGATGTCGAAGCAAGAATATCCCCAGCCGTGGCCCTCAGCATCAAGCCCGCGACCGGAGGTGGTTGGAGTGGGAGCCAGCAGGGACGCAGGCGTAACGAACCCTCCCCGATACATTCCTCGACTTTACAGTATTGCCCAATTTGTGTCCACATCGGAATCGCTTCCGCCCCTGGGAGCCACGATTCGCTCCCACGAGGACCGATCCGGACAGATCCTGGTCACAAAGTTGTGTCTCCGAAATTGTTGATGATCGAGTGCGAGAAGATCCTGGCTGCGTGAGGGGCCGGGGTCTTCTACTCGACGGGCAGGGTACTCTGGAGCGGCTCGAGCATGCCCTTCTCCATGGCCTTGGGGTCGGGGCGATCGGGGCGTTTCTGCCGGTAGGTGGTCGAGAAGGACTGAGTCGACATCGTGACACCACATGCCCGGCAATGGAACCGCTGTACGGATCTCCGGTCACTCTTCCGGGTGTAGAAGTCGACCTTGCGGACCGGCCAGGGACCACCCATGTGATTGTGGTACTTGCACTTGGGGTTGGTGCAGCGGGGTGGGAGCCAGCCCCTCGGGATCCGGTCGACCATGTCCACGATCCTGGACAGCGCACGGACAGGCTCAACAACTATTCATCAACAATTTCCGAGACACAACTAAAGGGTGCAGATGCCCCATCTATCGACAGGCCCCAAGCTCCCGGCCGATCCGGATTCCCAGCCGACGCGAAGAGCCCCCGTCCGCAGGACGGGGGCTCTTCGATCGAAACGAATTCGAACGGATCCGGCCTAGAAACGGGCCTTCACACCGCCGAAGCTCGTCGACTCGGTGGCCACGGGGCCACTGTCCGTGGCGTTGACCACGAGGCAACCATCGGGATGGGCGCCATTGCCGTTCTGCGCCACACCGAAGGGACGCAGGGTGTCGGTACAATCCGAATACCCGGGCGTCGGCGGACTGAACGAGCTGTTCGAGAACGGACCGATGCAGATCGTGCTGTCATCGGCAGGCATGGCGAAGGTCGCGGCCGCATAGGTCGCGAGCACCACCACACCGGCCCCATCCACACACGCACCGGTCGCGGCGGCCACGTCGGTATTGGTCCCGAAGTTGGTCGGCAGCGGACCCACAAAAGTGGCGGACTGGACCAAGAACCCGATGTTGTCGGTCAAGCCCCACTCGATGGCCTTGAGGCCCGGCGTCAGCTCGAAGCCCACGACGTAGAAGGTGAAGAACCCAGGAGTCACCACCAGGGTCGACTGCGTACCGGCGGTGTCGGCGAACACGCCCACATCTCCGGGTTCTGCTTGCGCAAACGCCAGGCTGCTCATCGCGAGGATGCCCAGGGCCAGCACAGCTACCATTAGCTTCTTCATGAGAGGTAGAATCCTCCGATTCAGAGTTCGAAGCACACGAGAGAAGTGCAATTCTCCCAAGGATTTGATTGGCGATCGTCTCCGGCGAGAGCGAGAGGTGGTTGGGTGGCGACGGAGATCCCGTTCACCACCCTCCCTACGATCGCACAACTAGATCACGGGTCGAAACCAGCGACTAGTAGAGGCCCTTCACTGCACCGAAGGAAGTCGCCTCATTGGCCACCGGCGGACCGATGAACAGAGACGGACCCAGGTTGCAGGTACTCAGCTGGGCGGCACAGGAATTGATCTGCGCTCCCAGCGGATCGGCCGAGGTATTCGCCTACACGGACACGGTACGGCTGGCGCTGGTGGGGAAGGGGATCTGCACTTCATAGTCGGTGACTAGGATCGGCAGACCGCCAAAACCGATGGCGCACTCGCCCAGACCCACATTGTTCCCCGTCGCTTCGCTCACGTTGAACCGACCACCACTCGGACCATAAGTCTGAGAAATGATGAAGATCTCGGTGTTCAGACCGGGAAGATCGAGGTCGTAGGCTACCGCGTTGACCGCGTTCTCAGCGAAGAGCACAACGTAGATGTGGAAGTTCGTGCCCTGAGTGGGTATGAACGAACTCACAGTCCCGTTGGCGTCAGCATAGACTCCCACCGTGCACTGAGCAGCGGCGTAACCGGCAGCCATCACGACGAGCATCGCGACCACCACCATCATTGTCCTCTTGAACATTTGATCTCTCCTTACAAGCGAGATGTCATCCCATAGGTTGATTCAAGGAGTAACGCGCCCACACCTCTAGACCTCCCGGAGGAGACACCGATGCAATGCGCGGCAACCCTGACTGGACACTTAGGGACAAACCTCGAACAGGTGGACACCAAATTCACCGACGTCGGAGAGATTGATGACGCCATCCGGCACGAGGTCAGAGCGGAAGTTGTAAGCACCGCCGAAGTCCGCGCCGAAGATGCCGATGTCAATCAGGTTGACCTCGAGGTCTCCGTTCATGTCCGGGCTGTTCATGTCGATCGCAAGCGCAGGACCAGCCAGAGGAGTTCCTGCCAGATAGACCTGAACACCGGCCTGGGTGAAGCCGCCACCAGCGATGGCACCGCTGATCGTGGTCGCGCCAGCTGCGTCAGTGTTGAAGTCCGCCACGCTACCGCCCTTACACAGGGAGATCGAACCGTCACCGGTGTCGTCGACCCAGATGTCTTGGAACGGATAGCCAGCAATCGCATTACCATTGACGTCGAGGACGGTGACCGAAATGGTCGCGCCCTTTTCCGCAAGGGTCTTGCCGAGACCGGCAGGAGTCACGAGAACCGTGCCACCGGCCGAAGTAGCGGTACTGAGGGTATCATCCGGAATGCCAGCAGCGGCCAAGCTCGAGAGCCCAAGCAGCATGGTGCCGGCAACGGCGAGACTCAGGAGTCTCTTGTTGATCATTGAGATAAACCTCCCAAGGGTACATCGCGCAGCTGGTGAGGTTTCCAGCCGCGTTGCTGATTGATTAATTTCCGCGCTCAGAACCCCCTTCCACTCTTTCCATCCAATACTCGACGTGAAAGAGTGTAACACGGTCGCCGGAACAATGTCAATACGGCCACACGGGCAGAACCGCTTTGAAGACAATGACTTAGGATGGGTGTGCGAATCTTGACCAAAAACACCGGTCGGGGATTGGCCGCTCGGCCCGAACGAGGCCCGATCGACCGTCCTCGTGGTGGGCGAAACAGGATTCGAACCTGTGACCCCCTGCTTGTAAGGCAGGTGCTCTAACCAACTGAGCTATTCGCCCTCGACACCACGACGATGAACCACCCACAGGTGGGTCGGAATCAGAATACAGTAGCCAGCGACCAAGAGAATCGGGGCGAGGCGAGTGCTCCCCGCCCATCCCAGCAGTCCGTAGCCCACGGCGATGCTCGCCAGTGCCGCGACGAGCCAGATGTTCCGTTGCATGATCTCCCCTTCGGTGCGGCCACGCTAGGCAAGCCCTCGGCCGACGTCAAGTCGCTACTGTCTTCGGTCCCGGCGCGCCCGACGGTAGTCACGGACGGCCTGACGGTGCTCCTCCCAGGTCTCGCTGAAGCGATGACGACCCTTTCCGTCCGCCACGAAATACATGGCCCGAAAGTTCGGTTCGGGCCAGAGCACTGCTCGAATCGACGACAACCCGGGGCTGTTGATGGGCCCTGGCGGCAAACCGGGATGACGGTAGGTGTTGTACGCGGAATCGACTTCGAGGTCCCGGAATACCAGCCGCTGTCCCTCTTTTCGGAGCGCGTAGGCCACCGTCGGGTCGGCCTCGAGTTTCCATCCCCGGCGCAGGCGATTGAGGTAGACCGCGGCGACCCGAGGCCGCTCATCATCATGGATGGCCTCGGCCTCCACGATCGACGCCAGAGTCACCACCTCTTGGAGAGAGAGGTCGATCTCGTCGAGCCGCCGCCTCGAAGTCGAGTCCAGATGAGCGGCGAAGGTCCGCAAGATCTGCTCGAGGACCGTCCCCACCCCGACCCCAGCTGCGAAACGGTAGGTCTCGGGGAAAAGATAGCCTTCAAGGCTTTGGCCTTCGGGCAAGTCGAGGATCCGCCGCAACCGCGCAGGAGGGGCTTCGATCCACTGGACCAGCCGCCCCGGATCCAGGCCCAGGGTATCGGCCAGCACCTCGGCCGCACGCTCCCAGCGCCAACCCTCCACCAGAGTGACCTGCCGCAGGCGCTGCGGACCACTCTGGAAGAGGGTCAGAAGGCGGAGCGGCGAAGCTCCCACCGGCACGTCGTAGTCGCCGGCGCGGATCGGACGGCGGTCGAAGTACAGTCTCTGCGCCAACCTCAGACGCCAACTCCCTCTCAACAGCCCCTGCTCCTCCAGGGCTCGGCCCACCTGCGCCACCGACGCGCCGGCCGAAATCTGGAAGGGTCGAGTCTGGCCGGTGGGATGATCGACCACCAGTTCGGCGCGCAGCCACCCCGCGCCCACCACCACCGCTAGGATCCCGCTCAGCCAGAGGAGAGAGGAGCGACCGCGCATCAGTCTCCCTCCTTCACATCTTCGCGGCCGTCGAGCCACCCTTGGAGAATCAGTGCTGCAGCGAGAGCATCCCGGTCGGCTCGCTCGTGCCGTCGACCCCTCAGAAGGCGTCGAGCTTCGGCCGTGGAGTAGCGCTCATCCACCAATTCCACCGGAACCGAAAGGCGTTGCGCCAGCTTGCGGGCCAACACTTCGCTGCGCACGGCCGACGCCCCGTGCTCCCCCATCTGCGTGAGTGGCAGGCCGACGAGAACCCTTTCCGCGCCGTGGTGGTCGCAGAGTTGGGCGATGCGGTCGAGCAGGGAACGATCTCGGCGGCGATCGTGGGTCTCGAGAGGCGTGGCCAGAATGCCCGCGGGGTCGCAGATGGCGATGCCGGTGCGCCGCTCCCCCGGGTCGAGAGCCAGCACCACTCCCACGGCCGCGATCAGTCGGAGTCGCTGGCCGACGGTGCGGCCTCGCGAATCGCCAGAGGAATCTTGACCAGTCGAACCCCGAACTCCGTGTCGCGTCGCAAGAATGTCAGTTCGTCGCAGAAGGTGCTCATCATGTAGAGGCCGCGGCCGCGCTCCTGCATGAGATCCTCGGGCATCTTGGAAAAGTCCCGGTCGCCGGGGTCGAAGCCCTGCCCCTCGTCCCACACCGTTACCTGGAACCTCTCGGCCGTGAACTCCAACACCACCCGCGCTTTGCGCTCTTCCTGGAGCCCATTGCCGTGCTCGATGGCGTTGGTGCACGCCTCGATCACCGAAGTCGAAAGCTCATCGAGCTCACTCTGCTCGAAGGGCAATTCACTGCCCACCTCTTGGATCACCGCATCGGGGACCCCGAGGAACATGTGAGAGCTGGGAATGGTGATTTCGATCCGCACGTCATCCAACCGTCGGGTGGAATTCGTCGAGCGCAGGGCCCGACTAGTCAGTGGCGAAGCTTTGCACAGCCTCTTCCTCGTCCTTGTACGAGTCGAAGACGGAATGAAGTTTCGTCACCATGAAGATGCTCTCGATGCGTTCGGACACGTTGAGCAGTTTCATCTCGCCATTGTTGCGCTTGAGCGTGGTGTATCCGGAAATCAAGATCCCCAGACCGGTACTGTTCACCCAGGTCACCCGGCTCAGATCCACCAGCACTCGCGTACGCTCCTCGTGCACGAGAGTCTTCAGCGTACTGCTGAAGAGCTCGGAATCCGGCCCTCCCATGATCTTTCCTGAGACCTCGAGGATGGTCACTCCGTCGCGGGCTCGTTCCTTGATCTTCATCGCCACCCATATCCTTTGCTCGCAATGGAATCCAGAACGCGGCATCGCTGCCCCGGGCATCAGGTATGGAATCTAGTGAACGGGCCAGGTGGTGTCTACCCGCTTTCGGCCGACGGCAGATCGAGACAGGCCCAGGCCCGCGCCATGTCCTGGGGCCAGGGCTCGAGAAAGTCCATCGCTTCGCCGCTCCCGGGGTGGACGAAATGGAGCCGGTGCGCATGCAGCGCCTGGCGGGACAGGCCGGCCAGAGCCCGCAGCACCCGCGGGCGCAGGGGAGGGGAAATCCCGCCGATCTGGCGCCGATCTCCGTGGTAGAGGCCATCTCCGAAGATCGGATGCCCGAGATGAGAGAGGTGGGCCCGGATCTGGTGGGTGCGTCCGGTTTCGAGACGCAGCTGCAAACGCGCAATCCCACACCGAAGCTCCTCGACCCGGTAGTGGGTCCGAGCCTGCCGGCCGCCCTCGATGACCGCTCGTCGCCGCCGCTCCTTGGGATCACGATCGAGAGGAGCGTCGATCACACCCTGTGCCGCGCGCGGAGCCCCCCAGCTCAGAGCGAGATACACCCGCCCGAGGCTTCGATCCCGGAGCTGATCCTGGAGTCCCTTGTAGGCCCGGTCGGTCTTGGCCACCACCAACAACCCCGAGGTGTCCGCATCGAGACGGTGCACGATCCCGGGGCGAGCTCGCCCCCCCACTTCGCTCAGGCTGTCGAGACGGGCCAGGAGCCCGTGGACCAAGGTGGCGGTGCGACGACCAGCTCCGGGATGGACCACGACTCCCGCCGGCTTGGCGATCACCGCCAACTCGTCGTCTTCGTAGACGATGCCGAAGGGGACCCGAGGGTCCGGCGTGAGGTCGACTTCTTCGACCGGAGGAATCGAGTACTGGATGACATCGCCCTCGGAAAGACGATGTCGGGCCGGACACCCCTTGCCGTTGACCCGCACCCTCTCCGCGTCGATGAGCTTCTGCCATCGGCTCCGGGACAGACCCAGGGGCTGGTCGCTCAACCACCGATCGAGGCGCACGCCCTCTCCGTGCTCCCCGACGTCGACCCGGTCCCAAGAGGTGGGAGGATCAGTCTTCGGCCACTTCGGGCGCGGGCTCGACCGAGACTTCTTCATCGTCTTCTCCCCGATCCAAGAGCATGTCGACGATGAGCAGGGCGGCGCCAAGGCTCACTCCCATGTCCGCGACATTGTAGACGGGGAAGAGGTGCCCCCTCCAACCCATCTCGACGAAGTCGATCACCAATCCGTCATAGAAGATCCGGTCGACCAGATTCCCGGCCGCTCCGGCCAGAATCATCGAATAGGCCACCGTCCGTCGAATCCCCAGAGGATGTCGCAGGAGCAGGTAGCCCAATCCGATCACCGCCAACACGCTGACCGTGACGAAGGGCCACCGCGCCCCCTCGAAGATCCCGAAGGCCGCGCCGGCATTGCGGACATAGGTGAAGCGCAGGAGTCCATCGACGAGAGGGATCCCCTGACGGAAGGCGTCGATGTCGGCGAGGACCCAACGCTTGGTGAAAAAGTCCAGCACCAAGATGCCCAGAGTGAGGACGAGACTGAGACGACGGTGGAACATCGGTGCCTCAGTCGACGGCGGCCAGGAAGGCTGCCACCAGTCGTCGCAATCGCGGCTCGGTCTCTCCCGCAACCCGAATGATCTCGTCCACATCGGCCTCTCGAAGGGAGTCGGGGAAACAGGCATCGGTGATCACATTCAGCCCCAAGACCCTCATGCCCCCGTGTCGAGCCACCAGATTCTCGGGAACCATGGACATCCCCACCGTGTCCGCCCCCATCAGCCGCAGCATGCGATACTCCGCTGCGGTCTCCAGATTCGGTCCCGCCACTGCCACATACACCCCCCGGTGCACCCGAAGCTTCAGGTCGAGAGCGCAATCGATCAACCGGTCGATGTAGGCACGATCGTAGGGTTGGGACATGTCCGGGAATCGCGGACCCAGGTCGTCGTCATTGGGGCCGATCAGGGGATTGTCACCCATGAGATTGATGTGATCGGTGACCACCATGATGTCCCCGGGCGCCATCTGCGGGTTCATGCCGCCCACCGCATTGCTCATCACGAGGCTGTGGCAACCCATGGCCTTCATCACTCGCACCGGCAGCGTGATTTCCTGCATGGTGTAGCCCTCGTAGTAGTGCACACGACCTTGCATGGCCATGACCCGACGTCCGGCGAGGCTCCCGATCAGAAGATTCCCCGCGTGGGAGGTCGCGGTGCTCTTGACGAAGCCCGGAATCTCCTCGAAAGGAATGCTCAATTCGGTCTGAATCTCTTCTGCAAATCCCCCCAGACCCGTACCGAGAATGAGGCCGAATTCGGGGACGAAATCGCTGCGGTCGCGAAGGTAGTCACTCGCCGCGCGGATGTTCTCTCGAAGCGTGGACGTCATCGATGGCTCCAGAGCTAGAAGGAAAGCAGAAGAAAGGACGGACCAAGGAAAACGGCCAGGCGTCCGCCCGGCCGTTGCCCCATCGATCGCTACGACCTCGATCCAGACCGTCGCGAATCAGAAGTTGGCCAGGCCCTTGGTGAAGCGCGAGAGCGACCAGCGGGAGGACTCCTCACCGGAGGATTGCGCCTCGGTTTCCGCAGATGAGACCGAGGTTGCCACAGCCTCCGACTCCTGTCCACTCGCAGCCTCCGCCCGGGTGAACTCTTCGGACATGTCCTCGTAGGCCGAAGCCTCCGCCATCATCTGGGCGATGCGGTCCACGGGATCCTCCACCGAAGGATCCCCTCCCCCGTCGGGCAGAGAATCGATTTTCGTCTCGACCGGGGGTGCAGGGGTCGATTCGGTCACCTCGACCTGATCGACGACTACGGAAGTGTCCGGCGCCGGAGCGGGGATGGCGACCTCGACCTCCGCCACGTCGTAGGCGTAGACCGATTCGGGGACCCTCTCCTCGGGAGAGGCAACCGCCGAGAGTTCTTGTCCACCGAGATGCCCATTCGTCTCGACGGCGGGAAGATCCGGGGGCGCAGTCATCGTCGCGACCTCAGAAGAGTGGTTTGCCTCGGCGGGCAGAACCCTTTCGGGGGTCTCCGGAGGAGAGCTCATCGCAGCCGAACCCACATCGTAGTCACGCCATTCGTCCGAGGATCCGGCGGCGGAACTCGGTGAGGACGGCTCCACCGGAGGGAGAGCCGAACTCTCCGCGGGACCGTCCACCGCGGGGGTCTGCGGTGATTCGACCTCTGCCGGTCCCTCCGGGGCCACGGGGTCCGTTTCGGCGGGCTTCTGACCAAAGCTGGCCACTCGGTGCGCACTCCTCTCCGCATCCTCGTTCTGGAAATCACGACGGAAACTCTCGACCAAGCCCACCTGGGATTCGGCCAGAGACTGCAGACGTGCGAGGAAGGCATCGCGTTGCCCTCTCAGATCACGCAGTTGATTCTTGAGAGCTTCGACCTCGGCGGCGATATGCGCGGTTTGACCGTTGGCCTTCATCGTCGCATCCCGGAGGATGAGCTCGGCTTCCTTGCGCGCATTCTGCCGCGCCTCGGCCATCACTCGCTCGGCCGTGAGCAGGGTGTCGCGCAGCGTCGTTTCCATGTTGCGGTATTCGGAGACCTTCTCGTCGAGATCGATCACCTTCTCGCGCAATTGTTTGTTGTCGGAGAGGCAGGCCTCGTACTCGTCGGCCACCGTGGTCAGGAAGGCATAGACTTCGTCCGCATCGAGGCCTCGAACGACTTTGCGAAACTCCTGCTTACGAACGTCCAACGGTGTGATGCGCATCGGCACTCCTTGAGAATGGGCCCCGGCCTCCTCTCGGGAAGCGACCGGCTCAGCCCAGGATCAACCCGACGACGATGCGCCGGATGAGCATGGTCAGAAAGAGCGCGACCAGCGGACTCAAGTCCAACCCTCCCATGGGGGGCAACACGCTGCGGATGGGGGCCAGAACCGGCTCGGTCCAATCACGCAGAAAGCGCACCACGGGGTGATAGGGGTCCACGTCGACCCAACTACTGATGACTCGACCGAGCAAGATCAGCAGATAGACCGCGAAGGCCGCATCGACCAGTCCAGCAATCCCCACGCCAGGGCCTCCTCTACTCGTTACGCCCTCACTAGCGCCCGGGAATGCAGTCAGCACTCCCGGACTGGAGAACAATTGGCAAGAAAACGACCACCAACGGAAGCCGCCGGTCGATCCTCATCCACGCGGTCCGAAGAGCGCCTTGCCAAGCCTCAGCTGGGTCGCTCCCTCTTCCACCGCGACCTCGAAATCCCCACTCATCCCCATGGAGAGCTCCACTTTCGAGGGGCTCACGAGATCAGCTCCGATGCTTCGCAACAGAGCGAAACTCCTGCGCAGCTCGACTTCATCCACCCCGCGCGCTCCCATCCCCAGCAGGCCCACCGCTTCGAGGGCCGAACTGTCGAGCCCACGCTGCCACAATTGCGCGACCCGGTCCGGGGCGCAACCGCCTTTTTGACTCTCCGCACTGATGTTCACTTGAATCCAGATGCGTTGGCACAGTCCACACTCTCGGGCCCGTGCCTCGATCTTCTCCAACAACTCCACGCGATCGACCGAAGCGATGCTCTCGACTCGACCCACGAGCTTGTTGACCTTGTTGGTCTGCAGGCGGCCAATGAACTGGACCCGAAGATCGGGAGGGAGATGGTCCAGCTTGGGCAGGAGGTCCTGGACCCGGTTCTCTCCCACATGCCACAGCCCGAGCTCCCGCGAGATTTCGAGAATCTCCCCGGAGTGGCCCTTGGTCACGGCCAGAACCTCGACCTCGGTGGGATCACGCCCCACTCGAGCACAGGCGCCTTCGATGCGCTCGCGCACCCCGCTCAGGCGAGCGCGGCAGTCTTCGAGCCATTCAGCTCTGCTGAGATTCACCTTGGCCACATCCGCTGCACTGGGCGACGAAGTGCTCACAACCGCGAAAGGCCATCTTGCACCCGCCGATGGTCCCGTCTGGAAGTACGGAGACCGGCTGCGCCAGGAGGTCGGAGAGCTTCCATCGCCTCAACACCGACTTCACCGAGTCATGCACTTCTTTCATCGCCGCGTGGAAGCCGCAGACCTCGACCGGCTGCGCGCCCAGCGACCGACAGTAGTTGCCCACCAGAAAACCGTCGCAGGCCTCGACCACCGAGAGGAGGGTGATGTCGGCGGGATCGACCACGAGCATGACGCCTCCTCGTGCGCCGCGCACCGAGACCAACAGCCCGTCGCGAGTGAGGGCTCCGAGGACTTTGGAGAGGTAGGAATGCGAGCAATCCATTTGCTCGGCCAATTCCCGGGGAGTGACGGGTTCATCCGAGCCACGGAGCCCCAGGATCAGTAGGGCCTGGATCGCGAGTTCCGATGCCTGCGTGAGCACAAGACGCTCCCTGCCGGCCACCGACCAGCCGATCATGCTGGCCGCGGGCCAGTCGATCTGGTCCACGGGCGGGCAAGAACTGGTGGAGGCGGCGGGAATCGAACCCGCGTCCGAAAGCGGCCAGCCGCCGACGTCTACGTGTGTAGCCCCCGGAAAACTTCGCCTGGGGTCCCTCCAGGGACCACGGTCAACCCCACGCTAGCCCCATTGTTTCTCGACGCTTTCCCTGTGGCTACGGGTCCACGCCCAGCTTCCGGAAGATGACGCCTCGATTGGGAAGTCCCCGAGGCCCGACTTCCCCGAGACGACTGCCACTATTTAGGCAGCGAGAGCCATAGGCTCGTCAATTGTTGTTTTCCCACCAGTTTAACGAGAATAGGTGAGCTCCTCGACACGCAGTCAACGACCTATCCACCCCCGTCGAAACCTTTCGCCCCCGACGATCGATGAGGACTCCTGCGAGTCCCGGTCCTCTCCCCTAGCTTACATCACGCGCAGCCCCGCGCAAGGGAGCTTCTCGCCGCAGCAGCAGGAATCCGGCCACCAGCCCTCCTCCGCTGAGGGTCCAACCCAGGAATCCTCGAGGATCGATGGGCATCTCGTGGCGCGAGAAGTAGTCGAGTCCCAGCACCAGAGATGCGTTGTAGGTGAAGTGCAGCAGCATCGACACCAGGATCGAACGCCCCCGGTAGGCGGCGAATCCCAGCAGTGATCCCAGCAAGAAGGTCAGTACGAATCGATGCACGCTCATGTGCATCAACGCGAAGTAGAAGGCCGAACCGAAGATGGCCGCTCCCGCGGGAAGGCCGCTGCGGCGCAGGACCCCCAGCGCGAGGCCCCGGAACAAGAGCTCTTCGACCACGGCGGGACTGAAGGCCAGCAGGAATACGGCCAGGGGCAAACCCAGCTCGCCGAGGCTCTCCGCAAAGGCCGAAGGCAGATTCGGTGCGGGCATGAAACGATCCTGCACCCACTGCCACCCGACGACCAGAGGAAGGATCGCGCCCCAGGCCAGAAGGATCGCCCCCAGACCCGCTCCAGGTCGCGGAAGACGGATCCCCAGGACCTCGCGCCAATCGCGGACGGAGTGAGTGAGCATCAGGCCGCCGAACACGAAGAGAGGCAGCAGCCCCCACAGCGACACCGCGAGTCCCCCCACCTCCCACCGGGATTGGAGCCATTGGCCCAGATAGAAGTAGATCAGCAGGCTCGAGGCGAGGCTGAGGTGGAGGGCGCGCCGCTGTCCCGAGGGAGTCCGGGCCAGAAGGGCTTCGTGGTCGAAGCCCAGGACCAGCTCCTCGCGGCCCAACATCGCAGTGACCTTCCGGAGCACCAACGCGAGATAGATGGTGGTCGCAACCAGACTCAGGAGGAGGTAGACCACCGAGAGATGACCCGCCAAGAGATCCCGCATCAGGAAGGCCAGATTCGCGACCGGAATCACCGCGATGAAGGTACTCATCTCGATGCTCTGCTGCATGGACATCAGGGCCGGGACCAACAGGACCAGCATCACCGGCAACATGCTGGTCTGCGCCTCCTTGAGGCTCCTCGCCCAAGTGGAAATCCCCAGCAACACCGATCCGATGAGCGCGCCGGCCGGCACCGCCAGGAGCGCCAGGCCCCCGAAGGGAAGGAGCCCGAGCCGGATCGCCGAACCATCGTCGGCCCGGACCCAGCCCCAATGATAACTCGCGACCAGCCCGGCCAGACAGAGCAAGCCCGTCGCAGCCGTCCCCACTGCCACCACGATCACCTTGGCTTTCGCGATCTCGCTGCGATCGACCGGCGCGAGGAAGAGGGTCTCCAGCGTGCCCCGCTCCTTCTCGCCGGCGACCATGTCCGTCGCCAGCACCGAACCCGCCATGTAGAGAATCATCAAGAGCAAGTAGATCGCGATCTTGGCGGCCTCGGCACCGCCCTCTTCGGCCGCGGTGGCGATGCTGTGGGCTCGAAGGACTACGACGTCGAGGCTTTGCGACGGCACTCCCGCTCGATCGAGGTCCTCTCGCAGCATCTCGGCGCGCAGCTCTTCGAAGTCCTCCAGAAGTCGGCGAGACGCCTCGCGAGAATCCTCCCGGGCCGAGGCGGCCCAGACCCGGATGCTGTCGAGGGAAACCGTCCCCCCGGCGCCGGCCACCTTCCGCGCGAAGGCCACATCCGCCCGACGCTCCCGAACCGCCGCTTCCAACGAATCCGCGGCGACCACCACCGGGACGAGGGTGGAGTCGTGTTCGACGACTCCTGCGTAGGGCCCCGTGCTGTCCGCAATGGCGACTCGCAGCTCTCGTTCCTGCATCTGACCCGCGTGCCGCGACTGCAGGCGCTGACTCGCGCCCATCAATCCCGGATAGAGAAGGACCGGCAGGATCAGAGAGACGATCAGGACGCGACGGTCCCTTCGGAGTTCCCGCCACTCCTTCTCGAGCAGGATGCGCAGCGACGGCTTCACCCCTCCTCGCTCACCGCACGGAGAAAGACCTTCTCCAGGTATTGTTCCGAGAACTCTTCTCGGAGTTCGTCCGCGGTCCCCACGGCTCGAATCCGTCCCGCATGCAGAATGGCGATGCGGTCACAGAGGCGTTCTACTTCACTCATGATGTGGGTGCTGAAGATCACGCATCGTCCTTGGGCGCACAGAGTCTCCACGAAGTCGAGAGTGGTGTCGGCGGCCAACACATCCAGCCCGCTGGTGGGCTCGTCGAGGATGAGCACCGGCGGATCGTGGACCACGCACCGCGCGATGCCCACCTTCTGCTTCATCCCGGTGCTGAGCTTCTCGCATCGCATATCCGCGTAGCGGTCGATGCCGAAGGTCTCGAGCGTCCGACGCACCCTCTCTTCGAGAAGATCGCCCTCGAGGCCGTGGAGCTGACCGAAAGTCCTCACGATCTCGGCCGCGGTCAGCCGATGATAGAGGCCGGTGGAGGCCGAGAGGAAACCGATGCTCTGTCTCACCTCTCGCGACTCCCGAACGATGTCGTGACCCGCAACCGTGGCGGTGCCCGCAGTCGGAGTGAGCGACGTGGCCAACATGCGCAAGGTGGTGGTCTTCCCGGCGCCGTTGAGACCGAGCAGACCGAAGATCTCCCCGGCGTGGCACTCGAAGCTGAGGTCGCGCACCGCGTGCACCGCCTCGCCGTCGTGGCCGGGGTAGGTCTTGGCCAGAGCATCGACCTGTACCCGGAGCGATCCGCGTTCGACTGAGTGCTCCACTTCAACTCCTCCGTCGGAAGATGGCTCGTAGCGAGGGGGACGCTTCGAAGTAGACCTGCTGGTCGCGCAAAACTCGCCGCGAAAGGGCCACACTCACCGCGGCCAGCACCGTGAGCGAAAGAAGGGCCACTCCCACCGGACCCGCAGAGAGATCGCCCCGGAGCGCGCTGCGGAGAAGACCCGCGACATTGAGCACTGGCAGGAGAGCCTGGGTGAGACCGAAGCTCTCCCCCCCCGTCACCGACAGCATGGCACCCACCGCCGACACCAGATAGACCGGGCTCAATGCGGCCTGGCCCTCCCGATAGGACCGAGCGGGAAGGGCCACGAGAATCATCACCGCGGCCACTGCGATGGCAAAGAGGACCATGGCGGCGACACTCACCAGGAAGGCCGGCAGATTCCAAGCCAGACTCACCGCGGACCCCAAACCCAGGATCTGCGCGCCGGCCCAGAGAAAGACCAGCATCCCCATCAGGTTCAGGACCGTGGCGGCCAGACTCCAGAGCACCACGTAGGCGAACTTGCCGACCACGATCTCTCCGTGGTCGAGCGGACTGGTGAGGAGCGTTTCCCAGGTTCCGCGCTCGCGCTCTGCCACGATGGTGTCCAGGGTGGCGTAATAGGCCCCCTGAGGAAGCATGATGAGAAGCACCACGGGCAGCACCAGGGAGAGGATCCAACCCGCGAACTCACTCCCGCTCGAGACCTCGTGCCTCTGGATCACGTAGCGCTGCAGCGCGCTTTCGTCCCAGCCCAACTCCGCGGCCCGATGGATACGTTCGGCTTCCGCATAGTCTCGGACCACCGAAGCCACCGCCCGTTGAGTTCGCCGGCCATGCTCGGAAGAGGCGTCGTAGTGAATGATCACCGTATCGACCGCGCCCGCCTCTCGCCACTGCAGCCAAGCGTCGGGGGCAGGTTCTGCGGTCAACATCGCGACCCGCGGGCTGCGGTCCCCCACCCCATCCACTTCCGGCGGAACCGGGGTCACCGACCACCGGGGCCGTGCCTCCAGCGAGTCCCGCACCGCAGCGGGAAGCTCTTCGTCGACCCAGACGGTGGTGGACCTCTCTTCGCTCACCCCCCGCGACACCAAGTAGATCTGGTAACCGACCATGCCCAATAAGGGGTAGAGAAAGAGCGGAACCAAGATGAGCTGGGCCAGAAGGGCTCGATCCCGACTCGCCTCCCGCAATTCCTTGCGCAGGAGCAGAGCCGAAGCTCGCCAGCCGCGGAGCGGCGAAGGGTTGGAGGAACCCGGCGTCACCGGCTCGCATTCTCTTCGAGGTAGGCCCGAATCATCTTGTCTTCCTTCGGGGAGGGAAGTCGATGACCGCGATCCCGCATCAGGATGATCATCCGTTCGTACTGATTGTTCCAGTAGCCCGGCGAATCGATCTGGGGAGGGATGGGATCATGGCAACCCGAACCCGAGCAATAGTTCACGTAGAGCTGGGCCGCCGGGGATTCGGGGTCGGGCAGCTCCGGTCCGCAGCCCACCACCAGCGCGACCGTGCTGAAGACGAGAATCAACAGGAAGCCTAGCCCAGCGATCACGTTCACGGTGGGACGAGGGGTGGGTGGGTCGAGCTGCGATCTCATGATTCGGAAGACCTCCTGCTGTCTCTCGGAAGGGTGTCAAGACGTTCTCGCAATTCTCCGGCCAAACGCAGGGGGCGACCCTGTCCCTCCCCCACCACGACGAAAGTCACCCGCGCCTCGGCGATCAGAGCCTGATCATCGACCCGGTGCACCTCCTGACGCAAGCGCACGCTGGCCCGCCCGAATTCTTCGACCAGGGTGGTGATCCGCAGCCGATCTCCCAGGGTCGTGGGCGCGCGGTAGTCGATCTCGATGCGCACCACCACCAGGCTCCAGCCCTGCCGGTGAAAGTCCTCGATGTCCACAGTGCGAGCCATCGTCTCCCACCGCGCGGTCTCGAGGAATTCGAGATAGCGGGCATTGTTGACGTGGCCATAGAGATCGCAGTGGAATCCCTGCACTCGTAGCTCGGTTTGTGCGTCGGCAATCATCCCTTCCACTCCCTCCGGGGGGCTCACCGGCCCAGCATAGTGTCTGGCATCGGAATTGGCTACGAACGCGGTCGCCCTCGAACTCACATTGGATTGGTCAGTCCGGCCTCGTGGGATTATCCTCCATGCGGCCGCAGCGAATCCGCGTGGCGGCCGCGGGCGCTGGATCGATTCCGCGCCTCGATCGTTCTGCCCACGGTCCTCTGTCCACCGCCCTGGTACACCATGAGCCATTCCAGATCATCCTCGGGCCGCTCCTCCTTGTTGCCCGTCTTCCTCACCGTATTCATCGACCTGCTGGGGTTCGGGATCGTCATTCCCCTCCTGCCGATCTATTCCGAGGCCTACCGCGCGGGGGAGCTCCAGCTCGGCCTCCTCTTCGCCAGTTTCTCGGCCATGCAGTTGGTCTTCGCTCCCTTCTGGGGGCGCCTCAGCGACCGGATCGGCCGACGGCCGGTGCTCATCGGCGGCTTGGTGGTAACGGCGTTCTCCTACCTCCTCTTCGGCCTGGCCACCAACATGGTGATGCTGTTCGCAGCGCGGATGCTGGCCGGCTTCTTCGGGGCCAATGTCGCCACCGCCCAGGCCTACGTCGCCGACGTCACCGAGCCCCGGGACCGGGCCAAGGGCATGGGGATGATCGGCGCGGCCTTCGGACTGGGGTTCACCTTCGGACCGCTCATCGGGGGAGAGATGGTCGGCGTCTCGATGATGGCCCCGGGGTTCGTCGCCGCCGGCCTCTCTGCGACGGCGGCCGTTGTGGGTTTCCTCCGCCTGCCCGAACCTCCCCGTCACCGGGGAACGGCCACTCGCATCTTCAGCTTCGACACCCTGCTGGTTGCGCTTCGCGAGCCCCGAATCGGGACTCTCCACCTGCTCTACTTCCTGGGCATCCTGGCCTTCTCCGGCTTCGAATCGATGTTCGTGCGCTTCGGATTGGCCAAGTTCCCCCACATCTTCGGAGTGCCCGAAGCCATCTCCGAAGCCACCATGGATCAGATCCTGGGCGCCGCCCCCATCGCCGGCCGCTACATGTTCGCCATCGGTCTCATCGCGGCTGTGATCCAGGGCGGACTGATCCGCAGACTGGTGCCCCGATTCGGCGAGACGCGCTTGATCGTGGCCGGACCCTTCTTCTTGGGCGTTGCGCTCACCGTCATTGGCCTGGCTTCGAGTTGGACCATGGTGATCGTGGGCTGTGCGGTCATGCCTCTGGGTTTCGGCATCAACAATCCCTCGGTACAGGGCCTGCTCTCCCGCGCGGTTTCGGCCGAGCGACAAGGGGCCTTCCTGGGGCTGAACCAGTCTTTGGGCAGCCTGGCCCGCGTGGTCGGTCCCGTGGTGGCCGGAGCCATCTTCCAGTGGGGTGGTGCGAGTCTTCCGTTTTTCTTTTCTTCTGCCCTGCTCCTGATCGCGGTCTTCGTCGCGGCCCAGTACGGACGCCGCTATGCCGCGAGCTTCCGGGAGGAGGCCTGAGCCCGACTCCTCCGCACGATCCCAGGTGTCGCCAGACCGGAGGTTCACCCCATGAGTGAAGCCAAGACCCTCGAATTCCGTACCGAGCTCAAACAACTCCTCGACATCATCATCCACTCGCTCTACAGCGAGCGGGAAGTGTTCCTGCGCGAGCTGATCTCGAATGCGGCGGATGCCCTCGACAAGCTCCGCTTCGAGGCCATCGCTCGCCCCGACCTCGTGCGAGGAGATCCCGACTACCAGATCGTGCTGCGAAGCGATCAAGAAGCGCGCACCCTGACCATCTCGGACAACGGAATCGGAATGACCGAAGAGGGGGTCATCGAGGATCTCGGAACCATCGCTCGCAGTGGGACTCGTGCCTTTCTCGAGGCGCTGCGCGAAGCCGATGCCGCAGACCGTCCTGCGCTGATCGGACAATTCGGAGTCGGATTCTACTCTGCCTTCATGGTCGCCGATGAGGTCACCGTACTCACGCGTCATGCTGCGGCCGAGACCGCAGTGCGTTGGACCTCGAGTGGCGATGGCCAGTTCCAGGTGCAGGAGGCGACCAAGGAGGGGCGGGGCACCGAAATCACCTTGCACCTCAAGGAGGACGCCACCGAATTCCTGGAGGAGTGGCGGTTGCGACAGATCGTCAAGAAATACTCCGACTTCCTCGAACACCCGGTGCTCCTCGAAGTCGAGCGCAAGAAAGAGGGTGCGGAAGACGATTCCGAAACCGAGACCGTGAGGGAGCGAGTGAACTCCGGCAAAGCCCTGTGGCTGCGCAATCCGGACGAAATCACCGAAGAGGAACACGAGGAGTTCTACAAGAGCATCAGCCATGATTTTCAGGGGCCGGCGCGTACCATCCCGTATTCCGCCGAGGGAACCCTCGAGTACCGCGCCATGATGTATCTCCCCCAGAAGAAGCCCTTCGACTTCTACTGGGGTGAGCCCAAAGGGGGACTCCAGCTCTACGTGCAACGGGTCTTCGTCCTCGATCAGTGCGAAGATCTCATGCCCCTCTGGCTCCGTTTCGTGAAGGGCGTGGTCGACAGCAGCGATCTACCCCTGAACATCTCCCGCGAAATGCTCCAGGACAGTCGCGTAGTCCGACAGATCCGCAAAGGACTGGTCAATCGCGTTCTCAAGGAACTCGAAGAGATGATCGAGAAGGACCGCGATGCCTATCAGCGCTTCTTCGAGGAGTTCGGAGCGGTGCTCAAGGAGGGAGTGGCTCAGGACGCCGAACATCGCGAGCGCATCGCCAGACTTCTCACCTTCCGCTCGACCCGCACTGACGACGACGAGACGGTCACCCTGGGCGAATATGTGGAGCGCATGGCCGACGGACAGGAGAAGATCTACTACCTCGCCGGCGAGAACCTGGCGGCTCTGCGATCGAGCCCCTACCTCGAGGGCCTGCAGGAGAAGGGCTTCGAAGTGCTCCTGCTCACGGACACCGTCGACGAGTTCGCCTTCCAATCGCTCCGTGAGTTCGAAGGCAAGCCCCTCCAAGCGATCGATCACGGCGACCTCGAAGATGCCGGAGAGGAAGTCGAGAAGGAGAAACAGGAACAGTTCGAAGGGCTGTTGACCTTCCTCCGGACTGCGATCGACGGGTTGAAGGAAGTTCGCCTCTCCCGCCGCCTCCGCGAGAGCGCAGCCTGCTTGGTGGTCGACGAGGGTGCGGCCAGCGCCAATATGGAACGGCTCTTCGCCGCAATGGGCAGAGCCGGCGAGATCCCAACCGCCGACCGAATCCTGGAATTGAACGCCGATCATCCCGCGGTGCAGGCCATGCAGAAGCTCTACGACACCGATCCCAAGGACCAACGGGTCGAGGACTACGGCCGCCTGCTCTACGACCAGGCGGTTCTGGCCGAGGGTTCGAAGCTCAAGGATCCGGCCGACCTTGCGCGGCGCATCAACCGCCTCATCGAGAAGACGGCCGAAGCCTGAGCTCCGCTAGCGGGCGCAGGTTTGGGCCCGCCCGCCATCGATGGCCACGCACTCGCCGGTGATCCACCCCGCGCGATCCGAGGCCAGGAAGGCGATGAGTTCTGCCACCTCCTCGGGCTCTCCCACCCGCCCGAGGGGGTGGGTGGCGCTGCCCTTGGCCAAGAAGGCAGCGTAGCTCCGCTCATCCATGCCCCCATTGCGGTGCAGGTTGGTCTTCACCACTCCAGGATTCACCGCGTTGACCCGTACCCCCGCTCCGGCGAGGTCCAGAGCCATGCACCGAGTCATCTGATCGACGGCTGCCTTGCTCACGCAATAGCTGAACACCCCGGGGAATGCCCGCGTACCGGTCACGCTACTCACATTCACCACCGCACCCCGGCCCTTACGCAGCGCAGCCACGCAGCGTTGGGTGAGGTCGAAGACCACCCGCACGTTGAGATCCATCATGTGGTCGAAGTCCTCGAGTCTCGTCTCCTCGACACCACCCGTGGCGATGATCCCCGCCGCATTCACCAGGACCTGCAACTCCGACTGGGGGTCGGCATGAGATGCTACCAACTCCGCCCGGGCCTCTGCGTCGGTGAGGTCGGCGACCACCGTCACCACGGATCCCGAAGCTCCCGCCGCTTCGTCGCGGAGGGTCTCCAGCGCGGCCTCGTTGCGTCCCACTCCCACTACTTCGCAGCCCCGATGAGCCAGGAGGAGGGCCGTGGCTCGGCCGATCCCGCTGCTCGCTCCGGTGACCAGAGCCCGTTTTTCCTGAAATTCTCCGTGCATCAGTCCCATCCCTTCTTCCGGCCTTCATTCTCCTTCTGCAACCACTCCATGAGCGGCGCGAAGTACTCCATCATCGGTCGTGTGCTGAGAGGCTCACCGGTGGCTTCAACGATGAGTTCGCGCCAATCCCGCGTGGCTCCCTGCTCGAGAATCGAGCGCAGGAAGTCCCCCACTTCCTCGTGCCCGTAGTAGTTGCAGGCATTGGGCGGTTGGTGAAGGATCTTCTTGGCGATGGTGTTGTGCAACTGGTACTTCAGCACCGTGGCGAAAGCATAGTCGTAGTACTGCGCCGGATCATCGTTGATATGAGTCTTGGTGGCCGGATCGCAGTATTCCCCGCCGCGCGTCGATGGAGCCTCGATCCCCTGGTACTTCGATTTGTAGGCCCACCACCGCTGGTTCCACTCCTCTGGAGGAAGATTCTCCTCGTAGAGATCGTGCTCGAAGTGACTGATGGTTCCCGCCGCCCAGGGCAGGAATGCGATCGTCTCGCTCAGGGCCTCATTGAGCAACCACTGCATCGAATCGACCTCGCGACCCTCCTCCAGTAGGCCGACTTGCTGGAGGTAGGGAACCTGCCAGGCCGCAATCGAGATCTGCTCTCCGATCCCCTCGTGGAAGCCACGGTTCGCTCCGGTGCGGAGCACCACCGGAACCTCCGGCCGGGTGTAGCTCATGTAGTAGTAGATGTGCCCGAGTTCGTGGTGCGAAGTCCCGAACCACTGCGCATTGTTCTCCACGCTCATCAGCGACCGCACATCGTCCCCGAGATTGATGTGCCAGGCACTCGCGTGACTGTTCTTCTTGCGATCGCCTCCCACCGGCACCGGATAGAGATCACTGCGCTGCCAAAAGGTCGCCGGCAACGGCGAGAAGCCCATGGAAACGTAGAAGTCCTCGGCCTGGCGCACAATCCATTCGGGATTCTTGTCTTCGAAGAGCGCATCGAGGTCCACTGCATCCACCAGGCCCGGCCAACTCTGTCCCCACCGATTTCCCAGCCAGTGAGCCGGGATGCGGTCGGGCACCGGCTCTCCGTAGCGCTCGGCCAGCTTGTACTTGGCCCAGGTGTGCAATTCGATGTAGAGAGGCCAGATGTCGCGAATCCAACCGTCGAGCATCTCCATCATCTCGTCGACGGTCATCCCATAGTCGGCCACCTGAAGGGCGAAGAACGAATCGTATCCCATCTCTCGCGCGACTTGGTTGCGGAGGCGTTGGAGCCGGGCCAGTCCTGGGGCGAGGACCTTCCCGATTTCCTTGCTCGACTCCCACACCTTCCGACGTTGGTCGAGATCCCGGCTGTCGACGAGCAGCTCGTCGATGCGATTGGCACTCACCTTCTCGAGGCACTCTCCCTCGGCATTTCGTCGCAAGCAGTACTGATAGCCGTCTTGCAGACTGCCCTGCTCGGCTTCGGCCTCGATGCGCTCTTCCACGATCCGAGGGATGGACCCGGGAGCCTCCGCGGCTTCCAGCCACGCCTTGTCCAGCTGACGCTGCGTGAGAGCCGAGAGCTCTTCGCGGTGCTCTCGGAAGTAGCGAATGCGACCGAGTAACTCCGGATCCCCGGTGAAGGCCGACCAAGCCCGTCCTCCCGCGATCCTCTTGCCATCGTTGAGAGGGCCGACGTCGGTCGAAGCCTCCCACGAACTCCCCTCGGAAACCTCGAAAAACCGTTGGTAGAGAGAGTTGTAGATCCGCAGAAAGTCCTGGGCCTGGCTCTCGAGATCCTCGCCTGCCTGGGACCTCAGCGGAGAAACCGCCACCAGGAGCAGGACGATGGCGATGACAGTGGAACGACGTGGCATGATTCCTCCCTTGGTCCACGATGCCCGGAGAATGTAGACGAAGCCAGGGGGAGACCGCTACAGTGTCTTCCTTGCCCCCTCACTCCTGCGCTTCGGGTGATTCGCATGAATCGATTCTTCACCGCATTCGGGCTTGCGGCCGCCGCCCTGATCTTCGCATCGGCGACCGCGGAGGCCGACCGGTCTCCCAGCGATCTGGAAGTTCTCAATCAGATTCGCCAAGAGGGATTCCATCGCTCCCACGCTCTGCAGTACCTCGAGCACCTCACCGAAGACATCGGTCCCCGGCTCACCGGGAGCCCCGCGATGCGTGCGGCAAATGACTGGACTCGCGACGCCCTCGTGGAGATGGGATTGTCGAAGGCTCGCCTCGAGAGCTACGAATTCGGTGTGGGATGGAGTTTCGGCCGGTGCTCGGTGACGGAGGTCGAACCCATCGC
>JAJRXK010000042.1 GCA_024276305.1 Candidatus Krumholzibacteriota bacterium
ACGTTCACGGTGGAAATGTCGAAGATGATATCGAATCCTTCTTCAGCCCCCACGCGTTCCACAACCGTAGTGATCTGCTCGTTGATCGGAGCACTCAGTTCTTGGTTCCGCGTCACGACCTTACCGGTCGAAGGATTGAAGAGCTCATCTTTCTTCTGCTCGTAGGTCTGGAGCTTCTGGTCGAGCTGGGTCTGTAGAGCGTCGAGCTTCTCCTTGGTCAGCAGCAAGGACTGGCTCTTGATGCGCTCGCGCAATTCCAGGAGCTCACGCTCCATCTTCCCGAGCTCTTGCTTCCACTGCGCCATCTCCTCCTGGAATACCGACTCCGCATCCTTGGCGGGCTGGTACTCGGCGAAGATTCTCTGGCCATCGATCACTCCGATCTTCCCGCCTTCTCCGGCATGGCCCACTCCGGCCATTCCGGAGGCCAACACTGAAGTCAGCAGGAGGATCGCCGCGCATCGGCTTGGTCTGATCATGATTCATCGCCTTCCTTCGGCAGATACAGAAGATCGCTAGAAAAGAGTCCCGAAATTGAAATGGCTTTCCCAACCAGGATCGCTGGGAAGCCCATCCTTGTCGAAGCCATAGCCCAGATCGAATCCGATGCGGCCCACCAGGGGGACTTCCAACCGAATTCCGAATCCGGCCCCGGTCCGCAGGTTCGTGAGATCCGCTTCTTCGAAAGCATTCCAGGTGTCGCCCTGGTCCACGAAGGCCAGTATATGGAACGCACTCGACACCGGATACGCAATCTCGCTGGTGATGGTAGTGTAGAACCGCCCGCCCTGAAATGTCGGGTTGCCCCTCGGCACGACCTCTAGATCGCGATAACCGCGAAGCTTGAAGAAGCGGTTGCCTCCCAAGCGAAAGCGGATGTAGTCGGGGACCTCCGAGGAGCTACCGTAGGGCAGAAGGTGGCCCGAGGCGGTTCCCACATGAAAAGTCAGATTGAGCGGAAGTTTGTGGTACCAATCGTATTCGACGCTCAACTGTTGGTAGTCGAGGTCGCCCCCAAAGATCCCACCATTGATCTCGTGGCGAATTCGCGTCTTGGAACCCCGCGTGGGAAGAAATGGGTTGTCGCTGCTGTTGCGCACGATGGTGGTCGTGAGTCCGATTTCGGTCTGCGGCCAATCCGTCTTGTCCAGGCGTTGGAACTCCGCTCCCCCGGCTCCCAGCTCCCGTTCGAGGGCATCCAATGTCTGGGTGTAGAATGGATCGAAGTCATTCAGCGTGGCCTCGGTGTAGCCGAAACGCACCGATCCCCGGGTGAAACGCGTCCCGGGAATCGGTCGGCCGACCCGGAATGCGAATCCCTTGGTCCGCGTATTGTAGACATCGTTCACCCGATTGCTGAAGCGGTTGAAGACATCGACTCCCAGCAAGGTGGGCGTCCCGAAAGCCCACGGTTCGGTGAAGCTCAGATCCAAGAACTGCCGGCGACTTCCGAACTGCCACGAGAACTGAAGGCTCTGCCCTCGCCCGAAGAGGTTGTTCTCCCCCACGTTCAAGAATCCCGAGGCCTGAGTCTGCTGCGAAAAACCGACCCCCATCGAGAACTGTCCGGTCTGCTTCTCTTCCACGTCGAAGACCAGATCGATCTTGTCCGTATCGCCCACGGGCTGGAAGTCGACTTGGACGTCGCTGAAGAATCCCAGCCGGAAGATGTCTCCCTGGCTGTCTCGCAAGTCGCTGTGCACGAAGAGATCGCCCGGCAGAATCCTCATCTCCCGACGAATGACTTCCTCATGAGTCTTGGTATTGCCGACGATCTCGATGCGACGAACTCGAGCTTGCTCCCCCTCCTTGAAACTGAGGTCGATATCGACGAAGTTGCCCATGCGGAAGTTCCGTCGCGACTCGGCCACGAAGTAGATGTAGCCCTTTTCCCAGTAGAGCTGGCGCAAATTGGCCATGGTCTCCTGAAAGCGCGAAGTCCGGAACACATCTCCCTCGTGAAGGGTGATCATCTGCTCGATCTGGCTGTCTTCGAAGACGGTATTGCCCTCGAAACTGATGTTTCCCATGTAGTACTGGAGTCCCTCGTCCACGGTCACCACCAATTCGAGGTGGTTCTCGTCATCCGGCAACTCGATGATCTCGTGTCCGGTCACCGAGGCGTCGAGGAACCCTTCGTTGCGGTACCGTTCCACGATGCGCTCGAGGTCGGCTTCGAATACGGGTGACTTGAAGGTTCCGCTCGAGAACCATCCGTCGGTTCCCTGTTCCATCACATCGATGATGGTCTTGTCATCGAGAGCCTCATTCCCCTCGATCCGAATCCGGCGAACTTGGACCTTCGTCCCCTCGTCCACTCGAACGAGGAGGGGGACGCTCCCGGTCTGTTGCAAGACGCCCTCTTCCGCCTCCACCTTGGCGTGGAAGTAGCCCTCCGCTCGATACTTTCCGCGGAGTTGATCGACCGCCTTTCGCACCAGTGCCGGCGAGAGGAAATCGCCGATCTGCAACTCGACTTCCTTCTCCAGATCCTCACGGCGCAACTTCTTGAGGCCCTCGAATCGGAGTTCGGAGAGGCGAGGATACTCCGTCACGTTCAGGATGAGCTCCACGCCGGCCGCGTCCGGAACCTCGTAGACATAGATGTCGCGGAACTTCCCGGTGGCATAGAGGGAACGAATGACATCTGCGACCCGATCGGACGAGATCTCCTTGTCGACCTCCAGACCGCTCCAGGCCACCACCTGCTCCGGGCGCACGGTCAGAGCTCCCACCACGGTGAGCTTGTGAAGCGTTCGCGCCGCCGCCGGACCCGCGGCCCCAAGGCTCAGGACCAGACAGCACAACAACACCGCACCAGGTCTACGCAACAATTCGTATCTCTATTCTGGTGGGGAATCCATCCGGGGTAGGCCCCGGGCCACAGTGGACGCGGTAGGCCTTCATACGCATCGGTTGGCGGGAGGTTCCTCTCCCCGTCTCCGAATTCAAGGGTCCCGCGACCGGCCTTCGGTCGCACTCCATGGGACGCATGCAGGGGAAGTTACGTACGGGTCGAGGGAGGGTCAACCATCAATCGGCCCTCCTCCAAATGCGGAAAGGCGGCCTCCCAGGGCCGCCTCTCCTCATTTCCAGGTCCAAGGACCGGACTCAGGTTCCACTGCCGGCCGGCTCGATCTGCGGATCGACCTCCCGGGGGGCCGGCTGAAAACTGAGGCCATCGCTTCCGACGTCGATTTTCACGTGGTGACCGCTGCGAATCTCGCCCCGAAGCAAGCGATCGCTGAGTGGATCCTCGATCAGCCTCTGGATTGCGCGCCGCAGGGGACGGGCCCCCAATTGCGGATCGAAGCCCTCGCCGACCAGCCGTTCACGGGCGGCATCGGTGTACTCGAAGGTGATTTCGAGCGAAGCCAGCCGCTTGTGCATGTCTCCGAGCAAGATCTTGAGGATCTCCAGCATCTGCTCCCGTCCCAGCGCATCGAAGAGAATCACGTCGTCGATGCGGTTCAGGAATTCCGGGCTGAAGGTCTTCTTCAGGTCATCGTTGATGTTGGCCTTGACCCGGGCGTTCACTTGGGCCTGGTCGTCGGCCTCGAAACCCATCGCCTTGTGATCGACGCCTTTGCGACTGCCGACATTGCTGGTCATGATGACGATGGTGTTCTTGAAGTCGATATTCCGACCGAAACTATCGGTGAGCACACCGTCTTCGAGAACCTGCAGCAGGAGGTTGAAGACATCGGGATGCGCCTTCTCGATCTCGTCGAGAAGGACCACCGAGTAGGGATTACGACGAACCTTTTCCGTCAGCAGCCCTCCCTCGTCGTAGCCGACATAGCCCGGAGGCGCCCCGACCAATCGGCTGATGGCGAATTTCTCCATGTACTCCGACATGTCGATGCGGATGAGGTTGTCCACCGAATCGAAGAGGAATCGAGTGAGCTGCCGGGCGACTTCGGTCTTTCCCACCCCGGTCGGCCCAGCAAAGATGAACGACCCGATCGGGCGCCTGGGATCACGCAGGCCAGCTCGATTGCGACGGATGGCCTTGCTGACCACTTCGATCGCCTCATCCTGACCGATGATCCGCTTGCGCAGCTCGTCTTCCATCCGGATGAGCTTCTTGCTCTCTTCCTCTTCCACTTGGGTCGCGGGGACTCCGGTCATGTCGCTGATCACGCGATTGATGTCCTCCACCCCC
>JAJRXK010000043.1 GCA_024276305.1 Candidatus Krumholzibacteriota bacterium
CGCACGCATCGCCCGAGAGCTCGGCGCCCTGGTCGTCGGTATCGTGACCCTTCCCTTCACCTTCGAGGGTCGCAAGCGCGGTTCTCAGGGCCACGATGGTCTGGAGGCCCTCAAGGAGGAGGTCGACACTCTCATCGTCATCCCCAACGATCGTCTGCTCAAGGTCGTCCCCAGGGACACTCCCCTCCTGGATGCCTTCCGCGTGGCGGACAATGTTCTCTACCAGGCGACCAAGGGCATCAGTGACCTCATCATGGTGCCAGGACTGGTCAATCTCGACTTCGCCGATGTGCGTAGCATCATGGCCGGAATGGGCGACGCGATCATGGGGACGGGGACCGCGAAGGGCGAGAGCCGTGCGGCCGAAGCTGCTGGAGTGGCGATCAGCAGCCCTCTGCTCGAGGACATCGACATTCGTGGAGCCAAGGGCGTGTTGGTGAACATCACCGGTGGTCACGACATGAGCCTGCACGAAGTGGGGGATGTCACTGCGATCGTCCAAGAGGCGGTCGGAGCGGATGCGAACATGATCTTCGGCGCAGTGATCGACAAGGACGCGGGAGAAGAACTTCGGGTGACGGTGATCGCGACCGGATTTGGAGAGGGCGCCAAGGCTCGGACCGAAGTCTCGAGCGCCGATCGCATCGGATCTCTCCTCGGTCGGGCCTCGGTGCGACCGGTGGTCGAAGCGGTCCCTCCCGAAGAGCGCCCGGAACCGACCCTGGTTCCCGAGGAAGAACTCGCCCCCAACCGGGTGGCCTACCCTTCTGCTTTCGACGCGGGAGAGCGACGCGAGGGAGCCGCATTCGTGGCGGCCGCGGGGGGCGATGAGCCCCAAACCCGAGCCGGCGAAGAGAGCGACGATCTGGGCCGGGCGGGCATCGACGCCCTTCTCTCCGAGACCCCGGTGGTGGAAAGCCCCGAGGGGACCGGCCAACCGCAGTTCCTGCACCGGCCCGAACGGACCAAGGAAGGGGATCTCTCCGAGACCTCGCTCTTTCAGCCGGGGCGCGCGAAGCGGACCGAGGCCTCCCGCGAAGACCTCGATCGTCCAGCGTTCCTCCGGAGATTGCGGGACTGAGCCAGTGTTCGGAAGGATCTTTCGCTGGGGGTGCTCGGGCGACTACGCCAAGGGAATCGAGGCCTACAACTCCGGTCGGCTCGACGACGCCCTCGAATGTTTCGAGAGGGTTCTCTCGCGTCATCCCGATCCCAGCCATCCCGACGTCACCCTGGCCTCCTTCTACCGGGCGGAGGCGCACCGGCGACTGGCCGCAGTGCGCCTCGAAGCGGAGGATTTCCAGGGGGCCTTGGAACACCTCGACGTAGCGGTGGTCGACCAACCCACCTATCCCGATCTCCATCTGCGGCGAGGCGTGGCCCAACTCGAAGTCGGGGACGCACTGGCCGCCGAAGAATCGGCCCGACGGGCTCTGGAACGCAACGCGGGCTTCGTGGAAGCGGGTCTTCTGCTCGTCCTCTCCCTCGACGCCCAGGGTGCGGTTGGGCGGCGAGAGGTCGAGCGAGAGCGCTGGCGGGAACGCGCCCGCGCCGAGGGTCACCCCCTGGCGGAGATCTTCGAAGAGGAAAGCCCTCCGCGCCGGATTCTACGCGACCATCTCCAAGCGGTTCACCGGCGCCGCGAGCGGGTGGTGATGGCCGAGTCCTACGAACGCCAAGGGCTCCATGCCGATGCCCGGCGCCTTCTGGAAGAGCTGGTCGAGGAGAATCCTCATTATCCCGACCTGAGGGTACGCCTGGCCACCACCGAATTCGCGCTGGGAGATGCCGAAGCCGCTCGGCACCATGTGGACGAGGCTCTCCAGACCAATCCTCATTTCGACGAAGCTCGTCTCCTGCACATCGTGCTCTCGGTGTGGTCGGGTGAGATGGCGGGGCAGGAGGAGCCTCTGCGTGAGCTCATCGATCGACCCCGCGTGGGGCCCTCGGCCCGCTACGTCCTTGCGGTTCTCCATCTGCTGACCGGCAGGGCAGGGGTGGCGCGGGAACTGCTCCGCGGCATTTCCACTTCCGGAGGAGTCGAGTATCTCGAGGCGCTCAGCGCGGCCGCCGAGGGGATGCTGGGGAATCGGGAACGTTGCCGTGAACTCTACGAGAAACTGCTGCGCTCGGGAGTGTCGACGGAAGTGGCCCTCGACGGAATCGCCTACGCCTGGAAAGTCCAGGATCTGGATTTGGGCCGCCGTGGACGCGAGTTCTTGCCGAGCACCCCTCCGTCGGTCGAAGTCTTGATCGCTCGGGCCTGCGTGCACCGCATGTCAGGAGAGACCGAGCAGGCCGTGGACTTGATCGAGAGCGCCACCTCGGAGAATCCTCGGAGCGGAGCTCTGCTCTATGCGCTGGCCGAACTCTACATGGAGCGCGGAGATCCGGTGGCTGCCTCTCGGCGATACATGAGTCTGGTGGTCGCGGGAAAGACCTTGGCCGAGGTCCGGGTACGACAGTCCGAGTGCCTTCGACTCAGCGATCAGGCGGGAGAGGCTCTGCGTTGTCTCGACGACCGCGTGGACACCGACATTCCGGCCTCGGAGGAGAGCCTAGAGCGCCTCTACGCCCTCCGCCTGCTCCAAAGGGGCGCGGAGGCGCAGGAACTCTGGGAGGCGAGGACGGAGCTCCTGCCCTTGGAGTTCCGGTGGCGCGTTCAATCTGCCCGTCGGTGGCTCCGCCCCCTGGCACGCCGGGAGGGGGAAGGAGCGGAGTCGTCCTCCTCGCCTTCGGGTCCGGAAAAGGCGCTGTCGCGGGAACCTGTGGGGCCCTAGACTGGTTGGATCAGGACCGGGCTCAGCTCAGCACCACTTCGGGGAGGACCCGACGGATTTCCGCCCTCAGTTGATCGACGGTGTAGGGCTTGGTCATGAATCCGTCGGCCATGTGAGTCTGGGTCTTGCGCCGGTGAGTGTCACTGTGGCTGGCGGTCAGGATCAGGACCGGAGTCGCGGCCAATTTGTCGATGCTCTTGATTCGCTTGAGGACCTGGAAGCCGTTCATTTCGGGCATCATGAGATCCAGGAGAATCAGATCGGGGCAGATCTCACGTGCGACTTCGAAGCCGATGCGACCGTTTTCCGCGGTCTCGGCCCGGAATCCCAGCTTCTTGGTCTGGAGCTCGAGAATGCGGCGTAGATCCGGGTCGTCTTCAATGATCAAAACGCATGGAGAAGTGTTGTTGTTGTCCATGGCAAGCTCCCGATTGCGGCACAGTCGCTCATTGCTTTTTCCCCGGCGGGGATCGCAGGGGAAGGGCAAGAACTGGTCCAGCCGATTCTGGGGGTTGGTCGTCCTGGCATCCTTCTTCGCCGTGGGGGTCGTCGGGGCGGAGGCGCAGGTGGAGGTCCCCCTCGATACCGAGGCTCCGGCGTGGATGTCGAACGCCGATGCGTTGATCCGGGGATCGGACTGGGAGGGCGCGCGGGCGGAATTGCTCGGACTCCGTCGCGATCATCCGCAGGAGCCGGAGCTCTGGATCCGATTGGCCTTCGTCGAACTCCAGCTGGGCAATCCCGAGGCCGCGGTCCAGGCCTCTCAGCAGGCTTATGACGTCGACCCATCTCATCCCGACGCTCTGCTGATGCTGGCCCAGTGTCAGGCTCAGGTGGGACACGGAGAGATTTCCCTGGAGCTCCTCGAAGAGGGGCTGCAGGACCGTCCGGAGGACCGACGGCTGCTGGAGCTTTCCACGACCCTGGCGCTGGGGATGCAGGAGTGGCCGAAGGCGGCTGGTCTCTTGCGGCAGCTCATCCGGCTCTATCCGGAAGAATCTGCCTACTGGTTGGACCTGGGACGGCTGCTTCTGAATTCGGCGGATGTGGACGGCGCGGTCGAGGCCTTTCGCAAAGCGGCCGAATTGGGAGCCGATGCGGCCCTCACTCAGGCCATGGAAGGGAAGGCCCAGCTTGCGGCCGGACGCCATGAGTTGGCCCTCGACGCCTTCCGCCGGTCCAATGCCCTGCGCCCCAACAGCGACGCGTTGGGGGGCGAAGCGACTGTGCACTTCTTGCGGGGGGAACGAGGCCTGGCCATCCAGACATTTCGCCGCGCGATCGATCTGGCTCCCGAAGACGCAGATCTGCGGTTCAATCTGGGCAACGTCCTGGTCCAGACCGAGCGATTCGAGGAGGCGGAAGAGGCCTTCCGAACCTCCCTGCGATTGGATCCTCAGTCCCCCTCGGCGCATCTGAACCTGGCAGTGCTCCTCCTCAACCGCTTCGCGGTTTCCGAAGCGGAGCAGCATCTGCGCTGGGCGACTCAGCTCGACCCCCAACTTCCCAAACCATATTTGCACCTCGGACGCATTGCAGGGGCGCTTTATGACTACGACTCGGCCATCGAATCCTATCGCCGCTACCGCGAGCTCGTGAACTCGGCCCCCGAGGAATCTCGGATCGACACCGTGATCACCGAACTGCGTCGCCTGGCCGAACAATCGCGGGCCGCGCTGGCGAGAGGCGAAGTGCATCTGCTGCAGCTCAAGGTGAAGTCCGAGGAGTTGGCTCGGGACATCATCGAGAGGGTTCGCCGGGGGGAGGATTTCTACGTGATCGCGGAACAGGAGAGCGAGCTTGCGGACGTCACGGGAGTGGACACTGGTTTCTTGGACCCGACGGCTGTGTCGCCGCTCTTCCGAGACGCAATCGAGAGATTGGGAAGAGGGGAGATGACTCCGCCCATCGAGGCGGAGAATGGCTACTACGTGTTCCGCCGTGTCGAATAGCGACCGCAGACTCGAGGCCGCCACGCCGGTCCAGTACGTCAAGGGAGTTGGTCCAGTAAGGGCGCAACAGCTCCGCCGCCTGGGCATCGAAACGGCCCAGGATCTCCTCCTCCACTTTCCGGTGGACTACGACCATCCTGGTGAGTCGGTCGGTCTGGACTCGGTGCGGGAGGGACAGCGGGTGATCACCCGGGCTCGGGTCCTCGACTCCCAGGTGCGTCGAACCCGACGTGGGCAGACCATGGTCGTCGCGACGGTGGGCGAGGGTTCGGCGCGTCTGAGACTCACTTGGTTCAATGCCCCCTGGATGTCGGAGCGCCTCCGTCAGGGACGAGAGTTGGTCATCCGGGGCGACGTGACCCGCTTCGGCCGCCAGCTCCAGATCGTCAACGCCCAGATCGAGGCGGTGGAGGAAGGGGAGGCTCGGCTGGAGGACCCCCGTCCCAAGCCCCGCTACCCGCTGACCGGAGGCCTGAGCCAGGGCACCTTGCGCAAGATTCAGGCGGGAGTCGTGCCCGTGCTGAGCCGAGGGGTTCTCGACCCCCTCGACGCGGAGCAGCGCTCCCGCTACGGCTTTCCATCCCGAGCCGAGGCCCTGTCCGGGATTCATCTACCGCAGGATCTGGATCAGGCCCAGAGCTGCCGCCGAAGGCTCGCCTTCGACGAAGCCCTGGCCCTGCAGTTGGCGGTCGGCGTGCGCCGGCGTCGATTGCTGCGTCGTGGTTCCCGTTGGCGGTTGGGAGAGTTCGGCCCCGCATCGGGACACTACGTTCAGGAATTGGGATTCGCCCTCACCGGCGCTCAGCGGAGAGTTCTCCGCGCCATCGCCGAGGACCTCCGCCAGCCCACCGCCATGCACCGGCTCCTGCAGGGAGACGTGGGAAGCGGCAAGACTCTGGTGGCCATCGTCGCCATGATCTGGACCGCGGAGGGGGGAGGCCAAGCGGCCTTCATGGCCCCGACCGAAGTCCTTGCGCGTCAGCATGCCTCCCGCCAGATTCCTCGGCTGGAGGCTCTGGGACTGCGGGCGGCGGTGCTCACGGGCAGCACTCCTCTCGCAGAGAGACGGGAGGTGCTCCGGGGATTGGCCTCGGGAGAGATCCAGTGTGTCTTCGGGACCCATGCTCTGCTCCAACCGGATGTCCTCTTCGCGAAGTTGGCATTGGCGGTGGTGGACGAGCAGCATCGATTCGGGGTGGCGCAACGGGCCACTCTCGCCCGCAGCGGGGCGCATCTCTTGGTGATGACGGCCACTCCCATTCCCCGCAGTCTCGCTCTGACGGTCTACGGCGATCTCGACCTCTCGGTCATCGACGAGTTGCCTCCGGGACGAAGGCCCATCGAGACCGACGTGGTCGACGAGACCGCACTCGACCGCATCTACGTCGAGATTCGTGAACGTGCCCAGCGTGGAGAGCGGACCTACCTGGTCTATCCCCTCGTCGAAGAGTCCGAGGGAGCAGACCTGGCCAGCGCTGAGGGTGCCTTCGCCGAATTGTGCGCGGGCGCTCTGGAAGGACTCCGGGTGGGGCTCTTGCACGGTCGTCTTCCCCATCGGGAGAAGGATCGTGTGTGCTCCGCCTTCGCCCGAGGAGATCTGGAAGTCCTGGTGGCCACCACGGTGATCGAGGTCGGGATCGACGTGCCCGAGGCGACGCTGATGGTCATCCGCCACGCCGAGCGTTTCGGTTTGGCTCAGCTTCACCAGTTGCGGGGGCGAGTCGGCCGAGGCGGGAGGGCGAGTCGTTGTCGGCTGGTGCTCGGTCCCGGAGTGGCGGCACCGACGTTTCGACGTCTGCAGCACTTGGCTTCCACCGAGGACGGCTTCGAGATCGCCGAACTCGACTTGCGGCAACGGGGGATGGGAGACCTTCACGGGCTGCGGCAGCACGGAGAACTCCCCTTCCGGCTTCTGAATCCGATTCAGGACGAAGCACTGGTCCAGGAGAGCCGGATACTCGCGGAAGCGATCCTGGCCGAGGACCCTCAGCTCCAAGCTTCGGAGCACGAGACCATCGCCCGATGGTTGGACGAGATGGGTCGACTCAATCCGCTCTGGAGCTCCGCGGGCTGAAGAAAGTTCCCAGTTCCGAGCAGCATGCTCCCGGCTCTGGATCCGGTGGATTCTGGGGGGAAGGTCCCAAGTCCTCGGTTGGCCCTCGAGAATTGCCCTCTAGCCCCCGAAGCGCACCCTTGAAGGGCTCTGGGGGTCGAATTTCCTCCGGACCTTCCAGAGTTCGAGAATCTGGCCGATCTCGTGCAAGGGAGCGAGAGCACCGGTGTACCCTCAGGGAGCAGATCATGCCCAAGAAGATTCCAATTCGCGCTGCAAAAGTCGGGCAGACCTTGACCGAGCCCGTGGTCCAGGACGCGGGCCAGATCCTGTTGTCCGAGGGAACGGTCCTCGATCACTCCAACCTCGATCTGCTCCGTCAACGCGGCGTGATGCTGGTCACGATCGACGATGGCGACGACGCCGCTGCACCTTCGGAAAAGGCGAGAACGGTGAGCGACGAGGAACTCAAGAAGATTCTGCTCGAGGAGAGCCAGTGGTTCGGTGAACAGCGCAAAGAGGAGTTCATGGCGGAAGTATTCCGTTGGGTAGTCGGTCATCGTGCCCACATCGAGGGAGACGAGCGTTGAGAGACGAAGTCGACAAGGTCATCAAGCGCATTCACGAATTGCCGACTCTGCCTCTCGTGTACAAGCGAGTCAGCGATCTGCTCCGCAATCCCTACACATCGGCTTCCGACGTCGCAGCGGTGATCTCCGAAGACCAGGTCATCACCACCAAATTGCTTCGCCTCGTGAACTCGGCTCACTACGGGTTCTCCGAGAAAGTGGAAACGATCACCCGCGCGGTGAGTCTGGTCGGAATGCAGGCGGTGAAGGATCTGGTGCTGGCGACGTCGGTGATGGATCTCTTCCACAACAACGACGAACCCGGGGCCTGGACGGTGGTGGAATTCTGGAGGCACAGTCTGGCGGTCGCGGTGGCGAGTAGCTGCATCGCAGAAGCGGTCGAAGATCCTCATGTGGAGGAATATTTCGTAGCGGGGTTGATCCATGACATCGGAAAGATCGTGTGGATCGAGTACTTCCCGGACGAGTTCAAGGATGTCCTGGACATCGCCGATTCCAATCGTTTGCCGTGCATCGAAGCCGAGAAACAGCGCTTGGGCTTCACTCATGTTCGGGCCGGGAGATTGCTGGCCAAGAGGTGGAAGTTGCCGGAGCGCCTCATCGAGACCATCGCATGGCACCATGATCCGCGGTTGGCCGACAAGCATCCGCGCTTCCCCGCTTTGGTCCACGTCGCCGATGTCATCGCCAACGCCATGCATTTGGGAAAGAGCGGAAACGGTTGTGTACCCCCGTTGGCTCCGGAGGCCATGGAGATCTGCGGCCTCAGTCCCTCGGATGTGCCGCATCTCCTGCCGAAGATCCATGATGCCTACCAGGACTCGATCCTGATGCTGAGTTTCTGGGACGCGTCGGAGAAACAGGAGATCGAGGGAGATCTGAGCACGGTCTGAGTCGGAGGACCTCCGCCCAGAGCGGAGAGGCGCTGGCTTGAACCTTGCTGCTTCATTCGGGCGGACTGCACTCTGCGGGTGCGGGCGCAAGAACATGTCGTCAGACGATCGGTATCGGGAGGCCTTTTCGATGATCATCCAGTGTCCGGACTGCCAGACTCGATTCAAACTGGACCCGGAGCGAGTTCCGCGCCGTAGCATCCGCGTCCGCTGCTCCAAGTGCCGCTACGTATTCCCGGTCGACGGATCAGTACTCGATCCTGCTCCTGAGGCCTCGTCCTTCGATGCGGTGGAGCCCCGGCCGGTCTCGGCCCCGCGTCCGGCCGCCGAAGTCGATGCGCCATCCCCTCCCGAATTCGATCGGGGTCCCCTGGTGGATCGCGAACCGGAAGCTCTTCGCCCTCCCCAGAATGCGGCTCCGGACGGAGTTGCAAAAGGAGGGCGCAGTGGCGGTTTCGGGCTCGAGCTCGAAAGGAGCGAAGTGCCGTCTCTTGCGACCGACGAGCCCCAAGGCCCCACCGTCGATGTCGACCTGCCCGCAGCCACCGCCACCATGGCTCCCGAGGTCGAGACTCGCCCCGCCGATGCCACTCCTGCGGTGGAGGCACCGACCCCGGTGGAGAAGCCAGCCCCGGTCCAAGCCCAGGTCGAAGCCCCCGAGGCAGCCCGTCCCGGCGCAAGTCCTGGGGCCGCGGAGGCGGATCCGAAGCTCAAGAAGGCACGCCGTCTCGCGCGGGCTCTGGTGTCCGACATTCTCGTCTACAATCGCGAAGTGCGCGACCGGGCGCTGGTGGACGGAACCTTGGTCCAGGCTCTCGGCCAGGAGATCAAGAAGTCGTGGGAGCTCTACAAGGAGAAGGTGGATCCGGAGTTCGCCTCCGAATCGAACCTCTTTCGTGAGGCACTCAACGACATCTTGGCCGACGGGCAGAAAATCTTCTAGAGCCCTCCCATGAACCCTCTCGCCACCGTGCATGCCATCGACCTCGTGGGTGACCACGAGGTCGTGCGCGGTCGGGTCTGCGACCGCGCACGTGAGGAAGAGGTTCCGGTTCGAGGGTGGGACAGCTACGAAGAGCTGCTGACCTCGCTTCGCGGCGATCAGGATTCCCCCCTGCGGCAGGTCGTCCTCTGCGCGGTCGACGGGAGGGAGATTCCCAGCGGCTGGATGCGACGGGCGGTTCGCGACGGAGGACGCACCCGGGTTGTCGTTCTGGCGCCGACTCTGGGGGATCGTGCGGCTCGAGACTTGGTTCTCGAAGGAGCGGCCGCGGTGCACGGGCTGCCTCTGCCCGTGATGCCCCTTCGGGAATGGTTCGCTCTGGATACTTTCCTTCAGACGATCTACGCCGGCGCCTTGGAGTGCGAGCGCACCGAGATCCACCGCCTTCGAATTCCCTCCCAACGGGAGTGGGTGGCGCCGGTGATTCGACACCTCTGCCAGCGACTCGACACCATGGGCTACCCCGACGAGGTCGTGCGTTCCGTCTTTCCTCTGGTGGTCGACGAGGCGGTGACCAATGCCATGGAGCACGGTCACGGTTGGAACTCCGACCTCGTGGTCGAAGTCGAGGCGACCCTGTCTCCGCAGGGATTCCGCATCGTGGTGCAGGATCAGGGCCCCGGCTTCCGCCGGGAGTTGGTGCGGGACCCCTTGGTCGACGAGAACTTGAGCCGAGAAGGTGGGCGGGGACTCTTCCTCATGGAGAGTTTGGTGGACGAAGTGCGCTACGAGGATCGCGGCCGAAGAGTGATCTTGGTGGGAGGCGATCTCGCGCAGACTCCGGATCCGATCGTGAGTTCCTAGGCCGAGATCTCAGCTCGCGCCATTGGCGTCGTCGGGCTGATTGGATTCCTGAGAAGAACCCTTCGAGTCGTCGAAACCGGTGCTGGCCGCAATTTCTCCCAGGATGCTGTCGATGTGGCCGCGGATCCGCGCATTCTGGTCTGGCTCGAAGAGAGCCTTCTTGACTCGCCCGAACTTGTCTCGCTGTACATAGCGCAGCGACTGCACACTGCTCATGGGCACGAGGATGTCCTTGCAGACCTTTATCTCGAGCTCCTTGCCCGAGAGGTCTTCGGCCGGATTGTTGTCCGGGTGCATCCCCAGCCCCCAACCGTGGACCACCATCGAACAGACGAGGGCCCGAAAGGTGTTCTGGCCCTGCGGGGTCTCGAGGTCGAGGGAGCCCTCGACCTTCTTGAGGACGCCGTCCACGACGTGAGTGAGTTTCTTGATCGTCGAGGGACTCACCCGCATGTTCAGCAGGCGGCTGAACATCTCCACGAGGATGCGGTCGGTGTTGGCGTTGGGTGTCATCGGTCCTCCGAGGTGGCAGCGAAGAGCCTCGCCGACCGGCGGGCCCACTGGACCCATGCAAAGGGGGTGCCGTAGATGGGGCCGATCGATGGGAATCGTAGCAATCACATAACACATGATATGGCAAATGGTTGCGTGGCTCTCTGGAGTTTCGAGTCGAAGTCTTGGTCCGGGGAGGGTCGCGGCGGTCTGCGCGCCTTGCCCCACCTCGAGGGGGCCTTGCCCCCCTCCTCCAGGGAGAGAGGAGAGGAGGGGGGGTGGCATGGACATTGCGTGAAGCGAATGAACCATTCACCCAGAATCTGCGCAGGGAGCGAGGCCGGAAATGGTCGTCTACAACTACACCGGCAAGGAAATCAACGCCAAGGTCGTGTACTACGGCCCGGCCCTCAGCGGGAAGACGACGAATCTCGAGTGGATCTACTCGAAGATTCCGGTCGAGTATTCCGGCAAGATGGTTTCCCTCAGGACCCAGGCCGACCGTACCATCTTCTTCGACTTCTTGCCGCTCGACCTCGGAGTCGTCGACGGCTTTCGGACTCGCTTCATGCTCTATACCGTTCCGGGCCAGGTCCACTACAACGCGACACGCAAGATGGTGCTCAAGGGTGTGGACGGAGTCGTCTTCGTGGCCGACAGCGAGCCGTCGCGGATGCAGGACAACTTCGAGAGTCTGAAGAATCTGCGGCAGAACCTCGAGGAGTTGGGAATCGATCCCGATTCCATCCCCCTCGTTCTTCAGTGGAACAAACGCGATCTTCCCAACGGAGTGGACGTCACCGAACTCGAGCGCCAGATGAATCCCGACAAGTTGGCCAGCTTCGAAGCCTGTGCGCTGACCGGCGAAGGAGTCTACGAGACTCTCCACGCCCTGTGCCAACTGATTTACCGCAAGCTCAGCGGAGGTGGGGAGCTTGGAGAAGGGCGAGAGGATGGAGCCTCCCTCTTCGGCGAAACCATCGCTCAGTGTCTGCAGGAGATCGATCCCCGCCCGAGCACTCCAGTTCCTCTCGCCCTCGATGCCGCGGCATCGGGGACCGAGAAGACCGAAGCCGATGATGCATCGGTGCTGGCCGCGATTCTCGGGGGGCGCGAGGAAAGCCTGACCGCGGTCGCAGTCGGGACGGAGTCTGCAGTGGCCACTCGAGCCGAAGCCCCCGCACGCGGTCGGGCATCGACTTCCGATCGACCGCCGATCCCGCCGTCCGAGACCTCGGCAACGGCGGAATCCTTGGGCCAGGCTCTCGACGACGTCCTGGGACAGGATCGTGGAGGAGCGGGGGAGTCGAGTCCGCCCCCGCCCACCTCCGGTGATGGGCGGGCCACTTTCGAACACGAGGTGGACGTGATCGCCGAGCTCCAGTCTCTCTCCGCAGAATCGGTCAGCGAAGCCCAAGCCGTGGACCAGACGACTCAGGACCCGGCCGCCGGAGACGACGGGATCGATCTCGACCTCATCCTGAGCGAGGACCGGGACGAGGCGGAATCCGACGGAGAAAGTGATGACGACCTGGATCTGATCCAGGATCCGCTGCGGTTGCCCAGCGATGCCAGCCGGGAGGTCTCTCCCTTGGGGCTCTCCCAAGGCCTGGGTTCGACCGCGGCTCCCCCCATGCGCTCGCGGATTCTCGAGGTTCCGGTCACCCTGGACCCGGACGTATTCGAGGACGGAAAGTCCCTGCGCATCGTTCTCAACATCACCTTGAGACGCTGACGCCAAGCCGAGCTCGCACAAGAACTTCCGACGTTGACAGGCCACCGGGGTCTGATAGCTTGCGGTCATTGGTGCCCCTCGCTCCTACCCGCGTCCGCCTTCAGGAGTTCGGCATGTCCTTACCTGAGCCTCAGTCCGAAGCTGCGCGACCGATGTCCGTGGCGGTACCCGATGACGCCGACGAGAGACTGGCGCGGGCCAAGGAACTCGAATCCGCAGCTCGGTACGACGAGGCCGCGGCTCTCGTGGAAGAGCTCCTCGAATGCGACGAGTCTCGACCCGAGTGGAGTTACCGGCTCGGTTGCATTCGGGCCCGGCAGGGTCGTCTCGAGGACTCGGAGCGGTTGCTGCGCCGTGCGCTGTCATTGCGTTTCGAAGACCCTCGGGTGCACACCAACCTCGGAGTGGTCCTGGACCTGCAGGGTCGGTGCGAGGAGGCCATCCGAGCCTTTCGCCGGGCCATCCAGCTGGCGCCGCGCGATCCAGTGGCGCGGCTGAATCTGGGTGCACTCTACGGTGAGCTGGGGCGCCACGAAGATGCGGCGCGAGAGTTGGCTCGGTGCAGGAGCCTCGCGCCGGGTTTCGACGCCTCCTTCAACTTCGCATTGGTTCGATACCGGCAAGGTGAGCATCAGTTGGCGGCCGATCTCTTTGCCGAAGCATTGCACTATGATCGCACCCATGCTCTCTGCCACTACTACCTCGGCCGATGTCATTTCAAGTTGGGTCGCACGGAACCTGCGGTGGAGTCCTTGTTGACGGCATTGCGTCACCAGCCCGACCTCGTGCATGCGCGCTTCTGTCTGGGGATGGCTTGGAACAAATTGAGTCGCTACCGGATGGCGGCCCAAGAGCTCGAACAGGTGGCGAGAGTCTTGGCCGATGATGGTCGGGTGCACTACCAACTGGGAATTGCCTACGATGGCCTGGCCATGAAGGCGGAAGCCCGCGAGAGCTACCGTCGGGCGCGAACTCTGGCCGGATGATTCGACCGTCGAAGATGAAGGAGCCGGACCACATGCAGCCGATTCGACGCGCCCTGGAATCGGCGCGAGGCGCGGGGCATGCCGCGCTCATTCCCTATCTCACGCTGGGATTCCCGCATCTGAAAGCGAGCCTCGCCTTGTTGGAGGCGCTGGAGGAGATGGGTTGCGATGTGGTGGAGGTCGGCATTCCGTTCAGTGATCCAGTGGCCGACGGGCCCACGATTCA
>JAJRXK010000044.1 GCA_024276305.1 Candidatus Krumholzibacteriota bacterium
CGACGAGATCAACATGCTCGCCTGCATCCAGGCGGGCCACCTGGGAGTGGCCACCCGGGTGGCGAGAGTGCGGAATCCGGAGTACTGCCACGATGAAATGACCAGCCTCATTGGCATCGACCGGGTCATCAACCCCGACCGGGTGGTGGTCGAGGAGATTCACGAATTGCTTCTGCGACCGGCCGCGACCGAGCTCTACGAATTCGCCGATGGCCGGGTCCAGGTGATCGGGGCCCGGGTGGCGGCCGGGGCCGGAGTCCTGGGAAAGACCCTGCGACAGGTCGAGGAGGAGGTGGGCTCTCGGTGGTCTCTGGTGGCTGCGGTCACGCGAGGCGGGAAGACCATCATCCCCCGCGGAGACGATGTGCTCGAGGAGGAGGACCATGTCTTTCTCGTGGGCCGTCGGGGAAAGGTCACCGAGGCGCTGGCGCATCTGGCGCGGCCCCGGCAGAAGGTCCACTCGGCCATGATCGCCGGGGCGAGTTCCCTGGGAGTGAGCTTGGCCGAGCGTCTCCACGAGGGGGGGATGAGCGTGAGGCTCATCGAGGCGGATGCCGAACGGGCGCACCGAGCGAGCGAGCGTCTCGAGGGGGTCCTCGTGCTCAACGGAGACGCCGCAGACGGTGAATTCCTCCGTTCGGAGAACCTGGAGGCCATGGATGCCTTCGTGGCCGTGAGCGACGACGAGCAGCTCAATCTGACGTCCTGTCTGTGGGCGAAACAGCGGAGCCGGGCCAAGGCCATTGCATTGATCAAGCGTCCCAACTTCGTTCCTCTGGCTCTGGACATCGGGATCGATGCGGCGGTGAATCCTCGTCTGTCGATGGCTCGGGCCATCATGAGATTCTTCCGGCGAGGCAATGTGCTCAGCCACACCTCCTTGCCCGACAGCGAGGCCGAGATCATGGAGTTCGAGGCCACCGACAAGAGTCCGGTGGTGGGGCAGCCCCTGGCCACTTTGGAATTGCCCCGCGACGCCATCGTGGCGGCCCTCATCAAACCCTATCAGGTGGTCGTGCCTCGAGGATCGGACGTGATCGAAGTCGGGGACAACGTCCTGGTCTTCGCTCTGCCGTCGGCGATGGCGGCCGTTCAGAAGCTCTTCTAGGAGCCACAGGTGAACCTTCGTGTCATCGGGCGGATTCTGGGCCTGCTGGTCGCGGCCACCTCGGCGGCCATGCTTCTCCCGTTGTTGGTCTCGGTCTTCGCGGGAGGGTCGGATTGGAGGGTTCTGGCCACGGTACTCGCTGCCGGTACCGGCCTGGGGGCGCTGGCGGCTTGGGCCTTCCGCGGTGCGGCGGAAATGCAGATCCGCGAGGGTTTCGTGATCGTCACCCTGGGATGGTTGGCCGCGACTTTCGTGGGATGCCTGCCCTTCTACCTCTCCGGAGCGATTCCCACCTTCACCGACGCCTTCTTCGAATCCATGAGTGGATTCACCACCACCGGAGCCACCATTCTCACCGACATCGAGGCCCTTCCTCGGGGCTTGGCCCTCTGGCGTTGCCAGATCCAGTGGCTCGGAGGAATGGGGATCGTGGTGCTGAGCCTGGCGATCCTTCCCATCCTCGGCGTGGGGGGCATGCAGCTCTTCCAGGCCGAGGCTCCTGGTCCGAGCCCCGATCGCCTCACGCCGCGCATCAAGGAGACCGCGCAGTTGCTGTGGGGGGTCTACTGCATCATCTCGGTGGCGGAGATCCTGGCCCTATTGGCCTGTGGCATGGATCTCTACGATGCGCTCTGCCATACCTTCACCACCATGGCCACCGGGGGTTTCTCTCCACGCGCAGATTCGGTAGGTGCTTTCGACAGCGCACGCATCGACGGAGTGATCACCTTCTTCATGTTCGCGGCGGGAGTGAATTTCTCGCTGCACTTCCTGGCCGTGCGGGGCCGTTTCACCCGGGGAATCCGATGCTATTGGAGAGACGCGGAGTTTCGGACCTATCTGGCGGTGACCCTGGGGGCCACCGCGGTGGTCATGCTTTCGAATTGGCGCCATGTGGGCTACGAATTCCTCGAGAACTTGCGCTTCAGCAGCTTTCAGGTGGTCTCGATTCTCACCACCACGGGCTTCGGAACCGCCGACTACGAGCAGTGGAGCTATCTGGCGCACTTCGTTCTGCTGACGCTCATGTTCATCGGAGGTTGTGCCGGGAGCACCGGCGGCGGCATGAAGAACGTGCGCTTGCTGCTGCTCTCGAAACACGCGTGGCAGGAGCTGCGGAAACTCCTGCACCCGCGAGCGGTCTATGTGGTGCGTTTCAATCGCCAGCCCGTGGGCCCGGACATCCTCACCAATATTCTGGGCTTCTTCCTGCTGCTCATGATGGTCACGGTCGCGTCGACGATGGTGATGACCGCCCTGGGTCTTGACCTGGTGACCGCCTTCGGAAGCGTTGCGGCCACGTTGAACAACGTCGGTCCGGGCCTGGGCCTGGTGGGGCCGACCGACAATTTCGGACACATCCCCGCCCTGGGGAAGTGGGTTCTGGTGCTTTGCATGTTGTTGGGTCGCCTCGAACTCTATACCGTGTTGGTGCTCTTGACCCCTGAACTCTGGCGCCGCACCTGATCACGAGGCTCTCATGCAATTACGAATCGGTCTGGCACAGTGCGACGTCAAGCTGGGCGACGTCGACGCCAACCTGGAGATCCACCGCCAATGGCTGGACCGAGGTCGCGCGGCCGAAGTCGATCTCCTGATCTTTCCCGAACTCTCCCTCAGCGGATATCTGCTTCAGGACATGGTGTCCGAGGTCTCGATCCGCCTCGACGACCCGCGTCTTCTGGCCATGGCCCAGGAAGCCGAGCCGATGTCCGTTCTGGTCGGAGCCATTGAGGAGTCCTCGAACCATGCTCAGTACATCGCGGGGATCTACCTCGAGGGCGGAGGAGTGCACCACGTCCATCGCAAGGTCTACCTTGCGGCCTATGGGGTCTTCGACGAAGCCCGCTACCTGGGGTGGGGCTCGAGGATCGAGGCCTTCGACACCCGTTTCGGTCGCATCGCCACGGTGGTCTGCGAGGATGCGTGGCATCCATCTCTGGTCTCCACCATTCTCCTCGACGGGGCAGAGCTCTTGGTGGTGCAGGTGGCGAGTCCAGTGCGTGACCTCACCGAGGAGGAGCTGCCGGCCAATGCGCAGACCTGGTTGGACACCTTGCGCACCTACGCGAGGCTCTACGGAGTGTGGATCGCATTCTGCAATCGTGTGGGAAGCGAGGATGGCTTGGTCTACTGGGGCCACAGCTGCGTTCTGGCCCCCGACGGGACGATCTTCGAGAGAGGTCCGACCTACGACGAGACTCTGGTGGTGGCAGAGATCCGGAGCGAGGCCCTGCGTCGGGCGCGTTTGGCCAATCCGATTCTGAGGGAAGAGCGGATCGATCTCACGGTGCGAGAGTTGCAGCGAATCGTCCGCGGACCTTCCGACGATTCCACCGAGGCGGAGGGGTGAAGAGAGCCATGGAGATGCCCTCTCCCGAGGTGTTGAGGCTGCACGAAGGTGCAGTGCTCCGAGTCCTGGACCTGGGACTGCGCCGGGAGGTCCGGCGGGTGGGGTTCGAACGGGTCATCCTCGGGCTGAGCGGCGGTCTCGATTCGGCACTGACCGCAACCCTCGCTCTCCGCGCCTTTGGCAAGGACAATGTGGTCTTGGTGGCCATGCCCTATCGGAGCAGTCATCCGGACAGTCTCAACCATGCTCGCCACCTCGCCGACGCTTTGGATCTTCCCCTGAGACTCGAGGAGATCACGGCATCGGTGGATGCCTATTTCGCCCGGCACCAGGATGCGAGCGCGGGGCGAAGGGGCAACAAGATGGCCCGCGAAAGGATGAGCATTCTCTACGATCTGAGCGTGGCCGAGGAGGCCCTGGTCCTGGGAACGAGCAACAAGACCGAAATCCTCCTGGGATATTCGACTCTCTTCGGCGACAGCGCATCGGCGGTGAATCCCATCGGCGATCTCTACAAGACTCAGGTGCGGCAGATCGCGCGGGCCCTGGAGCTGCCGCAGGTGATTCTGGACAAGCCGCCCTCCGCCGATCTGTGGGAAGGTCAGACCGATGAACAGGAGTTGGGTTTTGGCTACGACGAGGTCGACCTGCTCTTGCACCACATGGTGGATCGCCGCCACCGAGATGCCGAGCTGGTGGAGATGGGCTTCGGTGCGGCCTTCGTGGCGGGGATTCGGGACCGCATTCGCCGGAATCAGTTCAAGCGAAAGATGCCGGTGATTCTCAAGCTCAGCGGTCGCACCATCGACAAGGATTTCCTCTACCCGCGGGACTGGACGGGATGAGCGCGGCGAGGGGGACTCTCTATCTGGTGGCCACACCGGTGGGAAATGTGGAAGACCTCGCGCCGAGGGCCCTCTCCGTGATTCGCACCGCCGATGCGGTCTACGCCGAGGACACTCGGCACAGCGGCAGACTCCTGGAACGCTGCGGGGTCTCGCGTTCGCTGGTGAGCTGTCACGATCACAATGAGGCGCGACGGGCGGCAGAGATCGCCGAGAGATTGGAGCGGGGCGAGACCGTCGCCCTGGTCAGCGATGCGGGGAGCCCCGGCATTGCCGATCCGGGTTTCCGGGTGGTCCGAAGGGCCCATGAAGTGGGCGCCCAGGTCAGCTGCGTTCCCGGTCCCTGCTCGGTGGTGATGGCCTTGTCCATGAGCGGCTTCGCCACGGATCGATTCGTCTTCGAGGGGTGGTTGCCCCGGCGCAGCGGGCAGCTCAGGAACCGAATCGAGAGTTGGGCCTCCGAAGGCCGGACGGTGGTGGTCCTGGAGTCCAATCATCGGCTGCTGAAGTCTCTGCCGATCTTCGCCGAAGTCCTCTCCGACCGTCGCCTCGCGATCTGTCGAGAGATGACCAAACTCCACGAAGAGTGTCGCCGAGGTGTGCCCGCCGAATTGGAAGCCCACTATCGTGATCACCCCCCCAAGGGGGAGCTGGTGATCGTGGTCGAGGGGGCTTGCGGATGAGTGAGACCCGGGCCCTCGTGGAAGCCAGGTTGCGCGGCGCGGCGTCGCCGCTGGTGGCGGCCCTCGATGCTATGGGAGTGGGCCCGGATGGTCTCACCGTGGCGGGACTGTTTCTGAACCTGGGTGCGGCCGCAGTGGTGGCCACTGGACATCTGGGATGGGGAGCGGGCGCCTTTCTCTTCGCCAGCGTCTTCGACATGCTCGACGGCAGCCTGGCTCGTCGCCAAGGCCGGAGCACCGACCGAGGAGCCTTCCTCGACTCCACTCTCGATCGGGTCAGCGAGACGGCTCTCTTCGTGGCCCTCCTTCACGATCACTCCCTGCGTCCCTATGGACCGGATTGGCTGGGGGTGGTCATCCTTCTCGGCCTCGCGGGATCGTTGAGCACGAGCTACGCCCGGGCGCGGGCCGAAGGGCTGGGACAGGAGTGCAAGGTGGGTTGGCTCGAACGTCCGGAGCGGGTGGTGCTCTTGGTGGTGGGCCTCTTCGCCGGACGGATGGCGCTGGGATATGTTCTCTTCGCGCTGGCTGCGCTCAGTTGGGCGACGACGTTCCAACGAGTGTTCTACGTGTGGCACCAATTGGAGGGGAGAGGTCGAGAGTGAAGGACCGGGAGTCGGTGGCGCTCATCACTCTGGAAGGAGTGGAGGGAGCGGGGAAGAGCACTTTGGCCGATGGCCTCGAGGACCTTCTGCTGCGGTGTGGACATCGGGTCCTGCGCTGCCGGGAACCGGGAGGGACCTCTCTGGGCGAGGCCATCCGCAGTGCCGTCCTCGATCCTGGCCACGGGGAGGTTTCTGCCTGGTCCGAGCTCTTTCTCATGTTGGCGGCCCGGGCCCAGCTCGTGCGGGAAGTCATCGAACCCGCCCTCGGTCGAGGCGAGATCGTGATCTGCGACCGATTCCTCGACGCCTCCACGGCCTATCAGGGGGCGGGAAGGGCTCTGGGGGTCGATCGCGTGCGCGAGTTGAATCGACTCGCGACCGGGGGACGGTGGCCGGATCTCACCTTGCTGCTCGACCTCGATCCGGCCGAGGGACGGGGGAGGCAGACCGAGGCCCCCGATCGCATGGAACAGGAGGATCTCGACTTCCACCGCCGGGTGAGAGAGGGCTACTTGCGGATCGCGCGGGAAGAGCCCCAAAGGGTGGAGGTCCTGGATGCTCGGCGTCCTCCGCCGGAGCTGCTGTCGGTGGGTTGGGAGGCTCTGCGCCGGCGCTGCCCCGGTCTGGGCTTGAGGGCGGAACCGCCCGTCGCTTGACATCCTCTTCACATGGTGGGGGGGAACATCCCGCCAAGTCGCCCGTAGACAGAGGCAGGAACGCTCCTTGCCTCCCGCGCGTTGGCAAGTTGATCCGCGTCCGGCGCTGCCCTATGGTAACGACTGGATTGCCCACGGGGCGCGCTGCTCCTTCTCCCGCTCGATCGAGGACTCATGAGACGCTTCCACGCACGGTCTCTGACCCAGTTGGCCGCTTTGGCCCTATTCGTATTCCCACTCGTTGCGCAACCTCCGGTGGTCCAGGCTCAGAGCCGTGAAGAGCGCAGAGCGCGGGCGCGTGAAGTCATGGAGAGCCTGGAGACTTTTGGCCGGGTCTACGAGCGTTTGACCCGCAATTACGTCGAGGAGCTCGACCCCGAGGAGCTCATCGAACAGGCCATCGAGGGAATGCTCAGCGACCTCGATCCGCACACTCAGCTTCTGAAGGCCGAGGTCTACGACGACCTGATGACCAGCACTCAGGGAGAATTCGGAGGGCTGGGAATCCATATCACCATCCGTGACGACTATCCCACGGTGATCTCTCCGATCGACGGAACTCCCGCGTCACGGCTGGGGATCCGCGGTGGAGATCAGATCGTGGAAATCGAAGGCGAGTCGACTCGGGGATGGAAGTCCTCCGATGCGGTCAAGGTCCTGCGCGGGCCCAAGGGCACCGACGTGAACATCGTCATTCGCCGTCCGGGCAGTGAGAAGAATCTTCCCTTCACCATCACTAGGGACATCATCAAGATCGAGAGCGTTCCCTACTCCTTCATGCTCGACGAGGATGCCGGGATCGGTTATGTGCGGATCAGCAACTTCGCCCGGGACACCGCGGACGAGCTCCGGCAGCACCTCGAGGAGCTCAAAGCCGAAGGCCTCGAGTCGCTGATCGTCGATCTCCGCTTCAACCCTGGCGGTCTGTTGCAGGCTGCACGCGACGTGAGCGAGCTCTTTCTCGGGCGCGATCAGCTCATCGTCTACACCGAGGGTCGATTGGCCCAGCAGAACATGAGCTACTACTCGACTTCCGACGACGGCAAGGAATGGAGCGAACACCCGTTGGTGGTGTTGGTCAATGGGAGCAGTGCCAGCGCCAGCGAGATCTTCTCGGGGGCGATGCAGGACCACGATGTGGGGATCGTGATGGGGCAGACCAGTTTCGGCAAGGGGTCGGTGCAGACCGTCTTCGAGCTCAACGCGACCGAGGCCCTCAAACTCACCACCGCGAAGTACTTCACTCCCAGCGGGCGCTCCATCCACAAGGAGCGCCGGCGCAATGGAGAGCTGGTGGAGGCGGAGAGCGATTCCCTGCTGGACGCCTCCAACTCCGAAAAGCGGCAGGTCTACCACACCGACATGGGCCGCGTGGTCTATGGAGGCGGCGGGATCGCGCCCGACATCGAGATCGAGCCGACCCTGCTCACTGATTTCGGAGTGGCGATCGAAAGAGACGCGACCTTCTTCGAGTATGCGAATCGCTGGTTGGTCGATCATCCCGAGCCGGCCGAGGACTTCGAGGTCAGCGACGAGATGGTGGCGGAGTTCCGGGCGTTGATGGACGAGAGAGAACGACTTCCGGAGTACTACGAGGACATGGAACTCGAATTCGACGATCAGGTCTTCGAGGACAACCTCGACTTCGTGAAAGAGGGAATCCGGCGGGAAATCGTGCGGCGAGTCTTCGGGGGTGAGGCCGCCTATCGCGTGAGCATCGAGGCCGATGGGCAGGTGTGGAAGGCGGTCGAGATCCTGCGCGAGAACCCCACTCACGAGCAACTCTTCGAAGCGGCCGCCGAATTCCAGCGCAAGAAGCTGGCCGATGCTGCGACCGCGGACGAGGAGCCGGCCGAGGTGAACTGAGCCGGGGGTTTCGGCTTCGACCTGGAGCTGGAAGATGGCTCACTCCGGAATCCGGCCGGATCTGCGCATCACGAAGCCCCTCCCAGGTCGGGAGGGGCTTCGGTGGAATCCAGGGAATGGACCCCGCTCAGGGCATGATCACCAGGACGTTGAATTCGGTGTCGGTGGCGATCGATGGGGTCACGGCCGAGTCGTCCGCGATCGCGGAGATCGCCCACTTCCCGTCGCTGGTGCTGTAGTGGACATGGGGGGTCCCCCTGACTTCGTGGATGTTGAGGAAGGGAATAACGCCAGTGGCCTTCCACCGGGGGGTGACGAAGAGCAGGGCCTCCGGATGTCCATTGGTCAGAGGGTTGTCGATGATCGTGGTCGAGCCGCTGGTCAAGCTCGCCGAGGTGGCGATATGAATGAACGCGGTGGTCGCGGTTCCCTGGCCCGCCCCCTTCACCCGGAGAACTCCCCGAGCGATGGTCAATGCCGTGGCCGAGTCGGTGGCCGCTTCGGCGGTGACGCCGCTTCCGGCTTGGGAGGTGCTCCGACCGTAGACGCCTACCGACGTGGAGGTCCCTCCCCCCGCATTGCCGTAGATGGCCCGGCCGTTGCTCGTGCCGTAGACTCCCCATCCGGTGCCCAGCTGGCTACCGCGAACTCCGATGCCGCTTCCGCCGGTCCCGGCATTCTCCCCGTAGACTCCGGCCGAGAAACCACCCGGCGAGGACGAGGTCATCATTCCGTGGACGCCCACTGCATTGGAGGCCTGGGAAGAAGAGAGTCCCTCCACTGCGGCCTTGGTCCCGGAAGTCGCCGAATTCGTGCCTCGGACCGCGGTGCCCTGATTGGCGTTGTTGGTCACGTCGATTCCCGCGGTGGCCGTGGTGCCGACCGTTCCGGAAATCGGAAGCCCCACGTTGTCCGCACTTCCGGCTCGCATGGCGTAGGCGCTCGAGAGGAGAGCTTGTCGCTGAAGCTCCGGTGCGCCGCCGATCGAGATTCCCAGCCAGTAGGGGGTGTCAAAGGTCAGCCCGGTGAGCGGAGTGGTTGCGCCGAGTACCTTGGTGAACACTCCTCCCACCGTGGTCACGGTCTCGGTCTCGGTCCAGAGTGCGGTTCCTCCGGTGGCCACATTGTAGATCTTGAAGGTCACGGTGTAGTTCGCGTCGAAGACGGGGGTGCCGCTGGTGTCGGTCAGCACTCCCTGATAATTCATTCGGGCGGGAACGGCCGCGAGGGCGGTGGTCGCTGCAAGCAGCAGGCACAGGGTGATCACAGTCTTTCTCATGGGTCTCGTCGTCCTTTCGAAGATGACTCTCGGTGATTCGTGGCGGCGCCGCTCACTTGAGAAGCGTCAGTTTGGAGGAGAAAGTCCGGTCGTCGGTGACGAAGCGGACGAAGTAGATTCCTGAGCTCACGCTCTGACCACGAGAGTTGGTCCCATCCCACTGCAAGGTGTGGTCTCCGGAAGTCATCTTCTCCCGGAGTAGGGTGGTGACCAGCTGGCCGCGATTGTCGTAGATGCGGAGAGATACCTCAGTGGGGGAAGTGAGGTAGAAAGAGATGTTCGTGGTGGGATTGAAGGGATTGGGGAAGTTCTGACGTAGCTCGGTCACCCAGCGAGGCGTGGTGATCGTGCGGGGTTCGGACAGGAACTCCCCATCGCGATCGACGGCGCCGAGCTTGTAGGAATACTCCCGCTGGGGCTCGACCTCCTGATCTACGAAGTGACGAGCTTGCGACCCTTCGAGGATGGATTCGTTGATCTGAACGTAGGTGCCGTCCGGTGAAGATGCTCGGTAGACATTGAAGCCGACGAGGGCATCCGCAGAGAGCACCTCCCAGCTCAGACTCACCTGGTGGTCGTCCAGGGTGGCGTCGAAGAAACTCAGAAACACGGCCGTCGACGAGCCGGAGAGAGAGCTGCCGAAAGCGCATCCGAATCCCGAGCAGATGCCTTGGGAACTCCCATTTGATCTCCCGGCGATCGATTCTCCGATGACCGCCAGCGTTCGAATGGCGGGTCCGGAAGTCAAGCCTCCCGAAGCCAGGACATGGGAGCTGATCTGATTCTGAGCTCGCGAAGCCGAGGGGACCAGAACCAGGAGGAATAGACTCCAAAGAACTGTTTTGAGCAACAGGGTGTCTCCTTTCGTGGCAAAACCGGTGACATGATGCTCCGGCACCAAGTGGTTGTCCATCGCTGACCTTGGGAGAACGAGGAAAGTGGGAAATCCGCACACATTGTTCGGGGTGGATCCGCCTCAAAAGCAGAACCCCTCTCCCGTAGGGGAGAGGGGTTCTGCCACCGTGGTCACCGAGAACGACCGGCTCGACCTTGTCGAGCTCTGATCGCTCCGGATCGCAAATCGTGGGGGCTCTAGTTCTGGTAGAGGCCCTTCACCTGGGACCAGCTCACGCTCTCGACCGGAACCGGAGACGAGGCCGAGATTTCGATGACGAGGTCATTGAAGTCATTGTCCGTCATGCCGTCCACCCAAGTGGGGCTGATCATCGAACCGTAGTCGAGGTCTTCCCAGGCAATCACGAAGGTCGGAATGCCCTGGCGCAGGTGAGTGATGTTGTAGATCAACGCCTGCGGGTCACCGTCGTAGGGCCCGTGGTGAGTGATGGTGCCATCTTCGCCGATGTCGTTGTAGAAACGATTGGTGAAGAGGAACTCACCCTGAGGAGTGTTCACTCCACTCTGGATACCGTTGGGATCGAGGTAGAGCCCGAAGCGAGTGACCGTACTGAAACTGAGGGTCGCGGTGGCACCGGGTCCCATGGGACCGTCGAAGATGACGCCGTCGTCGATTCCGTCGATGCTCGGCGGGGTGGATCCCAAGGTTTCCACATACCAGCCCAGGATGTTCTTGTTGGCATATCCCGCGATCTCGCGCACGAGGATGCCGTCGACGAATTGGTCTTCCCAGTAGGGAATCACCGCATCGCCGGGAAGATAGCCTTCGTAGCCGGTGGTGGCGTCGATGGCCCCGACTCCGTATTCGGCGTCGAGGATGGTCTGGAGGGGAATCGCATCCCAGCTCGTGCCGAAGACGACCTCGAAGGCGAGAGCAGGGGCGGCACTCAGAGAGAGTCCGAGGACAAGGGCTGTGACGAGGGTACGCGTGCGCATGTGTCTGAATCCTTTCCAACCGGTGGTTGGCGTCGTTGTCCAGCGACCCCCTCGGAGAATTCCGCCGAGTCGTCGCTCTGATGACATGTCCTTTTCTCCCGAGGCCAGGCAGCCCGGGAGCCCATGCAGAGGATGGGACCAGTCAGTATTCTACCGCGCTTTTGGTTCCCGGAGCAAGATGGGCTCGTGGACCGGAGGCCCGGGAGGGATCACGACGAAGGGGCAGAGGGTTCGACCTCTCCGGACTTATGCCCGTTGTTCGCCTTGTTCCCGCCCTTTTTGAGGCAGGATTCGATCTTCCTTGGTACCATCCGCAATCCTGGGTCACGGAGAGTTTCCATCGCGAATCTCCTGTAACTCCGGACGCGTCTCGACCGTTTGAGGACTTGTGAACGCTCTTCGCTCCATCATTCGCACCCGGGGTTTGGTCCAGGCCTATGGACCGAAAATCGTGCTGCGCGGCATCGATCTGGACGTGCCGCCGGGGGCCTCGGGGCTCCTCGGGCCCAATGGTGCCGGCAAGAGCAGCTTCCTGCGGAGCATTCTCGGGCTGGTGCCGATTCGCGAGGGCCGGGCCGAGGTCTTGGGTCTGGATTCCCAACGAGACGCCCTCGCGATTCGTCGGCGAATCGGTCTGGTGCCGGAGAGCGACTGCCTGGTTCCGGGGATGAACGCGGTGGAGATGACCGCCTATTGCGGTCAGCTGGTGGGCATGGCGCGCGACGATGCCCTCGAGCGAGCCCACCAGGTCCTCTACTACGTCGGATTGGGCGAAGCCCGCTATCGGGATCTCGGGGGATACTCGCAGGGCATGAAGCAGCGTCTGAAATTGGCGCAGGCCCTGGTCCACGATCCGGATCTCCTTCTCCTCGACGAACCCACCAACGGAATGGACCCTCCGGGGCGCGAAGCCATCCTCGAGTTGATCCGGGATGTGAGCCGAAACAAGGGGCTGCACGTCATTCTCAGCACCCACCTCCTGCCCGACGTGGAGGAGACCTGCGATCAGGTCATCGTGCTGCACGAGGGCAGGGTCGCAGAGACCCGGCCGGTGGCGAAGTCGATCATCGAGGCGGGCCGGGTCTTCGATGTGGCCGGCCGGGGCGACTTCGATCGCCTGCGGCAGCTCCTCATGGATGCGGGTCACTCGGTGGAGGATCGAGACGACGGATTGAGGGTGACTCTCAACGGAGCGTTGGGGGTCGAACCCATCCTGCAGGTGGCCGAATCGATGGGTGAAGAATTGGAGCTCCGCCATCTGGTGGAGGCTGGGCATTCACTTCAGGACTCGTTCATGGAAGCGGTGCGCTGATGCCCATCCACGACCAGGGATATCGGCATTGGGACGGTGAGATTCGGCAGCATCCGTTGCGATGGTGGCCCATTGCCCAACGCGGGGTGATGGCGGTGTTGCCGCAGCGCAAGGTGATTCTGTTGATCGTGCTGGCGTGGCTGGGTCCGCTGGTCAAAGGAGTCACGCTCTACGGAAAGCTTCGGGCGACGGATCTCTTGACCCAGGTTCTGGGAGACAAGGGTGCCGAAGTCGGAGCGAAGTTCTTCTGGGGAGCGATCGACCAGCAGGGTTTCATCGTTCTGCTCTTCGTGGTGCTGGTGGGAAGCAATCTCATCGCGGCGGATCGTCGATTCAAGGCTCTCCAACTCTACTTCTCCAAGCCCCTCACTCCCTTGGACTACATTCTGGGCAAGCTGGGCATCGTGGGGACCTTCTTGGTCCTGACGGTGTGGATGCCGGTGATGCTTCTGTGGATCTTCGGGTTGATGATCGAGCCCACGGCGGAGTTCTTCGGGGCGGTGTGGTTCGTCCCGTTCTCCCTGACCCTCTATACCCTCCTGCTGATCGCCGTGGCCGGGCTGCTCATTCTGGCCCTGAGCGCGGTGGGGCAGAAGGGTGTGTTCATTGCTGGAGCCTGGATCATTCTCTTCGGTTATGGCCCCTTCCAGCTCGTGATTCTCTTGCTTCGGGAGCTGTCGGGCCAAGCCTTCTGGTCGCTCTTGTCGGTGGAGCGGGACCTGGAGCATGTCGGGGCCTGGTTCTTCGGCAACGCCACCGATCCCGAGCTCCACCCCGTGGCCAGTCTGGCCGTGTTGCTGGTGGTGGTCGCGGCTTGCTATGCGGTGCTGAGGCGGCGGATCCGTCCGGTCGAGGTGGTGCTGTGAACGCCCCCGTCCTGGAGTGCCAGTCCCTGACCCGGTGGTACGGTCAGGTGATCGGCGTCAGTACCGTCGACTGTCAGGTGGGCCCGGGGGTCACCGGTCTTCTCGGCCTGAACGGCGCGGGCAAGAGCACGCTCTTCAAGCTCATGGCGGGGCAACTTCGACCCAGCCTGGGCCGGGTTCTCCTCCTGGGCCACGATCTTTCTCACCACCGGGGCCTGTTCCGATGGATCGGATTCTGTCCCGAGCCCGACGCGCTCTACGAGTCGATGACCGGTCGCGAAATGCTGGTCTACCTGCTGCGCTTGCAGGGCTTCGATGCTCCCGAGTCGGAACGCCGAGCCCAACTCGCCCTCGACCGGACTCATCTGGCCGATGCGGCGGATCGCCCGGTGGCGGGCTACAGCAAGGGCATGAGGCAGAAGATCAAATTGGCCCAGGCCCTGGCTCACGATCCCAAAGTGCTCTTCCTCGACGAGCCCTTCAATGGGATGGACCCGGTGAGCCGCTACGAGTCGATGGAATTGATTCGCGCGCTCGGTCGTGAAGGCAAGACGGTCATGGTGAGCAGCCACATTCTGCACGAGGTCGAGGAGATGACTTCGATCATCCTTCTCATCCAGAACGGACAGATTCTGGCCGAGGGGAATATTCGGGAGATCCGCGATCTCGTGGAACGCCACCCTCATCAGGTGCGGATCGAGTGCGAGGATGCTCGGCGCCTGGCCGTCGACCTCCTTCCCATGGAGGAGGTTCTGGGGGTGAAGGTGGAGGCCCCCCTTCGCCTGGTGGTGGAGACGGATCGACCTCGTCGGTTCTTCGGTCGACTTCCGCACGCGTTGCTCTCGAGCGGAGTGAAGGTACGGGGTTTTCAGACCCTCGATGATGATCTCAAGAGTCTCTTCGAATATCTGGTGGAGGATGCAGGGTGAAGGAATCGGGACACGATCGCCACTTCGGCCCGGTTTCTCAGCCCCCGGGTCTGGTGCCCTTCGGGCAGGTCTATCGCTTGGTCTTTGCCGCCTCGGTGAAGGACCTCATCCGTCGCCGCCGGCTGGTGTTCATTGGATTGGTGTGCATTCTACCCCTGCTGGTCACCGCGATGTGGCGGGCATTCGGGGGGGAGCACCTCTCTGCCGAAATGTTCTTCTCGAATCTGGTGAGCCTGCTCTATCTCCAGTTGTTGATCTACATCGTGGCGCTGGCCTTCGGGGTGCCGACGGTTCACGACGAGGTCGAGGGTCGCACCATCACCTATCTCTTTACTCGACCGGTGAGTCGGGTCGCGGTCTACGCCGGGCGTCTCACCGCGGTGCAGTTGCTGGCGGGATCCCTGCTGGCCCTTTCCCTGGTGGTCTGCTTCGGCCTCATGGTGATTGGCAATCCTGGAGTTCTGGATCTGGAATTCATCCGGGTCTACGTCAACCACGTCCTGATCATCCTCTTCTCGACGATCGTGCTCACCGGTCTCTTTTCGATTCTGGGAGTCGCATTTCAGAGACCCTTGGTGTGGGGAATCGTCTATGCCTTCGGATGGGAAGGGGTGGTGGCCAAGGTGCCCGGACGATTGCAGACCTGGACCCTGGACTTCCACATCCGCAACCTGATCATGGGGGAAGAGGACGTTCAGAAGGGCTTGCTGGACACCTTCCGGCACTTGCTCACCGATCAGGCGGAGGTCTCGGCCTGGGTCTCCTTCGCCGTGCTCACCGTGGCCCTCGTGGTCTTCGTCTACGTCGGGGGAGTGCTCTTCTCTCGCAAGGAATACGTCATCAACTGATGGGCTGCTCTCTGGTCCTACATCAGAGGTGGAAACGCCGCGATTTCGTCCGGGATCCGGCAAGTGTGGCCCAGGATCTCGTGGGAGCCCTCCTGGTCCACCATTCCTCGCCTCGGCTGGTCCTGCGGCTGGTGGAAGTAGAGGCCTATCTGGGGGTGGGAGAGGATCCCGCCAGCCACGCTCATCGGGGGCCCACTCCGCGGAATTCGCAGATGTTTGCAACCCCGGGACGCTTCTACGTGTATGTCTCCTATGGCATCCACCACTGCCTGAACGTCGTGTGCGCAACTCGAGGTCGGGCGGGGGCGGTGCTGTTGCGCGCGGCGGAGCCTCTGGAAGGGGGCTCGGTTCTGCAGCAGCGTCGTGCACGAGCAGGTGTCGAGCTCTGCAATGGACCCGGAAAGCTGGGGGAGGCTCTGGGAGCCGATCTGAGCTGGAACGGTCTGGACCTGGTGCGAGGGGAGTGGGGGATCTGGCCCGGGCCATCGGCCGGAAGGGTCTCCGTCTCGCCCCGGATCGGCATCCGGCGGGCGCGGCAACGTCTTCTGCGGTTCTACGACGCGGAGAGCCGCTGGGTCTCGCGGGGGCGTTTCGTCCGCTGAGCCTTTGACGGCCTGCGATGCGGCTGCTACCTTCGTCGACTCGGTCCTCCCTATTCCATTTGGAGCGCCGACATCATGTCGGAGTCTCACACGTACGAGAGTCATCCATTTCAACCCGCACAAGGAGGGGCCATGCACCGAAAAGTGCTGGCCGGTTTCTGGGTTCTCGCGGTGGGTCTATTGCTGGGTCAGCCGGCAATGGCTCAGGACATCGCGAAACTCGAAAGCCAGGTAACGACATTCACCCTCGACAACGGACTGCGATTCATCGTTGTCGAGCGACACGAAGCGCCGGTGTTCACCTATTTCGCTCAGGTGAAAGTGGGCTCGGTGAACGAGGAAGCGGGCCGCACGGGCCTCGCGCACATGTTCGAACACATGGCCTTCAAGGGCACCACCGAGATCGGCACCAAGGACTGGAGAAAGGAAAAGCGCGCCCTCGCTCAGGTGGACGAAGCCTACGCCCGATGGTGGGAGGCGAAGCTGAGCGGAAGCTCCGACTCGGATCTCGATGCACTTTGGCAGGGCTTCGAGGAGGCGCAGGACGCGGCGCGTGAGTTCGTGGTGACCAATGAATTCGGAACCATCATCGAAAAGAACGGCGGTACCGGGCTCAACGCTTCGACTCAACCCGATGTCACCACCTATTTCTACAGTCTCCCGAGCAATCGGCTGGAACTGTGGGCTTATCTCGAAAGCGAGCGATTCGAGCGCCCGGTGATGCGCGAGTTCTACACCGAACGCGACGTGGTCATCGAGGAGCGCAGAATGCGCACGGACAGCAGTCCCATCGGCCGGCTCATCGAGGAATTCATGGGGCTGTGTTTCTTGGGTCATCCCTACGGCCAACCCACGGTGGGGCATCTCAGCGATTTGCAATCCTTCAGCCGCCAAGAGGCCGAGGAACTCTACCGCCGCTACTACGTGCCTGGGAATCTGGTCATCGGCCTCGCCGGGGACCTGGATCCAGCCGAGGTCGAACGAGTGGCTCGCAAGTACTTCGGCGACTGGAAAGCGTCCCCCATCCCCGAGCCGGTCCGCACCATCGAACCCGCACAGCGGGGGGAGCGCCGGGTCGCGATCAACGATCCCGGACAGCCTTTCCTGCTGGTGGGCTTCCACAAGCCCAGCATCAACGATCCCGACGCGATGGCCTACGAGATGCTGACTTCTCTGGTCGCCAATGGCCGTAGCAGTCGTCTGCACGAGCGATTGGTGAAAGAGGAGAAGAAAGCGGTGGCGGTGGGCGCCATCACTCAATTCCCCGGTCAGCTCTACCCGGGTCTCTTTCTCCTTTTCGCCGTTCCCGCCAAGGGCGTTCCGGCCCTGGACCTGGAAGAAGCGGTGTTGGCGGAGCTCGAGCGGCTCAAGGACGAACCGGTTCCGGCAGATGAGCTTGAAGGCGTGAAGACGCGGATGAAGGCGAACTTCATTCGCCAGATGCAAACGAGTCAGGGCATGGTCTCTTCGCTGGTCGGCTCCGAGCTCCTCGAGGGCGATTGGCACAAGGGACTCAGCTATCCCATGGACGTGGACGCGGTCACCGCGGAGGACCTGCAGCGCGTGGCGCAGGAATGCTTCGTGAAGACCAACCGAAACGTCGGCTACATCATCACCGACGAAGAGGAAGGAGCGGACGATGCGAGCTGATCGAATTCTCGGGCGCGCAATAGCCGCCCTGCTGTTGTTGACTCTTGTGGGCTCTGTGGGCGTGAGCCCCGTTCATGCGGCCAAGAAGCCGTGGGAGAAGTTCCATTTCGGAGATCTCCCCGATCTGAAGATTCCGGACTACGAGCGGCATGAGCTCGCCAACGGCTTGACCGTGTACCTCCTCGAAGATCACACCTGGCCCTTGATCGATGGCCGGGTGCTGGTGCGGACCGGCAGTGCTTTCGAACCCGCCGCTCAGGTGGGGTTGGCCTCGGTGGTGGGAGATGTCCTGCGCACGGGGGGCACCGAGAAGACTCCCGCGGACGAGCTCGACGCCGAGCTCGAGCGCATGGGGGCCTACATCGAGTCGAACATCGGGGACACCTCGGGATCGGTTCAGTTCAGTTTCTTGAAACAGGACATCGACCGAGGCCTGAACTTGCTGGCGGAGGTCCTGCGGACTCCGGCCTTCGATCAGGACAAGATCGACGTGACGCTCACCGGGCTGCGGGCGAGTGTGGCTCGGCGCAACGACGATCTCAATGGAATCGTGTTTCGCGAGATGCAACGTGCGGTGTGGGGCAAGGATCATCCTTATGCCCGGAATGTGGAGTACTCGACCATCGATGCCATCGATCGGGATTCGATCGTGGACTTCTACAAGTACTTCTTCGTTCCCGACAACATGAGCATCGCGATCTGGGGCGATTTCGACCCGGCCACGATGCTTAGCGCGATCGAGGCTCACTTCGGCGACTGGCCGGCGGGCAACCCCACCATTCCGGATCTTCCCAACGAGCCTCTCGAGACTCCTCGGCGTCGAGTGTTGGTGGCGAACAAGGACGATGTCACCCAGGCGCGCATCCATGCAGGGCAGCTGGGGATGCGGGCCGATGACCCGGACTATTACGCGATGAGCGTGGCCAATCGGGTTCTCGGTGGAGGGTTCGGCGATCGGCTCTTCAACGAAGTGCGGACCAATCGGGGTTTGGCATACAACGTGGGAAGCACGGCGGGAGTCGGTTTCGAGACTCCGGGAGTATTCCAGGCCTATGTCGGCACCAAGAGCTCCACCGCTGAAGAAGCGTTGGGGGTCATGCTCGACACGGTCGAGAAGATGCGTGAAGAGCCGGTCAGCGAGCGAGAGTTGCGCGACGCGAAGGACGCAATTCTCAACTCGAATGTCTTCAACTATGTGTCTTCCTCGCAGATCCTCAATCGCAAGATCTCCCTGGAGTATCTCGGCTATCCCGAGGACTTTCTCGAGACCTACAACGAGAAGATTCGGGCCGTCGATGCCAACGATGTTCTCGACGTGATGAAGCGTCGCATTCACCCCGATCGCTTTGCGATCGTGGCCGTTGGCAAGACCGAGGAATGGGATGGCGATCTCAGCGGTTTCGGGCCGGTCGAGGAACTCGACATTTCGATCCCCGAACCCGAGGGGCCCGAGTTTCCCGATCCCACCGACGAGACGGTCGAGGCGGGACGGGGAGTTCTGGCGGCAGCTCAGACGGCTCACGGCGGATCGGCCCTGGTGCACATGAGCTCCGCGGAACGCAAGGATACCGTGGGTCTCAGCGTGAACGGCATGGACCTCTCGATCCGTTCCCACGCCAAGGTGATCTACCCCGATCGCGCGTACACCGCGGTGACTCTACCCTTTGGGGAGATCGTGCAATGCGTGAACGGGGACAGCGGATGGGCCAAGACTCCGCAGGGGACGCAAAGTGTCAGCGGAGATGATCTGACCGAGATGCGCAATCAGATCATCCGCGATCCTCTGTACATCTTGGGTCACTTCGATGCCTTCCCCGTGCAGTTGCTGCCCGGAGAGGAGATCCAGGAGAAGGCCGCAGATGTGGTGTTGGTGTGGGTGAACGAGGACGACGAGGACTGGTTGAAGCTCTACTTCGACCCGGAGACTCATCTGCTTCTCGGGACTCAGGCCAAGGGCACCAACCCGATGACCCAGGCGGTCGGCATTCAGGACACCTACGTCTCCGATCTGCGGGATGTCGATGGGGTGAAAGTCCCCTTCGCGTCGACGGTCATGCACGATGGCGAGAAACTCATGGAGATCGAAACCACGCTCTTCTCCGTGAATCCGAAGATCGACGAGACGATCTTCGAACAGCCCTCGTCCTGAGGTCCGGGGGACATCGTCCCCTCCGACCCATGAAAAAAGGCCCGGAGCCAGGTGGCTTCGGGCCTTCTTCGAGGGTTATGGCGAGCCGCCTGAGAGGTGGTCCCGGAGGTTTGAACGTGGTTAGCCGAACCGAGTAGCCAAAAAGGCAGCCCGCCGAAATCAGAAACTAGCAGATGACGGGGGTTGGGGACAACCTCGTTTCGCGATTTTTTTCGGCTCTGCTCCCCTGAGTGGAGGGGTGAATCGACCGAAAAATGGCCAATTCTCCCCTTTTGCGGCCAGATTTACGCTTTTTCATCTCCTTCGTCCACGGGGCGGTTGTCGGATGCCCCTTGTGGGTCGAAGAGGGTCTCCACCGCCCGGCGGGCCTCCTCCCGCAGCTCTGCGGCGGGTCGTCCGCTCCGGATTTCGCCTTCGATGTGGGTCCGGAGTTCCTGGATCCAGCGGGGCGCGGTCTCGTCGTCGGCGGATCGGGGATCGAGGTCGAGGGGATCCTGGTCGCGAACCAGGAGCGAACGGTGCAGGAAGTTCTCGAGTTCCCGAACATTGCCCGGCCAATCGTGACTCAGAAACCTCTTCCAGCTCGCCGCACTGATTCGGCGAGGCGGCTGCTCGAGTTCGTCCGCGAAGCGTCGAAGGTAGATCGAGCTGAGCCAATGCAGGTCCAGAGGCCGCTCCCGCAGGGGAGGGATCCGAAGGGTGGCCACCGCGAGGCGGTGGTAGAGGTCGGGCCGGAAGACTTTCTCTTCGATGCGGCGGGGCAGGTCGCGGTGGGTGGCTGCGATCACCCGGGCCCGCACCTCGACTTCGCGCTCCCCACCCACTCGGGTGAAGCGTCGGCTCTCGAGAACCCGGAGGAGCTTGGGTTGGAGCTCGAGGGGAAGATCCCCGATTTCGTCCAGGAAGAGAGTGCCCTCGCCGGCCCGCTCGAAGCAGCCCGCATGTCGGCGATGGGCGTCGGTGAAGGCGCCTCGCTCGTGGCCGAAGAATTCGGATTCGAGGAGTTCGCCGGCGATGGCGCTGCAGTTGATGGCCACGAAGGGGGCTCGGCGGCGAGGGCCACCGAGGTGGAGAGCTCGGGCCACGAGCTCTTTGCCAGTGCCGCTCTCCCCGGTGATGAGAACGCTGATCGGACTGTTCGCGAGGCGACGGACATCTTCGAGGAGGGCCTTGCAGCGGGGATCCCGAGTGAGGAATCCTCCGGTGGGAACTCCTTGCGGAGCGGGCGGGACCTCGCCATCGTCCGGTGCGCCGCCGAGGGCTTCGCGGAGGGAGGCGGCGTCGGGGGAAGGGCCCAAGGTGGGGAGGGAAGAAGAGCCCGAAGCGGGAGCGCTGAGCACCTTGTGGACGGTGCTCCACCAGGAAGGAGGATGCGAAGAGCTCTCCAGAAGTCGATAGGAGTCGGGATCGAGGAGTACGGCCTCGGGGAGGAACGTGGCCCCGAACTCCGCGAAATCCGTTCCGCTGGCGATCTGTACTTCGAATCCGGCGGCTTCGGCCAGACGTCGCAACAGAAGGCGGCGGGTGGCCTGGGATTCCACGATGAGCAGGGGAACCGAGCTTCGGTTCATGAGCGGATTCCGTCCGGTTGGGGGCCTGCGGAGAGTATAGAGATCACCGACGGCGGCGAAAAGCGGGGGAACCTCTCCCCTGCTCCTGGCGTAGTGCCGAATGACCCTCCTCGGAAGGAGCTGCGATGATCTTCGATCTCTTCGCCATGGCAGTGGCGGTGGTCTTTCTCCTGGCCGCGCTGACCGTGGGGCTCTGGCTTCTCAAAGGCCTCTTGATTCTGGCGGTGGGGATGATCGTGCTTCCGCTGAAGTTGGGATGGTGGGTGGTCAAAGGGGTGTTCGGCTTGGTGATCCTGGCCCTCGTGGCCTCCGTGGTGCTCTCGATCTTCGGTCCTCTGCTGGCCATCCTACTGCCCTTGGCCTTGGTTCTCGTGGTCTTGCCGATCCTGGGTCTGGCGACCTTCTTCGGCCGTCTCTGCAGCTGATGCTTCACCACGGCAGGGCTTCGGCAGGACCGGCTCCGAAGGTCCTTCCCACTGCAGACAATACCGTGGGTCCGACTCGATAATCGTGGACGGCCTGCGGCCAGGGCGGTACCCGAGGGTCTCCCCACGCCAGTAGAATCGGAGGGTCCTCCTCCTCCGCTGCGGTCGAGGTCTCTGGGCCCGAAGACGATCCGAACTCCACCCCTCGGTCGAGGACGACCGCAAGGTAGTTCCTCGCCGATGCGGGTTCCTGGGAGGGCGCGCCGAAGAGTTCCAGCCCTCGCTCCCACAGGATGCGTTCGACCCCTCTCTCTCGAAGTATCTCGTCCTTCCACTGCGTCGGCAGTTCTGCGGTGCCCCAGCGGTACCAGGCCACTCGGCCTTCGGCGTGCACCAATTCCAGATCCCGGTGGAGGGGAAGTTTCTCGAGAGGGAACGATCCGCGACGGGGATGGCGCCAGCGGTCGCCGCTGACCACGACCCGCAGTCCTCGTTCCAGAGCTCTGTCCAGCACTTCGACCAAGACGGGATGACCGCGGTAGGCGTCGTCTTCTTCCACCGCGACGAAGTCGAGTCCGGGCTCTGCGGGGCCGGAGGGCCGTTCCCAACGGGAGAGGAAGTGGTCGGGACTCGCCCCGACGAGGCGCGGAGCCTTCCCGCAGTCGAGGAGGTCGACATCTCCCCGGGGCGGGGCGGAATTCGGCCAGAGCTGTTGGTGGATCGAAGGGGGACTGCCGCAGCGCATCGAGGCCAGGACACTGTGTGGCCACCAGGGAAAGCCCGGGACGAGTTGGGCGTGGTGGGTGGGCGATGGCCTCGTCGGATGCCGACCTTGCACTCCAACCCAGGTCCGGCGGCTCAGCTTGGGCACGTGGATCCAGACCACGGGAGGAACGATTCGCGGGGTCATGGGGCCTCCCCGGCCTTTCGCGGGGCGCGCGATGCGTCGGGGGCCAGGTCCTCCGGGAGACCAAGGTTTCGGTAGCGGATGTGCCACGGCTCCGGGCGATATCCACTTCGGGCCTGATTCTCGGGAGTGTAGCTCAGGACGAATCCCCAGTCTCGGCAATGCTGCTCCAACCACTTCCCCTCGGGAGTGTCGGCGAAGGAGGGATCGACCTGGTGCTCGAGCTCCGCGTCGGCCAGATCCACGGCGGTGCCGAGTTGGTGTTCGCTCCGCCCGGGGGCAGCGACCCACGCTTGGTCGCTGCCGTGACGCTCGACGGCGCGGTCGAAGAGGGTCTTCTGATAGTGCCAGGATCGATAGGCGCTGATCACTCGCAGCTCGACTCCTTCGGCCCTCGCCGCCTCGAGCATCGCTCGGAGCGCATCCCAGGCCGCTCTCCGCAGGCGCAGGCCGGTGCGGGCTGCGGGGGGAACGGGGATCTCGACGAGATCCTCCGGGACTCGATCGGGAGGGAGCGAGAGCTGGGGAGGCACGTAGACCGTGTCGACGGGGGCTGGATGCTGCCGTGGATGGTAGAAGACCCACCGGGGCTGCGCCTCGCGCGATGGACGGGCTTCGGCCCGGTCCAACCACTGCTGCCAGGCCCGGGGTGCGGCCTTCAGGGCCGCAGACTCTCTACCCGAGGCCAGGACCACATGAACGCGGGTCGAATCGCTTCCGAGCCGCGCCGCGATCGCTCCCATGGTGGCGGGATTCGTGGGAACCAAGATGGCATCGAGGTGGGAGCGGTAGGCCAGGACCGCCGTGTCCACGAAGAGGATACCCCCTTCTCGGGCGACGTCGCCGACCCCTTGCAGAGCCTCCGCCGGAACTTCGGCCGCCGCACGGACCGAGGGGGAGAGTTCCGCTCCGGGACGCGCACTCGATCCGAGGGGGAGCAGCCACGGCGCTCCCACCAAGACCAAGGCCACCGAAGGGGAGGCCAGCCGAGGCCATCGTTCGCAGAGGCGGCGGAAGCCGGCGCCCGACCAACTCGCGGCCACCGGCAGGAGAGGGAGCAACAGGCGCGCCTCGAAACTCACCCCGGCGACCACCAAGACCGCTGCGGCCCCCACGGCCAGGTCGCGCCGCGCCAGGGAGGGATCCTGGCGCAGACCGAAGAGGGACAGGAGCACCAGCGGCCAGCTCCACCAGGCGTCGAGCCACTGGAGGTGCAGCCGGAGGCGGTGCCGGGTCTCTCGCAACCACTCGGCGGAGTGCTCGCGCAGGACTTCGAGAGTCGGAAGGGGCTGGAGGCCGCGGTAGGGGCCGAGACCCCCGGGATCGAGGGCGGCTTTGGCCATCTCGGCCTGCGACTGCAAGGGGCCCATCGGAGTGTGGGTGATCCGTCCCGCCTGCACGTACCAGGGCGCAGCCAAGACCACCGCCGTTAGGGCCACCAGGATCCGTCCCCTCCGGCTGTAGCGGTGGGAGCGCGCCACGAAGGCCAGCCCTCCGTAGAAGATCCCGATGGGATGGAGCCAGGCCAGAAGGGCATAGCTCGCCCCGCAGCTGAGATAGCCCAGGGTTCCCGCGGCGGCGGGAGCCCAACTCCACAACAGCAGGGTGAGGGCGGTCAGGGCCAGCTCGGGGCCTCCTCCCCACAGGGCCCGGGTGGTGGCGAAGCTGCCGGCGATCGCCAGGGCGGCGAAGCCTCCCGCCCCGGGGCCCAGACTGCGGTCGGTGACGGTGCGGACCAGCGTCAACAAGCCCACCAGACAGGCCAGGCCCAGGACCACCCCCGCCCGATCCTCGAGACCCCAGGCCGAAGGCACGGCGAGGAGCACCGGCCACAGGGGGGGACGGGTGATGTTCTCCGGAGGGAGGGACCGAGCTCCGTCGAAGGCGAAGCGCAGAGGGTAGGAGACGATGGCGGTCGGCCCTTGGCCCTCGATCAGGTGCCGGGCTCGGCCGGCGTAGTCGTAGCGGTCCGAATTCGGGGCCACGGGCGTGCGGGCAGCCCAGATTGCGGCCACCGCCGAAGCCGCGAGGGCCAGGATCAGGAGTTGGCGAGAGAGTCGAGTCAGTCGCTCATCGAACATGGCGGCTGCCGGGGGAATCGATTGCGACCCCTTGGGCGCAGAGGGGGCAGCTGCTGGGGTCATGGGTGGTGACTTCCATTTCCACGAGGGATGCCACCGGGGTCGGAATCGCCACCTCCTCCTCTCGCCGGTCCACGATCACCGCCAGTCCCACCACTTCCGCCTCGAATCCTTCCACCATCGATTTCATCTCGAGGAAGGAGGTCCCCCGGGTGAGGACATCGTCCACCACCAGGGCTCGTTCCCCCTTGAGAACCTCGAAGCCGCGCCGGATGCAGAAACCGTCGGCGCTGCGCTCGGCGAAGACATGGCGGCGGCCCAACCCCCGGGCCACTTCGTGGCCCAGCAGGATTCCTCCCACTGCGGGAGAGAGAACGAAGTCGATCTCCAATTCGTTGAAGTGCTCGGCCAGGAGTCGGCCCAGTTCCTTGGCCAGGCCCGGATACTGCAGGACTCTCGCGCACTGGAAGTAGCGGTCGCTGTGTCTGCCGCTGCTGAGTTCGAAGTGACCCTCGATGATCGCCCCGATCTCTCTCATCCGAGGGAGGACCTCTTCGGGCTGAAGGTGTTCGTCCATCGACGTCTGGCTCTGGCTCATCGGAGAACTCCCCGGGAAGGGTCTAGGGCGACGGTGGAATCAGGCTAACTTGCCCCCCGCATCTCGTCCAGAATGCGCGCGAGGGCATCGGCGGGATCGGGGGCCTGGGTCAGGGGTCGGCCGATGACCAGAAGGTCTGCGCCCGCGGCAAGGGC
>JAJRXK010000045.1 GCA_024276305.1 Candidatus Krumholzibacteriota bacterium
CTCCGTGGACATCGCTCCTCCCGTGGTCGCTGAAGACGAAGAGCTCGACCACTTCCGCGACGCTATCGGCTCGGTCACGCAGCCGGTGGATCCAGGCCTCCAGCCAGCTCAACCGCTTCAGAAACTCGGCCGACTCCGAGCCCCGCGCCTGCAACCGATCGCTCAACGATCCGACGGAGAGAAGAAGAAAGTCCACATCGCCTCGGGTCAAGTCTTCTTCGGCGGCCCGGAACTGCCGTCCCTCGCCCCCTTCGCCCCGGTACACCCGAAAGGAGAGACGACGGCGCAGGAGTTCGTCCACGATGGACGGAACCTTGCCGCCTCCCCCCCACACCCCGCGCAGATCGACCTGATCGAATTCCGGGAGCAGGCGAGTCGGACAGTGCTGAAGCACCTGGGGATCCGCGGGCTCGACGGTCATCTGCGAGCGAATGCGGTCCTTGACCACCGGGCTGTTGGCCACCATCTGGGGAAGCCAGGCGTATCGACGGGCTGCTTCGAAGGCGGAGGACCCATTGCGGCGGGGAAATTCGGCGCCATAACCATGCTCAATGGGATCGCGGCCGGTCAGGAGCGTCGCCTGGCACGCGCAGCACCCCCCCAGAACCGGCCGCAGACCACTGCGGAATTCGAAGTCCCGCAAGAAGGCATGCCGGCGCAGGTGTTCGAAACCCAGACCGTCCGCCATGATGTAAATGCCGATGCGTTGCCGTTTCACAGGTGTTCTACTCGGGAGCGGTGGCCTAGCCGGCGCGGGGCTCTACAGGCGCTTGTAGATGGCGTCGGGAATCGGGAAGGTCCGGCGGTTGAGCACGGTTCCGATCACCGCTCCACCCCCGAAACGTACGAGTTTCTCGGCCTTGGCGAGGACCTCTCGCTTGGTGCGATTGGCTCGAACCACCAGGACGGTTCCGTCCACGGAGGCCGAGAGGATCCCCGATTCGGCATTGCCCAGGAGCGAACTCGCGTCGAAGAGCACGTATTCGAAGCGCTGCGACAACTCGGCCGCCAGGCCACGCGCGCGCTCATGGCTCAGGATCAGCGAGGGATTGTAGATCTCGGTACCCAGGCCCATGATGAACAGATCCGGCGACTCCGTCTTGCGAAGGGCATCGGCGAGCTCACACTTGCCCGAGCAATAGTCGCTGAAGCCCGGCTTGCCGAGCAAACCGTAGATGCGGGTTGTCTTGGGGGACTTGAAGTTCACGTCCACCAGACAGGTCTTCTTGCCGTCGCGAACGGCCAGGCTGGTGGCCAGGAAGTTGGTGAGGGTGGTCACGCCCTCTCCGGAAGTCGCGCTGGTCATCAGCAGCGTTCGGCGGGGCTTGGGCAGGGCCGACTCTACTCCGTGCCGGAAGTTTCCGAGTTCCTCGGCGAATCCCACCGGGACCTCGAGAGGAGTGATGACATCCGACTCGACTACCCGAAACTTTTGGGTGGGCTCCGGTGGAAGGGCCTCGACTCGATGCCGAGCGGCCTCCACCGGGCCACGATCGGAGCGTGGGGCTTCGGGGGGGGGAGAAGCGGGAGTCGGTGGGGTCGCGGGAGTGGAGACCGTGTCTCGGGCCATCCTCTCGCGCTCCGCCTTCTTCAACGCATCACGAATGCTGCTCATTGTGCTCCTCCTCGGGCGGCGCAATCGGGCCGCCGAGAGACACGGGACTCGCATCCCGAGGTAGACGATCCAACTTGGCGAAGCTCACGGCTCCCCCCTGTCGAATCCGACGCAGGCATCTCTGAGCCTCGTCGCGTTGAACGAACCCTCCGGCCAGCACTCGATACCAAGGCGGATTGCCCGAGGTGCGCTCGACATAGAAGGGTTGTTGCCAATCCGAATCCTTCTGGCAAAGCTCCTGAACGTAATCCTGGGCCTCGGCAGCACTTCGAAAGCTGGCCAGGTAGACCGCAAAGAGAGGTCGCCCTGACTTCCGCAGAAGCTCCACGCTTTCCTGACGCTGCCCGATCTTCTCCAGGACAATCTCCGAAATCTTTGCTGCATCCGCCCGAATCGTTTCCGAGGCTCCCATCGGCATCGGGGCTGGGATCTCGGCGGTAGAGGCCTCAGGAGAGTCCTGCACGGGGTGTGCCAGCTCCGACGAGAACCAGGGCCACCACCGATCGTAGCGGGCCGCACCGCTCAAAAGTAGGGTCAGCACCATGATTGCGGCCACCGGGCGCCAGGGCAGGCGCAGAGAGGGCCACCGAAAGGAGGACCTCTTGGACGGAGACTCGTCGCGCTGTTTCTTGGGAGGGGCGGGACTGGACAGGAGCTGGAGCTCTCGACCCGCCTCTTCGACGTGGACGACCTCGACCGACTCGTCGCCGCGCCCATAGGCCACGACCATGGCGGTATCACAGATCTGATTGATGAGGCGCGGAGTCCCCTCGCTGATCTCGTGGATGCGGTGGCAGGCTTCGTCGATGATGATCCGTTCGGCCATCGGTGCCCCAGCCAGACGAAGTCGATGCCAGATGTAGCTCCGCGTCTCCTCCCGCGACAGGGGGCTGAGCTCGTGCCACACCCCGATTCTCTGCCGCAGTTGGAGCAGACGAGGATCGTCGAGCTTCTCGCGCAATTCGGGCTGGCCGACGAGGACGATCTGCAGCAGCGAGAGCTCCTCGGTCTGGAGGTTGCTGAGAGTGCGGATCTTCTCGAGAACGTCGATGGGAAGATTCTGCGCTTCGTCGATGATGAGGACGCACTTCTCGCCCAGGGCGAGCCTCTCCACGAGGAAGAGGTTCAAGCGGCGCATCAGCTCGACCTCGTCGTCGTCGGCGGGATCGAGATCGAGCTCATGACAGATCATCCGCAGCAATTGTCGAAAGTCATCGACCGGATTGAAGATCAACGCAGTCCGCGTGTTCTCGTCGAGCTGATCGAGAACCGAGAGCAGCACCGTGGTCTTGCCCAGCCCGATTCCGCCGCTGACCACGACGAAACCGCGATCCTCACGGATCCCATAGAGCACGCGCGCCCGATTCTCGTCGTGAGTTTCCGACGCGAAGAGGAAACGCGGGCTGGGAACCACGCGGAAGGGTTTTTCTCTCAGACCGAAGTGCTGCCGGTACATGACGTCTCTGCCGCAAGGGGTCAGCCCTTGGCGCGGCTCCCCTTTCTGCGATAGGGCACGGGATCTTCACGGTCCGGCGGACCCCTCCGTGCATCATCCGTTTCCGGAAAACTCGCCAGCACCGGAATCTCCAGGTGCTGCTCGATGTCTTCGCGATTGGTGAGAGAGTGGTCGAGATTCTCCAGGTAGAAGGCCAATCCGATTCCCGCCATGAGGGCCAGAATGGGTCCCAGAGCCAAGCGAACCATATCTCCCTTGGCGTTGACCGTGGCGCCGATGGCCGGACTGAGGATCTTGACCCCGTAGTCCCGGAAGCTCTGACTCGTGATCTCCGAATCGACCGACTGTTCCGAGAGCGCGGCGTACTGTCGCTCCAGGGAGTTGATCTGCGAATTGAGAGTCTTCAATCGGCCGCTCTTGGCCAAGATCCTCGCGATGTCGGAATCGACCGCGTCTCTCTGCTTCTTCAGCTCGAGCCGGGCGGCCTTGGCGACGCGCAGTTCGTGTTCCTTGCCCGCGATGACTTCGGCGACCTGTCGATCGACTTGGGACTGAAGTCCCTCGATCGTCTGACGCGTCTCCACGATCAGAGGATGCTGCTCCGTGTACTTCGACCGGAGCTGCTGGAGGTTGTCCTCCTGGCGATTCAGCCGACGCACCAACTCCGACAGGGATCCACCTTGGACCGAACCCGTATTCTCGGGGAATGGAAGGACTCCGGTGTGATGCTCGAGAAAGTCCTTGGCATCCGCGATCTCCGCTTCTAGTTGTGCGATCTTCGACTCGGCATCGGCCAACTTTACGCCCATGCGGTCTTGTCTTGTGGTCAGGGTCCGATTCTGGTGCGCGATGTCTCCCGCCCCCAGCTCCTGAAGAATCTGCGTCCTCTCCTTTTGCAGGGCTTCCATGAGACGGAATACCGAATCCGATCTAGCGGTGATCATGCCGACGGGATCGGGTAGCTGAAAGAGCTGATCGTGATACTCCACGTAGCTCTCGGCCACCGCGTTGGTGATGAGGGGAGCATTCGCTCGAATGTCCGAAGTTCCGGTGACGTAGATCACATTGGATTCCCCCACCACTCCAGCTTGGATACTCTTGGACAGTTGCCCGAGAGTGATGTCGATGGGATGCTCCGAAGATGGATCGGTGAGCTTGGCCAGCGCCTTCTGCATGACGGGCATGCTCTGCACTACTTCGATCTCCGACTCCACGACCTCGACCCAGGGGAGTTGCCGGGTATTGCGTTCCAACACACTCGATCGTGCGCCCTGCCGATTCAACAGGAGCGTCGCATCTGCGCTGTAGGTGGTCGTGGTGGTGAGGGTCTTCACCCCGATGAACACCGAGGTCACACCGAAGATGCCCAGAATCAACCACTTCCGCTTGAAGACCACCGAGAGCAAGTCTCGAAGGGTGGTATCCCTCTCGCCAGCGCCGGGGGTCGGGGAATAGATCCCGCTCATGTCGTTCTCCTACCTGTGTTGCCGTCGTAGTTCATCAGAATCGCCGGAACTTGAAGACGTCGTCGAAATTCACCAGGCTCCAACCCTTGATGGCGATGTCTCCGGTCAAGAGAATGCCCCGGAGGAGCTGTTCGGTCGAATTGTCCCATTTGGACAAATTGCTGCGGGGAACCCACACGATATCGAAGGGCCGCAATTCGAGGGCCGCTTCTCGATCTTGGTCGTCCATGTAGTCGCGCAGATTCAGGATCGCGGCAAAGGACTTCTCCTCGCCGTAGCCGCGGCGCAGGAGCACGATGTTGGTCAGACGAGCGGTATCGCGATATCCCCCCGCCCGGGCCAGAGCTTGGAGCATGTCGACGCGGCGCTCGTAGGCGAACTCGCCCGGTTTGAACACTTCGCCCAGCACGTAGTAGCGCGCCCCCATCTTCTGGACGATCACGTCCACCCTCGGAGACACCAGCACCTCGGCGTAGGTCTCCTGGAGTTGAGCGGCCAATTCGGCCGGGGTCAGATCCTCGGCCCGCACGTCCCCCAGGTAGGGAAGCGTCACATAGCCGTCGGGGCGAACGGTCACGAAGCGATTCTGGTCGGGGTGGGTGAAGAACACGATCTCGAGTTCGTCGCCTCCCTGAATCCGATAGCGCCACTCTCCGGCCAACTGCGCGAGAGGATCCCCCTCCTCGGAAGCAAAGACCTCGTGCGCGGCTTCGGGGTCGGTTCCGACCGCCTCGCCACGGTTCAGATCGAAATCCGACCGCGCCGCGGCTCCGCAACCACCCAGCGCCACCGCCAGAAGCAGCAGGGTCAAAGCCCCCAGCCTCTGTGGGATTCTTCCCGACCAAGGTCGGTGGCATGCTTCAATCATTGTTCGCATCACTTCGCTCCGTGTCGGCCGAGGGGTCGAAGCACCACTGGCTTCCCCCCAGCACATCCTGGGCAACCTTCTCGTTGAGAAATCTGCAATCGACATTCCACCGGCTCCCGCGGCGATCTCCACCGATCCCACTTCGCATCCCGACGTGCGGGCCAACGAGGCCCCACGCGCCGCTGCGGGCGGGATCGAATTCGAATCAGATGTGCCCCCTCTTGGGGCATGCAAACTTTAGCCTGTCTGCGTAGCCGAGCCTCCGGCGCTCCCCCTCTCGGAGGAGACGATTGCGATGAACGCGCGAGGTGGGACTCCACACGGCAGGATCGATCCAGGGGAGATCGTGGGCCACGTTCCATGGTGTGCCCGGTCCGGCCGGTGGAGCTGAGAC
>JAJRXK010000046.1 GCA_024276305.1 Candidatus Krumholzibacteriota bacterium
AAGCGGACTGGACCACCAGGTCGGCACCGAAGACCAAAGGACGAGTCAACGCGGGAGAGGCGCAGGTGCTGTCCACGATGAGGGGAGCGCCGAAGGCGTGGGCCAGCTCCGCCACTTTCTCGATGTCGAAGAGGTCTACGGAAGGGTTCGAAGGAAACTCGCCGTACACGAAGCGAGTCTCGGCGTCGATCTTCGACTGCCATTCGCCGAGGTCATTGGGATTGGTCACCCAGCGGAGCTCGATGCCTGCCTCCTCTTGGCGGCGCACCGAGAACTGTTGGAAGGTTCCGCCGTAGATCTTGGCCGAAGCCACGATATTGGGCCGGCGGTAGTGATCGTCCCGCACCAGAAAGGGATCGGTGGCGGTGCGGATCGCAGCCAGTCCGCTGCTCGTGACCAGGCAGGAGGCGATGATGTCGCTGCCGTAGGTTTCTAGCAGGGCCGCGGTGTCTTCCAGGAATCCGATCGTGGGATTGGCGATGCGCGAGTAGCACCAAGTCGGCATCTCGTAGGCGAGGGCTGCCTCCATCTCGTTCGAATCGCGGTAGGCCTGGGCCGGGGTCAAGTAGACCGGTTCCATGATGGAGCCACTGTTGAGTTCGAGGGCTTGGCTGAGGTCGTAGAGACCGTGAGTTGCCACGGTGTCGAAATTCCATTTCTTGGCCCGAGCGATGCGCCGATGTCGGTCGGCGATCATCTCCTGGCCGCGCTCGATCCACTCTTGTTTGGTGCGGGCCGGGCGAGAAGTATCAGGCGTGATCATCGGAGTCCTCCTCGAGTGGGTATGCGGTCTCGTTCTTGAAGGTCGAGAGGACGACCATCGTCTTGAGGCTCGAGACATGGGGGAGCTCGGTGAGCCCGTGGAGAATCAGGTCTTCGTAGGCCCGGATGTCTCGCACCGAAATCTTGAGCAGGAAGTCCGCATCGCCGGTGACGTGATGACACTTCATGATCGAGGTCATCGACTGGGTGGCGGCCACGAATTCTTCGACGGCTTTCTTGGTGTGGGGCCGCAACTTGGCTTCCACATAGAAATGACTCAGGATCCCCACGCTGGACGGATCCACGAGGGCGACATAGCGTTCGATGACTCCCGCCGCTTCGAGCTTCTTCACCCGCTCGTGCATCGCGGGCGGCGAGATCCCGACCCGGCGGGCGAGTTCGCTGTTGGCGATTCGGCCGTCGTGCTGAAGGATGTCGAGGATCTGGCGGTCGATTCCATCGAGGTGCATGGAGGACCTTCCTTGGGCTATTTCTTCGGTAGATATGCCAATAATCTGAAGAATATTCGACATTTTGTCAATTATTGTGACGATTGTTCGGATCGTGACCACTTTCACGCGGACCCTGGATTCTCATGATCACGGTGCTTCTGGCCCAGCTGGCCTTGGTTCTACTGGTGGAAGGGCTGCGTTTCGGTCCGGCCTCCGACCACCTGGCTCCCTGGCCCATGAGTCCCAATCTCTGGGCCATGACCGTGGGGGTCTTCGGGGGATTGATGGTTCTCCGACTGCGTCGTTTCGGAGTGGCCGAGGGCCGTCGCGGTTGGCACGCGCTAGCCCCGTGGGCGCTGTGGGTGCTCACCCCGGTGGCGATCTGGTCGGTGGGAGACCAAGTGACGGAGCGCGGTCCGGAGCCGTGGATCCTCGGAGCTGCGATTCTGGTCGCCGTCGTGTCCGGCTATCTCGAGCGACGCAGCTGGACCTCGCGCATCCTGCGCGGGAATTCGCGGGCGAATCTCGCGAGTGGGGGGGTCTTGATCGCGGGAGGGATCGCCTTCGCCGCACTGCGTTCTTTCCACGGTCCTCCCGACCCCTCGAGCCCACCCTCGGAATGGGGACTGGCGCTGGCGACCTACCCTCTTTACGCCGGGGTCCAGTTGGTCGTCTTCCTGATCTTGCCCTCGGCCTATCTTCACCGCGAGGGAAGGCGTTGGGGGGTTGTGGTGATCGTATGCACGATCCTCTTCGCCTTCGCCCATTGGCCGAATCCGCGGCTCATGGCCCTCACCGCCGGGGGGATGCTGGCATGGTCCTGGGCCTGGGAGCGAGGAGCGTCGCTTCTTCCCTTGGCGGTGGCGATGGGATGGCTGGGAGCCGTCTTTGCCCAGGGACTCCCTCCGGAGGCGGTGGGGCACATGCGGGTCGGGCCGGGTTATGTCCAGCGGATGGAGCAGCTCGACCATCTGCAAGATTTCGACGCACGTGTCCGATTCCTGGCCAGCAACGAGGCCTTCTCCCGTGCGGGATCGCAGCTCTCTCCTTGGCTGGAGTGGGTGTATCGGGAGGTCTTCGAAGAGCCCATGCCGCCCTCCCTTCGCGATGCCTGGATCCTGCACATCGAGGCTGCAGTTCGGGCGCGCATGGTCCGTACGTTTTACGAGAGTCCGGAATTCGCGTCGTTGCACGGAACTCAGGCCCCGCTCGACGGACGGGATCGGCGCTTGCTCGATCCTCGCTTCCGCCCTCAGGGTTCTGCGCAGGCGGGCTACGATCAGCTGAGATCGGAAGCGGTCTTCAACGCCATGGACCGCGATGTTCGGGCCTTCCTGCGGCATTGCTATCGCCAGCTCCTGCGACGCGAGCCCACGGATGCAGAGGTCGAAACCTGGCCCAAGGGCCCTCTTCCATGGGAGAGGGAAGAGATCGTACGCATGTTTCTCCGGGCGGGACCCGAGAAGGACTTCTACATCTGGAAGTCCGAAGATGCCGAGCTCTGGTGGCCCGAGGTCTCGTCGTCCTCGTCGAAGTAGAACTCGCTCGGTCCACCCCCCTCCCCTATGATGTCGGGCGCACCGTCGCGCCGGGCACTTTGCTTGCTCTCGAGCTGCGGTTGGAAGGCATGGAAGCACCTGGGAGGTTTCGATCGATGGGTCTCGAGGATCCGACGGCGCAGGAATGGAATATCAGCCTGGCGAGTCTGCTCAACATTCTCTGGCGGCGAAGGATCTTCGTCGTGGGATTGCCCCTGTTGGGGCTGCTGGCCGGGTTCGTCTACGGCCAGGTCGTGACTCCTCTCTACTTGGCCACGGCCACGGTACGGCCGGGGATCACCGCATTCACTCCCAATGGAGGCGGAGCTCGCGAGTGGCGTCTGAAGGACATCACTCATTGGTACGAGAATCGCCTCTACGAGGAAGGTCTGAGCGAGATTCTGGGCATCGCCCGTTCGGACGCGCCGACCATCAAGTCTCACTTCATCCTGCGAGGGCTCCAGAACATTCAGGGTGGAGATATCATCACCCTGACCGTCCTCGACCCGGATCCTCGGTGGGCGGTCAAGGTTCTCGACGCGAGCATCGACGCCTTCTCGGCCTATGCTCTCGAGGACAGCCTTTCCAATTCGATTGCCCTCACTCAACGCGGCCTCAACATCCGAATGGCCGAGCTGCGTAGGCAGCAGCGAGAACTCGACGAGAAGCAGGAGCGAATCGAAGCGGATATCGCGCTGGCCGAGGCCGAGAGTCTTCAGATCGACGTCAAAGTGGTCGGCTTGGAATCGGCCATCGCCCAGATCAAGGTGAAGACCGATCAGATCGAGGGGAAGCTCCGCGCCAAGCTCGGATTGCGGGACCATATCTCGAAGCGCTTGGCGGAGCTGGAAACGGCGATCGCGCTGGCCGCGAAGCGGGCCAAGCTCGCGCCGGGCAGTTCTACGACTCCCGACGGCGTACGTCCGCAGGCCTTGATCAGCGAGACCGAAGTCTATCGGGGACTGATCGTGAATTCGGTCACGGTGCAGGATCGTCTGGCTCAGGTCGATGCGGAGATCGCGGAGTTGCGGCAGCAGGAGGCCGAGAATGAGGTCCGAATCGAGGACCTGCGCAACAAGGTGGACAGCGAGGTCGCATTGGATCGGGCCAACATCGCCAACAAGCTCCAGCGGTTGCGCATCGACATCCGGCAGGGGTTGGTCAACCGCCGCGAGGCTCTGGACCTTCAGATCCGAGAGAAGCAGGCGCAATTCTCCATGCTCTCACCGGTGGAACGCGTTGGCTCCATCGTGGCCAGTGAGAAGCCGGTGCGTCCCCGCAAGAAACGGGCGATGATGATCCTGACGTTCTTGGGAGCTCTTGGAGGATTCGCGATGGCCTTCGTCTACGACTACGTCATCAACCACCATCGGGAGATCTTCGCAAGCTGAGCCTCTCGGTGCTCACCGCGATCAACCATCCGACCAGAATCACGAAGGTCGGGTTGTTGAGGTGCTCTTCGAAGAGGAAGAGCCCGAAGAGATGGAGCGCGAAGAGGGAAGACAGGTAGGTCCAGGCCGAACTCCCGTCCACCAGCCTCCATATCAGGTGGAGGAGCGTCAGCGTCAGAATCAGGCTCACCAGGAGCCCCAGATGCAAGGATGCCTGGAAGAAGGCGTTGTGGGTGGCATTGATTGCAGTGCGGTCGATGAGTTCGTCCCGGCCCCTCTCCACTCCCAGTCCTTGAGGGTTCTCGATGGAGATCTCCAGGGCGGCCACCGTGGCCAGGACGCGCTCGCCGGCATTGGCCTCGAGGGAGAGGGAGTCTTCCCACCTCGCCTTTCCGCCGGGGGGACCGACCGCCACCAAGGCCGGCAGTCCCACCGCGAAGAGGATGCTCGCCAGGATCACGCTGCGGCGGGTCTGGCGCGAGGTGAAGAAGGCGACGGCGATCACGCCGACGACCACGCCGAAAGGCGAGCGAGTGAAGGTCAGGTGGAGAGTGGCGGCCGCGAGGGCCAGTCCGATCAGGGGACACCAGAGCCCCGCGCGGCCTCGCAGATAGAGATAGATGGTGGTGGGCACGATGAGGCTGGTGACCGAGGCCGTCGCCGCGTGATGGCGATGCAAACCCGAGAGACGGCGGAAGCCCGCCCAGTAGGTCTGCATGTCCGCATTCTCGGTGGCAATGCCCAGCGGGCGCAGCAGCGCGTCCATGCCCAAGTACTGCATCAGAACCACCCCTGCGTTGACGGCGCAGCCGATGGCCACGCCCCAGGCGAATCGGGTGCGATCCTCTTCGCTGCGGGTGAGGAGCAGGAGGGTGAGGGCCCAGGGCGCGGCGAGCAGCCAACGGGCCGCCTCGACCAGAGTGGATCCCTCGTGGGTGTAGAAGGCGTAGGCCGTCCATATCAGCGGAAAGAGATTGGCGACCGAGAGGGCAGCGAGCGGCAGGGCGGGAATCCCGCGACGATGGGCGCGGACCAGGAGCCAGAAACCCAATCCGATGGCGATGAGGTCCGTGAAGCGCGGGGACTTGTCGTGGGTCGGAAGGAGAAAGAGGTTCACGGTGAGGAAGAACCCCAGCCACCAAGGCGCAGCGCTGAGTCGAAGTTTTTTCACGGTGGTCCGCGGTCGATGGAGAAGGGGTCGGCCTCTCGGGGCAGCGCCGGCAGTATCGACCGCAGATTCTGCTGACGTCAAGTGTGCGGGTGAGGCGGCGGCGCCCTATGATGGAGTCCATTCATGGGCTCGGTGGAGGAGAGTGTGAGCGGCGAAGCGAAATTCAGCCGAGGTGAGGAAGTCGCGAATGCGGTGACCCACGGGATCGGTGCCCTGCTCAGCATCGCCAGGCTCGTCGCGCTCGTGATCTTGGCAGCTCATGAGGGCAGCGTCTGGAAGGTCGTCGCTGCGAGCATCTACGGCGCGAGCTTGGTGACCCTCTACACCGCATCGACCATTTACCATTCTCTGCCTCTCGGCTCGGCCAAACGGGTCTTCCAGCGGCTCGATTACTGTGCCATCTACTTCTTGATTGCCGGCACCTACACGCCCTTCCTCCTCGTGAGCCTGAGGGGCGCATTGGGGTGGAGTCTCTTCGGAGTGGTGTGGGCCTTGGCGGTTGCGGGAATCGTCCTGGAATCCGTGGTCCGAGAACGCATCGAGAAGCTGTCACTCGGACTGTACTTGTTGATGGGTTGGATGATCGTGGGCGTTTCGGTGCAGCTCTTCCGCCAACTCGCACCGGCGGGCACGGTGCTCTTGGCCGCGGGCGGGATCTTCTACACGCTGGGCGTTGCCTTCTACGTGTGGCGGAGCCTGCGCTATCACCACGCGATCTGGCACCTCTTCGTTCTGGGTGGAAGCGTCTGCCACTACCTCACTGTCTACTACTTCGTGATCGCCTCCTGATCCGCGACGGCGAGTCGTTCAGGACTGACGGCGAAGCCGGCGCAGCAGGTTCTTGGCTTCGCGGGCCGCCGAAGTCTGCTCGAAGTCTTCGAGCAGCAACTCGAGTCGTGCAATCGCACTGGCCACATCCCGTTCGGGATTGAGAGAGCTTCCCTCGGCTCGGGCCCAGAGGAGGAGGGCGCGGGCCCGGCGCTCGGCATCGAGGCCGTGATCGCGGAAGAGCGTTTGCGAGCTGCGGATCGCCTCTCGGAAGCGCCCATTGCGGATATGGGCTTCGGTGTCGCGGAATTGCATGTCCACGGCTGAGCCGAATTCCAGATCCCGCGAATAGCGCTGGTGGTCTTCGCCTTCGGGTCCCATGCCCTCTTCGAAGTCCGAAGTGATCCGGGCCTGGTGTCCGCAACCCGAGCTTCCGCTGGCCAGGACCACCGAGAGTCCAACCGCGACGAGAATCCTCTTCATGCAGATTCCTCTCTCTGCTTGCGGTCTGGTCCTTGGGGCGGTGGTCTTCGCGGATTATACTCCCGCCACCGGCGAGGGCCAACCCGGGTCGGGAGTCGGCACGAAGTCTACGAGCGATGAGGGGTTCGAGGATGCAATGGGATCTGCACCCGGGAGAAATGTCGCTCTCGGAGCTACGCGGAGTCGAACGGGGACCATTCCGCCTGCGGTGGGATGAGCAGACCCGAGATCGCCTGCGGCGTTCCGAAGCGACGGTCCGCCAGATCGTGAGCGAAGAGCGCGTCACCTACGGAGTGAATACCGGTTTCGGCCTCTTGGCCCAGACCCGGATCGACAGGGACCGATTGGCGGAGCTCCAACGCAATCTCATTCTCTCGCACAGCACGGGAGTGGGCCCCTATCTCGACGATGCCACCGTTCGCCTGATTCTGCTGCTGAAGATCGCCAGCCTCTGTCGGGGCCATTCTGGAGTGCGGATCGAATTGGTGGAGGCCCTGGCCGCACTCCTCGAACATGATGTTCTGCCCTGTGTCCCCGCCAAGGGGTCGGTGGGGGCCTCGGGAGACCTGGCCCCGCTGGCCCATTTGAGCGCGGTTCTCCTGGGGGAGGGCCGGGCCCGGGTACGAGGCGAAGAGATGAGCGCCGTCGAGGCCCTGGAGAGGGCGGGGCTTCGGCCGCTGGTCTTGGCCCCAAAAGAAGGTCTGGCCCTGATCAATGGAACCCAGGTGTCCACCGCCATGGCTCTGCGGGGTCTCTTCGCCATCGAGCGGGTCTTCGCCGCGGCGGTGGTCGCCGGAGCGATGAGCGTCGATGCCCTGCAGGGCAGTGACACGCCCTTCGATCCGCGAATCCACGACTTGCGCGGGCAGCCCGGACAGATTCGGGTGGCCGCTGTGTATCGAAACCTGATCGCGGGCAGTCGGATTCGGGCTTCGCACGTCGATTGCGATCGAGTGCAGGATCCCTATTCCCTGCGCTGCCAACCCCAGGTCATGGGAGCTGCCCTGGGGCTCATCGACCAGGCCGCGGCCACTCTTCGCATCGAAGCCAATGCGGTGACCGACAACCCCATGGTCTTTTCCGACGAAGACGAGGTTCTCAGCGGAGGGAACTTCCATGCGGAACCGGTGGCCATGGCCGCCGATGTTCTGGCCCTGGCGGTGGCGGAGATCGCGTCGATCTCCGAACGGCGTCTGGCCCTTCTCGTCGATCCTCATATGAGCGGGTTGCCTCCCTTTCTGGTGGAGGACAGCGGGGTCAATTCGGGTTTCATGATCGCCCAGGTGACCGCGGCGGCGCTGGTGTCTGAGAACAAGACGCTGGCTCATCCGGCCAGTGTGGACAGCGTTCCCACCTCGGCGAATCAGGAGGATCATGTGAGCATGGCCGCCTTTGCGGCCCGGCGCTTGACCGAGATGGCCGACAATGCGCGGGCAGTGGTGGCCTGCGAGCTGCTGGCCGCGGGCCAGGGAATCGAATTCCGGCGGCCGCTCCGATCGAGCGATGCGTTGGAGAAGGTGTTCTCGGAACTGCGGCGCCGAGTCCCGCGTTATGATCGGGATCGCTACTTCGCGCCCGATATCCAGGCGGTCATGGAGTGGGTGGAAGGAGAGGACTTTGCGCAGTCGATGCGTGAGTTGCTCCCCTCCTTCGCGGACGGTCGAGAGGAGCGCCAGTGTCCCTGACTCCTTCTACGATGCTCGAACTGGGAACCCGGGCTCCCGATTTCGACTTGCCCGACGCGGTGCTCGGGGGGCGGTGCCAATTGGAGGGCTTCGACGGGGCTCCGGTTCTGGTGGTGATGTTCCTGTGCAACCACTGCCCCTTCGTGATCCATGTCCTCGACGAATTGGATCGGCTCGTTTCGGAGTACATCGCCAAGGGGGTGGCCTTCGTGGCCATCAACTCGAATGATGTCGAGGCCTATCCCCAAGATGCCCCCGACCGGATGCGCGAGCTGGCTCTCGAACGGCAGTGGCAGTTCCCCTATCTCTTCGACGAGACCCAGGAAGTGGCGAAGGCCTATCGAGCGGCCTGCACTCCGGACTTCTTCGTCTTCGATTCGAAGCGCGCGTTGGTCTATCGGGGCCGACTCGATGCGAGCCGTCCCGAGACCGGCATCGCGCCGAGCGGAGCCGATCTGCGGGCCGCACTCGACGCTGCGTTGGTGGGAGAGAAGCCCGCCGGGGAGCAGCACCCCAGCATGGGTTGCAACATCAAGTGGCGGACGGGAAACGAGCCGGAGTACTTCCGTTGAAGGTGTCTCTGGTGGGGCCGATCGTCTTCGCCTTGCTGCTTCCTGCACTGGTCTATTTCTCGGTGCAGATCCTGGGCCGGGGGTTGTCGATCTTCGTGGCCCAGGCGGAAATCGATCGGGTCTTGAGAGCGACCGCCGGCACCCGGCTCCAGCTCTGGTGGCGGCCCTGGATTCGTGAGTCCCTGGCGGTGAGGGCGTGGCGGAGGATGTCGCCGGGACCCTCTCGGGATGAATTCGGTCGGCTGTTGGTCCGCCACGGTCGCGCGATGGACCTGCAGGTGGGTTTCAGCACCACGATGACCCTGGGTCTCCTCCTGGCCTGGGGGGCCCACTTCCGGGTGTGGGGGGCGGTCCTCCTCCTCGCAGCCCTGCAGATCTCTTGGCGGTGGCGTCGCCGGCGGGAGCTCCGCTCCTGTTCGGGAGCGGAGGGCTAGGACGACGGCCCTTCGGGGCTGGCGCAGGGATCCTAACGATCCTATATTTCGCCACATGACGAAATATACCCCCATCGACCGCGCTTCCATCGAAGAGCTCGCTCTCCTCTCCAAGGCCCTCAGTGATGAAGGCCGGATCCGCATCCTGGTCGCCCTGGGGGAGGCCGAGCTCTGTGTGTGTCAGCTCACCGAGCTCCTCGAATTGGCGCCTTCCACCGTGTCGAAGCATCTGAGCGTGCTGCGCCAGGCCCGGCTGGTGCAGACCCGCAAGAAGGGGCGGTGGGTCTACGCGCGGCGGAGTTCGTTTGCGGGGGGCTCTCCCCAGGAGTCCTTGGTGGCTTGGGTGGATCGGTGGGTTGATGGGGCAGAGCCGACCCTGCGGGCGGATGGGTGTCGCCTGGAATCGATCTTGGAGCGATTCCCTTCCCCAGAGGAGGGGTGAAGAGGTGAAGGTGCTGTTCCTCTGCACCGGGAACTCCTGTCGGAGCCAGATGGCCGAAGGATGGGCCCGGGAACTCCACGGAGACCGCGTGGTCGTGGCCTCGGCGGGTACGGCCCCCCAGAGCCTCGATCCGCGGGCGGTCGAAGTCATGCGCGAGCTTGGCGTCGACATTTCCGGGCACCGGGCCAAGTCCATCGACGAGGTGGATCTGCGCGGTCTGGATCTGGTCATCACTCTCTGCGCAGATGCGCAGGAGAGTTGTCCAACCCTGGACGCCGCAGTCCGAGTGGTTCATGTCGGATTCGCGGATCCCCCTCGATCCGTCCGGCGTGGCGCCACCGAAGAGGAAGCATTGTCACCCTACCGACAGGTGCGCGACGAGATCCGCGCATTCCTGAGTCAAGACCCGAAGCAATGGAGAGAAGGCCGATGAAGGATTCCGCGTTGGAGCGAGAGAACCGAATCCACGACCGAGTGCGCGAAGGCTATGCGGCCCTTGCGGTGGGCTCGGAGAAGATGCCGCGGACTCCGGGGGCGTCCTCCGGGTCTTGCGGTGGGGGGAGCTGTTGTGGACCGGTCATGAGCGCGGAGGAATTGGCGCGCCGTCTGGGCTACGCTCCCGAAGACCTCGAAAAGCTGCCCCATTCGGCGAATCTGGGCCTTTCCTGCGGGAATCCCACCGCCATCGCTGCGTTGGAGCCGGGGGAAGTCGTCGTGGATCTGGGCAGTGGAGCGGGCTTCGACTGCTTCTTGGCCGGCCCGAAGGTCGGCCCTTCGGGGAGGGTCATCGGCGTGGACATGACCTGGGAGATGATCCGCCGCGCCCGGGAGTCCCTCGTCGACTACCGCGACCGGTCGGGTCTGGACAATGTGGAATTTCGCCTGGGGGAGATCGAACACCTCCCCTTGGCCGATGCGAGCGTCGACGTGGTCGTCTCGAATTGCGTCATCAACTTGAGTCCGCAGAAGGAGCAGGTCTACTCCGAGATCGCTCGCGTCCTTCGTCCGGGCGGACGCATCGCGGTCTCCGACATCGCCCTGCTCCGAGAATTGCCGGAGGTGGTCTCTCGCGAGGCCCTCCACTGGGTGGGGTGTGTGGCCGGCGCGGATCTGGTGTCGACGATCCGGGATCGTTTGGAAAGGGTGGGCTTCGAAGAAGTTCATCTGGAGCCCCAAGAGGACTACGTGCGCACCATGGAAGAGATGAACGACCCGCTCTACTCGCGGATTCGGGCTCTCCTTCCCGAGGGGGATCACCCCCACGACTACTTGACCAGCTTGGAGATCCGCGGACGGAGATCCCGGTCCAGCCTTCCGAAGGCTTAGCAGGTTGCTGAACTTTGCTCCATCCGAAGGGCTCTTCGAGCCGTTTCCGTACTCGCTGGCTGACTCGATAACCCGCGTGACGGAGGGTCCATTTCTTGAGAGGATGAGGTCATGAGCAGAAAACTACGATATGCGCCGGAGGTTCAGGAGAAGGCTGTCCGGCTAGCAATGGAACACGCGTCTGAGCATGGGTCTCGGGAGGAGTCCATTCTGTCGTTGCAGCAGTCGCCGGCTCTTGTCACGGCGGTTGCGAAGGGTGAATATAGTTCCAATGTCTTGGGCATCCCCCGCGCCAACCTGGTGCGGGGGATGCGGTGGAAGGCTAGGAATCGGTGAGTTCCCGCCGCCGGACGCCGCTGCAGCTGAAGGGAAACGTTAGCCACACCTGAGCGCCCGCCCACTGCACCGACGGAATGAGGTAGACATTGGCCAAGCGAAAGAAGAAAGCCAGCAAGGCGAACAGCACCGGAGCCAATGTCGGATACGAGGCTCAGCTGTGGGAGATGGCCGACGCCCTGCGGGGCAGCATGGACGCCGCCGAGTACAAGCACGTCGTGCTCGGCTTGATCTTCCTCAAGTACATCTCCGATGCCTTTGAGGAGCAGCACGCGAAGCTCGTGGCTGAGCAGGCAAGCGGTGCCGACCCCGAGGATCCGGATGAATACCGCGCGCTCTCCATCTTCTGGGTGCCGCCCGAGGCGCGCTGGGCGCACCTGAAGGCGCAGGCCAAGCAGTCCACCGTCGGCAAGCTGGTGGACGACGCCATGGCCGGCATCGAGCGGGACAACCCCGTGCTCAAGGGCGTGCTGCCGAAGGACTACGCCCGGCCGGCGCTCGACAAGACCCGGCTCGGCCAGCTCATCGATCTCATCAGCAACATCCGGATCGGCGACGAGGCGAGCCGGGCCAAGGACGTGCTCGGGCGGGTCTACGAGTACTTTCTCTCCCAGTTCGCCAGCGCCGAGGGCAAGAAGGGCGGCGAGTTCTACACGCCGCGCTGCGTGGTCAAGCTGCTGGTGGAGATGCTCGAGCCCTACCGCGGCCGGGTGTACGACCCCTGCTGCGGCTCCTCGGGCATGTTCGTGCAATCGGTGGAGTTCATCCGCGCGCACGCCAACGGGAACGGTAATGGAGGTGCGGCCAAGGCCGACATCAGCATCTACGGCCAGGAGTCGAACTACACCACCTGGCGGCTGGCCAAGATGAACCTGGCGATCCGCGGCATCGAGGGGCAGATCGCCCACGGCGACACCTTCCACAACGACCGCCACCCCGACCTCAAGGCCGACTTCATCCTCGCCAATCCGCCCTTCAATATCTCCGACTGGGGCGGCGACCGACTCAAGGATGACAAGCGATGGAAGTACGGGACCCCGCCGGCGCGCAATGCCAACTTCGCCTGGGTCCAGCACATGGTCCATCACCTCGCGCCCGCGGGGGTGGCCGGCTTCGTGCTCGCCAACGGCTCCATGTCCTCCAATCAGTCCGGCGAGGGCGAGATCCGCAAGAACCTGATCGAGGCGAACCTCGTCGACTGCATGGTGGCCCTCCCCGGCCAGCTCTTCTACTCGACCCAGATCCCCGCCTGCCTGTGGTTCCTGGCCTGCGACCGCAAGAACGGCAAGTTCCGCGACCGCCGCGGCGAGGTGCTCTTCATCGACGCCCGCAAGCTCGGGCCGCTGGTGGATCGCACTCACCGCGAGCTGACCGACGAGGACATCGCCCGCGTCGCCCGGACCTACCACGCTTGGCGCGGCGAGAAGGACGCCGGCGAGTACGAGGACGTGCCCGGCTTCTGCAAGAGCGCGACGCTGGAGGAGATGCGCAAGCACGGACACGTGCTCACGCCGGGGCGCTACGTCGGCGCCGAGGCGCAGGAGGACGACGGGGAGCCCTTCGAGGAGAAGATGAAGCGGCTCGCGGCGACGCTGCGGGAACAGCAGCAGGAAGCCGCGAAGCTGGACGCTGCGATCGCCGCCAACCTGAAGGAGCTTGGGTATGGGGGGTGAGTGGAAGACCGTCCCCCTGGGTGAGCTGTACGAGTTCAGTTCGGGCCTTTCGAAGCCCCGCTCTGCCTTCGGATCTGGATACCCATTCTTGGGATTCAGGGACGTGTTCTACAACTCATCTGTTCCGAAGTGCCTCACCGAGCTCGTCAACTCCACAGAGCATGAACGCACCCGGTGCTCAATCAAGCGCGGAGATGTGTTCGTTACCAGGACCAGCGAGACAATGGATGAACTCGGAATGAGCTGCGTCGCTCTCCGTGCCATTCCACACGCCACGTTCAACGGCTTCACAAAGAGACTTAGCCCTGATGTGACAATAATCTAGGCCGCATCGAGTCGTTGGAGGATGTTTTCGAAGAGGTGTTTCGTGCTTTGGTTTCCGGAGAGTCGGAGGGTGCATCTTCCGGCAGGTCTCAGGAGTTGACCGGCCCGATGGAGG
>JAJRXK010000047.1 GCA_024276305.1 Candidatus Krumholzibacteriota bacterium
CCAGGAACAGGATCGTCCACAGTTTCCACGATCTCTTCCGTCAGCGTGTCTACGGCCTCGCCTGCGGCTACGCCGACGTCAATGATGTGGCCCGTATCGGCCGCGACCTCCTCCACAAGGCCCTGCTGGATAGGGATCCACTGGGTGGTCCCGATCTGGCCTCCCAGCCCACCTTGAGCCGCTTCGAAAACAGTCTCAGCAAGACCGATCTGTATCGGATGTCCGAAGCCCTCTTGAATACCGTGCTCGACCGACATCGCAAGCGCTGCATCTCCCGAACCAATTGCACGATTATTCTCTTTTCCTCCCAAGCTTCGCAAATGCAACGGGTTGGCTCGCAGGAAGCTCACCGGCCCCGCAGTGGGCGTGTCCGGGATCCCGGACACATCGTGCGGAATCGGATTGCTCAACCCCTGCCAGGGCTGGAGGAACCCAGGAAAGAGCCTTGTATGCCCAATGTGTCCGGAAACCCGGACATCGAACAGAAATGAAGCGCGACATCGCAGTCTGGGCTTAAGGCGACACCCAGATTCGCGTAGGGGCTCGGCCCTGCTGGGTCACCACCCGCTCCAGGTCCCGCAGTCGGTAGCTACGGCCCTTGACGTCGAGGACATGGCTGTTGTGGAGTAGGCGATCGAGAATCGCGGTGGCGAGGACCTCGTCCCCTGCCAGCACTTCTTGCCAGTCCTTGATGCCCTTACTCATGGTGATGAGAATGCTCTCACGTTGATAGCAATGACTCACCAGCCGAAAAAGGAGACTCGCCTCGCGGCGGCTCATCGGCTCGAATCCCACCTCGTCGATGATCAGCAGGGCCGTGTTGATGTACTTCTCGCGGCGTAGCCGGGCCGGTAGCTCGACATCACGACGCATCATGCTGATCAGCTCCTCGAGCCGATGAAGGACCACGTCGAAGGCGTTCTCGATGGCCTTTACCCCCGCGGCGACCACACCATCGCCGGAAAACGGCTGTGGCTGAGCAGCAGATGAAACTGGTAGCCGTAGACCGTACGGCCTGAAATCTGCAGCTTGGGCCATTCGGCCCAATCGGCTTGCGCCTGGGCGCCTGGCGGCGTCTCCACGCGGCGACGGGCGCGATGGCGAGGTCTGGGATAGTGCTTGGCGTAGTATCGCTGCAACGACCGCAGGCTGCCCGGATAGCCGTGCTCGGCTACCAGCCAATCGTGCAGAGGGGCTACGTTCACTGGGCCACTCTCGTCGGATTCGAGATAGTGGGCAATCACGCCTCGGACCAGTCCTCGGCGAGCTCGGCCAGGGTCTGGTCCCCAACCAGGGTCTCGAGGGCCACGCGAGCCTTGAACTCAGCTGAAAACCTCCGGCGTCTTGCCATCGGATCCTCTCCTCGAAGAAGAATGAATCCACCTTAGAATGCCGACCGAATTCCGGGGTCCACCTCTCTCCCCTTCGGTCCTGCGGGGGGGAGTCTCGGCAAAGCTTCGTGGTGGTGGTCGCCGTTCGCGATTACTATCCCCGAACCGATCCGCTACTCTCTCCGGATGGCCACATGGAATTCCTGGACGCACTTCAACGATACTCCTTTCTGCAGCATGCCTTGGTCGGTGGGATCTTGGCGAGTGTGGCCAGCGGAGTCGTGGGGACCTACGTGGTGACTCGGCGGATGACGGTCATCGCAGGGAGCCTAGCTCATTGCACTCTGGGAGGAATGGGCATCGCGGTTTGGCTGCACGAGGTGCATTCGGTCGGAGTTGAACCTCTCCAGGGAGCCTTGGTGGCCGCGCTGCTCGCGGCCTGGATCATCGCCGCGGTGCGCATGCGTGGCCACGAACGCGAAGACACCATCATTTCGGCGTTGTGGGCGGTGGGGATGGCGGTCGGGATCGTGTTCCTCTCTCAGACCCCGGGCTACCGAAGTGATCTCATGGCCTATCTCTTCGGCAATCCCATTCTGATTTCGCCCACAGAATTGAAAATGCTCGCGGCCGTCGATGTGACCGTAGTCCTGGTGACCCTCGTCTTCTACCGGCCCCTTCTGGCGATTTGCTTCGACGAGGACTTCGCGCGGGTCCGAGGACTGCCGGTTCCGCTGCTCTACACCCTTCTGTTGACGCTCTGCGCCCTCACCATCGTGACTCTGATCTATGTCGTGGGAGTGGTGTTGGTCATCGCCCTGCTCACTCTGCCGGTTGCGATCGCGGGACGCATCTCGCGTAGGATGTGGCACATGATGGTCTTCGCTGCGATTCTCAGCGCTGGCCTGAGTAGCTTGGGCCTGGCGTTGAGCTACTCTCCCGACCTCCCGGTGGGAGCCGTCACTGTACTCATGGCGGGATTCCTCTACGTCGTGGTTCATGTGGTGGGCTCTTTCCGGGCTCGAAGTTGATTGTTTCTTCGCGAGCGAAGAAACAATTGCTGTGATAGGATTCGTCCCCCCGACCCATCTCATTTCGGAGTACTCATGCTGATTCGCCGCCTTGGTTGGGCCCTGATGGGCGCCTTTCTGTGGACATCCTTTGCCCCTGCGGCCGACGCCGCGGTGGACTTCTCCCTGCTCGCCCCGATGAAGGCGCGGGCCATCGGACCGGCCGGAATGAGTGGCCGGATCGCGGCGGTGGTCGCGGACCCGCAGAGTCCGAACACCATCTACGTGGGAGCTGCGACCGGGGGGCTGTGGCGATCCGTCGATGGGGGATTGACCTGGGATCCGCTCTTCGACGACCAGCCGATGGCTTCGATCGGGGCCATCGCCATTGACCCTTCCAATTCGGCGGTCCTGTGGGTCGGAACCGGGGAGGGAAACCTTCGCAACAGTGTGTCGATCGGCAATGGAATCTACCGTAGTCGCGATGGAGGCCGAAGCTGGGAGCATCTCGGGCTCGAGGGTTCAGAACGCATCCACCGGATCTTCGTGCATCCCACCAACCCTGACCGGGTATGGGTCGCGGCATTGGGCAAGATGTGGGGAGACAACGAAGAACGGGGAGTCTACCGCACCGATGATGGTGGTCGGAGTTGGCAGCGAATCCTCTACGTGAACGAACGTACGGGTTGTGCTGACCTCGAATTGGATCCCAACAATCCGGATAAGCTCTTTGCGGCCATGTACGAATACCGACGTAGTCCCTGGTTCTACCAAAGCGGAGGCCCGGGGAGCGGGCTCTATCGGAGTGTGGATGGCGGAGACAGTTGGACCCGACTCGAGCCCGAAGATGGGATGCCCGAGGGAGATCTCGGCCGCATCGGTTTGGCGGTCGCTCCCAGCGACTCGCGTCATGTCTACGCCTATGTGGAGGCCAAGGAGAATCTCCTGCTCCACAGCAGTGATGGAGGCTTCTCCTTCTCGGATACTGGAGCCAGGGACCGCATCGGGAGCCGGCCCTTCTACTACGCCGACCTCCGAGTGGATTCCGCCGACCCCAGCCGGGTCTACAGTCTCTGGTCTTTGGTGAGCGTCAGCGACGACTACGGCAAGAGTTTCTCCAACCTCATGCCCTGGGACGCGGCTCATCCGGATCATCACGCCATGTGGATCGACCCTCTCGATCCGAACTATATCATCGAGGGCAATGATGGAGGGGTCTACATCAGCCGCGATCGTGGCGAGACCTGGCGCTTCGTCAACAATCTGCCGCTGGCCCAGTTCTATCACATCGCGGTGGACATGGATCTTCCCTATCACGTTTTCGGGGGGATGCAGGACAACGGCTCGTGGCGTGGTCCTTCTTCGGTATGGGAGAACGGGGGCATTCGGAATCATCATTGGCAGGAGGTCAGTTTCGGTGATGGCTTCGATACCCAACCCATGCCCGACGACTCCATGCGCGGCTATTCGATGAGTCAACAAGGCTATCTCAATCGGTGGAACATGAGGACCGGAGAGGTCCGATCCATTCGGCCGGCGCCGATCGACGACCAGCCCCTGCGCTTCAATTGGAACGCGGGATTCGCGCAGAATCCTTTCGATGCAGATACGATCTACTACGGAAGTCAGTACCTGCATCGTTCGCGTGATCGGGGTTTGAGCTGGGAGACGATCAGCGGCGATCTCACCACCAACAACCCCGAATGGCAGGAGCAGGCGAAGAGCGGGGGGCTTACCCTCGACGTTACGGGCGCGGAGAATTTCACCACCATCGTGGCCGTCGAGCCGAGTCCGTTGCGGTCGGGGTTGATCTGGGTCGGAACCGACGACGGCCGGGTTCAGCTCACGCGTAACGGTGGTCAGAGTTGGGAGAGTGTGGAAGATCGGGCCAAGGGCGTGCCGAAGAATACTTGGGTTCCGCACATCTGCGCTTCACCCCACGATCCCTCGGTCGCCTTCGTGGTATTCGACAATCATCGCAGGAGTGACACCGCGACCTACGTGTACCGGACCACCGACTATGGCCGGAAGTGGACCTCGATCAGCCGACCGAATATCGAGGGATATGCCCTCTCGATCGAGCAGGATCCGGTCGATCCGGATCTGCTCTTCCTCGGGACCGAATTCGGACTCTGGTTGAGCCTTGATGGAGGAGAGAACTGGGCCAAATGGACTCACGGTGTGCCCACCGTGGGCGTGCGAGACCTCGTGATTCATCCCCGTGATCACGATCTGGTGATCGGGACTCACGGGCGAGCGGCCTTCATTCTCGACGATATTCGGCCTCTGCGGGAGATCGACGAAGCTGTTCTGGCCGAGCCCCTGTACTTCTTCGAGGTCGCCGATGCCCAACAATACGAAGTTCGCCAGACCGGAGCCTCTCGTTTTCCGGGAGCCACGGAGTTTCGGGGAGAGAATCGACCTTATGGCGCGCTTCTGAATTTCGTCGTCAACGGCGAGGGACTTCCTCATCCGGACGAAGAGGTGGAGAAGGCCGAGCAGATCGCCCGTCGCGCCCGGGATGAAGATTCCGGATCGGAGGATGCGGATTCCGCGACCGCCGAAGGCACCGGCGATGCAGCGGGACCGCCGACCAAGGCGCAGATCAAGATCCTCGATGCCTCCGGTGAGGAGGTGCGCAGCTTCGAGAGAGAAGTGACGCGGGGCCTGAATCGGGTGGTGTGGAATCTGCGCAGCGATGGTTTCCGCAATCCGCCCGGAAGCGAGCGGGATTTCTTCGACGATCCTCAGGGGCCGGAGGTGAGTCCCGGGGAGTACACGGTGGTGCTCGAATTCGGTGAGGAGAGTGCAAAGCGGCCGGTGCGGGTGTTGAATGATCCACGACTGAAGATCTCGGCCGAAGATCGTCGCGCGAACTACGAGACTCGCCGTCGGGTGGGGGCGCTCCAGGATCTCTTGGCCGACGCCCTCACTCGAATCGTGGATGCTCGGGACGACGTGGATCTGGTGATCGAACGCATCGAGAGAGTCCGTCGCGAAGCCAAGGCCCGAGGCGTGGAATGGGAAGAGGAGGCCAAGCCCTACGCTGATCTCGAAAAGGAAGCCCGAGAGTTCCGGAAGGAATTGGTGGACCTCGAAAAGGAGATTCGCATACCTCCGGACACCAAGGGGATCCCCGCGGACGACACTCCACTCGGTCGAGTTCGTCGAGTGCAGTGGTTCTTGGGTTCGAGTTGGGAGGCTCCCTCCTCCGAGGTGCTCGAGTACCTGCGCCGGGCGGAAGTGGCAACGAGGACCGCGGTGGAGTCGACGAATGCCTTTTTCGCCGAGAAGCTCCCCGAGTTCCGTCGTAAAGTGTTGCAAGAAAGTGAGTTATCGATTCTTGCGGATAGTCCGGCGCTGAGCGACGACTGAGAGGGATTCGGCCTCCTTGGTCCTCCTTGCGAGGGGCGAGCGGGTCGACTACCCTTGTGCCTCGATGGATTTCACGCTGCGGAGCCAGTTGTCCGCGGCCCTTTTTCGCGCAGGAGTAGCCCCATGGCCAAGCCAGGAAATCGCGTGCAGGTGAAGTTGAAGAGTTCGGAGAGCCCGCACCACTACTACACCTACAAGAACAAGCGGAACAATCCTGACCGCATTACGCTGCGCAAGTACGATCCTGTGGTGCGCAAGCACGTGGAGTACAAGGAGTCACGCTAGTTCGTGATCTCCGCATCGGGACTTGGGAAGGGGCGGAGCCGTAGGGCTCCGCTTTTTCTTGGGTAGGGAACTCGGTTGGAAGCTCGCCTTGTTGAAACTACGGATTGTGCCTAAGCTTCTGCGGTAGGTTCGAAGTCGAGGACGCTCCCCCGCGCGAGGCCGTTGCCATGGCCCACATCCGCTACGTTCCCCTTGACGAGATTCCCGAAGAGGATCGCGTCGCCGACACGGACAACATTCTCAGAATTCACGGGGTCAATTCCCCGACCATGCGATTTCACTACGATTTCTACCGGCATCTCATGTTCTCGCGTGGGCCGCTCACCCGCGTTCAGCGGGAGATGATTGCGGTGGTGGTTTCTGGGGCCAACGAGTGTCACTACTGACTGCACCATCACGGGGCGGGTCTCCGTAGACTTCTCGAAAAGACCAACGGGAATGTGGACGAGTTCATCGACGGCCTGGGAAGAGATCACCGCACGGTGGACTTGGACGAAGCGGACCGAGCGATGCTGGACTACGTGCTCAAACTCACCCAAGCTCCGATGGCCATGAACGAAGACGATGTGGACGTGTTGCGGGCCTATGGCTTCGACGACCGAGCGATCCATGACATTTGCACCATCGGTGCCTACTTCGGGTTCGTGAATCGAGTCGCCGACGGACTGGGAGTCGAGTTGGAGTGATGAGGGGCGGGGCATCGACCCGTGGGACGCGACGCATTCTCTTCGGCGTGGCCTTGGCTCTCTTCTTTCTCCTCTTCGTCCATCCGGATCCAGATCACCCCTCGGTCGGACGGGTGTTGGCCCTTGCGGTCTGGATGTCTTGGTACTGGCTGACCGAGGCGCTTCCCATGGCGGTCACCGCCATGCTTCCGGTCGTATTCCTGCCTGCAGCCGGAGTGATGAGCGCTGGGGAGGTCGCTCCACTCTATCTCAACGACATCATCTTTCTCTTTCTGGGAGGGTTTCTTCTGGCGGGAGCGATGGAGCGATGGGGCCTGCACCGTCGATTGGCGGTGACCGTGGTGGCGCGAGCCGGGCGCTCTCCCGGCCGACTGCTCCTGGGATTCATGTTGGCATCCTGGGCGCTCTCCGGATGGATCTCGAATACGGCCACCACCTTGATGATGGTGCCGATTGCGATGGCGGTGGCCGACAATGACCGCTCGGCCGGAGACGGCTTTTCGGCCGCCCTCCTATTGGGAGTGGCCTACAGCGCATCGATCGGGGGGATGGCCACTCTGATCGGGACGCCTCCCAACCTGGGCTTTGCCCGCATCTACGTCGAATCTTTTCCCTTGCGCCCGGAGATCGGCTTCGTGCAGTGGATGCTCTTCGCACTTCCGGTGTCGATTCTACTGTTCGTGTGTACGGCAGGCTGGCTGCGTTGGAGAGTGATGGGTCACGTGGCGGTTCCGTTCCGTGGCGCTCTCCGGCGCGATCTAGCGGAAGGGGGGCGGTTCACGAGGGAGGAAGTCGTGGTGGCGACAGCCTTCCTCCTCTTTGCACTTCTCTTGGTCACTCGAGCGGACCTTCGCCTCGGCGATCACTGGATCACCGGATGGGCCTCGGGCTTGGGGTGGGGCCGTCGAGTAGGGGATGGAACGGTGGCCATCGGCGTCGCTCTCCTTCTCTTTGCCATTCCCGCTCGGGGAGAGAAGAGGATTCTGGATGCCGGCGCTCTGGGCCGTCTGCCGTGGGATGTGGTGCTGTTGCTCGGCGGGGGCTTCGCTCTGGCTCGAGCCTTCCAGGTCTCGGGACTTTCGGCCTATGCGGGGGAACGTCTCGCGCTCCTGGAGGGCGCTCCCCCGGTGCTTCTCATCCTGGGAACTTGCGTGCTGCTGACCTTCCTCACCGAATTGACGTCCAATACCGCAACCACGCAGATCGTGCTGCCCATCCTGGCGGCGTTGAGTACCGCGACGGGGTTGAACCCTCTCCTGCTGATGGTGCTGGCCTCGTTGAGCGCCTCTTGCGCCTTCATGCTGCCGGTCGCCACTCCTCCCAACGCCATCGTCTTCGGAACAGGGCAGGTAGGGGCACGAGAGATGATGCGGACGGGCTTCGTTCTCAACCTCCTCGGGGTGGTGGTGATCACCGCTTCGATGCTGGTGTGGGGCCGGACGGTCTTCGGGATTTGACCTGAGGCCTCTCGCGGATCGACAACCCGGATCGGGCGGCAGGGGCCGAGAACACCCAGGTGGTTCTGGAGAGTTCTCGGCCCTGATGGAAGGTCTAGCCGAAGACCTGAGAGTAGACGTCCTCGTTGAAACCCACCAAGAGCGTCTTTCCCGC
>JAJRXK010000048.1 GCA_024276305.1 Candidatus Krumholzibacteriota bacterium
GCCGTGAGATCGTCACCCCCGAATTGGGCCGAAACAGGTCTCACGACCTGGTGATGGCCTTCTGACCAACCCTGAACGACACCCCGAACCGCCGACTTCCCCGAGCATCGAGTAGAAGACCCCGGCTGCTCACGCAGCCGGCGTCTTCTCGTACTCGATCATCAACAATTTCGGAGACACAACTAACCGCCAACGATCCAGGAGCGGGCCGCCAGAAAGAAGAGAATCCCCACCAGCACTCCCCCGAAGACCTCCGACCAAGTGTGTCCGACCAACTCCCTCAGTCGCGCCGCATCCAGGTGATGAGTCTTGTAGACGTCATCGAGCATTTCGTTCAACACCCTGGCTTGCTGCCCGACTTCCTGGCGCAGCCCGGTCGCCTCGAAGACGAAATAGCCCGAGAAGATCAAGACGATCGAGAAGAGGGTGCTCGAGATGCCCTCGACCGCGCCCACCGCCAGAGTCAGGGTGGTGACCAGGGAAGTGTGGCTACTGGGCATGCCCCCAGTATCGAACATTCTCGACCATCGCAAGCGGTGCCCGAGGAGTACGGCCAGGAAGGGCTTGATGAGCTGAGCCAGCATCATGCTCAGAATCGGAGCGATCAACAGAGGAGGCAGAATGCTCGCCGTAGCGTAATTCACCGAGAGATTCCCATCGCAGGAGGCGCGCGAAATGTAGCTACGAAGGGCCTCCGTGTCACTCCTGAAACAACTGCTGATCGCTGAACGGACCGGTATCGAAGGTCCAAAGCTGAAAGTAGAGCCCTGGCAGAAGAAGTCGTCGGTCGACCCAATCGGTGGCCGCAAGCAGCGACGCCCCCCCTGGCAGGCGCCGGAGAATCGGCGCCAACCAGTGATGGGGCTTCACTTCGACGCCGATTCCGAAACGATTCTTCAGCTCTTCCACGTCGAAGCTGGTGATCTCGTAGGTCGCGAACAAACGCACCCACTCATTCTCCTGCGGTCCCAGTGAATAGCCCACCGCGAAGCGTCCGTTGGGGTAGTCGTGCCAAATGTTGCCTGCGAATCCCGTCTGTTGTTTCGGACCGAAGACTCTCCCCCAGTCCTTGTACCCGAACTCGAAACTCAGCCTCTGCATCCAAGGATGGCGCAATGCGAAGTCCGAACCCTTGGTCGCCATCAAGGCCCCCAGGGCGTTCGCGATCGGGTCGGCCGGATCGAAACGCACATCGGGCATGAATCCATTGATGAATTCCATGTAGGTCAGAGCCCCGAAGGCCGTGCCCCACGCTGCGGTGCGCCGAGCCGTAGTGGGCGAGAGTCCCGCCCATTCATCGACCCGGGTGAAGAGTTGGCTGAGCTGATTGACCGCCCAGATGTGGGCCACCACGTCGTAGGCATAGGCCTTCTCCAGGCGCACCACCCGGAACCGTCGTTCGAGTCCGAACCGGCTCCCCACCTTGGTCGCAACTGCGTACATACTCACATGCGCCGCGGTTGCCGCGACTTTGCGCCACGCCGGCGTCGGTCCGGCCCCGGCCATCGAGTCCGCGGAGGCTTCCGCCGCCCCGGCGCTCTGCGGAAGAATCGAGGCGAGGGCGAGAAGGACGATCCAGGGAATGAAACGACGTCGATGCATGGTGCGGGTCTACCGCAATTCACGCGCCAGGGCCACGAATGCCTCCGCGCGCGGGTCCAGGGGACGCTGACGGCGCCGTGCGACGCAGAGGCTGCGCGTGGCGACCGCGGCTCCACGGGGACGTCGCAGGGGCGGCTGGTCTCTTTCCGCCACCGCCCGGGGAAGAACGGACCACCCCAGGCCGAGCGCGACCATCTGGCGCAGCACCTGGGGATTGCCCGACTCCATAACGACCCGGGGGCGGATTCCCCGCGCCTCGAGCCCCTCGTCGATGCAGGCGCGAGTGTGACTGTCGCGGGGGTAGAGAACCCAATCGTGGTCCGATCCCGAACCCCGGCTGCCCACCGGCGCGTAGATCCACAGCTCTTCTTCGTCGAAGAGTTCACGGTGGACGTCTCCATCGCTTCCCGCATCTCCGATCACGAAGGCGATGTCCAATTCGAATCGGCGGAGGCGGCGCTCGAGTTCGGCGCTCGCGGCCACCGCGAGTTCGAGTTCGACCCTCGGATGCTGCTGTCGAAAGGCCGCGACCGCCCGAGGCAAGAGGTAGAGGCTTCCCGCATCGATCATTCCCAGACGCAGTCGGCCCGCCTCGCCCTCGCTGCGGCGGCGCAGTTGCCGCTGCAACTCCTGACTCCGGTCCAGCACTTCGCGGGCGTAGGCGAGCACCTCCAGCCCGTCGTCGGTGAAGCGGCGTCGACGGCCGTCTCTTTCGAAGAGAGGAGTTTCGATGCGACGCTCCATCTCCGCCAAGGCCTGCGAGAGGGCCGGCTGGCTCACATTCAGCGCCGCCGCCGCCTCGGCCCAGGTCTGGTGCCGACTCACCTCCCGCAAATAGGCCAAGTGCTGCAGGTGCAAGTTCAGAGAAGTTCCCGGCCGTTGCGTTGCCATTGCCTTCCTCCTGGATCGTCCACCCTATCTACATAATCGATACTTATATGTTTGTAAATATAAATCCAATAGATGGAATGAATACGAAGGCCTACTCTACCGCTGCACGCGCCCCAGGTGCACCCACCCTTTTCCAGGAGTCTTGCAGTGAGTGAAGGCATCGATATTCGTCCCGCCAAGGGAAAGCTCGGAATCCTGACCCCCGGCATGGGTGCCGTGGCAACGACCTTTTACGCGGGCACCATCGCCCTGCGCAAGGGCCTCGTCGATCCCGTCGGTTCCTTGACCCAGCGCGGGCACATCCGTTTGGGCAAGCGCACCGATGAACGCAATCCCAAGATCATGGACTTCGTTCCCCTGGCCGGCCTCGACGACATCGTGTTCGGCGGCTGGGATCCCATCGCCGACAATGCTTATGAGGCCGCAGTTCGTTGCGGAGTCCTCAAGAGCGAACACCTCGACCCCATCAAGGGTGAACTCGATAGCATCAAGCCCATGAAGGCGGTCTTCGAGCACGACTACGTCAAGAAGCTCGAAGTGAACCACACCAAGGAATTCGAGACGAAGTGGGATGCGGCGGAGATGCTGCGCGAGGATATTCGCAACTTCAAGAAGGACAACGATCTCGACCGCGTGGTGATCGTGTGGTGCGCGAGCACCGAAGCCTACCGCGAACCCACTGCGGTCCATGCGACGGTCGCGGCCTTCGAGGAAGGACTCAAGAACAACGATCCTCTCATCTCTCCGAGTCAGATCTACGCTTACGCGGCTCTGATGGAGCGCATTCCCTTCGCCAACGGCGCGCCCAATCTGAGCGTGGACATCCCCTGCATGGTCGAACTCGCCCTCGAGAAGGGCGTACCCGTCTGCGGCAAGGACTTCAAGACCGGTCAGACCCTCATGAAGACCATTCTTGCACCGGGCTTCAAGGCCCGACTGCTCGGAATGAACGGGTGGTTCAGCACCAATATTCTCGGCAATCGCGATGGCGAAGTCCTCGACGATCCGGAGAGTTTCAAGAGCAAGGAAGTCTCCAAGCTCAGCGTGCTCGACACCATTCTGCAGCCCCAGGAGTACCCGGACCTCTATGGCGATCTCTACCACAAGGTTCGGATCAACTACTATCCGCCCCGCGGGGACAACAAAGAGGGCTGGGACAATATCGACATCTTCGGTTGGATGGGATATCCCATGCAGATCAAGGTCGACTTCCTCTGCCGGGACTCCATTCTCGCCGCACCCATCGTCCTCGACCTGGCGCTGTTCATGGACCTGGCCATGCGCGCAGATCGCAAGGGCATCCAGGAGTGGCTCAGTTTCTACTTCAAGAGTCCACAGGCCGCCGAGGGGCTCTACCCCGAGCACGACATCTTCATTCAGCAGACCAAGCTGAAGAATACCCTCCGCCATTGGATGGGCGAGGATCTGATCACCCACCTGGGGACGGAGTACTATCCGGAGTAGCTTTGGCCGATCCTACCCATCGGTGGGGTCATCCCGAAGGGATCGCGCGCCAAGACAGGGAGTTCCGTGAAGGAACTCCCTGTCGCGCGAGAATCGGATTCGCCCGGCCCCTAGGTCGCGCCGGTTTTCTGGTGCTGTCCGATGTACCCGATGACGACACGCTCGGCGTCTGGATCCCAAGCAAAAGCGATGCGGATGGTGTAACGAGGGTCCTTCCCCGAGCCGCGCCCGATATGCTCTCTGAGGACCAGTCGCCGATTGTCGAACCGCGTGTGATAGTATTCGGCGTACTTGGTGATCGTGAGGTCCGACTGGCTCGATCGATACCAGAATCCGCTCTGCTCCCGACAATGTCCATCGAAGTCCGCGCACTTGGCGACTTTCGTGTGAGCATCGAAATAGGTGCCGGCAAGAAACCCCAGAGCATCGCGCAGCGCATCTACATCCTCATAGGGATTGCTCCGCACCGACGACTTCGAATTGAGCGCGAAGACCACCCGATCGGCATGCTTCTCTTCGAAGTACTGAACGACATCTTCCACCGAGGACAGCGGAACGGTGGTGACATTCTCCAGATCTTCGTCCTTGTCCTCGGGCTTGTGAAGCTGCAGGTATGCCTGTTCGAAACTCTCCGCTCGTGCTCTCCACCGTTCCGCTTCCTGTTGCGCCTCATCCACCGTCTGCTGAAGGCTTTCGACTTCTTTCTCGAGTCGCTGATTCTCCTCGTCGAAGAGCTTCAACAATTCCGATTCGTCGCCCGCAGCGCGGAGCTCCTGCATCCGAGCCCGATTGCTGATTGCCAAGATGCTCTCGAAGGTCAATCCGGGTCCGGGATCTCGTGTCGTGGCCACCCGGGCAATCGTCGACAGGAGGATGTCCTCGAATCCCTCCCGGGTCTGAGACTGCTCCGAAACGTCTCTGGGAAGCCAGAGCTTGTGTTCCCAGGGTGAAGAGGTCCGTTTGAAGTGGGGCCAGTAGATCCGAACCGCCCCCTCATAGCAGCTCAGTTCCTTGCCAATGCGGTCACTCAGTCGGAAGGACGGCCACCGAGAATCGAATGCACAGACATGGGCCAATCCAATGAGCCGATCCGCCACCTTCTTGACGTCGACGAGTGGAACATCGCGATCCGACTTGCAGCTCACGAGCACGATGGGCAACCGTCTCGTCGCCGACAGCAACGCCGCGGTCAACTCGTCGACATCTTCGGAGGAAATCTTCCACGGGAGTTCGCGGATGACGCGGTCCTCGTAGGCACCGAAACTGCGAACCAGATCTCGAACGAGTCGAGGTCGGCTCGTTGGCGGCTTCACCGGCCGAAAGACCGGGCTTCTCCACCCGCACGAAGTCGCCATGGAGAATCGCAGCTGGCCTGCGTCGGCAACCAAACAGCTATCGACGGTCCAGAACGCCTCCGGATCCTGGGAATCGGGATGCTCGAAACGTACTGCGGCCCATTCCGTGGTCTGTGTCGCGTGGCGCAGAACACGCACCGCGGACTCGCTCCCCACTCTGGTGGTCGAGCTGCGGGAAAAGTCGAGACTCTGGAGCTTTTTCTTCTCGGCTCCCGTTCTGGGAGAAGAGATCCAGGCCTGGATCTCCGAAAGCACCTCATCGAGCTCCGGAGCTGGGCTCTCGGGCCGGCCCAAGGAGAAGGTCGCAAAATAGGTCTTTCTCAACGGCCACTCCCTCGAAGAGCAGAATCTGAAGTCCTGTGTCCTGCACACATGGCCCGTCAACACCCAAACTCAGCCCAGTGAATCCCCACCGACGACCCTCAGCGGCAGCGGCGCTCTCTTCCAGACCATCATTCTCGCCATCCGCCGCCGGATTGGCAAGAATCGGGGTGGAGTCACCCTTTCGCCACCACCAAGAAGAGCGGGTAGCGCCGCACTCCCCCGTCGTCCTGATCATGCTCGACCGCATGAACGGTCTCGCAACGAAAGCCGCTCAGTCCGGCCGCCTCGCACCACTTCCGCAACTGCTCAGGGGAAAAACCGTGGTGCACCCCGGTGGTGCCCGGATCGTGGAAGCTCCCGTCTTCGGGTTCGAGGTCGCAGAGGGCCAGGGACCCCCCGGGTGCGAGCCACTGGCTCAGCTGCGCGATGGTGGCTCCGGGATCGGGGACATGGTGGAGCGCCATCAACGAGACAATGAGATCATATCCCCCCGGCACCGCGATCTGCGGATCCTCGAGGTCGAGGCTGCGCCAACCCTCCGCACTCCGTGCTCGAAGTTTGGCCTCGAGTTGCGCTCGCATCCCGGCCGAAGGATCGACGAAGGTCACCTCGGCTCCGGCCTCCACGAAGTGCGTGCCGAGCAGCCCAGTCCCCGCTCCGAAATCGAGGACTCGATCTCCGGATGAGCAGGGGCACAGAGAGAGGATCCGGCGTGCGATGTCCGCCGCGCGCTGGACCTTGCGGGGGTCGTCGTCCCAGGTGGCGGCTTCGTCATCGAAGTCAGGAATGTTCATGGGACACAATATGGACCGAAAGCTTCGATCCCGCTCCATGTCGTGGGCGAAGTTCTCGCGATGGGACGCTCTTTGTATCAACCACCAGCATCCTCTCCCCTTCTCGTGCTCGCACGACACCCCATCGGTGGTCTCAATCGATCTCGAGAAGCAAGGTGCTCAACATGCTACGGACGAAGACGCATTCCATCTCCACTCAGTCGATGTCGACACGACTCGAGGTTTTCTGGCTCGCAGCCATCTTTGGACTCGCCGCGCTGGTCGGCGCCGGGTGCTCGGGGGATGGCCTCTCGGATTCGAGGCCCTTCGGGGTGGGAGGCCCTTCGCCGGGCGCCAACGGTGGCGGTGAGAATGGGATCACCGCCAATCCCGTCCGTCCGATCCTCCGAGGCCCCACCTTCCAAGACATCCTCGATGATGCTCTTGCCGAAGGACTGAGTCAGCAAGCCTACGCCGACTATCTGCAATCGCTCGCAAATGCCTATCTGCAGATCAACGTGGACATGGTTCCCACGCCGGCACAGAGCGTGATCTCTACGATCTTCAACAACAGCTTCGGGGAGAACTTCGTCATGGGGAGCGACGGACTGCAGTCCATCGGCGCATCGGGGATCTTCGACCCGGCCTCCTATCCCACGGTGGAGTCGGTGCGGACCAACAACTCGGTCCCTCTCACCGGCCTCCAGGTGTGGCCCATCGACTATCAACAACCCGGCATTCCTCCGGTGGTCGTTCCGGTGGGCACGAACCCGCCGCAGGCGTACTTCTACAGCGCGACCTTCGCCGGATCGGATCCTCACGTCGGCCAACTCCTGCGCTTCGACAACGGGTCGATCAGCCAACTGATCTTCATTCCGTTGGTGTCGGTCCCCGACGGAGGGATCATCTCCGCTGCCAACGCCGGGGCCTACATGGGAATGCTCGCGACCGGGGCGTTCCAGAGCACTTCCTTTCTGGACTGGGCGCTAGGTCAGCCCTTGGCCAAGACCGCCCGGGCCGCGATCGCCGATCCCGGCTCCCGAGAGCCCACCGGCGGTGACACCTTCAGCATGGCCTGCGACACCGAGTCTCTGCTGGACTGCATGACGACCGCCCTCCTCGACTATCAGACGGCCAACGCGGATTCCGCGGCCGCGCTCCAGGCCGAAATCGACCAGATTCTCGCGGACTTCGCGGAGGGCAAGGGATGGGATCTGGCCGCGTGGACCGCGGCGGGAGCCGTACCTGGCGCCATTGGAGGGAGTGTCATTCCTGGAGTCGGCAACGCCGTCGGAGCGGTTCTGGGAGGCCTCGTCGGTGCGACCGGGGGAGCCATCGGCTGGCTCTTCTCCACCGCTGGCGACGCCGATGCCGCACAGAAGAAGATCGACCAGGCCCGTGCGGATCACGCCGGGGATTTGTGCAACAATGCGAACAACTTCGCTGATGATATCAAGAATTGCTTCGCGGAGTACTGCCCCGAACTCTCAGACTGGGCGAACGGCGAACTGGCCGTGATGCTGGCTCAAATGGGTTGCTGAGCCTCCGCCCCGATCCATCCCGCGATCGACGACCGTCGCGGTGGCGACAAGAGAACGGCGATCTGACTTCGGTCAGGTCGCCGTGTCGTATGGAGGATTGAAGGAGGGGGCAGCGGGAACGCGGGGAGAACCCAAAACCCGCTGCGGCCCGTCCCTGCCCGCGGTATCTCAGGTCCTCCCCTGAAATCCCATACGCCCGGAACGGCAGGACCGCTGGCTCCCGAAGGGAAGAAGCCGAGGAGCGCGCGTCCGTCCTACCGTCCAGGCGCCCGGAGCTCGAGGCCCCGGTCTCCGCTGCTGATAGGCAGGGCTGCCCAAGTAGGGTGAGCTGCCCGAGATCGACCTGAAGCCCGATGCGTTGTTGCACCGCGTCGCATTCTCATGCGCCCGTCGCGACGCGATGCTCCGGTTGTGGCGAGGCTCGATAAGCCAGGCGTCGCGTGTGGGGACGCGACTCATCTGCGGGCCAGGGATCGTCAGGCAGCCCACGTCTTCAAGCTACGAAGACGGAGGAGGGCGATGCAAGAGGGGCGCAGGAGAACGCCCCCCGAGTTGCGGCTCGGGGGGCGCTTCCTTCTTTCACATCTACGATGTGGGGACCGTAGCCGGTGGGGTGACTCCCCGGTGGGAGTCGTGGTCCTTACGCAATCCGGGCTCGACAGTTCCAAAAACTTCGTCCGATGATGACTCTGCTGGCCGAACGAATCCCTTCCCCCACCGAGGTGCTTCCGATGCGACGTTTCCTTCTCGCGGTCCTGGTCCTGGCCCTGGCCGCCACCAGCTCGCAGGCCTTCGAGGCCTCTCCCCTTCGCCCGGTGAATACCTACTCCATCGTGGCCCGAGATCCCATCAGCGGAGAAATGGGGGTCGCAGTTCAGTCCCACTGGTTCAGCGTGGGCAGCGTGGTCCCCTGGGCCCGGGCCGGAGTCGGCGCGGTAGCCACCCAATCGATGGTCGACGCCAGCTACGGCCCCCTGGGGCTGGATCTGATGCAGGCCGGGCGCTCGGCCTCCGCCGCCCTCCGCGGGCTCCTCGAGGCGGACGATGCCTCCGAGATCCGGCAGGTCGCGATGATCGACTCCAAGGGGGACGTCGCGGCCCACACCGGCGCCCGGTGCATTCCCGCCGCCGGTCATGTCGTCGGCGAGAACTTCTCGGTGCAGGCAAATCTCATGGATCGCACTACCGTCCCCGCGGCCATGGCCCAGGCCTTCCACCAGAGCCGGGGGCCTCTGGCCGAACGCCTCTTGGCCGCCCTCGAAGCCGCCCAGGGCGAGGGCGGGGACATCCGCGGCAAGCAGTCGGCCGCGATCCTCGTGGTGAAGGGAGAATCCACGGGCCGACCCTGGGCAGACACCGTCGTCGACTTGCGGGTCGAAGACCACCCCGAGCCGGTTCAGGAATTGAAGCGGCTGCTGCGGCTGCACCGCGGCTACGAGCAGATGAACGAGGGCGATCTGGCGGTGGAAAAAGGAGACCTCGCAGCCGCCGAAGTCTCCTACGGCCATGCCCAGGACATCCTCGAGGGCAACCTCGAGGCGAGCTACTGGTACGCCGTGGCGCTCTGCAATTCCGGGCAGATCGATGCGGCGGTGGAGAAGTTCCACCGCATCTTCGCCGGAGGAGAGAATTGGAAGCGGCTCACGCCTCGGCTGGTAGAGACCGGCTACCTGGAGGCGTCACCGGAAGTTCTCGAAAGGATTCTGGGCGAGGACTGAGGACCGTCGCCGCCCCTCTGCGTCGCGACCCTTCGTCGCGGTCGTGCTCTCGAGCGCAACGTGGCGATCCCGTGTAGTCGGGCACGATCTGTCGCAAGTGCTCGATGATCTGAGGGCGAGTTCCCTCTTCGGCCCATTCCAATAGGCTGCGCACTCGCCGTGCGAGGTCGGTGGGCGAGGCCTGCGAGCGCGGAGCTCGCAGAATGTCCGCGTGGGCGGTGGGGATCGGTTCTTCGACCTCCGTCCACAGCTCTTCGTAGAGCTTCTCCCCCGGCCTCAGCCCGGTGATCTCGATCGGGATGTCTCGGTCGGGTTCGAGTCCGTGGAGTCGAATGTAGTGACGGGCCAGATCGAGGATTCGTACCTGTTCGCCCATGTCCAGGATGAAGGTGCCCCCGTCTTCGTCCATCGCCGCTGCGTAGAGCACGAGCTCCACCGCTTCGGGAATGCTCATGAAGAAGCGCCGCATCTCCGGATGCGTGATGGTCACCGGTCCACCTTCGGCGATCTGCCGACGGAAGAGCTGCATCACACTGCCGTTGCTCCCGAGCACGTTTCCGAAGCGGATGGTACTGAAGATCGTGGCGCTGCGCCGGCCGATATCCGATACGATCAGCTCGGCCACCCGCTTCGTGGTCCCCATCACGCTCGTCGGACGCACCGCTTTGTCGGTGGAGATGAGGACGAATCGGCCCACTCCGAATTCGTCGGACAGGCTGGCCAGATTCAACGTTCCCCGCACGTTGTTGCGCACCGCCTCTTCGGGGAAGTGCTCGAGCACCGGGACGTGTTTGTAGGCCGCGGCATGAAATACGACGTCGGGCCGGTCTTCGGAAAAGAGCTCACGGAGCTTGTTCTCGTCACGCACCGAACAGAGCGTTGGAACGAGCTGGGTCTCCCCCACTCTCGGTCGCAGTTCTTGTTCGATGTGGAAGAGGGCATTCTCGTTGTTGTCGAGGAGGATCAACTTCGAAGGCGACGATGCCAGCACCTGGCGCGAGAGCTCACTGCCGATCGAACCCGCCGCTCCGGTGATCAATACACATCTGCCCGTCAACAGGTCGTGGACCGGCGAACGGTCGGTGCGGATCGGCTCGCGATCGAGCAGCTCCTCGAGGGAGAAGTCCTGGACTTCGTCGATGCGGGCGCGTCCGGAGAGAAGTTCCGCCATCGCCGGAACCCGTTTCAGGGGCAAGCCCGTGTCGAGGGCCATGGCCCGAACCTGTCGCAATCGTTCGCGGGGAATGGCGTAGATCGCCAACAGCAGCGCTTCGGCCTCGTAGTGCGGAGCCACGACGCCCAGTTCGTCGAGAGTCGCCACCACCGGTACCCCGTGGAGCTTCTTGCCGTGCTTCTGAGGGTCGTCGTCGAGGATCGCCACCGGATCGAATTGCCGCGACGTCGACAGCTCTCGGACCAGAGCCTCGCCGGCGTCTCCCGCGCCGAGAATCAGCACTCGACGCGCATCGGAATGCGAGGCGCTCAATTCCATCAGCACTCGAGGAGCCATCCGCACCGCTCCGAATCCCAAGAGCGAGAGCAGGAAGTCCTGGACCACCACCGCCACCAACCACTCCGGCGCCGGCAGGGCAATCGCCGCCACCATCAGAATCGCGCTGGTCACCCCCACCACCTGCGTCGTGGTGACCAGGGCGTGCAGGTCCGCGTAGCGCCACATGCCGCGATGGATCCCCAGATAGCCCGCGACGGACAGTTTCAGAACCAGGACCGGAAGCAGACCCATCCCGAACCACGGAGCCCACGCGCTCGAGGGAATGCCCAACTTCAAGGCAAAGGCACCGACGTAGCTGGTCAGAATCGCGCCACCAATCAGGGTGAACACCACCAGGTTTCGTCGTCGACGCTTCCACTGGGGAACATGCAGGGACATCGATGCTGCCTTTCCTTCGCTGAGCTGGCATCCAGCCGCGTGAGAGAGCCACGGCTGCATCGCAATAATGCGGCCAACCCGCATATCCGGATGCGTTCCCGTGGTTGACACCCCCCGCGGCCGGAGATAGGTTGCGGCTCAGGCTGTCCCACGAATTCTGCACCCGAAACGAAGGCCCTGCGGTGAATTCCCCTCTTCGCGTTCCCTTCCATGTGCCCAGCATCGACGAAGCGGACATTCCCGCGGTCGTCGACACCTTGCGTGGGAAGTGGGTCACCACCGGCGAGCGTTGCCGCGAATTCGAGGTCGCCTTCGCCGACTATCTCAACCGCGAGAGCCCCGACAACGATCTCCAGGCCATCGCCGTCAACTCCTGTACCGCGGCGCTGCATCTCGGTCTCGAAGCGGTCGGAGTCGGAAGCGGAGACCGAGTCATCGTACCGGTTTGGACCTTTACTGCTTCGGCGGAGGTCGTGCGCTATCTCGGTGCCGACCCTCTCTTCGTCGACATCGACCCCGAGACCTTTCTCATGACTCCCCAACTGGTCCGGGAGGCCGTCGCCCGTCTCTCCGAACTCGAGCGCGAGTCCATCCGCGCGGTCATGCCCGTGCATTTCGGCGGAATGACCTCCGACATGGAAGGCTTCGAAGCACTCTGTGAAGACCAGGGATGGGCCCTGGTCGACGACGCCGCCCACGCCCTGCCCACCCTCTGCGACGGGCTTCCCATTGGGCGCTGGGGACATGCCACCGCCTTCAGCTTCTACGCCACCAAGACTCTGTGCACCGGTGAGGGCGGGATGGTCGTCACCGCGAATCCCGAGCTGGCCGACCGCATGCGGGTCATGAGGCTGCACGGGATCAGTCGCGATGCCTTCGATCGTTATCGCAGCGACAAGCCCGCGTGGGAGTATGAGATCGTCGCTCCGGGATTCAAGTACAACATGAGCGATCTCATGGGAGCCCTTGGACTCAGCCAACTTGCGCGCATCGACCAATTCCACGACGCGCGAGCTGCCATCGCCCGAGCCTATGACCAGGCCTTCGCCGGCGTCGAGGGCCTGCGCTGCCCGTCTCGATCCGAAGTCGCCGACGCCCACGCGTGGCACCTCTATGCCCTTCGAGTCGCCGGAGGGCGAAAGGTCCGCGATCGCTTCATCGAAGAGCTCGCCACCGCCGGGATCGGGAGCAGTGTGCACTTCATCCCCCTGCACCTGCACCCCTACTGGCGGGACAGCTATCAGCTCGAGGCTTCGGACTTCCCCGTCGCCACCGCGCTCTTCGAAGAAGAGGTGTCCTTGCCCATCTATCCGTCGATGACCCAGGAAGAGATCGCCCGGGTGGCCGAAGAAGTCCCTCGGGCCTACGAGAGGGCC
>JAJRXK010000049.1 GCA_024276305.1 Candidatus Krumholzibacteriota bacterium
ATCGTCGATCCCCACCCATGTGATACGCTGACTCATGATCGGTCATCCTTTCTCCGTCTGCGTTATCCAGACTCACCACGGACTGGTAGCACGCGAGTATACGGATTGGGTGATCGGTCACTCCATATGGTCTAGGTCACGGAGAAGTCGCAGAGACCCCGTTGCCGTCGCAGCATCCCAAGCGGAGTGGAGCTTCAACGTCTGAAGGCGCAGTCAATCCTACCTCCTCCTCCGCCTGTCCATTGAACTGTTCGAAAAACGGGATCCGCCTCCCTTGCCACCACGCGACGGATTTCCCTAGCTTTCGTGCATGGGGAAGGAGTCGGTACTGATCGGGAGGCACCATCATGAACTTCGCTCTGCGTTCCATGGGCCTCGCGTTGCTGCTCCTTCCTCGCCTCGTCCAGGCGAATCCGGTTCGTGACGAAGTCGTCATGGAGTTTCGGAATCTCGTCAGGATCACCGCCCAGGACCGTGACTGTCCGGATCCCGACGGCCTGGTGGGATTCTTGGCCCGCTTCGGGCTCGATCTCCTCGAGCGTGATCATCGATTGGGCATCATCGAGAACTTCGACGTCTTCGGGCCTCTTCTGTTGGAAGCCCAGAGGCCGGGTCGGCCCTTCCACTACGACGTCCAGAGCCTCTGCCGACGTTGGGCGGAGGGATCGATGCGCACAGCGGTGGTCGACAATCTCCACGATTGGCTCACCGCTCCGATCGACTCGTTGGAGCAACCGGGTTCGACGTGGATCGAGTGGTCAGTGGACCAAGAGCGAGCGGCGACCGATCGTCAGAGGGCGAAGGCTGCAGAGTTGTTGGTGGAGTGGAATGATCGAGCTGCCGCACCCCTGATCGATGCGCTGCTGCGCCGATCGGATCTCGATGAGGTTGCGCGTCGCTATCTCAGCGCAGCCCGCGGGAGGTTGGACGATCCGTGCCATGCTCGGTTGCTTCATGCCGACGACGCGGGGATGCTCACCGTCTGCGTGAAACGCGAGGACATTCTCGGAATCCGGGGAGCAGGGGACCAGCGGGACTTCTCCGAGGAAGAAATCGACGCCTTCTGCGAACTCCTGGGGGCATCGTCTCTCGCCCCGAGCAGCGAGGGGCCGGGTGGGTGGCAGGCTTTCGAGATTCGAACGCGCAAGGGCATCGAGGGGACCTTCCGTCCGATTGGAACGGACCGGCTGCTCTGGAGAGACGACGCGACTCAGGAGATCTTCCATGAAATCACCTTGGAGAATCCGGCCCTTCACGACTGGCTGGAGTCGATGGCTCCATGAGGAACGCCGCTCGCCTGCTTGTGTTCGGGGTCGCCCTGTGGCCAGCTCCCGGGAAGGGAGACGACGCCTGGATCTTTGCGACGGAGGTGGTGGAGGTCAGGGTTCATGATCGGCGATTCGTCGTCGAGGGGTCCTATGAATTCCGTTTCGACCGTGGGGCGGAGGATCTTCCCGTCCTCTACCCCTTTCCGCAGGACTCTGAATTGGGCCTGGTAGAGGTGGACTACCTCAGAATCCGATACCCAGGCGGAATGGTTTGGGAGCCGCCGTTCCATTCGGAACCGCGGGCATTGCACTTCGTGATCCCGGCGCGAGGGGGTGGATCTTGCGTGCTGGAGGTCCGCTACGAACAGCCCGCAAAGAGCGGTCGCGCCCGATACATTCTCCATTCCGTTTTGGACTGGGGGCGTCCTCTGGAACGGGCCGAGCTGAGAGTCGATGTGGCCGCTGCCGATTCCGTTCTGATCGAACCGCGGATGCGGGAGGTGCCGGCGGCCGAGGGCCGCCGGCGATTCGTGACCATCCGCGCGGACTGGCTCCCCTCCTCAGATCTCCGAGTGGAACCCGTCACGATCTATCCTTCGGCTAACGACGATGATGTCGTCGCCGCCCCGCCGCGATGATCACGTCCGTCCCGCGGAAGGGAGTTCCGTCGAGGAGCTGACCTTCGATGGTCAAGGTCTTCTTCTCTCCGCGGTGCGTGCGGCCGATGGCCCGGCGCAGCTCTCGCTTCGAGAAGCGCAGTACGAGATCTTCGATGCCGTCCTGCGTACTCCGCACTCTGCCGCCCATGGGGGTCGCAGAGAGGATCTCGATCCCCGCGATATTGGGGTTTTCGACGACGTGCAAGAAGTTCAAGCTCAGCTCTCCATCGCTGATGCTGGTCCGGAACTCCTTCATCACTCCGGTGTTGCCACCGACATCGGCGAAGATATCGTAGTCGTCGAGGACGAGTTCCCCCTCGAGAGTGAGGTCGAAGACGCGGGCGCCTACATGTTGGTTGGGGCCATAGTTCTCGGCGAAATAGAGGCGGACGATGTAGTCGCCATCGGTCACGGGGAAGTCCCATCGCATCTCGGGAGAACTCGTCCAATCCCAACGCTCGCTCTGAAAGAGCTCCATGGGAGTTCCGTCGGGAAGGGAGGGATCACTCGTATCGATGGTCGCGGTGGTGGTCGAGGCGAATCCGGTGTTCACCCAGGGTGAGCGATTGGCATCGCTGTCCTCCATCCAATCGTCGCCACCGGAGCCGAGGACCGGCCCGCCGCAGTTCACCCGATAGTTGGTCGTGGGATTCGTGCATCCGGAGGGACTGGTGATGTCCCGGTAAGCGGCATGACGGGGACGGACGCCTTCGAGGGTGATCGTGGACACATCGATGTTCCGGACATCGAAGTTCGTGGTGCCCACGATGGCCGCCCGGAGACGTCCGCGTCCTCGGAGTCGGACCCGGTTGGGACTGACTCGAGGTTTGATGTCCAGGAGAACGGTCGTGGTCTCGGCGACGACCGTGGATTGCAGGGTGGTGGGACTGAGGGTCGGGCCCGTGAGCGAAGAGCTGCGATCGGTTCCGCATCCGCTCAGGGTGATGACGGCGAAGGCGCCGACGACGAGAATCATCAGTGCGCGCATGTTTGCTCCTTCGAAGTGCAGAATCTGGGCGCGACGAGGATGGTTGGTGTCTAATTCTAGACCATCGCGATCCTGCGATCGGCGCGTCGGATGCAGAATGATTCCAACGAATCATCGGGCACCGTGGGACCCTCCAACGGGACTCGCCTGGGGAATCCGTCGAAGGAAACCCTCGTGGGAATCATCCCATGGGATGTATCCTTCTCCGGGTGGGAGCGTCTCTCCATGGAACGACATCACCGGCTGCCACTCGCCACCGGCCTCGAAGGGGCTCGGATTCCTGCGGAGGATGTCATGCAGCATGGTTCCAGATGTTTCGTCTTGGCCTTGATCCTCGGAGGGTTGGGGGGCTGCGCTTCGGCCCACATCGTGTCTCAACGCGACCCTGCCATCGCCGATGAGAGTTTTGGAGCGGTCCTCGTGGATGCCGCTCTTCCCACTTTGGCCGCGAGTCAGGCGGCGGAGCTGCGATTGAGTTCGGCGCTGACCGAAAGTGGGTACCTGGCCTTTGCCGAAGAAGAAGTGTTCTTCCCTCAGCGAGACTACTCGGAGGAGCGAGTCGAGACTTTGCTCGACGAGAAGGGTGTCGATGCGGTGTTGGTCTTGCGCTTGGTCGACGCGGGATATGAATCGCGCTACATACCACCAACAGTCCAGACTTCGGTCCGTGTCACGGAGGATGACGATTCGATCGAGCAGGTGACCACGACCGAAATCTCCGGAGGATACGATGTGGATCGACCGTGGGCGAATTTCGTGGCGGAATTGGTCGACCGCAGCAGCGGCGATGTCGTCTGGTATGCCGAACTCGAGGCTCAGGGGCGCTACGGTTTGAACCACGACCAGACGGATCTGGCCCGCGCGTCTGCTTCCCGCCTGGCCACGCAGCTCGAAGGGGCTCGCCTGCTCCGGCCGGCGCCGGATTCAGCGGCGGAGAAAGAGCTTTCGGCCGACCCACGACCAAAACCGTTGAGGTTTCGCAGGGGCTCGCAGTAGCCTCACTGCGATCCGAGCCCAGCCTCACCCCCGTCTCTTCGTCTGGAGGTCCGTATGCGACCACGACTGGCCCGCGGTGGATGGGTCTGCCTGCTTCTCTGCGTTGTCACTCTCTCCTCTTCCGCGCGAGCTGCGTCGATTCCGCCCACCGCCTTCCAGGACCTTCACTGGCGCTGCCTCGGACCCTATCGCGGGGGATGGGCGACGGCGGTGGCGGGAGTTCCGGGCGACGCGGCGCACCACTACTTCGGCAGTGCCGACGGGGGGATGTGGGAGACCATGGATGCGGGGAGTACCTGGCACTCCATCTCCGAAGGCCTGCGGACGGCGTCCATCGGAGCTCTGGCCATTGCGCCCTCCGACCCGCGGACCCTGTGGGTGGGCACCGGTCAGATCCACCAACGATGGGATATCGTCAGTGGTGACGGTGTGTATCGCTCGACGGACGGGGGACGACACTGGGAACACCGCGGGCTCGGGCGGACCCAACACATCGGCGCGATCTGGATCGACCCCCGCGATTCGGAGGTGGTGGTGGTGGCAGCACTGGGCCATGTCTTCGGTCCGAATGAGGAGCGAGGGATCTACCGCACCGAGGATGGTGGTGATCACTGGACGCGAGTCCTCTACCTCGACGCCGATACGGGGGGGGCCGACCTCGCCAACGATCCGGCCCATCCCGACCTTCTGTATGCAACCCTCTGGCAGCTGCGTCGTCATCCCTGGCTCGACTACTTCCAGCCCACCCTCGGGCCGGGCAGCGGGATCTACCGTTCGGAAGACGGAGGGAAGAGCTGGCGGCCCACCGGGCGAAAAGGCCTGCCGGAGGGCGACTTGGGCCGGATCGAAGTCGCGGTGGCGCGCAACACCGCCGCGCGGCGACTCTACGCCGCGGTGCAGGCCTCGAGGGGGAGCGGCGTCTACCGCAGCGACGATGGGGGGGCGAGCTGGCGCCTGGTCAACGGAGACGGGAGCCTCACCGGCAGCTACATGAGCGGTCTCTTCCCCGATCCCGAGGATCCCGATGTGGTGTGGGGAGTGGGGCAACCTCTTCGCCGTTCTGCCGACGGAGGAGAGACCTTCACCATCGTCCGCAGTTCTCCCGGAGGTGACGACTACCACACCCTGTGGATCGATCCCCAGAACCGCGATCACATGATCACCGGAGCGGACCAAGGTGCGGTCCTGACTCTCAACGGGGGCCGGAGTTGGAGCAGTTGGTACAACCAGCCCACGGGTCAGTTCTATCGTCTCGCGGTGGATCAGGGCTTCCCCTATCGCATCTACAGCGGTCAACAGGACAGCGGCAGCATCGGGATTTCCAGCCGAAGCGATTACGGCCAGCTCAGCTTCCGAGACTGGACTCCGGTGGGGGCCGACGAGCGCGACGGCGACATCCCCGACCCCGAAGATGCGGAGATCGTCTACGGGGCGGGCCTGGGAGGCAGGGTCTCGCGGTGGAACCGCCTCACCGGGCAGGTGCAGAACATCTCGCCCTGGCCGGTCTCGAGCTATGCCGCACGTCCGGGAACTGTCCGCTATCGCTATGACTGGATCACACCCCTGGCGGTGGCCCAGGTCGAACCCCATGCCCTCTACCTCGGAGCCCAGGTGCTCTTCCGTTCGATGGACAAGGGGCGGAGTTGGGAGGTGATCAGCGGGGACCTGAGCGGCGCGCCCGCGGACGCCGATGGTTGTGAGGGAAAGGCCTCGGTGGAGAATGCGACCGACTGCGGCTACGGCACGATCTTCGCCATCGCCCCTTCTCCTTTGGATGCCGATCTGATTTGGGTGGGGACGGACAACGGACGGGTGCACCTCACTCGCGATGGGGGCCTCAGTTGGCAGGAGGTCACCCCCGGGGGGATGGGAGACTGGACCAAGGTCAACATCATCGACGCTTCTCGCATCGACGCGGGGACCGCCTACGTGGCGGCGGATCGCCACCGACTCGACGAGGATTCTCCGCTCATCTATCGGACCCACGACTTCGGTCAGAGTTGGACCTTGGTCGTCGAGGGTCTGCCTCCCCGCGAATGGACGGGGGCGGTGCGTCAGGATCCGGTGTCGCCGTCGCTCCTCTATGCGGGCACCAACCGAGGGATGTATGTCTCCTTCGACGACGGCGAGAAGTGGCAGAGTCTCCAATTGGACCTGGCGGTGACCGGGATCAACGACATCGTCGTTCACGAAGACGATGTGGTGGTGGCCACCCAGGGGCGTGCCATCTGGGCCTTGGACGACGTGAGTCCTCTGCGTCATCTGGCGACTCACGGGTGGTCCGGGGACTTCACCTTGGTGCAGCCCTCCGACGCCTATCGCCTGCGCTTCAACCAGAACCGCGACACTCCGATGCCGCCGGAAGAACCGAGGGGGGAGAATCCCCCGGTGGGTGCGGTGATCGACTACCTGTTGCCCGAAGCGGCAGAAGTGGTGCAAGTGGAGATTCTCGATTCCAACGGTCGCCTTCTGCGTCGCATCCGCAGCGACGATCCCGAGCCCGAGCGCAACGCGCGGATCTACTTCGCAGACCTTTGGCTCGGACCGACGCCCCGGCCGCAGACCACTCCGGGCCACCATCGATTCGTGTGGGATCTGCGACTTCGGGCTCCCGAGACGCTGCGCTCTTCCTATGCCATCGCGGCGGTTCCCGGACGGCCGACTCCGATCCGACCCGAGGGAGCGATGGTCCCTCCGGGCCTCTACACCCTGCGTCTGATGGCAGACGGAAGAAGGGCCGAACGGCCATTGCAGGTCCTTGCGGATCCGCGGGTGGAGGCCAGCCCCGGCGACTACCGAGAACTCTACGCATTCCAGTCCGAGGTGGTCGGGGTCCTCGAGAGAGCGGTGGAGATCGCTCACCAGGTGGGAGAGCTGGTCCACCGGCTGAGTGAAGCCACCGAGGACGGGAGTCCGCAGGCCTTGGCGTCTCTGCGCGAAGCCCAGGGAGAAGGACGTCACCGGGCGGCAGCGGTGGCGAATGAGCTCACTTCCCTGGCCACCGATCTCGAGGCCGCAGATGCCTTGCCCGCGGGGGGGCAGCGCGCCCTCCTCGAGGAGGATCGTCGAATTGTCGAGGAGCGCCAACGCTCCCTCCGTGCCTGGTGGGAGGGCCTCGATGCGTCGATGCGAGAGGTGATCGGCAATCCCGACTCCCGCTGAGGGGCCGAGGGGAGACAAGATGCATCTGCATCAAAGGTGTGAGCCCCGGGATCTCGGCGCAGACCCCGAGGGGGGTCGATGCTAGTTTGTGACCTCGGACCGCAGACTCGATCTCGCCCGGAGGACGGATTTGGCGCAGGAATCTCAGGAGGAAATCCTTCGGAGGCTCGAAGTCGCGGAACAGCGGATCGCTCGTCTGGAGGAGAGGCTCGAGCACTTCGACCTCGCGGCAGCGGAGCGGACCGAGACGGGAGGCTCCGAGCCCTTCTTCTCCGAGGTCGAGACCGAGGGCCGGTCCGGTGCCGTTTCTGGTGCACTCTCGGACTTCGCGAATCCGAGCATTCTCTCTCTCATCGGTCGGACCTTTCTCATCCTCAGTGGCGCCTTCCTCATCCGCGCCCTGACCGATGCTCACACCCTGCCTCCTCAGGTCGGCGTGGGCTTGGGTCTGGTCTACGGCATCGTGTGGCTCGCGCCCGCGACCCGGGTGGCGGCCAGGAGCGGTCGCAGTTCGGCCTTCTTCTCTCTCTCGACGGCACTGGTCTGTCTGCCTCTCATCTACGAGGCGACCCTTTCCAAGGGGCTACTGAAGCCGCCGGCGGCCATTGTCCTGCTCCTCGCCGTCTGGGGATTGGGAGTGACCGTGGCCTACTTCCATCGCCTGCGGGTGGCGGCCTGGGTCTATTCGGTGGGAGCGGGCACCACCGGCCTGGCTCTGGCCTTCGGGGGAGGATTCTGGGTTCCCTACTGTTTCGCGGTGCTGGTGATGGCTTTGAGTGGACTGTGGTTGGGCTACCTGCTGGGCTGGAGCGGACTGGCCATCGTGGGTACGGGAGTCGCCGACGCGGTGGTGGTCGCGCTCACCCTCTTGAACATCCTGCGTCCCGGAGGACTCGACACCTCCGCCTTGCATCCCGCGCCACTGCTGGTTCTGCAGTTGGGATTGGTGACCCTGTTCATGGCGAGCTATCTGCTGCGGGCACTCCTGCAGAATCGCCACATCAGCGTCATGGAGATCTTGCAGGCCGCGACCGCGATGACCATTGGTTTTGGAGGTGCCCTCCAGACTTCGACCAGTCTGGACCATGGAGCGGGGACGGTGGGGGTTTTCGCCGCAGTGATGGCGGCCTTTGGCTACGCGGTGAGTTTCCGTCACCTCGATGCCGAACGCGGCTTTCGGCGCAATTTCGGATTCTTCACCACGGTGGCGCTCTTCGCCACGGTGCTGGCGGTGCTTCTCTTGCTCGGCGGTCCGGGCCGGATCGTAGTCCTGATGGTGCTCACCATCCTTGCGGCGTGGATGGCTCTGCGGTGGGGAAGAGCGACCCTGGCTCTGCACGCGGCGGTCTTCCTCGCGGTGGGGGGCTTGGCCTCGGGCTTGGTCGGTCACGCGCTGCGCGCATTCTTCGGTGCGCCGGAACCTCTCCCCTCGGCGGGATCTCTGGGGTGGATGTCGGCGGTGCTCCTCTTGGCTGGAGTGGGCGCTCTGCTCTCCTTCGAGGCCCGGGAGCGGTCGCGAGGTTGGATGGCGCGGGCCCCGAAGGTCATCGTGTGGGGAGTGTGGGTGATGGGCCTGCTGGGTTTGGCCGCCTCGACGGTGGGCACCTGGTTGTCCCTGCACTTCTCCGAGCCTTGGCAGGATCCGGTCTACCACGCCTGGCGGACGGGAAGCCTCTCCATCGCCGCGGTGGGTTGCGCGCTGGTCGCCCGAAGCAGTCGGGCTCGAGAACTCCGGGCCTGGGTGGCGCCATTGCTGTTCGCCGCGGCCCTCGCTCTATTACTTGGGGATCTTCGTTCGGGCCGTCCCGCGACGTTGGTGGTCTCGCTCGTGCTCTTCGGCTCTGCGCTTATCGTCGCTCCTCGAATCCGCTAGAGTGTTCCGGTCGGTGGACCGGACCCACTCAATGGAGGAGACGATGACCCAACGCACTTCCTTCCCGCCCGTGTTCTGGGTGGCGAATTGCATCGAAGTCCTCGAGCGCTTCGCCTACTACGGAATCTATTTCGGTTTCGGGATCTATCTGACGCAACTCGGCTATTCGCGAGACCAACTCGGGATCATTCAGAGCCTGTTCCTTCTCGTCTCCTACACCGTGCCCATCGTCTCGGGGACGATGGCCGACAAGTACGGCTTCAAGCGAGTGTTGATCGTCTCCTACTTGGCCTATTTGCCGTCGATCCTGCTCATGTTGGCCACCGAGTCCTTCACCGGCATCGCGACCACCATGCTGCTCATCGCCTTCGCGGCGGGGATGTTCAAGCCTCTGATCTCGGCCACGGTGCGTGCGGTGACCGACGGCACCAACAAGACGCTGGGCTTCGGTATCTTCTACGCGATGGTCAATGTGGGGGGGACGGTGGGGCCTCTGGTGGCAGGAAAACTCCGCGCGATCTCCTGGCACTATGCCTTCATCGCTTCGGGGGCGGCGATCGTGGTGATGCTCCTGGTCACCGTCTTCTTCTATCGAGAACCCGAGCGTGAGCGCGAGCCCAAGGGGCTGGGGGAGAAGCTCGCCGAAATCGGCACCGTGCTCTCGGATGTGAAGTTCACGGTATTTCTCGTTCTCCTGGGCTTCTTCTTCTGGCTTCCCTTCTGGTCCTTCTTCAATCTTTGCGCTCTCTATGTCGATGCCAGCGTGGACACCGCGCAGCTCTACGAGAGCATTCGTGGAGTTCTCGGCAGTGGGGTCGCCAACTTCCTCTCCCACGCCGACGAGAACGGAGTCCGTCACATCCTGGGGGAAACGATCTCCCACACCGGTTGGATCATCATTGTCTTCCAGCTCTTCGTCTCGAGGACCGCGGAGCGCTTCCGGGCCATGCCCACCTTCTACGCCGGTTTGGCCATCGCTGCCGCGGGCTTCGTGGTGCTGGGAAATGCGTCGTCGGGATCGGCGGCCATCGTCTTCTTGGGGATCTTCCTCTTCGCGGTGGGTGAGATGATCGCCAGCCCACGCATCCAGGAGTACATCACTTGGATGGCCCCCAAGGAGAAGGCGGGGCTGTACATGGGCGCAAATTTCCTTTCGACCGCCATCGGAGGTCTGACCAGCGGGCTCTATACGAGTCTCTACGGGCGCTATGACAGCGGCGGTCACCCGGGCTATGTCTGGTATACTCTGGCGGCTCACATGATTCTGGGGATCGTGGTGCTCGCCGTTTTCACTCGCGTGGCGGGGGAATTCGAGGAGCGGTCCTCCTAGGCATTCGAGGGATGAGGACTGCCATGCGCGGAGCGCTCTGGATTCCACTGGTCGTGCTTCTGCTTTCTCCATCGGGGTCCGCGACGGCGGGCCCCGATTCGCTGAGGGATGAAGTCTTCTACCAGATCATGCCCATCGCCTGGCGCGACAGCGACCTCGATACCAGCCGTTTCGGCGATTTCGGGGGGATGACCGCCTCGCTGGACTACTTGGATTCGCTCGGGATCACCTCGATCTGGATGAATCCGATCTTCCCGTCGCCCGCCTACCACGGCTATCAGCACGGACCGGCCGACCAGCTCAACCCTTGGTTCGGTACCGAGGCCGAATTCGTAGCCTTCGTGGAGGCGGCCCATGCGCGGTCCATGAAGGTCTACGTCGATCTGGTCGCCTACGGAATCAGTCAGAATTCGGTCTGGTTCAACGATGCCTTTGCCAATCCGGCCAGCATCTATGACGATTGGTTGGCCTTCGAGGACGGAGCCAATACCCAATTCCTGGGCTCGAATTACACCACGTGGAATGGGAGTTCGGTGGGCTTCATTCACTGGGACCTACGCAACCCGCTGGTGAGCGGCATGGTCCGCTCATGGGCTCAGAAGTGGCTGGATCCCAACGCCGACGGGAATCTCTCCGACGGTCTCGACGGATTTCGTTTGGACCACGTGTGGGAGTTCTACCCCTTGGGCCCCAGTGGTTGGGGCTACAACATCGCGGACTTCTGGGTACCCTTCGGTCAGGAGGTGCGGAGCGTGAATCCTCAGGCCCTGCTCGTGGCGGAGCAGGCGGATTGGGGGACTTACGGCACCCAACTCTTCGCGGGGGTCGACGCGGCCTTCACCAAACCCTTCGAATTCGCGGCCCGAGATGCCTTGGCCCAGGAGCTCGCGGCCCCGGCCTACGCTTCCCTGGCGGCGACGGTGGGTGCCCTCGATGCGGCTTCCGCTCCGGGAACCTTTCTGACCACCATCGGCAACCACGACGTCTCCCGGTTGGCGACGGTGATCGGGGACAGCTTCGAAAAGGGGAAGGTGGCGGCCGCGTTGCTGATGACCCAGCCCTTCGCTCCGGTGATCTACTACGGAGACGAAATCGGCATGCGGGGAGCGAAGGACAACGGACTCGGTGGCGACGCCAGCGACATTCCCATGCGCGAGCCCTTCAAGTGGAATCGAGTCGAGGGCGCTCCGATGTCTCGTTACCTGCAGTTGAATCCGGGCGCGTGGAACAGTCGCATCGCGCGCGACAATGATGGGCGCAGTGTCGAGGAGCAGGTGGGCGTGGCGGGGTCGCTTCTCGAATCCTACCGTCAACTCATCGCCCTGCGCCGGGCCCACCCTGCACTGCGCCGCGGGTCCTATGCCGCGGCCGCCGCCAGTGATGGGGCGATCCTCGCCTTCGCCCGGCTTGGAGCGACGGAACAGGCGTTGGTGGTGCTCAACCTGAGCGGCGCGGCCAAGAGCTTTGGCCTCGACCTCTCAGCCTTCGTGATTCCGGGTGGGGGAGTCAGCATTCCGCTCTCGTGGATCGACGGAACAACCTACTCCCCGCTCAGCTCGACCAATCTCGGATCCTATTCCATGTCCCTGCCCGCCTACGGCTACGATCTATTGCAAGTCGATCTGGCTCGCCGACCGCCGGCGCCGGACGCGGTGGACGGACGGCAAATCTTCGGGGCGAATGCGGCAGTGCAGAACGCCGCCGTGGAAGCCGGTTTCGACAATCGCTTCGAGCTCGACCACCTGCGTTTGCGAGTGCAAGGAGGAAGGCTCGATGTAGGCCTCGGGGGCAATCTCGATTCGGGCATTGGGGGGCTGTGTCTCTTCTACGACCTGAATCCCGGAGGGCAAAACCTTCTCGACATGAGCGGGATCACTCCTCCCCCCAGTGGACCGGAACTTCTGGGAGGCACTCGCTTCGATACCGGATTCACTCCGGAGGGTTTTCTCTACATCAACAATTTCCAGGGTCAGCTCTACGTCGACCACTTCCTGGTCTTCGAGGGGGGAGGGGCCACCAAGACCTATCGGGGGGTAGGCAACGTGGGTAGCGGCAACGGAATCCTCGCCGGAGGGACGAATCCCAACGGCCTCGAAGTGGCTTTGGACAACACCAATCTGGCGGGAGTGGATTCGACCGGGACGGGGGGCGCCGGCCTCGTGACCACCGGAGTGGAGTTGTCGGTCGATCTCACCGACCTGGGTTATGATGGCAGTCAGGCCTCCCTGCGACTGGCCGCGGCCCTGCTGCGCTACGACGGGTCGTTCACCAATCAGTGGTTGCCCGGGCTCGGCGAGGGAGCGGCCGATGCCGGACTCGCACCGGATCTGTCGTCCATTCCGGGCAGTCAATTCGTCTCGGTGAGTCTGGGCGGAGGGGCGGTGGCGACCCCGCCCGCTGGGCGACTGGAGTTGCGGGTGCGCAGCCGTGGCGGAAGCACCGACATCTACTATTCGCTGGCCAGCTCCGCTCCCATCACCCTGAGGATCTATGACCTCCGGGGGAGGTTCTTGCGGGAGCTCACGAGCGGACGGGTCGCGGCCGGAGAGCATCGGGTGCAGTGGGATCGTCGAGATGCCCGAGGACTGAGAGTGGCGGCGGGCGTCTATCTCCTGCGGCTCGAGTCCGGGACCGCAGCGGTGAGCGCGAAGACCGTGGTGATCGACTAGGCCTCGGCCGAGTCGGTGGGGTGAGGCCTCCACGACAGTTG
>JAJRXK010000050.1 GCA_024276305.1 Candidatus Krumholzibacteriota bacterium
CAATTCGTTGAAGTGCTCGGCCAGGAGTCGGCCCAGTTCCTTGGCCAGGCCCGGATACTGCAGGACTCTCGCGCACTGGAAGTAGCGGTCGCTGTGTCTGCCGCTGCTGAGTTCGAAGTGACCCTCGAGGATCGCCCCGATCTCTCTCATCCGAGGGAGGACCTCTTCGGGCTGAAGGTGTTCGTCCATCGACGTCTGGCTCTGGCTCATCGGAGAACTCCCCGGGAAGGGTCGAGGGCGACGGTGGAATCAGGCTAACTTGCCCCCCGCATCTCGTCCAGAATGCGCGCGAGGGCATCGGCGGGATCGGGGGCCTGGGTCAGGGGTCGGCCGATGACCAGAAGGTCTGCGCCCGCGGCAAGGGCCGCGGCCGGGGTGGCCACTCGGCGCTGGTCCGCGGCTTCGGAGCCGGTTGGACGCACTCCAGGAACCACCAGGAGAGGATCGGATCCGAGTTCCTTCCGCAATCCTTCCACTTCTCGGGGGCTGGTCACCAGGCCATCGGCGCCCGCATCCCAGGCCTGCCCTCCCAGTCGGGGGACTTCTCTGGCGGTGTCGCATGTGTGGCCCACGACCCGAGAGTACTCGGCATCGTCGAAGCTCGTGAGCACGGTGACGGCCAGAATCAAGGGGCCGCCGACCCGGCGGCACCGCTCAGCCGTGGCTTCGATGGCTCGGCGGCCCGCCGCGGCGTGAACCGTGGTGATGGCGACGTCGAGTCCGGCCATGGACTCCACTGTGTGGGCCATGGTGTTGGGGATGTCGTGAAGCTTGAGGTCCAGAAAGACCTCGATCTCCCGTTGGCGCAGCTCCCGCACGAAGGGTGGCCCCTCGGCCACGAACAACTGCAGGCCGACCTTGGCGATCCGAAGCTGGTCACCCATCTGATCGACCATGTCGAGGGCGGCGGCCGCATCGGGGAGGTCGAGGGCGAGCGCCACGCGCAGGCGGGGATCTCCGCTGCGGACACGTCGTAGGAAGTCCGTCATGTCACCGAGAACCTTCCGGTGGAAGCGGCACGGAACGAGCTTGCGGGTGGATGCTCGCGTCGCTTAGCTTGGCAGAGTTCGACTGCGAATGCATTGTGGTCGACGACCCGAGGCAGGACACTAAGCCAGGCCCGAGTGCGTCGCAAGGACCACCCGGATTCCCTCCCTCTCCCCACGGATCCTCCAGATGCTCGATCGCAAATTCCTCCGTGAACATCCAGAACTCGTTCGGCAGGCCGTCGTCGACAAGGGCGAGGCCGCAGATGTCGATCGCTTCGTGGCCCTCGATGCTCAGCGTCGCGAAATCCTGACCGAGGTGGAGCGACTCAAGGCTCGACGCAACGAGGCCAGCGAGGCCATCGGTCGGGCCAAGAAGTCGGGACAGGATGCCACCGAGGCCATCGCGTCGATTAAGTCGGTGGGGACTGCGATCAAGGAGGGAGATGCGCGTTTGGCCGAGGTCGAAGCCGAACTCGAGCGCATCGAAGGAGCCATCCCCAACCTCCCGGACCCCGATGTGCCTCGGGGCGGTGAGGATGCCAATGTCGTGGTGCGCACTTGGGGGGACATTCCTGAATTCGATTTCGAGGCCCAAGCACATTGGGATCTGGCCGGCCGACTCGGGTTGCTCCACACCGAAGCCGCGGCTCGAATGAGTGGGAGTGGATTCGCCTTGGTCACTGGATCCCTGGCCCGGCTCGAGCGAGCGCTGGTGAATTGGTTCGTCGACGTGCACGTCGAAGAGCAGGGCTACACCGAGATCAATGCCCCTTACCTCGTCCGCGACCACGCGGTCTATGGTACGGGGCAGTTGCCCAAGTTGGCCGATGACATGTACCGGACCTCGGAGGACGGACTCTGGCTCATTCCGACGGCCGAAGTCTCGATCACGAATTTCCATCGGGAGGAGATCTTCGAGGCGGGGGATCTGCCGCGGAAGTACGTGGGCTTCAGTCCCTGCTTCCGGCGCGAGGCCGGCAGTGCGGGGAAGGACACTCGGGGGATTCTTCGCGTGCACCAATTCCACAAGGTCGAGATGGTGCGCTTCACCACCGCCGAGCGCAGCGAGGCCGAACTCGAGGAGCTCGTTTGCGACGCCACGGTCCTCCTCGAGCGACTGGCGCTGCCCTATCGAGTGGTGAAGCTCGCCACCGGTGATCTGAGTTTCGCTGCGGCCAAGTGCTACGACCTCGAAGTGTACAGCCCCGGAGTGGGCCAGTGGCTCGAGGTCAGCAGCTGTTCGAGCTTTCGAGACTTTCAGGCGCGACGGGCTCGGATTCGTCACCGGCCTCAGTCCGGCGCAAAGGCGGAATTCGTCCACACCCTCAACGGCAGTGGACTGGCGCTGCCCCGGATGATGGTGGCGATCCTCGAGAACTACCAGACCGATGACGGCACGGTGCGCGTGCCCGAGCCTCTGCGCCCCTACATGGGTGGTCTCGATCTCATCCGCTGAGCGTGGGATGGAGCCCCATCACGAGGACCGATGTGACCTTCTTGCGCAGCCCCACTCTCCGGGTCTTTCTCAAGGGCTATCTGCTCTTCGGAGTGGTGGTGATCGCAGCGGCGATCGGACTCTACACCTTGGAACTGACGCGCAAGCTCGAACGGCAGTCCGAATGGATGACCTCGCTTGTCGCCTCGGTGGCGGGACCGGTTCTCTTCTCCGAGAATCCTGACGCGGGCCAGCAGCAACAGTTGCGTCGGGTGATCGAGGAAGTGGACTTCCCCTTCGTATTCACGGATCTCCAGGGTCGACCCATCATCTGGAACCCGGATCGGATCGGCATCGCCCTTCCCGATTCCTACGCCGCCATTCTGAGGGCTGATCTCGATCATCCCACGGATCCGGCCTTGGTCGAGCTCCTCGAATTGGTGCAGGAATTCGATTCCAAGCGCGATCCCATCGCAGTCTCGATCTCGGGCCGTCCCCAGGTACTGGGCTACCTGCACTATGGGGGAAGCCGCCTCAGCCAGCAGCTGATCTGGATGCCCTGGCTCGAAGCCCTCCTGTTGTTGGCCTTCATGGGCATCGTCTTCGTCGCCTTTCGGAACATGAAGCGCAGCGAGTACCGCAGCGTGTGGGTGGGGATGGCCAAGGAGACCGCGCACCAGCTCGGCACGCCTCTGACCAGCCTAAATGGGTGGTTGGCCCTTCTGGCGGAACGGCGGCTCACGAGCGATCAAACCGGCGAAGAGGGTGCGGCAGGAATGGACCCGCAGCAGATCGTGGCGGAACTCCAGCGTGATGCAGAGCGTTTGGGAAAAGTCAGTGCCCGTTTCAGCCAGGTGGGGAGTCGGCCCCGACTGAGCCCAGGCCGCGTCGACGAGATCGTGTCCGGAGTTTGCAACTACTTTCGCACCCGACTGCCTCACCTGGCCACCAAGGTTGAGTTGATCCCTCGGATCGAGGAGACTCCTCCTGCGCCGATCAACGCTCAGCTCTTGGATTGGGCGGTCGAGAACCTCATCAAGAACGCGCTCGACGCCCTGGACAAGGGCCGAGGAGTGCTGGAAGTCTCCTGTCGATACGACGCGGAGGAGGATTGGATCGAGATCCTTGTGAACGACAACGGAAAGGGAATGAGTGCGGTCGTCAAGGACCGCGTGTTTCAGCCCGGCTTCTCCACCAAGCAACGAGGGTGGGGGATGGGGTTGGTGCTCGTCCGGCGCATCGTCGACGAGTACCACGGGGGGCAGATCGACATCCCACGCACCGTCGAAGGCGAAGGCACCTGCTTCCGCATTCGGCTGCGTACCCGTTGAGATGATCGCGAGTCGCACCTCCCTTCTCGAACCGCCGCGGGAGCAATCATGAGCCGACGCATCCTCTGGGTCGATGACCAGATCATCGAATTGCGCAGCCACATCCTCTTTCTCGAAGGGAAGGGCTTCGATGTGGTGGGCGCCAGCAATGGAGACGACGCCCTCGACCTTCTTCGGAATCAGACCTTCGAAGCAGTGCTCCTCGACGAGATGATGCCGGGTCGAGGGGGGCTCGAGACCTTGGCCATGATCCGCGAGCTGGGACTGGCACTCCCGGTGATCATGATCACCAAGAGTGAAGAAGAAGAGCTCATGGAAAAGGCTCTGGGGCGGCGGATCACCGACTATCTCGTCAAGCCGGTGAATCCCATGCAGATCTTCACCGCACTCCGGCGAGCCCTGGATGAATTCAAGATCACCGAGCGACAGGTCGCGCAGGACTATCTTCAGGGTTTCGCGGAACTCGCCCGGCGCCGAGCGGAGGCTCGGACCTGGCAGGACTGGGCCGAGATCTACGACCGGCTCGTGAGTTGGGAGCTTCAGCTCAATGCGCTCAAGGATCCCGGCCTCGCGGAGACCCACGTCGACCAAGTGCGCAATGCCAATGGAGATTTCACCCGATTCGTGGAGGCGAAGTACCAGGGTTGGATCGAGGGCGACGAAGATGCTCCCATGCTCAGCCACGAGGTGATTCGCCGGAAGGTCCTGCCCCATCTCGAAGCCGGAAAGCGGGTGTTCTTCTTCGTCATCGACTGCATGCGGCTCGACCAGTGGTTGGCGCTCGAGCCCGTGCTCACGCCCTGGTACGACGTGCAGCGCGATGTCTATTCCAGCATTCTGCCCACGGCAACTCCCTTCGCCCGCAACGCGATCTTCGCCGGCGAACTGCCATTGGAGATAGCGCGACGTCATCCGGATTGGTGGCGGGGGTCGGCCCGGGAGGAGCGCAGCAAGAATGCGCACGAGAGCGATCTGCTTCGGGATTTTCTCGATCGCCACGGACACCGCGACCTTCGGATGCGGTACTTCAAGACCTTCCGCATTCAGGACACCGAGGTCATGCGACGGCAGATCCGGACTCTCAAGGATCACCAATTGGTGGCGGCAGTGGTGAACTTCATCGACATCCTCGCGCACGGACGCAGCCACAACGATCTCTTGCAGGAGATCGCTCCGGACGAAGTGGCCTTTCGGAGCATGATGCGGTCCTGGTTCGAACACTCCGCGCTCTTGGACATCCTCAAGGACATCGCCAACTGGCCGGATACCGTGGTGGTGATCACCACGGATCATGGCGCAGTGCAGGTGAAACGGTCTACCCAGGTGAAGGCGAATCGGGAGGCCTCGACCAACGTTCGCTACAAGTACGGGGACAATCTGACTGTCGATCCCTCGCAGGCCTTCATCATGAAAGATCCCCGGAAGTTCGGTTTGCCTCAGGACTCTCCCATTCAGAACTACATCTGCGCCAAGGAATACACCTACTTCCTCTATCCTACGAACTTTCACGAATACGAGCGGCAGTACCGCGATAGCTTCCAGCACGGTGGAGTCTCGCTGGAGGAGATGATCATCCCGGTGGTGACCCTCCAGCCCCGATGAATCAGGTGCCCATGGAAGTGCTTCGAGCGGAGAGCAACAGTTTGGCCGCAACCAGAGCCCTGGCCGCGGCCCTGGCCGAGGTGCTCCGACCCGGAGATGCGATCTGTCTCGAGGGCGACCTCGGGGCGGGCAAGACCGCATTCGTGGCTGGCCTGGTGGCCGCACTCGGGAGTGATGCGGAGGTGACCAGTCCGACCTTCACCCTCGAGAATCGCTATCGAGTGGAAGGCCGCGACTTCGACCTCTTTCTTCACTGCGACCTCTACCGTCCCGGAGAGGATGCGCGGCGCGACCTCCTTCCTTCGATGCTCGAGGCCCGCGACGAGGGGGCGGTTCTGGCCGTGGAGTGGGCGGCGCCGGTGGAGGAATTCCTGCGGCCGCTGTTGCGCTTGAAGATCGAAGTGGTGGACGAGCGGCAGCGGCGCTTCGGTCTCGAGCCCGTTCCCGCGGGGTGGCCGGCCTTCGCAGATCTGGCCCGAGAGTGGGAGAAGATTCGAGGAGGTTCCGCATGAAGTGCCTCGCCATCGACAGCAGCGGATTCGGGGCCCAGGTGGCCTTGGCCGAAGCGGGGGAAGTGGTGGCCGAGGTGGCCCACGATCTCGGGGGTGGGTATGCGGAGTCCCTCTTCGGTCTCTTCGACGCGGTGCTCCAACGCGCGGGCTGGGACAAAGGGGATTTGGAACAGGTCGCGGTGGTGGAAGGTCCGGGGAGCTTCACCGGTCTGAGGGTGGGAGTGATGACCGCGAAGACTCTGGCCCACGCGCGCGCCTGGGCTCTGTCCACGGCCCACGCCAGCGACCTCGTGGCGGTCCAGCATCGACCCGCGGATCTGGGAGCATCGAAGCTGCACGTGCTGCTCTCGGCCGGGAGGGCCCACGCCTACCTCCGGACCTATGCTGCGGCTGAGGAACGGTGGTCCGCAACGGGGCCGGTTACCCGCTTGGCCGATGTCGACCTCGACGCCTTTGCGAATGCGACCTCCGACCCCATTCGAGTGGAGGCCTCCTACGCCCTCCGTCTGAATCGTCCCTGGGCTCGGGCGGTCTCCCACACCCTGGCCCACCAACTCGCAGGGTCGAGCAGCCGCGGAGCCTGGCCCGCTCGGGCCTCTACCGTCGCCGCCCTGGAGCCACTCTACGCCGGCCCGAGCCAGGCCGAGCGGGCGCACCAACTGGATCTGACCGAGGAAATCCGGCGCCCTCAGCCCCCGGTGTCCTGGAAGTGAAGGATGGGTCGTGGAAGATTCGACCGGCAGAGGTCGAAGATCTCGACGCGGTGGTGGAGGTGGAGAGGCTCTGCTTTGGAGATCCCTGGCCCCGCGAGGCGTTGGAGGAGGAGCTGATCGCCCACCCCCGTCGCTGTCCTCTGGTCGCGGAAATCGAGGATCAGGTGCGGGGAGTCATCTTGGTGTGGGTGGTCGCGGACGAACTCCAGATCATCAGTCTCGCCGTCCATCCCCAATGGCGTCGGCACGGGATCGCCACCGCATTGCTCCATGCCCTCGACGAGACCGAAGCCGGCCGGCGGGCTCAGCTCACCACTCTCGAGGTCCGCGAGTGCAACGAGGGCGCCATTGCATTCTACGAGCGACACGGATTCGTGGAGGTGGCTCGGCGTCCGCATTACTATCCGGACACCCGCGAGGCGGCCTTGGTGATGGTGCGTCCTCGGCCGTCGGGGGAAGTGTAGGGCTGCCCCGCAGAGGGTGATGTCGGCGGGAAGTTGTTGGAAACAACCGGCTTGGCTCCAAGGACAGGCTCGATGTTGTCGGGGCGGTCTGGCTTCTCTACATTCAGACCCTGCATTTCAACCCGACCTCCTGCAGCGGCGTTCCCGTTGCGCCCGAGCAGAGGAGTGACCATGTCCTGGTTGACGCGCGCTCGCAAGGGCATTCGATTCTTCGGCCAGCCGGAGAACGGCGAGGTGCCTGCACGCCGGGCCGAGGTTCCGGAAAACCTCTGGACCAAATGTCCGAGCTGCGGGGATCTCTGCTACCACAAGGAGCTCGAGAAGAATCTCTGGGTCTGCTATCAATGTGGATATCACCATCCCATTGCTGCGACCCGCTACTTCGAACTCCTTCTCGACCCCGGATCCTTCCGGGAGACCCACACCGGTTTGGTGAGCGGAGATCCACTCGATTTCAAGGACTCCAAGCGCTACCGTGATCGGTTGAAGGCCGCGCGAGAGAAGACCGGTCGAGAGGACGCGGTACTGACCGGATTGGGAAGCATCGATTCCATGGGCGTGAGCATCGCGGTGATGGACTTCCAGTTCATGGGCGGCAGCATGGGTTCGGTGGTTGGAGAAAAGATCGCACGGAGCGTCAAGGACGCGATCTCGGAGAGTTGTGCGATGATCATCGTCAGTCGCAGCGGAGGGGCCCGAATGCAGGAGTCGATTCTTTCGCTCATGCAGCTCGCCAAGACCAGCGCGATGCTCGCCCGCCTGGCCGAAGCGGGTCTTCCTCTGATCTCGATCCTCACCCACCCCACCACCGGGGGGGTCACCGCCAGTTTCGCCATGCTCGGCGATCTCCACCTCGCCGAACCGAAGGCTCTGATCGGCTTCGCGGGACCGAGGGTGATCAAGCAGACCATCAACCGTGATCTGCCCGAGGGCTTCCAATCGAGCGAGTTTCTCCTCGAGCACGGGATGATCGACCGGATTGTCCACCGCAAGGATCTGCGCGACGAGGTCCGCGACTTTCTGCAATTCTTCGGCGCGGTTCCTACCAAGGCGACGGAGGAGGGCAACGGTGTTTCGTCCGGGCAGCTCCCAGAACCAGCTTGATCCCATCGACATTGCCGCGTTGCGGCCTCCCTTCGCTCCCACCGATGCGGCCACGACCTGGCTATTCCGTTTGCACCGTCTGGGAATCCGGCCGGGACTCGAAAGCATTGCCGAACTCCTGGAGTCCATGGGGCGGCCGCAACTCGCGGTGCCTGCGATCGTGGTGGCCGGGACCAATGGCAAGGGGAGCGCCGCCACCGCCCTCGCGCAGCTGTTGCAGAGTGGAGGATTGCGAGTAGGGCTCTACACCAGTCCCCACCTGCTTCGTCTCCACGAGCGCATCCGCGTCGACGGCAATCCCATCTCCGAGGACGAGCTCTTCGCCTTGGTGAGCGAATTCCGGGGATGGATCGATCACAGTCGGACCACCTTCTTCGAGTCCCTGACCGCTTTGGCCTTCGAGCACTTTCGACGCTCTGGCTGCGAGGTCCTGGTTCTGGAGGCGGGACTGGGCGGTCGACTCGACGCCACCAATGTCGCGCGGAAGGTGGCGGTGGTGCTCACCTCCATCGGATTGGACCACCAGGATCTCCTTGGCCACAGCGAGGATGCCATCGCTCGGGAAAAGCTGGGCCTGGTGGAGGCCGGAGTGCCCTTGTTGACCATGTCTCTCTCTCCGTCGATCCTGGAGGTGGCCGCGCAGAGGACGGCGACGGTGGGTTCCGAATTGATCGAGCTCGAGACTTCGGCGGTACCCACTCCGCGACATTCGAGAAGTCGCCGGCATCGCATCGCCTATCGGCAGATCGTGACCGCAGCCCTTGAGCTGTGCCGCCGCCACGATTGGCCGACCCCGGATCTGGCGGCGGTGGCCGAAGTCTTTCGTCTCCGCGGGCGATACGATCTTCGGGGGACCACGCCCGAACTCCTGCTCGACTCCGCCCACAATGCCCACGCTCTGGTCCCTCTGTTGGAAGAGTGGAGAGAAGAGGGAGAGGCGGGGGTGGTGCTGTGGTCGTCGACCGAGGGCAAGGAACTCAGCGGGGTGCCCGAGGCCTTGGTCCGATCCGCGGAAGAGGTGATCTGTGTCGCTCCCGGGTGGCCGCGGGCACGATCGGCGGAGTCTCTCCGACAGCTTCTTCTCGGCCACGGTGCTCTTCCCGAGAGGGTGCGGGTCGAGGCTTCGGTGGGTCGGGGGCTGGAGGTGGCTCGGTCTTCCGCTCGCAGTCGCAAGGGGAGGGTGCTGGTGACCGGATCGAATTTCCTGGTGGCGGAGGCCCTCCACTGCCTGGGGATCGACGATGTGGACGAAGGCCTTTCTCCTCGGTGGGACGCGGGTCTCGCGCTCAGAGATGAAGCTCGCGAAGATCTGCACCCAGAGGGGACGGAATCTTCGTGAGCATTGTCTGTGGAGTGGACCTGGGTGGAAGCACGACCAAGATCGTGGTGGTGGACGCGGATCTGAGGATCCTCGGTCGTGAGTCCTTCGTCACCGACAAGGGAAGAGGTCCCCAAGAGCTTCTCGATCGCCTGGACCTTCTCTTCACTCGATTCGAAGGGTCCTTCGGGGAGCTTCGGGGAGTGGGGATTTCGATGGCGGGTCTGGTCGACGATCGAGGCCGGGTGGCCGAAGCTCCCAATCTCCCCCGCTTCGTCGACTTCGACTTAGTGGGTGCGTTGCGAGAACGACGGAAGACTTTGGTGCTGACTTTCGAGAACGACGTGAACTGCGCGATCGTGGGCGAGCACCGGCATGGAGCCGGGCGCGGATCGCAGGATCTCTGCATGTTGAGCCTCGGGACCGGAGTTGGAGGCGGCATGATCGTCGGAGGCCGACTCTTCCGGGGCTCGGGCGGGTTGGCCGGCGAATTCGGACACCTGGTCATCGTGGTCGACGGCGAGAGGTGTACCTGTGGGAAGCCGGGGCATGTGGAGGCCTATCTCAGCACGCCGGCCATCGTGTCTCGCGCCCGGCGGCGGATGGAGGCCGCGGGAGGGGGAGCCTCGGATCGATTGCGGCGTCGGCTCGAAGAGGGAAGGGAATTGACCCCGCGTCTGATTTCGGAACTGGCCACCGCGGGAGACGAACTCTGTCGGGAGATTCTTGCGGAATCGGGACGCTATCTCGGGGCCGCCTGCGCCAGCGTGGCCCATGCCGTTCAACCCCAGAAGATTCTGGTGGGAGGCGGGGTGTCTGGCGCTGGCTCGCTCCTGCTCGAGCCGGCACGTCGTGCGTTCGAGGCCTTTGCCATGGATGCGGTCCGTCGGACCGTGGGGATCGACCAGGCCGAACTCGGTGCGGAGAGCGCGGCGATCGGGGCCGCATGCTTGGCTTTGGACGCTCTCGATGAGAATTCGCCTGAGACATAGATTCCCCTTGGCCGTATACATCGTGAGAAACACCCGCTGCCGTCCGCCACGATTCTTCCCGGGGCGCCCACTCATGCCTCTTCGCCGAAAAGGGCCATTGCATCTCGATCGACGGCGATCGCGGCTCGGTCCGGCGGTGCTGATCGGAATCGTCTGCTGTGTGGTCTTCTCCACGTGGCCCGGGTCTTCCTCTCGAGCCCAGGAGAGGGGCCCCTTTCCCTACAACTCCGAGGGCGACCTCTTTCGAATGCAGAAACTTCCGGAGGGCGAGACGGTCTTCCGGTTGGTGGGAAATGCACACCTCTGGGACGATCAGGTCGATATCACGGGGGAACGAGGAGCCTACTTCGACCTGAGCGACCGACTCGAAATGGTCGTCGACGTTCGGGTGCTCAACGATTCCCTCACCCTCTGGTGCGACAGCCTGGTGGCCTTCCGGGCCACGGAGTCGGCGCGGGCCTACGGGTCGGTGCGGGTGGAAACCCGCGACGGCATCATCGGCACCGCGCAGCGGGGGCACTATCGTCAGGCCGATGATTGGTTGGCCTTGGCCGGCCACGCGCGGGTGATCGATCCGGACTATGTGGTGGCGGGAGATTCCATCCAGATCGATCGTCAGGAATCTCGGATGGAGGCCTTCGGAGACGTCTCGATCGTGGATTCGGTTCAGGAGAGCGTGGTGCGGGGGGAACACGCCATCTTCCAGAGGGAGACGGGTCTTGCGATCGTGGATTCCCTGCCTCACCTCCGGTCCCGACGCGGAGACGGAGCACTGACCACGGTCACCAGTCGGTGGATGTCCTTCGATCGGGAGACCGAGACCAGCACCGCCGTCGGCGACGTTTCCTTTCGCCAGGGAAGTACCGAGGCCCACGCCGACACCGCTCGTTTCGTGGGGGAGGATGTCCTGTGGCTCGCGGGCAATCCCACCGTGAAGCAGGAGGGGCGGGTGATGACCGGACGCAACATTCGGATCACCTACGAAGAGGGAAAGCTTCACGACATCGAAGTCGTGGGCGATGCATCCCTCGTGGACTCGAGCCCGGACACCCTGGCCCGAGAATTCTCCTCGATTCCTCTTGCGAACACTCTGTCGGGTGACTCGCTCCGGATCGAATTCGAAGGCGGACAGATCCAGCGCACCTTCGTTGCAGGAAACGCGCGGAGCATCTACTTGCCCGAAGACCAGGAAGATGTCGTTTCGGTCAACAATGTTTCGGGCCACAGTGTGGACATTCTCTTCGAGGATGGTCAGGTGGGGCAGGTTCGGGTGAAGGGCCAAGTCGACGGTAGCTATCGCTTCGTCGAGCGAGACGATCTTGCGGGTCTCGCTCGTGCTGCCCTCGACAGCCTCGAAGAGGGTTCGACGGATTCCACCGTGGCGGCCGCCGATTCCTCGTCTGCGGCCGGATTGATCGACTTCGATGCCCTCGCTCAGGAAGTCGCCTACCAGGGAGAGGAGACCGATTTCTGGGTCCAGGAGGGGCGCATGCGCGTCTCGAAGTCGGCCAAGGTACGCAACGGCACTCTCGAGCTGCTGGCGGATCGAGTGGACTTCGACACCGAGACTCGCGAGGTGCTGGCCGACGGCGATCCTCGATTGGTGGACCGCAACAGCGAGATCGTCGGCGAGCGGATGGGTTATCTCTTCGATCCTCAAACCGGCGCGGTGAAAGACGGAGCTACGCGCTTCGACGACGGCTTCTACTACGGTCAGCACATTCGGCGTATCGACCGAGAGACTCTGTTGGTGAGGGATGCGACCTATACGACCTGCGATCTCGCAGATCCGCACTATCACTTCAAGGCCTCCAAGATGAAGCTCAAGATTGGTCGTCGAGTCGTGGCTCGGCAGATCAAGCTCTACGTCAGCGACATCCCTTTGATCATGCTGCCGTTCTACTACAAGTCCCTGGACTCGGGGCGGCATTCGGGAATCCTCTTTCCCAACATCAGTCTAGGGGTCAGCAGTAGGGACGGGCGTTATGTCCGAGGTCTGGGGTACTATTGGGCCACCAACGACTATACGGATTTTCAGTTTCTGATGGATTACAACGAGAGGCAGGACATTCGCTTCACCCTTCGCAACAAGTACAACGTTCGCTATGGCGCCAGCGGGAATGTCGACGCGTGGTACTACTCTCGATTCAGTGATACGCAGCAAGGTGATGAATGGAAGATCGATGCACGACACACCCAACCCGAGTTGTGGGATGTGTGGCGAGCAAGCATGCAGCTCTCCCTCAGCTCGAAGAACCTGACTCGAGGAAGTCGATCGGGCAATGCCCAGAACGACCTCATCGAGACCCGTCTCTACAGCACGGGCACGCTGTCCCGCAGCTTCGACAGTGGAGCCTCTCTGAACCTCTCGGTGAGCCGGACCCAGTATCCGAATGCCGAGGATGATACGCTGGGAACGAACAATCCGATTTCCATTCTGAGCGCGCCGTTGGCCCTCTCGTTCAAGAGCCGCCCCCTGTGGTTGGATCGTCCGCGCGAGGGCGATGGATGGTGGGCGGACATCCTCCACGACATCCAATTCAGTCAGAGTTACAACAGCCGTCTCGACCGAAAGGTGAACGAGGATTCCCAGGAGAACCTCGTGGACGCCAACGGTCGTTTCGGCCTGAGCTACGCGCCTCCGACCCTCCTGGGGCCGTTCAAATGGACCTCATCGGCGAGTTTCGCGGGGGGGTGGAAGTTCCGGGACTTTCAAGAAACCCGCTACAAGGACCTCGAGGTGGTGCAGCCGGATTCCTCGGTGGTCACCGTTCTCGTTCCCGATCCCGACAACAGCAGTGACCTCACCGAAACCGACTTCTCGCCTTCGCTCTCGCTGACCAATCGGGCGAGCGCGGATCTCTACGGAATCTTCGACACCCGGTTGGGGCCGATTCGGGGAGTCAAGCACAAGGTCAGTTTCTCCACGACTCACAGTTATCGTCCTCGGCTCGGCGACAAACAGGCGAAGAGTCAGAACATCAGCTTTTCTCTGGGCAACGAGTTCTCGCTGAAGCTGCTCGAGGCTCCTTCGGAGGCCGAGGGCGACAGTCTCGGCGAGATCGAGGGGCAGGAGGCCGAACCGAAGTATCGCAAACTCGATCAGATTCTGCGTTGGGACTTGAGCACCAGCGTGGACCCCGATGCCGATCCCGGACTGAAGTGGAAAGACATCCAGAGTTCGGTGCGGATTCGTCCCGGGATCACCCAGGCGATTTCGTTCTCGATGAACCAGAGCATCGATCCCTACACCCTGCAGATCAAGAGCACCCGTTTCAACAGCGACCTGCGGTTGAGGGGGGCGGTGGGTCTGGGGGGGAATCTCTCCGAACGCACCCAGCCCAAGAACGCGGTCCTCGAACGGTTGCCCGAGCCGCCTCCCGACAGTCTGAGCGCGGCCCAGGACTCTCTGCGGGGATATGGAGAGACCGGGAACTACGACCCCTGGGGCGAGGCCCTCGGAGGTGATTGGCTGGAGACCGGCGATCGAAATGTGGTGCCCTGGGATCTCTACCTGCGCGGATCTCTGACCCAGACCAAGGACCTTCGCACCGGCGCCACTTCCACCCGGGCCAATCTGAGCACCCGAGCCAACCTCTCTCTTCCCGGGAAGTGGAAACTGAGCTACAGCGCAGATTTCGACTTCGAGACGGGAGAGTTCACCAATCAGTTCTGGACCGTCACTCGGCCCCTCCACCAGTGGGAGCTCCGTTTCAGCCGAGGACTCGCAGATGGCCAGGATTTCGGGTTTTCGCTCTATCTGAAGGACATTCCCGATCTGAGGGTCGATCGGGGAGACCGGGCCCGCACTGGCGATCTTCGGGGGCGTGTGGGCCGCTACTGACGGCCTTTCTCGAGGTTCTGAGCCGAGAATTTCCCGTCATTCCGGGAAAAAGCACGTTGACACTACCGTTTTGCCGCGGTACGACAGGCACGAAAGGGGGTGGACTCATGAACAAGTCCGAACTGACCGAAGCTCTCGCCAATCGTGCAGATCTCACGATGAAGGATGCGAGGGACATCATCAACGTGCTCTTCAACACCGAGACCAAGAAGGGGATCATCGCCGGCGAACTCGCCAGGGGCCGGCGTGTGCAGATCACTGGATTCGGGACCTTCGAACCGCGCAAGCGCAAGAAGCGGAAGGGACGTAATCCTCAGACCGGGGCCACGATCGACATTCCGGCGGCCCGGGTCCCCGCGTTCTCGGCCGGCAAGGCTCTCAAGGATCGCGTCAACAAGCGCTGATTCTCGATTAGCCGAACCGGTGCGACGACTCAGAGGCGGCGGTCAACGTGATCGTCGCCTTTGGCGTGGGCGGCGGCGCGCTGGTGTGGGGGGTAAGAAGCTTGTAAACCCTCAACGGTGGCGTTGCGGGCTCCCGGGCCAGGGTGCTAGTCTTGCACGGGTGCTCGCATCGGGGTGCCCCTTTTGGTGACACCATGTTCCGATCTACGATGATTCTTCCGGAGGGATGATCTCATGACCGATTCGGTCGTACGTCTCAACTGGCGCCGGCGCTTGGCCGCGGCGGCAATCGCTCTGATGATGGCCGTCGGCCTCTCGCCGGCTTGGCTTGCCACGTCCGCTTCGGCGGAGGAGCTGGTGGATCTCACCCTCCTCTTCCACGGCTCGGTTCAGGGCAAGATTGCCCCCTGTGGGTGAAAGGCTCACCCTATGGGTGGGCTGGCCCGGCGGGCCGCCTTGTACAACGAAATTCGTGCTCAGAAGGAAAACGTCTTCCTCCTCGACGCAGGAAACCTCTTCGGCAATCGGAACGAGCTCGAGAAGAAGCAGACCGAGTTTCTCGTGCGGGAGACCGACGCGCTCGGATACGAGATCTTCGGGGTTGGCGAGCGAGATCTGAACTATGGCCTCGACTTTCTCCGCGATGTAGAGAAGCAGTACGGGTTCGTGTTCACGAACGCGAACTTGCGCAATGGAGATACCAACGAACTCCTCTTCCCTCCCTACGTGGTGCGGAAGAAAGCCGGTCTGAGGATTGGAGTCATTTCAGTGCTCAGTCCGAGTTTCCGGGTGGTGTCGATGACCGCTCAGACGGACAACTTCACCACCGACTCGCCTCGTGATGCGCTCGAGAAGTACCTTCCCGAGTTGAGGAAAAAGGCAGATCTGATCATTCTGTTGGCCCAAGTCGGGACTCAGGAATTGCGTCAGCTGCTTCTGGATCTCGGCGAGGACAGTGGCATCGATGTCTGCGTGGAGGGCCATGCGCCACGTCAGTACCGTCGGGTGAACAAAGTGGGGAATGTTCTCCTCGTGGCAGCCAACAATCAGGGCAAGTATGCGGGTCAACTCGACATGCTCATCACCAAGGACGGCCAGGTGAAGGATGCCGTCGTCACCATCCATGGTTTCGACGAGAAGGCACCGGATGTCGAAGAGATTCGCAAGCGGGTCGACAAGTTCAAAGCGGAGAATCAGCCGGAGACCGCCCAGGTCTCGGCCTTCGATCACAACCGGCCCTACGGCAGCGAGTCGGAACGCTTTCTGGGTGTGAGTACCTGCACCCGGTGCCACACTTCGGAGGCTCGGGCCTACTCGTCGACCAAACATGCACAGGCCTTCCAGACTCTTGCGGCCAAAGGGCAACAGAACAACCCGGACTGTGTGAGTTGTCATGTGGTGGGATTCGAGTACGTGAACGGATACGATCGCGTACCGCATCCGGACACGCCGGGTCGTGATACGTTGCGCAATGTGCAATGTGAGGCTTGCCATGGATATGGGACCCAACACGATCGCGGGGGAGAATGGGCGGCGGCGGCCAAGTCCTCGTGTGCGAATTGCCATGATTCGGCCAATAGTCCGGACTTCGACTATGCAACCTACTGGTCACGGATTGCCCACTAGGGGCTGCGGGTCGTTTTCTCATGCACGACGTCCGAGGCTCGGCTTCGGACGTTCGTGTATGCGGTCGGTGTCGGGGTGGACCCTGGCCACCTTGATGGTCGTCGGCAGTGGGATCTCGCCGCGGCCGGCGCAGTCCCAGGAACTCTTGAGCTGGTGGAAACGCGATCTCATCGAGGTCGATCTGCGGCCGGGTACCTGGGTGACCTACTCCTCCACCGAGTTCTCCGAGGGGGAGATCTACGCGGACACCCTCACCGTTCGGGTCGTGGCGACGGTGGAGGACAGTCTGCGTTGGGTGGAGATCGACGATCACCGCCGCTTCGAACGCGAGTTTCTGTTGATCGATCCGACCCGGCTTCGCCCAGATCGTTCGCTCTTGGATGCCCTCGACCGACACCTTCGCCTCCTCCCGAGCGGGGAAGTGGTCGAGGAGAGGGTGGAGGAGTTGAGGAGCAGCCGTCTCGTTCAACGTCACTTCCAGGATCTCTTCACCGATCCGGTGGTCACCCGTGAGTCGCGCCCGGACACTCTGCTCGCGATGGCGGCGGACAGCAGTTGTGCGCGGGAGCACATCCGCTTGGCCGAGCGACGAGAAGAGCCCGCGCCGGTGGGCGCTTCGATCATGGTGACCCAGATCCAGTCGGATGCGATCCTATCTCCCTGCATTCCCATTTTTTCCGTCCTGCGAGCCCGGACTGTCACCGAATTGAGTACCCGAGCGTCCACGAATTCTGGCCCGCGGTCGAGGAAGGTGGCGCCGTTGCGGACGGTCCTGGAATGGCACTGCATTGCCTTCGGGGAGGACGGACCCACGGAGTTGCCGCCCGAGCTCTTGGCCCGCGACTGACCTTCGGACGAAATGGTGAATTCGCCGGCAGGCCGGGCTTTGTGCTATCATCAAGGCCCCATTCCAGCGGCCCAGTCGACCTCCTTGGACGACTCGGGATCGTTTTCCGGGAGTCACGGTGACCACGCCCCAGTTGAGAGCGGAGAGCCTCGATGCACTGCGATCCATCGCCCATCGCTATGTGCGTCGGGTGAATCGTCCGGTTCCGTCTCCGGAGTTGGCGAGGGTGTTGTTTTCGAGCCGCGAGTCCGAAGATTCGGTGTCTCCCCTTCTGATTCGGGCCCTCCTGCGTCACGACCGCCGCTTTCGCGAGCCCAACAAGGGCACCTGGGAGCTCGTCTCTTCGGAAGCGAATGCCACGCCCTTGACCGAAGCTCGCTTCACCGTGGTCGACATCGAAGCCACCGGAAGCAACCCCGACCACGACCAGATCATCGAGATTGCCGTGGTGGTCATCGAGCGGGGGGTCATCGTCGAGCAGATGAGTACTCTGGTGAATCCGGAGCGGCGCATTCCTCCATGGATTCGGAGGCTCACCGGAATCGACGCGGCCCATGTTCACGACGCTCCTCGCTTTCACCAGATCGCACCTTCGATCTTGAGGAAGCTCGAAGGAAGCGTGTTCGTCGCCCACAACATTCACTTCGACTATGTGTTCCTTCGTCACCACTTGGCCAAGGTCGGATACCAGCCCGATCCGTGGCAGAAGCTTTGCACGGTGAAGCTGACGCAGAAGGTCTTCCCCGACTTCGGCGCCTACCGCCTGGGATACCTCAGCCAGCGGTTGGGAGTGGGCCTCGAGCACCACCATCGGGCTTGTGACGATGCGCTGGCCACCGCGAGGATCCTGCTCAAGGTGTTGGGCGAGGGCTATCTGCCCCCCGAAGTGCGGACGGTTGGCCAGCTTCTAACCTATCTCGGTCCGTCCGCTCGCTGACGATCTCGGTCGCCCTCCTTCTTCGCTTCGGAATCTCTTGTGGAATCGCCCCTGACCCCATTGACATGCAGCGGGAGTCTGTGCCATGGTTCGCGCCCCCCGGCGCCGTCGATCTTCGACGGCGGTGTTGTCTCTGTGTGTTCCTTTGCATCAGGAGTCCAAGCCATGGGATTCGGGACAGACTGCATCCATGCGGGCCAGTCGAGTGAACCGACCACCGGTTCAGTGGCGGTGCCGGTGTTCCAGACCTCGACCTACGAGCAGATCGGAATTGGTCAGCATCGGGGATACGAGTACGCACGGACCCAGAATCCAACCCGTGAGGCTTTCGAGCGAAGCGTGGCCGCGCTCGAGGGGGCGTCCGAGGGCATCGCCTTCGCGTCGGGGCTCGCGGCGATCGGAGCCATCACTCAGCTCCTGAGTTCCGGCGACCATGTGGTGTGCACCGACAATGTCTACGGGGGAACCTATCGCGTCTTCGATCAGCTCTACCGCCGGTTGGGGATCACCTTTTCTTTCGTCGACACCTCGGATCCTCAGAACATCGAATCCGCGTGGACGGATGCGACAAAGATGCTCTTCGTCGAATCGCCGACCAATCCGGTGCTGAGCATCACCGATCTGAGTGTGGCAGCGGAGATTGCCCACTCTCACGGCGCCTTCCTGGCGGTCGACAACACCTTCATGAGCCCCTTTCTCCAACGGCCGCTCGGCCTCGGAGCCGATGTCGTGGTGCACTCCACGACCAAGTACATCAACGGCCACAGCGACATGGTGGGCGGCATTGTCGTCACTTCGGACGAATCGATCCACGAGCGGCTTCGCTTTCTGCAGAATGCCGCAGGGGCAGTGCCGGGACCCTGGGACTGCTGGCTCGCATTGCGAGGGATCAAGACTCTGCACATCCGCATGCGCGAACACGAGAAGAATGCCCGGGTGGTCGTGGCCATGCTCTCGGACCACCGATCGGTGCAGAAGCTGTATTATCCCGGACTCGCCGACCACCCCGGGCACGAGATCGCCGAACGCCAGCAGGATGGGTTCGGGGCCATGGTTTCCTTCGACGTGGGGAGCTTGGATCGGGCCCAGAAGGTCGTCCAAGCGGTCAAGATCTTCACTCTGGCCGAGAGTTTGGGGGGAGTGGAAAGCCTGATTTCACATCCCGCCGCCATGACCCATGCCGCGGTTCCCAAGGCCGATCGCGACGCGATGGGAGTTACCGATGGACTGGTGCGTCTGAGCGTGGGCATCGAGGATGCAGAGGATCTTGTCGATGATGTGCGCAATGCCTTGGAAGTGATCTCATGAATTCGTATTGCCGGGAACTTCGCGTGACAGTCGAGTGTTTCATGCGCCAGGTCTGTCGGTGCAGGGCACTTGACTCTGCGGAGCGGCTTTTCTAGTATGCAGCGACCGATGCGATCGGAAGCCTGCTCTGACACCCTACCCTCGTCAGGTGTTCGATGTGCTGCGGATGGGAAGTGTTCGTGATGGAACCTGAACACAAACGGGGGGCTCACATGTCGAGCGAGAAGGATCAGGCTCTCGTCAAGGAGAAGGCGTTCGTGAAGTACGAGCGGCTGCTCGAGCAGGCCGAAGTTGAAGGCCGAATCAACGGACGGTATCGATGCATCGTATGCGGTATGAGATACAACGAGAAGGACAGCGCTGAGGATTGCTGCCGCGTGGTACTCGAGGCGGGGAATGTCTGAGCCGCCGCGCCTCCCCGAGGGTTGAGCGCGAGTCGCGCGGGAAGACTCCGAACCATGAATACTCCAGCGAAGGCTCTCATGGAGCAGTACTGTTCGGTATGCAAAGCTCGCTACGACATGAGCGTGGTGAGCGAGAGCTCCGACGACGGAGTCATCTGGCTGAAGTGTCCGAACTGTCAGGGTATTCTGCCTCACATGCCCGACATCGCCGACGATGCGGAGACCACCGAAGTGGCTTCTGCGGAGCCCGGTCCGGTGAGCGACGAGACCTTCGGCGAGGAATTGGACACCGCCATGGCCAAGCCCTACTCCCCGACCGGGCACTATGCGGTGGGAGATGTGCTCTACCATCGCGGCTGGGGAGACCACGGTCTGGTGCTCGAGAGGCAGGAGCTTCCCGGCGGACGTGGGCTCTTGAAGGTGCGCTTCGTCAAACAGGGCGAAATGCAGTTGGTGGAAGGCGCGCCCGGCTGAGCCGAACTCTCCGGCGAGGAAGCGGAGCCATGGGGAAGGCGATGGTAGTTCGTCGGGCGCTGAAGCCAGCGAGCGTTCTGCTCTTGGTCTTCGGGCTCAACGCCAACTCCGTTGCCGCAGAGAGTCGACCGAAGCAGTTGCTGATCATGCCCTGGGAGCTGCCGGCGCGGTCGTTGGTCTCCGATCAGATTGGCCTCGATGCAAATTCTCTGGAATTGCCCGACGGACGCCACACCGAGCTCTACCGACTGACCCTCTATCATGCGATCGGGAGCCGCCACTTCGCCCGATTCACGCAGGACTATGCCGGCATCCAATCGGAAGACAGGTTCCAGTGGGGCGGGGGGCGCACGGAAGTCCAGTGGAGTTCCCGACTCGGGCCCGCAGATGGTCGGCGGGTGGTGATCGAGGGGGTGGGAAGTCTCTCGACCGGGGACGAGAAGCTCCATCCGCTGTCGGCGGGGGCCCCCTCCCTCCAAATGCGGTGGAGAGTGCAGTGGTTGAGTGCCGGAGGGCTCGAGTTGTGGACGGGCGCCCTCCTGCGGCTGGTATCGCCGCCGAGCGAAGGCGACCGACAGGCCCCTCGTTCTTCCTTTCCCTCCGGACGGGCCTGGGACGCGACCCTGCGATGGTCGAGGGGACGTTGGGACTCTCAACTGGCATTGCGCTACGACCAGGGCGGATTGCCCCGGAGTTGGTGGTCATCGTGGATCACTTCGGTGCCCTTGGGAGAACAAATCGGGCTCCGACTGGGGGGGCATGTCGGTTGGGGGCCCGTGGGCAGTCGCCTCATCGATCAGGGATGGACTCTGGGCGTGAGCTGGCAGCCTCCGCTTGCCTTGTCATCCACTGCGCAACTCCGATAGTCTCGGAGGATGAACACCCCTCTCCTGGCGCATCGCTTTCGAGTCCTCGAGATCCTCGACGAGGATGCCGGCCTCTTGTTGGCCCACGCGCTCGATGTGGCCTCCAAGCAGGAGGGCTGGCTTCTTCGGCTCGGGGGACCGGGTCGGTCGATGACCCGGACCGCGGTGCTCTTCCGCCTCGAAGCCTTCGGTCAACGCGCCCTCTGCCGCAACTTCACCGTCGACGTCCACTTCCAGCGGGACCAAGAGTTGTTCTTCTTTCTTGGACTCCCTCTGCAGGCTCGACCTCTTCGGGACTCGGAGATCGAAGGCATCACGAAGTCGTCCCGATGGTCCGAGATGCTGAAGGATTGGATCGACGCGGGATTGACCGGGGGCTCGGTCCGCCCGCGACATCTGTGGGTCGATGCCGAAGGCCCCTTCTTGTTGCCCAGCGCGTATTGCCGTCCGGAGGGAATGGGAGAGGGCACCACGATCGGTTGGCATTCTCCCCATCGTTGCCGTCGAGAGATCCTCGACTTCGATCGAGAACTTCGCTCCTCGAGCCCTTTCGAGGACCGCCGGCAGGGTCCATTCGACGACGTGGAGAATCCGACGTTGTCGACCGCGATGCGATCCGCGCTGCAGCAGGAAGGGGCGTGGATGATCTTGAGGGGCGAAGGACCGGCCACTGCGATCTCCGAAGCCCTTTCTCTGTGGAGTGAAGATTCGGAGCGGATGTTCTTCGAGTTGCTTCCCTTCGTGGGGCCCCGCATAGTTCCACGGCGCAGTGGCAGCGCGCCTCCCGTCCTTCTCCTGCGGGGATCTCCTCTCTTCGCTGCCTTCGCGGAATCTCTGGCCCGACTCGATCAGGCCGGGTGGCTGTCGGGGGACGAGAATCTGGTGCTTCTGAGTGGAGGGAGCGAGTTGGACGAAGCCCTGCGGCTCTATTTCATGTCCGCACCGGAGCTCTTGGACCTCGAAGCCACTGCGGTGCTCGGGGCCCGGTCCGATCCTTTCGAATCTGCGGGTTCGGCGCCACCGGGGGTGAGTTCCATCGCGCAGCAGATTCTCGACTTGGTGCGGGTGGCCCGGCGGCCGCTGTCGGAGACCTCGGTGGCCGATGCCTTCTCGCTCGAGGCGGCCCAACTGGCGAGTGCCGCACTGGAACTCTGGAATGCCGGCGAGGTGAAGATCGGTCTCGGCTTCGCGGAGGAACTGGGCCGGGCGCCGGCTCTGATCCTCGAAGCCTCGGCCCGGATGGCCGAGGTGGAGGCTCTTCGAGAGTCCGAGCTCCATCAGCTCTTGGCGGCGACGGTGGTCGACATTCCGCGCCGAGTTCGGTGGGGAGGAGCGTGGCTCCGAGCCGAAGCCGGAAGCGTGGGCCGTCCTGCAGCGGCCGGAGAGGCCTGGCGGGCGCTCATCGACCGCTGCGAGAAGGATGGATTGGGGCTGCTACAATATGCCGCCTGTGAACGACTCTTGGCCGAGGGGGAGGCGACTCCTCTGCGATCCGAGGACTTGGCCCGAGCCGCGATCCGCATGGCTCAGGAACATCGTCGCCGGGGCGAAGTGGACCGGGCCGATGCCATCTTGGCCCAGACTCTCGATCAGATTCGGGCCGAAGTGGATCTGGCCCCCGAACGTCTTGCCCCCCTGATCTGTGATCTGGTTCTGGAGAGGGCTCATCTCTCGCTGCACCGTTCTCGTTTTCGGGAAACCGAGTCCCATCTGCGCGAGACCCTCGATCGCTACCGGGACCATCTCTCCGCCGTGCAGCGGACACGAATCTACCTCGATCTCTCCTGGTCTCTCATTCAGATGGGGCGCACCCGAGAAAGCATGGATCCCTGCAATCTCTCGCTGCGCCTGGTGGACTCGGTCCGGCATCCGGATCTCGTGGCCCGGGCCTACAATCAGTTGGGGTATGCGCAGTACAAGGAGAGCGACTACGAGACCAGCATCCAATGTTTTCAGCGCGCGCTGGTCTTGCGGCAGCAGGTCGGCGATGACCTGGCGGTGGCGCGGACCTACAACAACCTCTCGCTGAGTCAACGAGGACTGGGACAGTTGAGAGCGGCGGAGAGTTCGCTGCGAGAGAGCCTGCGTCTCAAACGCAGCGTCGGAGATCATCGAGGGGCTGCGGCGAGTCTTCTCAACCTGGGTTTCATCCACCTCGATCAGTCCCACTTCGAAGAAGCGCGACGCTGCGGAGTGGAATGCCTGCAGCTCGCCGAAGAACTGCACCATCCCGAGACCGAGGCCGAGGCCTATGGTCTGTTGGGCGAAGTAGCGGCGGGTCGCGGACGGGACGAAGAGGCACTGCGCTATCTGCGCCGGGATCTGGACATCTGTGAGGCCACCGGGCACGAAGGGGAACGCCTGGCCACTCTCCGTCGTTTGGTCGAAGTCCTCCTGCGCTGTGGAGAGAGCGAGGAAGCGGCGGAGCGGCTCGAAATCGCGCGGGAACTTCTCATTCGTCAGCCCTCCCGCTTCGAAGCGGCGATGCTCGATCGCCTCGAAGGGCGCCTCTTCCTCGGGGCCCAGGCCTTCGACGCCGCGGCCGACGCCTTCGGATCTGCGGCCAGGGTCTTCGCCGCGCTGCGACGGTTCTCCGATCAGGTGGAGTGCCTGGCCTACCGGGCCAGGTCGGAGCTCGATCAAGGGCGGTCGGAGACGGCTCGTGACACTCTACGAGAGTTGCGCGAGGTCGCTCTGAACGAAGAGCTTGCCACCCTGCCGGAGGTGGTGCGTGACCTCGAGGCGCGTTTGGGCCCTTCGGACATGGATGCACCGAGGAACTCGCCGGCGGACTTGTTGCGCAGAGCAGCGCGGCTGTTGAGGGAAGCTCCGAGGGAAGAGACCACTCCGGCGCGTCGATGGCTTTCGACCGTGGCCAGCGCTCTGGGCGCGACGGATGTGTGCTGGTTGCGGCGGGAGACCGGTGAGCCGCTGCGGGTGGTGGGCAGCGTGGGGGGGAGACGAAGGGTGCCGGGTGCACTCCGCGATCTCGACTCCGACCGGGCCGACGTGGGGGAGTGGGTTCGGCCGGATGACGATTGGTCGGCTCTGCGGCTGGTGGATGACGGTTGGCTTTGCCTTCGCCGAGATCGTGGGCTCGAAGAGCACGAGTCGGACTTCGTCGAGGCCTTGGCTTCGGCCCTGCGTCCGGCCAGCGCGTCCACCGCGGGCCACTCCGGCGATGAACGGCCGGTGGGCAGGGGGACGGTTGGTCCGACCAAGGTGACTGCAGCCTCTTCCGAGGCGATCATCGGTCGTAGTTCGGCGATCCAGGAAGTCCTGGCCACCGTCGACACCGTGGCGCGCACCGAAGTGACGGTGCTCCTCCTCGGAGAGAACGGCACCGGAAAGGATCTCGTGGCGCGCGCACTGCACGGACAGAGCGCGCGAACGGGACGGCCCTTCGTGGCTCTGAATTGTGCGTCGATTCCTCCCTCGCTCCTCGAAAGCGAACTCTTCGGACACGAGAAGGGAGCTTTCACCAGCGCGCACGAGCGCCGCCCTGGAGTCTTCGAGCGGGCGAGTGGTGGCACGATCTTCCTCGACGAAATTGGAGAAATGCCGCTGGCCATGCAGGCGAAGATGCTGCGGGTTCTGCAGGAGCGGAGCTTCACCCGAGTCGGAGGGACGGAGCTCCTTGCGGCCGATGTGCGGGTCATTGCGGCCACCAATCGCAAACTCCTCGAAGAAGTGCGCGGGGGTCGTTTCCGCATGGACCTCTACTACCGTCTCAACGTGGTCAGTATCGAGATCCCCCCCTTGCGCGCTCGGACGGAGGACATCCCCATGCTGGCCGAACACTTCGTGAGGATCCACGCCTCGAAAATGGGAAGTCCGGCCCGCGAGCTGAGTCGTGAAGCTCTTGCGCGGTTGAGCGACCATTCGTGGCCGGGAAATGTGCGGGAGCTCGAGAACGTCATCAAGAATGCTCTGGTCTTCACCCAGGATGCCGTCATTCGCCCCGAGAATCTTCCCGAGTCCATCTTCTCGGGAGAGGTGCCGGATTCCGGGTTGAGCGTGGAAAAGGCGGTCGAGTGGATGGTCGCCTGCGAGGACTGGTCCGAGGATCGACCGCTCTTGCCGCGGGTCGAATTGCTGTTGGCCCACGAGGCGGTTCAGCACCTCGGCAACAAGACTCTGGCGGCGAAGCTCCTGGGAATCACCAAACCCACGCTCTACAGTCGTCTGCGCCGATTCGATGCCCTTTATGGCACCACGGGGGAGGCCAAGGGGAGCAGCTGAATCGCGGGAAAGCGGCGAGGGCCTTCCATTTCGGGGTGGGAATCGCTATAGTGCGAGGGATTCGACGATTCTGGACGCCGCACCGCGGGGACCGCAAGCGGATGGCGTTGCGATCGGTATTCGGAGGCCTCCATGCAATCCATCCCTCTCCCGCGCAGCTTGGCTCTGGGCGTATCGGTCCTGCTCCTGCTCGTTGGCGCCGGGGTGGGGGGGGCGGCTGAGACCATTCGAGTTTCGGTCCCCGCCGGAACCACCATTCTCGAGGCCGGTGGCCAACAGGTCGAAGTCCAGACGACCCAGACGGTGATCGTCACCCTCCAAGTCAGCGGAGATGTGGTGCAGGGGAGTGTGGAGCTGGTCGCCGGCACCAAGTCGGCGTCGGTCACGATCACCCTGCTCGGGCCCCCGAATCGAGTGATCTTCAGCGGTCGAGTGACCGGAAACCGGCCCTTCCGAGACTATCTGCCTCAGGAAACCGGCCAAGGGGAAATGTGAAGCGATTCGGCAATTTGGTTTTCGATACGTAAAACCATTTAACGAATCCGATCGCTGACTCTCCGCCTGGAAGGGAACTTCCTCTCTCTGTCCGTGTTGTCAACACCATTCATGACAAGGAGTTGCTGGCGAAGTTGAAAGATTGAGGATTTTTCCCCAGTCAGGCACACAATTTGCCAATCTCTCCATCGGATAGGCAAGCAAGCCTTCTTGCTGGCTCCGAGCGGTGGGGAGTGTGTCAGGCATACGAGGGGCTTCCTCCGCTCGGCCAGCAAGAATCATCGGAATGCGCAGCCACTCCCACGATCGCGAAGAACCCAACGAGCGCAAAGAGGCGCCGGCTGTCCCTGAGCCAGGCGCTTCTTTGTTGGGGGAGGCCTCGGATCTTCTTTCGAGGCTTCGGACATTGGTCCACGATCAGGCCAACTGGTATCAGCGACTCGAGGGCCAGCTCGAAGCCCTGGCCCGCCGCCATGGCATCGAGGAGGCCGAGCTGGACCCTCTGCGGTGGGGGTTGCAACGCTGTGCCGATTTGGGCCTACGGGCGCTCGGAGCCGAGCTGCCCGCGAATCCGGCGGTTCTGCCGGCCTTGGTCCATGACTTCGCGGCGAGAGACCGACGGGGCGGGCAGAATCCGCCCCTGAAGGTCGAGAGTTCCGCCTCGGCACCCACCCCCCTGGCCATTCCCGCTCTGGTCCTGGAGAATGCGCTGCTCAATCTGGTGAAGAATGCGCGGGAGTCGGCGGAAGAGGACGTCGAGCTCTCGATCCGATGCCGGGGCGAAGGGGCGATGCAGATCGTCGAGGTCGTGGACACCGGTGCGGGGATGGCCCCCGAAGTCCTTCGCCACTGTCGAGACTGGGGTTTTTCGACCAAGGCCGGCAGCGGTCGCGGTCTCGGGATGGCTTCGGTGGCGGCGGAGATCGAGAAATGGGGTGGGAAGATGGAGGTCGAGTCCGTCGAAGGGGAGGGAACCACGGTGCGGCTGCTCCTCCCCCGAGCCTCGGCCCCCCGGACTCTGTCCGCGGCGCGAAGGATGGTGGACCCTGCTCTTCCGGCGGGGGTTCTTCTGGTGGAGGACGATCCCGAAGTGGCCGAGGTGATGGCGGCATTTCTCGAGACCGCCGGGGTGCAGTCCCAAGTGGTTCGTCGCGGTGAGGAGATCTGGTCCCATTTGGAGGATCCGCAGATCCAGGCGGTGATCCTGGACCAGGGCTTGCCCGATCTTCCGGGATCGATCTTGGCAGAAGCAATTCGACAACGGCATCCGGATTTGGTACTCGTGCTACTGACGGGGGATCCTTCGGCCGTGCCGGCGCCTGGAGCCCGAGGTCCTCTCGATGCGGTGGGAGTGAAGCCTCTCGGGCGTGGTGGACTCCTTTCTCTGCTCCAAGAAGCGGTAGGCAATGCGGCCAGAAGAAACGACGATGGTTCTCCTCGGCAGAAGCCGGCTCAGGCCTGACCGCCTTCTCCTTCTGGCGTTGGTCGTGACCTGGTCCCTCGCGGCACCGAGTACGGGCTCGATGGCCCGTGATCTCGCGGATCTACCGCGGTTGGTGATCTCTCCCGTCGATACCGTTCGTCTGCCTTCGCCGGGTTTGAGGGGACTCGCCTTCGACGAGGGTGGAGCCTGGTTTCTCATGAGCACTCACCGGGGACTCTCGGCTCCGGATTCGGCATTCACCGCCACCCTTCTGAGATGGGATTCGTCCACGGGGTCCGCCGACACTCTCCTCACCGAAGAAGCTTCCTTCGAGACCGGACTGGCCTACGACGGAGAGTTCTTGTGGGCCGCGGGGAGTCTGTTGGGCCAGCCCTCGTTGATCTACCAGATCGATCCCGCCACGGCCGAGATTCCGCTCACTCTCCCGACTCGAGGTCACCATCCGGGAGGACTGGTCTTCGACGACGAGTATCTCTGGCAGGTCGACGCGGACGCTCGCAAGTTCTTCCGCTTGGAACGCGAGGAAGGGAAAGTCTCGCGGCGAGTCAGCTCTCCGAGCTTCTATCCCACGGGCCTGGCCTACGACGGATATCACTTCTGGAATGCCGATGCTTCCACCGGACGCATCTATCGGCTCCGGGGTTTCAACGGGCGAATCGACGGCGTGGTGTCCGAGGACATCTACCTCAGACCGGGGGAGTTCACGACTCTGGGATTCGATGGGGAAGCCCTGTGGATCGCTACTTCGACCGACAGTGTGGCGATCCGATACGCGATTCATGACTGAGCGCCGGTATTCCATGGTGGACTCCTTCCGCGATCACCTGCGGAGGGAGCGGCTGAAGTCCACTCGACAGAGGGAACTCATCGCCCAGACCTTCGCGGAAGTCGAAGGGCATGTCAGTGTCGAGGAATTGCTCGAGCGGTGCCGGGTGCGAGATCCGAAGGTCGGCTATGCGACGGTCTATCGGACGCTGAAGCTCTTGGTGGACGCAGGCGTGGCCTCGGCGAGGAATTTCGGGGAGGGCTTTGCGCGCTACGAGCCCGTCGACGACCAACACCATGATCACTTGGTATGTCTCGTCTGCGGCCGCATCGACGAATTCCATGATCCACAGATCGAGAGACTTCAGGACCAGGTCGCCCGCGATCTGGGCTATGTCCTGACCCATCATCGGCACGAGATCTTCGGAGTGTGCGCTCCCTGTCAGCAGGAGCGAAGCCGCGAGGAACTCGAGCCCGTCCTGCGCACCGAGCGGCGAAGCGAAGGTCAGGGATTCGGAGAAACCTTCCGGCACTATCTCGGCGCGCATGGCTTGAGGCTGACCAAGCAGAGGGAACTCATCGCCGGCCTCTTTGCGGATCTGGACCACCATGTCCGGGTCGAGGAACTCTACGATCTGGTCCGAAGACGGGATCGCAGCATCGGGAGCGCCACGGTCTATCGGACTCTGAACCTACTCGTCGCCGCAGGACTGGCTGCCTGTCGTCACTTCGGAGATGGCTTCACGCGATTCGAGCCCCGGGACGAAGTCCACCACGACCACCTCATCGACGAGGACACTGGAGAGGTGATCGAATTCCACGATCCTCGAATCGAGGCGCGTCAGGACGAGCTCGTGAAAGCCGAGGGCTACCTCGTCTCTCACCATCGTCACGATCTCTTCGGACGGCGCATCGAGAATCCTGAGGTCGGAGGGAAATGATCGCTGACCGAGCTTCGGGTCCACCGGCTTCGAATCTCTGGGTCGAGATCGACAGCTCGGCGCTGGCCTCCAATCTGCGTGCGCTCCGCGAGCGGATCGGGAGGGAAGTGCTGCTGGCTCCGGTGGTCAAGAGCAATGCCTACGGCCACGGAATCCAGCGCGCCGCTCGGGCGTTCCGCAGCGGCGGCGCCGACTGGTTCTGTGTCCATTCCCTGGCCGAAGCAGAACGGGTCTTGGAACTCGATCTGGGCGCGACGGTTCTGTTGCTGGGTCCCCTCGCCCCCGGAGAGGAAGGCCCGGCGGTGAGCCGGGGGACGCATCTGAGCGTGAGCGAATTCGAGCAGCTGTCCAGCTTGAGTGCCGCGGCCGCGGCCTGCGGACGCCCCGCGTTCTTGCACCTCAAGGTCGAGACCGGGACTCACCGACAGGGGATCGACATCGAAGACCTGCCTCGCTTCCTCCAGCGCGTGCGAGAGGACTCCGGACTCGAACTCGTCGGCATGCACAGCCACTTCGCCAATATCGAAGACACCACTCAGCACGAATTCGCGCAGGCACAGGTCGACCGATTCGAGAGTGCGCTTGCGGTCGCCTCGCAAATGGAATGCTCGCCGCGGATTCGTCACATTGCCAGTAGCGCGGCCTCGTTGCTCTTCGATCACACTCACTACGACTTGGTCCGTCCGGGAATCGCAGCCTATGGCTACTGGCCCAGCCGGGAGACCCTCGTGTCGGCGCAGAAGGCCGGGGTGACCACGCCCCAACTCCGAAGCGCCCTCTCGTGGAAGACCCGGGTCACTCAGCTGCGTGAGATTTCGGCCGGCGCCTTCGTGGGCTATGGATGCACCGACCGGCTCGAGAGAGACACCCGACTGGCAGTGCTTCCCGTGGGCTACGCGGATGGGTTCCGCCGGGCCTTCTCCTCGGTGGGTCACGTGTTGATTCGAGGCCGGCGATGCCCCGTGCGGGGGAGAGTGTGCATGAACCTCACCATGGTCGACGTGGGCCACGTGGAGGGCATCGCCTTGGGGGACGAAGTGGTCTTGCTGGGCAGGCAGGGGGAGGAGGAGATCTCCGCGGAGACCATGGCCGGCTGGGCGGGGACCATTCATTACGAGATCCTGGCCTCGATTGCCGATCATGTGCCCCGTCATGCGGCGGGCCGATAACCCACCTCCCGGGATCTGCGCAGGCTCGTTGGGATCTACCTGCCTCCCGCGACCCCCTCCCGGGTCTCGCCCTGGAGGAACCGGGGGTCGGGCTTTGCCCGCATCCCGACCAGCTCTCGAGACCCCGCAATCCGAGCCTCCGACCGTTGCACTTCGGTCGAGACAAGGTCATGGGCTTCGCGCTAGCATGACTCCTTTCTGGATTGCACCGGAGAGGGGGGTGCGCGTTGACTCGCCGCCTGTACTACACTGACAGCTATCGCACGGACTTCGAGGCCCGGGTGGTGGAGGTTCTTCCGTGGTCCGGAGGTGGATGTCAGGTCCGCCTCGATGAGACCTGCTTCTATCCCACCAGCGGCGGGCAGATGCATGACCGGGGAGAGTTGGGAGGGATTCGGGTCGTCGACGTGAGGGAGGTCGACGACGAGATCTGGCATTTCCTCGACGATGCGCCCGCGTTCTCGGTCGACGATCTGGTGGTCGGGAGCATCGACGCCCAACGGCGCGCCGATCATCGTCAACAACACACTGGCCAGCACATTCTAAGTCGAGTTCTGGAGGAGACCTACTCCCTGGCCACCGAGAGTTCGAGGCTCGGAGAATCCGGCAACACCCTCGACGTGGCCGGCACGCGTTTGAGCCTCGGCGATCTCGACCAGATCGAGAGACGTTGCCACGAGATCTTCTGGCAATCCCATCCGGTCCGAGTCCATCTCTACTCTCCCGAAGAGGCGGCGACCCGAGGGCTGCGCCAGAAAGTCGAACGTTCCGGTCCGGTCCGGGTCATCGAGATCGAAGGGATCGACCGCTGCGCCTGTGGGGGAACGCACGTGGCGAATACGGCCGAGATTGGGGTCATCGCCCTCTCCTCTCTGGAGAAAGTGCGCGGTGGACAGCGCATCCATTTCTTGTGCGGCCGGAGAGCAGAAGAGCGGCGGCGCGAGGCCTACCGGACCTTGCACGCCCTGGCCGCGGATCTGACCACGGGAACGGATCAGCTGGCCGAAGGCGTTCGCAAGCTCAAGGCGGAGGCCAAGGAAGGGCAGCGCCGATGCCAGCAGTTGGCCTCTCAGCTGGTCCGGGCTCGGTCCAGGGATTGGGGATTGGAGGCCAAGGACGCGAGTTTCGGCGGCCGAGCCTTCCGGTGGGTCCACCGCGAACTCGATGGTGACGAGAGTTTGGCGGCGGGAGAGGCGCTGCGGGCTCTGACTTCCACCTCCGGGACCCTGGCCACCCTATGTCTGGAGCAGGGAGGACGGCTCCACCTCTTGGTGAGCCGAGCCGAGGATCTCGACGTCGATTGCCGGGTCCTGCTCGAGGAGGTTCTCGGCCCTTTGGGGGGGCGTGGAGGAGGCCGGCCCGAGCAGGCTCGCGGTGGCGTCAGCGAAGGTTCGGGAGGATTGATCCGAGAAGCTCTCGAGTCCTGTCTCAGGGGTGGGGCCGCGCCGACTCCAGGATGAAGCGGGTCGCCTCTTCGAGGTTTCGGGCCAGGAAATCCGCTTCCGCGAGTTCGGTTTCGTCTCCGAATCCATGCAGGACTCCGATCGACCGGCATCCGCAGGAGCGTCCCGCGGCGAGATCTTCCGCCCGGTCACCCACCATGAATGCATTTGCTCCCTCGACTCCGAGTCTCTCGAGGGCGCGCTCCACGAGGCGCTCTTTGTAGGGAGGCCGGAGATCCAGGGGGAGTTCTTCGTAGCATTCGCGGTGATCGAAGGATCGGTCGAGGTCCAAGTGCTCGAGTGCCGCACGGAAGTACTCGACCTGGGCATTGCTCACCACCCCGAGCCGGTAGCCGCTGGCGCGCAGTCGGTTCAGTGAGGGTTGAGTGCAGTCGAAGAGTTGTCCTCGCCCGGCCTCGAGAGAGGCGACCTCATGACGAGTGGCGGCTGTCTTTACCGCCGACGCGCAGTGCAGTAGCTTGGGGGGCAACACGCGTCGGAAGTACTCGTCGGCGGGCAGGCCCAACGCGCGGACGATGAGGTCTCGATCGGCGTGGTGGTGCTGACCCTCGCGGGCTGCCACTTCTTCGATTCCGGCGGCCACCGCTTCGACGATCGCGTGTCGTGAATCGAGCAGGGTTCCGTCGAGGTCGAAGAGGACCGCGCTGGATGGGCGGGTCGAAGGCATGAATGTCTCCCGAGTCGAAGTGAGAACATCGATGGTCGTCGAAGAAGTCGAACTCTCCAGTGAAGAAGGACTCCCGATCCGAATCGAGCTGCGGCGGCCGGAGGCGTCGCCTCCCCGCGCGACGGTGATCGTCTGTCACGGCTTCAAAGGATTCAAGGCCTGGGGATTCTTTCCACATCTGGCAGAGAGATTGGCGCGTGCGGGCTACGAAGCGGTGACCTTCGATTTCTCGCGCAATGGGATCGGAGACAATCCCACCGAATTCAGCCGTCTCGATCTCTTCGCGGGCAATACCTACAGTCACGAGCTTGCCGATCTCCAAACGGTGGTCCGATGGGTGTAGGGCCGGGGAAAAGAATGGACCGAGATTCTCGGAATGTTGGGGCACAGTCGGGGCGCGGTACCCGTGATGGTCCTAGCCCGGGAGAATCCGCAGGTAGGAGCCATCGTGACCTGGAGTGGGGTGGGGCATCTCCTTCGTTTCACGGACCGTCAATTGGAACAGTGGGCCGCACGCGGCAGCCTGAATTTCGTGAATGCGCGGACCGGACAGAACATGGCCATGGACTTCGCCTTCGTCGAAGACGTGCGGCGCAATGCGGATCGTCTGGACCTGCAGGCTGCCGCGCGGGAGATGTCTGCGGCGCATCTCATCCTCCATGCCGGTGCGGATCTGGCGGTGGATCCGGCCGAGGCGGAGTTGCTCCGGGCGGGGCGACGGACGCGGTGCGAACTCGCGATCCTGGAGGGGGCCTCGCATACCTTCGGCGCCAAGCACCCTTTCGAGGGTCCTTCCCCCTGGCTCGAGGATGCCATCGACCGGAGTCTGGAGTGGTTCGGGCGCTATCTGGACTGCGATTCTCCTCCGGCACCCCCACAGGCTTGACTCCGGACGCGTGGCCAACGTACCTTGAAGTGACGGGACTGGTTCAGTCTGTCTGCTTGTCTATCCACGGCAGCGACTCGATCGATCCCCCCAAACCACATTCTGTAGGTGTCGGTACGCTCGTCTGGGCTCCCGTCTGATGCTACGGAATCCATCGGCCTCTTCGTGGGGTGTGTGACGAGACGCTTCGGCCCCAGAGTCGAAACGGGAAGCCACCGCAAGAACCGCCGACTGCAACGTTGCCGTGGCCCGCTCCGATCTCACCCCCACGATTGTCTCGAGACGGTCGGTGTCGACCGTCCCGCGTGGACTCTACGGGAGTGACGCGTGCGCTTCCACCCGTTGGGGTGGAGACCGTGGTTCGACCGAAGCGAGGGTCGCCCGGCTCGTTGGGGAAGAGTCGCATCGGGTTGCCCGACCGGAAGAAGAACCATGGGATGGGGAGTTTGGAAGCGGGTGTGTGAGGTCCCCTCACTGCAGGGAGCACCTGCCTCCGGCTCCCCAGGATTCTCTTCAGAGGGCGGGGACCGAAGACAGTTTTCGCGGCCGTAGTTCTGAAATCTCGGAGGCCTGGGGCAGCGCCAGAATCCGAGTGATTCGTTGGATCAGCGCCGCTTCGCCTCCGAAGTCCTTCCGATAGGCGTAGAGCACGGGGTGAATCTCCAGGACCCCGCCTGGTTTTCCCCAACGGCTGCTGCTCTCCACCAGCCCCACCAGGGCTCGTTCCAGATCGGTGTCGAGACGGTCCGGGTGGTAGACCTGCACCGGCGGACAACTCTCGGCACCGCAGTGCAAGGCGGCGTGAATGCGGGCATCGAGGTCCTCGAGGACCTGCCGCCGCCGTGGGTCGCGGGAGCCGAAGCTGGGGCCCCAGAGCCATCGATGGCCGCGATTGGCCCGCAATACCCCATGTTCGATGGCATCCGCGGTGAACCGATCTCCCGCAATCCACCACGCGAAGCGGCGGTAGAGGCCCCGGGGTCTCCGCCATCGCGGTTGTCCGACCGACCCCTGCACGATCGCATGGGCGATGAGCGCGTTGTAGATGTTCAGCCAAAACGCGCGTTTCTCGGTGGGAGAGAGGGCCGCGAGAGAGGCATTCGCGAGCCCATCGGCCAGGCCTCGGGCGGTCCGACTCAGGGTCTCCGCCTCGTCCGTCGATTCCTCGACCAACGCCGCGCGGGCTCGAAGCCGCCACTGCGCCAAAGCGATGGAGGTCGCCACCGGCTCCCCCGGGCCGGGGGGAGCGGAAGATGGTCGCGTGTTGAGGGCGGATTTGGGAGTCCACCGGTCGAGGAGAAGATCGATCATTGGGCCTCGTCAGAGGAGAGTGCCTCCGGGAGGATCGGAGGACGGTCGATCATTTGACCAGAGTGATCGACCGCACGCTCCTCTGTCCGTTCGCTTCGAGCTGGACCCGGTACACGCCCGAACTCAGAGGCGCACCTCGACGGTCACGGGCCATCCAGGGGAGGGAATGCCGGCCGGCGGAGAGCGGGCCGGGATCGACCACGTCGACCACCCTTCCGTGGCTGTCCAGAATACGGAGCTTCACGGAGGAAGGTGACGGCAGTTCGAAGCGCAGGAGAGTCGAGGGATTGAAAGGATTGGGTTGGTTGGCCAGGAGAGTCGGGGCTGCGAGCTGCGGGGTGGGATCGTTCGGAGTTGCAACCGGGGCTTCGAAGTGGAGCACCCAGTGGTCGGGGTCGAGCTGCACATCGACCACCGGATCCGGAGAAAAAACCGCGAGTTGATCCTGAGCCGAACGCACCCAAATCGTGGTGTCGAAGCTTCCGGCGGTGGTCACGATTCGCAGGTCCAGAGGCATCGAATAGGGGAGACCCGCTTGGACTTGGGAGACCGTCAGGTCGACCCGGTTCTGGGGACCGCTCACGGTCCAGCTGAGTTGGAAGGTCGGACGACCAGTTCGATAGATCCACTGATCGAAGAACCAACTCAGGTCGCCACCGCTCTGATCTTCGAAAGCTCTCTGGACGTCGCCGGTGGTGAAATTGCCGTACTCGAGGCCGGGAGTCGAGGGGAGGGATCGCAACGCTCCGAAGAAGGCGGCGTCGCCGACCACCCTCCTCAGCATGTGCAGAACCCATGCTCCCTTGAAGTAGACGGTGTCTCCGAAGAGATTGTTCGGCGGGACGATGGGGCCGTAGAAGCCACAGCAATCGTTGGAGTGCTTGTTCATGTAGGCGTGGTAGGCCGCAGTTCCGTCTCGAGCCTCCAGCCACAGAGCTTCTGCGTAGGTGGCGAATCCCTCGTGCAGCCAGAGCTCATTCCAGTCACGAACCGTCAGTTGATTTCCGAACCACTGATGAGCGAGCTCATGGCCGACGATGCGTTCGTAGAATTGGTCGCCGGTCAGGAAGAAATCGCCGTAGCTCGTCATGGTCTGGTGCTCCATCGCTCCAATCCAGACGAATTCCGCCATCCCGTACTTGTCGTCGATGAAAGGATATTCTCCGAAGTAGGATTCGTAGAGGTCCATCATGGCTGCGGTGTTCTGAAAGTCGATCTCGGCTGCCGCTCGATCCTGAGGGAAGACCCGGTATTCGATGGGCATGGATTTTCCCGAGACCGACGAGGTGTAGGTCTCCGTCCATCCCTCGTAGTCTGCGATGGCGAGGCTCACGTTGTAGGTGCTGATGGGGTAGTCTTCGCGCCAGGTATAGTAGTTTCCGCCGGGCACGGGGTAGAGGCCGAGCAGCTTTCCGTTGCTGGCCACGTACTTGCCAGTGGGCGCGAAGGCGGCCACGGTCACCGCGGCCTTGTCGTCCGGCGTGTCCTTGCACGGCCACCAACTGCGGGCGAAGTAGGGCTCGCTCAGCGTGGCGAGAGTCGATGCGCCGCTGTTGGTCTGCATGAAGTCGAATCCCATGAAGCCGGAAGGCTGGGGCGAACCACTGTAGACCACGGTGATGGCCGTCGACTCTCCAACCCCCAAGGGTTGGGCCAAGGTCGCGGTGAGCACGTCGGCCGCATGGGTGAAGGCCAGCTCTTCTCCGAAGTCCGTGAAGACGCGGGTGACACCGAGATTGTCGTAGAGATCCAGGCAGACCTCTCCCAATTGCGCGACCAGGCTCGTCAACACGATGTGGACTTGGCCGTCGAGCGTTTCGGCGCCGAAGTCCGGCCGGAAGATGAGCGAATAGGACTGCACGTCGTAAGAGGCCTGGTTGGCCGCGACCGAGGGAGGGGGCGTGGGAATCCCTCCGATGGCCAGAGTGGTCTGAAGGTCGGGTCCCGGAGTTCCCTGCAGCTGCCATCGGGGGATCGTGGCATGAGCGGTCGAAACGAGGGCCCAGACCGCGACCGGCACCAGGGCCATGAGCAGGGCCGGAGCCAGTGGTATCGGGGATCGATTCGGCGAGAGGCGCGATTGCATGGGGTGCCGTTCCAAGAGAGCCGCAGATGGTCTCGCTTTCTCACGAAGAAAGTGGAGCCTGAAGGAACGATAGTGCCAGCTGGGGCGGACCGCGGTCAAGGCCGTCGGATCCCTGCGGGGCCTCGGTCGTACTGGCAACTCCTCGACTGTACCGTCAGGTACGCTCAGAGGCTCTCTCCGGGCCCGGGCATATCCATGGAAGTCATTGATATGACATAAGTTGTTGGATTGTGTGACTTCCGGCCTCCGGGTTGCAATGCCGACACCGAGAACCCCCCGATCCGGGTCTTCGGCCCGGCTGAACTCGAAGGAGATATCATGAAGACCCGCAGACCAATCTTTCTGCTCTCGCTGATCGCGCTGCTGGCGATCCTCGCCGCAGGTTGTAGCAACGACTCGAATCCCGCCACTGCCAACGACGGTGAGATCGGCGGCGCGAATGCCATGGAGAGCCTGGATCTCAACGCGTCCTACGGAGGGCTGAGCTACTCCGACGAGGCCGAGGCCTTCGGAGACGCTGCTCTGCTCAGCGATGCGATGATGGCCGAGGATCTGAGCCTCGACACTGCCGATGAGGACAGCCTGGTCGACGACGATCCGGGCCTCGACCGTCCCGAGGTGCAGCGGACCTATGTACGCATTCTCTGGGGCCAGCTCGACGGGACGCCCCGCGATTCCGTCCGCAGCACTCTTCCGCCAGAAATGGGTCTGGATTGGACCGGTACGGTGAGCGTCACCAACGGAGCGATCGCCCTCAGTCGGGTGATTCGATTCGAGCGGCCCTTCGACCATCGGCTGCCTCGCACCGACCGTCAGACCGTGGGTTGGGTGAGCCGCACGGGTCCGCATTTCGACGGCATCCTGGTGTGCATCTTCTCCAAGCCCGATTCCACGGGCCGGATCAGTGGAGAGTTGACCTTCCGGACGGGCCCGTTGACCCAGACCTTCTCCCTCGCCGAACTCCATGGCTTGGATGAGGTCATCCCGGTGGACGATCTGGGCAACGCGGTGAGCTTCGCCAGTCGCGTGATCGACCCCAAGGGCGACTGCGGCGAGGGATTCCTGGCTGGCTACTGGCGCAGCACTCCCGATCGTGGTGACGGAAATGGTGGAGTGTTCCGCGGTCTGGTCATGAATGCACGCAACCATCCCATCGGCTTCCTCATGGGACGCTATGGGATCAACGATGCGGGCGAACGGGTCTTTGCCGGCAAGTACATCGGACGCAATGGTCACATCCGCGGTCTGGTCGAGGGTAGCTGGGAGCCCAGTGTGGACCAAGACGGGATGGGGAACTTCGCGGGTCATTGGGCCCTGCGCAACGGCGATCGAGTGGGAGGACTCCGCGGTGAGTACAAGAGCCGCGCCGACGGGGGACTGGGCTTCTTCCACGGGCAGTGGGCAGAGGCCTGCGCCGAAGGGATCTGAGCTCTCCTTCCTCTACCAGGATCGAGACCATCCGACGAGAAGGAGCGGACCCCAAAGGGGTCCGCTCTTCGTTGGTGGAAGTGGAGGAGAGATCAGCGCTGCTCGAACTTGCGTTTGAGAGCCTCCACCGCGTCCGAGTAGTCCATGGAGGAGACATCGATCTCCGTCTTCTCCTCCTGAGGTCCCGCACTATAGCTCTGGACCTTCTCGCGACGGTGAGGGCGTGACCCGCCATGGTCTCCCCGCGGGGTGGGGCGATCTTCCCCTTCGGGACGCATCGAGAGGGAGATTCTCCGGGATCCGCCGTCCACGTCGAGGACTCGAGCCTCGATCTCCTGGTCCACGCTGAGCGCATCCCGAGGGTGCTCGATTCGATCGGCGGAGATCTGAGAGATGTGAACCAGGCCGTCCACGCCGGGCTCGAGTTCCACGAAGGCACCGAAGTCGGTGAGACGAGCAACTTTCCCCCTCACCGTAGTGCCGACCCGCCACTTTTCTGCGGCATTGGCCCAGGGATCTTCCTCGAGCTGCTTGATCGACAGACTGACCCGCTCCTGCTTGGTGCCGAGTGCTTCCATCTTGATGACCTTGACCTGGACTTCCTGCCCCACCTTCAGCCGATCCTTGGGGTCGCGTACGTGGGTGTGCGAAATCTCGCTCACGTGCACGAGGCCATCGATGCCTCCGATGTCGACGAAGGCGCCATAGGGCTGGAGTCGCCGGACCACTCCGGGGAACACGGCTCCCAACTCGAGCTTCTCGCGGGTTTCGACGGCGGCCGCCTTCGACTCCTCTTCGAGGATCTTCCGACGGCTGACCACGATGTTTCGCCCTCCCCGTTCGAAGGTGATGATGCGAAAGCTGAGGTCCTGTCCCACGAACTGTTCGGGGTTCTCGCAGTATCCGACGTCGATCTGGGAGAAGGGACAGAAGGCCCGAACCCCGTGCAAGTCGATCTCGAAGCCCCCCTTGTTGGTCTTCTTCACTTTGCCCGGGAGGGGGATCTTGTTCTCGGCCGCGCTTTCGATCTCGCGCAGGCGCAGAGTGTCATTGCCTTTGCCTCGACCGGTGGTGAATTCCACCGTGTCGCCGACCTTCTTCACGATGGCGGTGAAGGTGTCCCCGATCTGTACCCTCAGCTCCCCCTCTTCGTTGCGCAGTTCGGAGGTGGCAATGCTTCCCTCGGAGGCTCCACCGAAGTCCAGGAAGGACTCCTTGTCTCCGACCTGAGCCAGCTTCACCTCGCGCCGATCGCCGGCCTTGAGCTTCGTCTCGAGGCGCGTGTCCTCGGCGATGGCGGCGGCGAGTTCCTCGGCCTGATCGGCCGCGGGCTTCTCTTCGGGGGGCGGGGCGATCTCCACCGTGACTTCCTCGACGGTCGGAGCATCCGCGGCCGGAGCTTCGACGAGGACCGTCAGCTCTTCCCCGGTCTCGGGCACTTCGCTTTCTACCTCGGCCGCGACTTCCACTTCGACCGTTTCGGTGGTGGCGGCTTCGACCTCAATCGCTTTGCTCGGACTCTTCTCGGAGGAGAGTTCGGCTTCGGTGGTCTCGGAGGCGGTGTGGGTGGAGGAGTCGGGGGCGGAGGCCTCGGACTCGGGCTTCTCAGGCGTGGGATTTTCGGTGGTCATGGTTACTCGGGCCAGGAGGGCCGTGTGCAGAAGGAATGAAGGGAGTGTGACAGGCGCTCAGTATAGCAGGAGAAAGGGGGCGAAAAGCAAGGCCTCCTGCGCCGGCGCGCCATCTTTGTCAGAATATTCACCCTTGGGGCTGCGATTCTGCCGAGTTGTCGCGGATCAACAGGACACAGAGCGCCACCGCGACGGTCCATTGCCCGGCGCCTTCGCAGTGGGCTTCGGCCGAGATGCACTGAGTCTCCTCGATCCCCTCGAAGCTCGCCCACTCGGCGGATTCGCCGACGGATTCGGGGGGGGCTCCCAGACTGGTCGCGAGCATGGTGCTCGCGAGCCCGACCACCGTGGACTCCACCTCGGAGATGGGCTGGTTCGTGGCATCGTGTTCGGCGATGAAGCCGTGGACCGCCGGGTCCGTCGGCCGAGCCAGACCGATGCTGGCGACCCGTCTCTGTCCGACTTCGCAAGTCTCCACTCGACTCATGACCACATGAAGGATCTGTCCCGGGAGCAGACCGCGCTCTCCCTCGGTCCGAGCGATGATCGGGCAGCCCGGTGGGAGGATGCTGGACACGGTCACGAGATTCTGGGCGGCAACTCCCGCCTCGCGGAGGGCGAGTTCGAAGGCCACGAGCTGGTGGGCGTGATGGCCCACGCCGCGGGCCAGGTAGGCCTGCGTTGGAAGAAGAGACATGGATCATTCCCCCGGATCTGAAGTCAGCGCGAGAATATAGGGGATCACGGCCTCGACGGCTGCATCTTCGTGACCGGGGAAGAGGTGGGAGGTGTCGGGAATGATCTCGAGGATGAGCTCCTTCCACGCGGCGACCGGGTCGTCGACCTCGCCTCGACCGTGGTCGTAGACTCCTTCGCTCAGGCCGACGCCGCGGAAGTTCAGCCGCAGGGTCAGGACCCCGACCTCCGCGCTGAGTCGCTTGGCCAGGCGGTAGAGGATCTTGTTCATGAGCGATCCCCCGTGGAGGGGATGCGGGTGACAGAGGAGAGCCGCGCCGTGGCGGCGAGCTTCGGGGGGGAGGGCTTGACAATCGTTCAGGGTGGCTTTACATCCGTTCAATCCAGGGAACTCTCTCTCCCGCGAAATGTCGAAGGCGATGCATGGACGGTCGTAAGTACCGGAGGATCCTCGAGGGTCGCAAGGCGGCGGATCCGGTGGCGTCACCCGGGGAGCAGGACATCGTCACCGCTGCCATCGAGATCTTCGGGCACAAGGGCTACGCGGCGAGCGGATTGCGCGAAATCGCCGATCGGGCTCGGGTGACCGCCCCTCTGATCAGCTACCACTTCGGAAGCAAGGAAGGCCTCTATGCCCGCTGCGTGGACGTGGTCCTGGGGGCGTTGGCCGAATGCGCGATGGAAGCGGTAGAGGAGGACAGGGGCATCGTCGATGCCGTGCGCCGCTACGCCCGGGCCCACGTCGACTTCAGCCTCGATCATCCCGAGGCCCTGCGTTTCGCACTTTCCATGGCCTACGGGCCGGCGGCGGGACAACCCGAGGTGGATTGGACCCCGCACTACTCTCGCATGTTCGCCTGGGCCTCGCAGCGATTCGACCGCGCGATTCGGGAGGGGGAGTTTCACCTTCGACCGGACACGAACCTGAGTCTGGTGCTGCGGCATCTCTTCCACATCGTGCATCTGGAGGTCTTTTCGGCCTACGAGCGGGTGAGATTCGCCGAACAGATCGAGGTCTTCGAGAAATCGGACGCGCATGCCGCTTGTGGGCAACTCGAAGCGGGAGAAGCCGTAGAAGACGTCGTTCGTCAGTTCTTCTTGGGAGCGGGACAGGTGGCCGACATGTCCTCGTTCGACGGAACATCCAATTGAGGAAACGATCATGTTCAGAAGAGTGATCCTCTTCACATTGTGCTTGGGTCTGGTCGGGGAGGCAGTTCCTTCGTTGGCCGAGGATTTTGCGACCGATGGTGAGGTGCTGGTTGCGATCGAGGGCGCGGAGTCGGCGCTATCACTGCGGGAGTGCGCCCAGATGGCCCTCTCGGCCAACGAAGCCCTTTCGCAGCAGCGAGAGCGATTGGCCAAGGTGCGTGCGCAGGCGATCTCCGCCCGGAGCGAAGGCCTGCCCCGTCTCGAAGTCCAGAGTTCCTTCAGCCGTTCGCGCGACCCTTCTTTCGTCCTCGATTCCTCCTTCTCGAGTGGGGGAGAGGGGGATGATTTCCTCACTCCGCTCCTCCAGCCCCTTTACGACCAGCACCCGGGAGTGAGTCCCCCGGTGGCGGGCGGGTTCTCCTTTCTCCCCAAGCCGGAAGAGGTTCCAGCCCAGACCTTCTGGCGGGGTTATGCCGACCTGTTCTGGGAACTTCGCCCGACGAGAGTCTTTCGCGCGGTACGCGCCGCCGGTTCGGCCATCGAGCAGCAGGAGTCCGTGCTCGAGGATCTCGAGCACCGCACTCTGGAGTCCGTGGTTCAGGCCTACCACGGGGTCCTGTTGGCGCAGGAGCGGGCGGAAGCAATGGAGCGTGAAGTCCTCTCGCGGCGGCAGTTCCTGGAAGTCACCCGCCGGCGCTTTCAACTCGAACTCGTGGCTCCTCTGGACACTCTGCAGGCCGCGGTGAGTTTGGCCAATCTGGGACCGGAGCTGAGACGGCGACGTCAGGAATTGCGTCGTGCGGCCTACGGGCTCAATGAATTGCTCGGACGCGATCCGAGGACTCCGTTGAGTGTCGTCACGGGCTTCCAGCTCGAGACCGAGGAGGTCTCGCCCACTTTCGCCCTGCGAATGGCCCAGGGCCGGGCTGATCTGCGGAGCGAGGAGGGGATGATCCCGATTCTGGAATTGCAGCGGGGTGCGAATTCTGCCACTCGTCATCCCTACTTGAGTGTGGAAGGTCAGTGGGGCTATGTGGCCCGGGATCTCTCGACCCTGACCGACAAGGGGCACGACTTCTGGCGCCTGGGAGTCACGCTGCATCTTCCCATCTTCGACGGGCAGGTGACCAAAGGATTGGTGCGGCAGAACGAGGCCGATCTGCGGCGTCAGCGACACCGCCTGAGTGAGGTGCGGCGAGCGGTGAAGTCGGAGGTGCTCCTCGCGGTGGAGGATCGGGTCATCGCTCAGGACGACCTGTCCGCCGCGCGCCTCAATATGGAGCGCGCTCAGGACGCCTATCGGCAGATGAGTCTGCGCTACGAATTGGGAAAGGCAGATCGGTTGCAGGTTCTCGACGCGCAGGCCGAACGATTCACGGCGCGTTCGGCGCTGATTCAAGCTCGCTACGATGTGGTGGTTGCCACTGCCACTCTCAAGCGGGCCATGGGAGTGTCGCCGCTGACCCCCCTGCACGAGATACTCGGTCGCCAAGCGGGCGACTTCGCTCACGAGGAGGCAAATTGATGCGCTGGATCTCTACCCTCGTCCTGTCCTCCTTGGTACTCGCAGCTTGCGCTCGAGACGATGGCATGGGAGAAGGCGCCGCCACGGTCAAGGAGAGACCCGCGAACGTGCGGGTCTTGGAAGTGGGGCGCAGCGATCTCGACGAATGGTTGACCGTCAGTGGCCGGCTCGCAGCGGTGCGCGCGACCGACGTGAGCACTGAGGAAGCCGGAGTGGTCGAAGAGATCCTGGCCGATCGCGGCACGGAGGTGGAGAAGGGAGAGGTCCTCGTACTCCTCGATCGGCGCTTGCTCGACGCGCAATGGAAGGCGGCGGAGGCCGCAGCGGTGTTGCGGCGCTACAACGAGGAGCGCACCCGCACTCTCTACGACGAGGAGTCGGTGAGCAAGCAAGAGATGCTGCGGGTCCACACCGAGTCGGAGCAGGCTCGGCAGAATGCGGAAATCGCCAGGTTGCACTACGAGCGTGCAGCCATTGCCTCCCCCTTCGATGGGGTGGTGGTCGATCGCAAGGTCGAGGTGGGCCAATTCGTGGTGCCGGGTCAGGTCGTGGCCCGGGTGGTCGACTCCTCCGAGCTCGAACTCGAGGCCTATGTCACCGAGGCAGAGGTGGCGCGGCTGAGGGTGGGAGCGCCGGCTCGGCTGGAGGTCACCGGAATCTCGGATCCGGTCTGGGCCAGGCTGCGGTGGGTTTCGGTGGAGGCGAGTCCGGTTACCGGAAAGTTCGCCTTGGAGATTCGGGTGTCCAACCCCGAGGGCAGTCTGCGGGCTGGGGTTCTCGCTGCGGCCAGAATCCTCGTGGCTCGACACGAGCAGGTCTTGGCCATTCCTCGGGACGCGATCACTCGAGGAAGCGATGGCCCGAGAGTGCTCGTGGTGGAGGGGAGTCGTGCGGTGGCGCGGCCGGTGACTCTGGGCGCTGACCAAGGAGCCATGGTCGTGGTCACCTCGGGCCTGACCGAGGGAGAGTCACTGATCGTCCGCGGTCAGCGCGACGTGAGTGACGGCTCCCTGGTTGCGGTCACCGAATTCGCGCAGCGGCGTGACGGAAGTGCCGAAGGAGACCCCCCCGAAGTCCGCGAGGAATCTCGGATGGAGCTTCCTCTCGACTTCGACCTCGGCGTGAGCGGGTCTTCCGCGGAGACAGAGACGCGATGACCCTCACCGACCTCGCGATTCGCAAGAGCATGACCTCCCTCGCGGCCATCGCGCTGGTCGTGATTCTGGGCGTGTCCTCCTACTTGAGTTTGCCCCGGGAATCGTCTCCCGACGTGAAGATCCCCTATGTGATGGTCTACGCTCCCTACTTCGGGACATCCCCTCAGGACATGGAGAACCTGGTCACTCGCAAGCTCGAGACGCAGCTCAAAGCGGTGCCCGATCTGGTGGAGATGGTGAGCCAGTCGAGCGAGGGGGTGAGCAATGTCACTCTGGAGTTCAAACCCGATGTGGACATGAGCGATGCCCTGCAGAAGGTCCGTGACGCCGTGGAATTGGCCAAACCCGAACTCCCCCAGGACGTGCGGGACGATCTGCTGGTCTACGAAATCAGTAGTGACGACTGGCCCATCATGCAGGTGGCCATCTCGGGTCCCTTCGACCTCGTCCATCTCAAGGAGATCGGAGAGGACATCCAGGACGACATCGAGGAGATCCGGGGCGTACTGGCCGTGGATCTGACCGGAGGCGTGGAACAGGAAGTCCGGATCGATGTGGATCCCCGTCGCCTCGAGGCCTACGGGCTGGGTTTGGTGGACTTGAAAGACGCCATCGCCCTCGAGAACGTCACCTTGCCGGGGGGCGATGTCCGGGTCGGCACTTACGAGTATCAGGTTCGAGTTCCCGGAGAATTCGAGTCGATCGACGAGATCCCCAACGTGATCCTCAATCCTGCGGCCGAGACTCCGGTCTACGTCCGGGACGTGGCCACGGTCCGGATGACCGCCGCCGACCGTTCTACGATCTCGCGGTTGGAAGGCCGCGATTCGGTGACCCTCTCGGTCAAGAAGCGCAGCGGCGAGAACATCATTCGCATCGCCGATGCAGTGCGAGAAGTGGTCGACGAATGGCAGGCGCGATTGCCCGAGGATACGCGGCTGACGATCATGGTCGATCAGTCGGTGGACATCCGCTTCATGGTGAGAGAACTCGAGAACAACATTCTCAGTGGGTTGATTCTCGTGGTGGCCGTGCTCTTCCTCTTTCTCGGGCTGAGGAACTCTCTCTTCGTGGCGTTGGCGATTCCACTGTCGATGCTCATGAGCTTCGTCGTGCTGCAGGCGATGGGCTATACCCTCAACATGGTGGTGCTCTTCTCGCTCATCCTGGCTCTCGGTATGCTCGTCGACAACGCCATCGTCATCGTCGAGAACATCTATCGCCACCGGGGCGAAGGCTTCGGAGCCATCGAAGCGGCGTCGATGGGAACCCGTCAGGTGACCGGTGCGGTGATCGCGTCGACATTGACCACCCTCTGTGCTTTCGGCCCCATGGTCTTCTGGCCCGGCATCCTGGGACAGTTCATGAAGTACCTGCCGATCACCGTGATCATTACTCTCAGTGCGTCGCTGCTGGTGGCGTTGGTCTTCAATCCCGTCCTCTGCTCGCGTTACATGAAGACACCGCAGGTCGTCGGGGGGAGGCCCGGATTGGGGGACCGGATCATGAACGTCGGTCTGGTGCGCTACGAGCCCTTGCTCCGGTGGGCTCTGCGCCATCGGACGCGGACCTTGGTCGGGATGCTGCTCTTGTTGGTTGCGGTGGGGGAAATCTTCGACCGATTCAACGCGGGATCCGAGCTCTTTCCCGACACCGATCCGACCTATGCCTTTGTGCAGATCAGCGCGCCCTCCGGCACGCGCATCGAGCAGAGTGACCGCTACGCTCGGGAAGTCGAGGCCGAGATCGCCAAGCTGACCGACATGAAGGCCTATGTGACCGAAGTGGGATCGGGAGGAACCACCGAACTCGGCACTTCCGCTTCGGCCCCGGTCAATGAGACTCGCCTGACCATGGAGTTTCTGCGCTTTCAGGAACGGAAACACTCCTCCCGCGAGTTGCTGGAGCAGCTTCGAGAGGCCCTGGCCGGCTTCACCGGTGCCCGCCTGACCATCGACAAGCAGAGCGATGGCCCGCCGACGGGCAAGCCCGTGAACATCGAGATTCATGGCGACGACTACGCGCAGCTGGGCATTCTGGCCGAGACGGTACGGGGGCTCATTCGGGACGAACCGGGCTTGGTGGATCTGCAGGACAACTTCGACCGTGGCCTTCCCCAACTCATCGTCCGGCCGAATATGGAAAAGGCGGCCCGGTTCGGGCTGCGGACCGCGGACATCGCCGCGACCATTCGCACCGCCGTCAATGGGGACGATGTGGGGGAGTACCGGGTGGGTGAGGACGAGTACGACATCGTCGTGCGCTACGAGCAGCCCGCTCGGCTGAGCCGCGAGGACCTCGAGTCCTTCACCGTGTTCTACGAGGGAAAGAGTATCCCGCTCACCTCCTTCGCCGACGTGGAATTCGGCACCGGAGTGGCGGCCATCCACCGGATCGATTCTCGGCGAGTGGTCACGGTGACGGCGGAGGTCAGTCCCGGCACCAATGCCAACGAACTACTCGGCCGAGTCCGGGAGGATCTGGAAGGACTCGTTCTTCCTGCGGGTTATGCCCTGGAATTCACCGGTGAGTCGAAGGACCAGGAGGAAGCCTCGGCCTTTCTCGAGAAGGCCTTCGTCCTGGCTCTGATGCTCATCCTCATCGTCCTCATCACCCAATTCGATTCGATCACCGTTCCTCTGGTGATTCTTGCGAGCGTGATTCTGTCGCTGATCGGAGTATTCGTGGGCCTTCTCGTCACTCGGCTGCCCTTCGGGATCATCATGACCGGCGTGGGCGTGATCTCATTGGCCGGAGTGGTGGTGAACAACGCCATCGTGTTGTTGGACTACATCGTCCAGTTGCGGCGCGAAGGCATGTCGAAGGAGGACGCCATCGTGCACGCGGGTCTCACTCGTTTCCGGCCGGTTCTGCTCACCGCGGTGACCACGATTCTGGGATTGATTCCTCTGACCACCGGACTCTCACTCGACTTCACTTCTCTGGTCCAGGGGGACTGGGCGAAGGTATTGGTCATCGGTGGCGAATCGAGTCAGTGGTGGGGCCCCATGGGAGTCGCGGTCATCTGGGGTCTGGCGGTGGCGACTTTCCTGACTCTGATCGTGGTACCGGTGATGTACGCCAGCATTGCGAGGGCGCCGCAGGGTGTGATCGACCAAGATCTGCCGCGTGAGCCGAGATGAGCGGCACTGACGACTCCAGGCGCAGACCTTTCCTGCGCAGGATGCGCAGGGGCCTCTTGGTCGCCCTGGTGCTCCTCGCCGGACTCGGCCTGACCGTCTTCGGGTTGGTGCGCGGGAGCCTTCCCCGGCTCGACGGCGAGCTTCGGTTGGTGGGGTTGGAAGCGGCGGTGACCGTGGAGCGAGACGACTTGGGCGTACCCCGCATCCTGGCCGGATCCCGGGTGGATGCGGCTCGCGCTCTGGGTTTTCTCCACGGCCAAGATCGATTCTTCCAGATGGATCTCCTGCGTCGCCGGGCCAGTGGCGAGTTGTCGGAGTTATTGGGGTCGGCCCTCCTTTCCACCGATCGTGAGAATCGCCGCCACGCCTTCGCGGAAGTGGCGCAGCGGGTCGTGGCCAGGTGCACGCCGCGACAGCGGTCGATCCTGGAAGCTTATGTCGGAGGGGTGAATGCCGGCCTCGAGGCCCTGCGGGTGCGTCCCTTCGAGTACTTGTTGCTGCGCTCCAAGCCCAGACCGTGGACCGCCGAGGACTGTGTCCTCGTGGCTTGCGCGATGCATCTCGAGTTGAGTCTCGGCGGAGCGCAGACCGAATCGATGCTGGGAGTGGTCCACGACCTCCTCGCCCCAATGCTGGCCGATTTCCTCTCCCCGAGGGGAAATCCCTGGGAAGCTCCGATGCAGGGGGAGCCCTTCGCAATCGGGGCGATTCCCACCTCGGTGGAACTCCCCCCGAGCTCTTCTTCCGTGGAAGACACCGAAGAGGATGGTGTCGAAGCGGCGGATCGTGCGGGGAGCAATGCGTGGGCGGTGGGAGGGGCTCACACCTCCGACGGTCGAGGGATTCTGGCCAACGACATGCACCTGGGGTTGACCCTGCCGAACATTTGGTATCGAGCCGAGATGCATTGGCTCGAACCCGGCGGGTCGGAACGACGCGTGGTGGGAGTGACGCTGCCCGGGGCCCCATCGGTGATCGCCGGGACCAATGGTGAGGTGGCCTGGGGCCTGACCAATAGCTACGGGGACTTCGCGGATCTGGTGGAAGTCGAGGTCGATCCTCTCGACTCCACCCGCTACCGGACGCCGGAAGGCTTCGAAGCATTCGGTCGGCGACCGGAGGTCATTCTCGTCGCGGGAGGAAGCTCCGACACGCTGAGCGTGCCTCTGACCCGGTGGGGACCACTCTGGGACGTCGATCATCGAGGGCGCTCGAGGGCGCTGCGGTGGACGGCCCACGATCCCAGAGCTACGGACTTCACCCTCCTCGATCTCGAAGAAGTGCGGGACGTGGAGGAAGCGGTTGCGGTGGCCGCTCGCTGCGGGATTCCCCCGCAGAACTTCGTCTGTACCGATCGCCGCGGCCGCGTCGCGTGGACCGTAGCCGGACTCATTCCCCGGCGGCGCGAGGGCGGCCGCCGGATTCCGTCGATCGGATCCGACGCCCGCACCGCTTGGGAGGGCTATCTCTCCGCCGACGAACACCCCCGCATCATCGATCCGCCCGAGGCACGGGTGTGGACGGCCAACGCCCGGGTGGTCGATGGCGAGATGCTGCGCCGGCTGGGGGACGGAGGCTATGCCCTGGGAGCCCGCGCGAGGCAGATTCGGGACGATTTGAGGCGACTCTCCACCTCCACCGAGCAGGACATGCTGGCCCTCCAGCTCGACGACCGGGCTCTGTTTCTGGACCAATGGCGGCAGGAGCTGCTGGAACTCTTTACGAGGCGGCCCCCGGACCCCGATTCGAAGCGGGGCCGTTTCGCCCGGTGGCTCGAGGAGGACTGGGACGGACATGCCTCGATCGGGTCGGTGAGTTACCGTCTCGTCCGCGGCTTTCGACTGCAGATGATCGACGCGGTCTATGGCTATCTCGCGGCGAGATGCTACGAAGAGGAGCCGCGCTTTCGGATCGCTTGGTTGCCCCATACCAGCGCGGTGGTCCTCGAGCTCCTCCGGATGCGTCCGCAACAACTGCTCCCCCCGGACCAAGAGAGTTGGGACGCCTGGATGTTGAAGGTGGTGGACGAGGGTGTGGATCGGGCGGAGTCGATCGCCGGTAGCCTGGAAGAGTTCCGGTGGGGAAAACTCAATACGGTTCGTTTGCGCCATCCCCTCAGCTATGCCCTCCCGCAGCTGATGCGGTGGTTGTCCTTGGATGGTCAGGAATTGCCCGGGGGATCGTTCATGCCGCGAGTGCAGCATCCTCGCCACGGGGCCAGCGAGCGGATGGTGGTCTCTCCGGGTCATGAGGAGGACGCCATCTTCCACATGCCCGGGGGGCAGAGCGGACACCCCCTCTCTCCTTTTTTTGCCGCGGGACACCGGGACTGGGTCGAAGGCCGTCCCACGCCGCTACTGGTGGGAGAGACTCGGCACCGGCTCCAACTGCAAAACTAGGATCCGACACCGAAGACCTCGGCCCACCGCCCGCGCATCGCCGACCAAGTGTAGTTGCGCGCCACCCGGGCGGGATCCTCTTTTCTCCACTCCCGACGCCGGACGATGCGGTCTCGCAGAGCCGCAGCGAGGTCTTCGCGGACATAACGCCAGCTTCGGGGCCAGAGTTCGCGGTAGGCCAGGTCATCGGGGACCAAGGGGATGGCTCCGTGCAGGGCGCCCTCGAGGACCGCGAGTCCCTGGAATTCGTGGTCCGCGGTGGAGAGGACGACGTCGGCGGAGGCCAGTAGCGCGAAGTATTCCTCTCGGCTCTCGAGGGGACCGAATCGTTCCAGCCGGGGTCCGACCAATTCGCCGATCCGCTCGAATGCCGAGGGATGGTCTTGGAAACTCTGGCCGACCACCGAGATCCGCACCTCTTCGGGGGGATGCTGGGCGACTTCATGACAGGCTCGCAGGAGTGCCTCGGGTCCCTTGTCGAATTCCCACCGGTGGTTCCACACGATGTGACAGGGACCACGCCGACTTCGCGGGCTCAGCTCAGGGTCTTCGATGGGCACGCCCAGGACTTCTGCTCGTTCGCGGAGGAGGTCGAGGACCCAATCGGGACGGGCGTCGGGCATCTTGGCGATCAATCGTTCCAAGTCCTCGCGGAAGGACTCCAGGTTGTAGCGCGAGTTGAAGAGGATCCGACCGCCGGCGACCGCAGTCACCACATTGGTCCAGGCGAAGTGGTGGTCCCGGGCGTCGAAATGGGCCACCGGATAACGGAGTTGGTTCTCGTGGAAGTAGACGATCCAGGGCAGTCGGGACCAGGCGGCAGGGAGCATGCCGCGGAGCTCCGCCGCATTGGTCATCGAGGTCACGAAGACGCCGTTGAAGGCCTCGGCTTCGAGCGGGACCATTCGTTCGAGGAAGTGCAGCGCGCTTCCCCTCATCCGCCATTTCCACTTGCGGGCCGGTAGAGTGAGGAGCTCGAAGCTCAGTGAATCCGAGAGCTGCTCGACCAACCCCTCCACCAGACGGGCGTGACTCCCTCCGTGATAGGCCTCGAGCAGCAGCCAGCGCGGGCGGCTATCGGTCGAATTCGACACGCCAACTGCCGCGGTCGTCATCGATCCTCGCGCCCAGCACATTGTCGAGCAACAGGCCGGCCGCATCCTGGGGGGCCGTGCGACGGAGTTCGGTCTCCACTTCCGCGAAGATCGAGTCGAGAGGCTCGGGGAGGGTCTTTCCTGTGAAGGGCCACAGTCCGTCCTCGTGACGGACCCGCGCACGCTCGTCCAGAACGAGCTGTACCCAGGGGTCGTCGTCCTTCGCACTCCGCAGGGCGTCGAATTGTCGGAGGAAGACCCTTCGGCAGTCCTCCTCGAACTCCACTCCCAAGGCCTGCAGTGGACCGCGGTCGTCGGCGTCCACATCGAAATCGAGGTAGTCACTGCCGCGAATGCTCAGCCCGCCTCGGACCAGGAGGCCGGTCCAGTGGACATACTCGCCGCGCCCCATGTCGGCTTCGAGGAGGATGGAGTCGGCGGCCGCGATGTACTCGAAGGAGTCGCGGAGGTAGGCCGCGCCCGACTTGAGGCCGGCCACGAACTTCCGCAGTCCGCGGTGAGAAGGTGAATCCTTGTCCACGTCCGATTGGATTCGAGAACGAAGCGGCGCGCCGATTTCGTGGAGGCGACGGCGGACCTTCACGTAGAGTCGGGCTCGTTCTGGATCGTAAGCCCCCTGGGCCGGGGGGACGAAGTCGGCCACTTGTCCGAAACGGTCGGTCAATTCCGTTTCGTAACGGTCGAGGCGGTCGAGATCCGGCGCATTGGACTTGAACCACCGGACCGCAAAGAAGGATGTGCCCACCAGCAGCAGAATGCCGATGCCAGTGAGCACACCACAACCAATGAAAAACTTCTTCATCTGCTCGGCTCCCTCGGGCAGTGAATGATTGGATGAATTCAGCCGGGAAGGAGGTCCTTCACCATGTCACGTTCGCCGATGAGCTCGTTGACCGTGATCTCGAAGCGCTCCTTGCCCCACTCGTTGAAGCTGAGATCTTGGACGATCTCCCAGCTCCCGTCACCGGGGCAGCGCACGGGGAAGGACGAGACCAGCCCTTCGGGTACGCCGTAACTTCCGTCGCTGACCACCGCCATGCTCGTCCATTCTCCTTCGGGAGTGCCCTGGAAGAGGAGGCGGGAGTGTGCGATCGCAGCGTTGGCGGCGGACATCGCAGAACTCAGTCCCCGGGCCTCGATGATGGCCTTGCCTCGCTCTTGCACCGTCTTGATGAAGGGGTCGCGCAGCCAGGCCTCGTCTGCGATGACTTCGGTGGCGGGCTTGCCGTCGATGGTCGCGTAGTGGAAATCGGGGTACTGGGTATTCGAATGGTTGCCCCAGATGGTGACGTTGCGTACTTCGGAGCTATGACGTCCGGCCTTCTCGGCCAGTTGAGCCAGGGCCCGGTTGTGATCGAGGCGGGTCATGGCGCTGAAGTTCTTGGGATCGAGGTTCGGGGCGTTGTTCAGGGCGATCAGGCAATTGGTGTTGCAGGGATTCCCCACCACCACCACCCGGCACTGGGGATGGGCCACTTCGGAGAGTGCATTGCCCTGGCCGGTGAAGATGGGACCGTTCTCACGGATGAGATCTCCCCTCTCCATGCCCTTCCCTCGAGGTTTGCTTCCCACGAGCAGAGCCAGATCCGCGCCGGCGAAGGCGGTCCGGGGATCATCGCTGATCACGATGTCCTCGAGCAGGTCGAAGGCGCAGTCCATCAATTCCATGGCCACCCCGCCCAGGGCTCCCAGGGCCGGTGGAATCTCCAAACATTGCAGAATGACGGGCGTCTCGGGGCCGAATACGGCTCCGGCGGCGAGTCGAGGCAGTAGGCTGTAACCGATCTGACCGGCGGCGCCGGTGATAGCGATTCGTTTCACATCCGCCATGATCTTCCTCCTCACATTCTCTGAATCGTCAGACGGGGACGCGGCTCGCCCGGAAAATCCGAGTTCGGGACGCGATTTCGAGACACCAACTTCGCAGAGGCTTCGGTCGGGGTCAAGTCTGGCCCGCGGCGGGTCCGGGGGGAGTCGGGAGCGGCGTGACCCGGGCGGAAAGGGCGGGTCCCACGGTGCTCTCGAGGAGCTCTTTCACCCTCGCGCGGGCTTCATCGGCTGAGGGGGCCCGAGAGGTCTCTCGACGGAGACGCTCCACGAGGGCATCGAGGTCGAGGCGGGCGCGAGCGCTGGCGACGGCGAGGAAGTTCCGGCCTTCGATGGGTTCGGGCCAGGACCAGCTCACTCCGTGGGCGGGGTCGGGAAGGAGAAGAGTCTGCTGGGAGTTCAGACGGCGGAGACCCGCACGAGGGTAGAGGAGCTCGGGCCACCCATCCTCGTCGAGATGGAAGAGAAGAGGATAGCCGTCGCCGCGCAGCCGAAGTTCCGCGATCCAACTTCCCCCAGGGCGGGCAGCCTCCGAACTCGGGTAGGGGAGGAGGCGGAACTCCTCCACCTCGACGGAGGGGGAGCGCTGACTGAGGGCGACCGCCACCAGAGCTGCGATCAGCGCGAGGCTCAGCCAGCGGCGGCGCGCCCGGCGCGGAGGGGAGTGGGGAATCTCATTCATGCAGTCCAAGCTACTCCGGCCGGGTCGGCCTTGCACCTCTGATCTCGCCGAAGGGGGGATTCGCCCCGAGAGGGCATCACGGGAAAGGATCGGATCTCCTGCCACCAAGGCTCACTTTTTGCTTTGCCCGCGGCAGGATTCCCTCGATTCTGCCCCGCTCTCGTCCTTTCGAAGCGGGGCTTTGCACCGTTCGGGAGGCACAGGAAGACATGGGACGACAGGTGTGGTGGAGTGCGTTGCTCGGCATTGGGTTCGCAATGGTCGGATGTTCCCCCGCCCCCGTTCTGCGCAGCGACGCAGATCGGGCGGAGAGCACTCATTATCTGACGGGCGTGGATTCTCCGTGGTCCGCGCGCCTCGATCGGCTGGGAGACGCGGAGTTCCTCGATGCCGAATCTTCGATGCGCCACGCCCTCGTGGGCGGTGACGAGACCTTCTATGTGGCCACCAGTGGTTTTCGGGTGGGAGACACCTTGGCCCTGGACATGATCGTCATCAACCATCGGCAGGAGGAAGTCACGCTGCGCCGGGCGGATGTCCATCTCGTCGACGCCGCGGGACGGTGGTTGACTCCGATGCCTTCGTCCGAGTCGGCCGCAGCCCGAGGCTTGCAGGGCCGGAGCTTCGTCTCGACCACCCCCTCCACACTCTTCCAGGACTTCGGCGGAGACTTCCTCGACCAGGACTTCAGCCTGGGTACGACCGAGGGAGGCCTGAGCGGACTGGCCACCAAGGGGACGTCGGCCACGTCTCGGCGCCACAATCGAGCCTATGCCAGCGAAGCCAATAGCCGCATCGAGACCTCGTCGGCGCAGCTGCGCCGCCCGGTGACCGCGGTGCGGGTCGGGCCCGATCAGGGCCGCGCCTTCTGGGCCTACTTCGAGGGCGCCGATCCGGAGTATCCCCTCACCGCGGTGATCATGCTCGAGGGTGGGGAGGAACTTCGTTTTCGATTCGACCGCTGAATTCCGGGAGTGACCCTCCGATTCGGGACCGGTCCTGGCAGTCGCCAAGGCCGGCTTCTTCGTGTTTCATGTGGACTCCCGGAGAGTCCTCCCGGTCTCGGGCGTTGGTCTGCGAGCGGCGTGTATCCAATCGAGAAATGGAGTCATGGTGCCGAGCCTTCGACTGTTTTCCTGGAATGTCAACGGAGCGAGGGCGGCCTATCGCAAGGGATTCGGTGCCTGGTTCGAGTCGGTCCAACCCGATGTGCTCTGCCTCCAGGAAGTGCGGGCCGAGCTCGATCAGGTGGATCCGTCCATGGCCGCTCCGGATGGCTACCATGTGGTGTGGAATGCCTGTCGAGTGAAGAAGGGCTACAGTGGAACCGCGGTCTATTCCCGCCAGAAGCCGCAGTCGATCGAACTGGGGCTCGGAGACGAGCGATTCGATGGTGAGGGTCGGACCATCGTCGTGGACTACGGGGACTTCGTGCTGCTCAACTCCTACTTTCCCAATGGACGCCCCGATCTGAGCCGGGTCGATTTCAAATTGGAGTTCTGTGAGCTCTTTCTCGAGCGTTGCGAGCAATTCCGAGCGGAGGGGAAGGCCGTGGTCTTCTGCGGAGATCTCAATACTGCTCACCGAGAAATCGATTTGGCCCGACCCAAGCAGAATGTCGGCAACACCGGTTTCTTGCCCCGAGAGCGGGCGTGGATCGACCGGGTGGTCGAGGCCGGATACTTGGACAGCTTTCGTGAGTTTCATCGATAAGAAGAGGGTGCGTATACCTGGTGGGCCATGCGAATGCGTGCTCGGGAGCGGAATGTCGGATGGCGTCTGGACTACTTCTTCGTCGGCGAGGAGTTGCGCGATCGGCTGCGGGCCGCGAGAATCCACTCTGCGGTGTTAGGGAGCGATCACTGTCCAGTGGAGCTCGAACTGAGCGTCTAGTTCTCGAATCACGATCGGTGGTCTGCCGCCGCCGGGGAGTTGGTCATGACAGCATTGCAGGTCTACTCCGAAGTCGGTCGTCTGCGCCGAGTCCTGGTGCACGAGCCGGGGCCGGAGATCGACCGGATGGTTCCGGACATGATGGAGGAGCTCCTCTTCGACGACATTCTCTTCGGAGAGAAGGCGCGCGAGGAGCATCGACTCTTGAGGAATGTACTCGAGCACCTCGGGGTCGAAGTGCTCGAGATGTTCGATCTCTTGGTGGAGGCGCTCTCCGTCGATGGGGCTCGGGACTGGTTGCTGGGCTCGGTCGCTTCGAGCGTGGCGAGTCCGGTGCGGTCGCGCTTGGAGGAGGCACCGCCGGAGGACCTGGCCAAGATCTTCGTGGGAGGTCTCCTGCGGCGGGACGATCTCGATCTCCTGGCCGGGACCGACCTCTTCGAGATCCTCCCCACTCCCAACTGGTGTTTTCAACGCGATCCTCAGGTGGTCGTGGGCGACGGAGTGATCTTTTCTTCGATGGCGACCGCCACTCGGAGTCGGGAAGCCTTGCTCACCCGCACGATCTTCCGCTTTCACCCCGACTACTCCGAAGCTCCGGTGATTCTCGATCCTCTGGCCGCCGATGGCGACCATCCCGCGTTCTGGGGCATGCACCGGCCCCGTTTCGAGGGTGGAGACATCATGATGCTCTCCGAAAGCTTGATCGCGGTGGGTTATTCCGAGCGGACGAGCCGTTCCGGAATTCGACAGCTCGTGTCGGCCTTGCGCCGGCGAGAGCAGGGGCCTCGTCACCTGCTGGTGGCGGCCCTGCCGCACAAGCGGGCTTACATGCATCTCGACACGGTGATGACGCAGATCGACCGCGGGCGTTGTCTGGTCTTCCCCCAGGTGATTCTGCCGGGATACGACGACACCGCGAGCGTCTACGAATTCGATCTCCACGCGGACGAGCCGAGACCGGTGGCCAAGGGAGACCTATTGACCGCTCTGAGGGCGCGGGGATTGGATCTCGAGGCGATCGCCTGCGGTGGAGGCGATGTGATCGCTCAGCAGCGTGAGCAATGGACCGACGGAGCCAACGCGTTGGCGGTCGCCCCCGGGGTGCTGCTCCTCTACGATCGCAACGTCCACACCGCCGATGCGCTCAGCGCGCAGGGATTCGAGGTGGTCCAAGCGGAAGCGCTCCTGGACGGGATGGTCCCGGTCGATCTCGACGCGCCCCGTCCGACCTGCATCCTCTTGCCGAGCACGGAATTGAGTCGGGCGAGGGGAGGGCCACACTGTCTCACCCATGCTCTGCGCCGCGATCGGCTGGGTTGAGCGCGTCGAAGGACTCCTCGGTGCAGGGTTACGAAGTTGAGCCATCTCCTACTCTGGCCTATACTGCCGCCCTCCCTCTGCCGCCTCGCGAGGGTCGGGGCCCGTCCTTCCTCTTCGGACACTGGATGAACATGATCCCTTTCTCTCGCCTGACCTGGACTTCGAGCCTTCTGCTCTTGTGCCTCGCGGTGGGAGCGGAGGCTGCGAGCCTGGACCTCTCCGGGCCGAGTGGAGCGACCGTCTTCGTGGACGGCGAGGAGGTGGGGACACTCCCTCTGGCCGAAGCGCTGCCGCTGACCAAGGGGACCCACGGGTTGGAAGTGCGGTTGGCGGGTTTCCAGAACCACTACGAGCAGCTGCGAGTTCTCAAGGAGGATTCCGAGCTGGTGCTGAATCTAAGCCTCTTGCCTCTGCAGCGATGGCGGGCCGTGGGGTACAGCGCCGTCCTCGGGGGACTTGGCCAGTTGTACGAAGGTCGGTCCCGCCGGGGATGGATCATGATGGGACTGCAGCTCGGCACGGCGATCGTGGCCTCCTACGGAGAAGCTCGTTTTCAGAATCGCCGGGACGAATACGAAATCCTCGACCGCAAGTATGCGGATGCGGTGGCCCCGAATGAGATCGCGAGTCTGCGTGCGGATCGGGATGCGGTCTATCAGGACATGGATTCGGCGGAGACCCTGCGCAATGCCGCGCTGGCCGGAGTCGTCGCCATCGGGTTGTGGAGTGTCGTGGATGCGTGGATGGGTTTCGGAGATGTCTATGTCGCAGCGGGTGACGAAGTTCAGCCCTTGAGTTCGACCTCGTCTTCCTCTCTCGGCGGAGTTCGACTTGGCTGGCGTCTGCAATTCTGAAAGAGGTCCACGGATGCAATGGACGATGCGTCGCCTCGCAGTTCTGATCTTCCTGATCGGCTTGGTGGCGTGCACCGCCAAGCCGGATGCTCCTGCCTTCGACAATCCCTATGATCCCAACGGTACGGGTCCCGACCCCTATGCCCTCACCGCCACCGTCTCTGCGGATTCCGTGCGGCTGCAGTGGATCGACAACAGTCAGATCGCGAGCTGGGTGGTATTTCATTCGACGGTCTCTGCCACCGAGAATTTCAATGCCATCGATCCCATCACCATCGACCGGAATACGGCCACCGGCGTCGTGACCGCGGGCCACCACGACTTTGCGCCCTCGGTGACCAACTGGTATCGGCTGCAGGCAAACATGACCAATGGGGAGATTCGTTCGATCAGTCTGGGGGCGCCGGCGATCGTGACTCCGCCCCCTCTCGTGCGTTTGGCGGGAGGCGGGAACACCACCTCTACTCGTTTCCTGACCCTCGAAGTGCGCAATGATCTCGGAGAGATCGTGGAGTTGTCCACCTCCAGCGATTTCTCCAACCCCGTTTCCGTATCCACCCAGCCAGGGATCCTGCAGAGCGTGGCCTTCACTCTCGATCCGGTGACGGAAGTGCCGGCCACCGCCTTCGTCCATGCCCGCAACCGGGTCGGCGGCTCGGTGGGGGTCGAGGACAGCACTCTCTTGAACCTGCGCTTCACTCCGACCTTCACCATTCTGAAGGGCCAGAGAATCACCTCGAGCGGAGCGGCGGTGGTCGACACCGCTCTGGTCCTCGGGGTGTCCGGGAACGGGGTCATCCGGGCCCGGGTTGCAAGCTCCTCCGCGGGCCTGGCGACGGCGCTCTGGGACGACAGCCCCGATTCCATCGGATGGACTCTTTAGGCGGCCAATACCGACGCCGACACTCTCTACGCCGAAGTCGAGGGTGATCTCGGGGTGAATGTCGAGCGGAACCTGCTCTTCACGCCGGCGGTGACGGTGTCGGCGGCGACACTTCAGGTGGTGGGCGGTATCGAGACCACGGCGGATCCCCAGATCCAGCTCGTGAGCGTGGCGGACGGCGCAGGAGAGATGGTGATCTCCGAAGATCCCGCCTTCAGCGGGACGACCTGGACGGCCTTCGCGGACACCACAACCTTCACCCTCAGCCCGGGGGCGGGGGAGAAGACGATCTTCGCGCGATATCGCAATGCCTTCGATCCGGTCGGCAGCAGTGCTCTGGTGCGGATCGTTCTGTTGGGCGGGCCGTGATCTCTCGGTGGACCCTTCCGTGGGGGATTCTTCTCCTGGTGATCAGCGGGCGGGCTTCGGAGGTCGTCGCGGCCACCGACTACTCCCGCATCCCCCCCGAACCGAGCCGACTGGTCGTGGAATTGCAGGAATTGCCCACTTCGCTCGCCCAAGCTCTGCTGATGGCCGAAGAGGCGGTCGGGGGCAAGGCGACGAGCGTGACTTTCGAATCCGAACACCAAGAAGCACGGGTCGTGGTGGCTCGAGCAGATGGTTGGAATACCATCGTGCGTGTTCATCTCCAGCGAGGAGTGATCGTGAGCCAAGAAGACCAGGCCCGTTTTCCGGGTGAGGCGGTGACCGGTGATCCGGTAGAGACCGAGAGTGGACTGCAGTACTTCGATCTCGAGGTGGGGAGTGGGCCGAGTCCCGCGGATGATCACACCATGGTCGAGGTCCACTACAGCGGTTGGCTGACCGACGGCACCAAATTCGACAGCTCGGTGGATCGCGGCGAGACCGCGACCTTCGGTTTGAATCAGGTCATTCCCGGGTGGACCGAGGGATTGCAGGGAATGCAGGTGGGAGGACGCCGCAAGCTGGTCATTCCGGCCGAACTCGGCTACGGAGAGATGGGCGCTCCTCCGACCATTCCCCCGGGCGCCACGCTGATCTTCGACGTGGAGCTCGTCTCCTTGCCCTAGTCGGTCCGGTCTTCAGGCGAGGGGTGGAGGAGGTCAGTCGCCCCGATAGCCTCCGCCACCCGGGTGTCCGTATTCCGGACCATGGATGTTCTGGATGCGGGCCGCGTATTCGAGGTCGCCGATCGCCGTATCCCAGAGCCCGAGCCCTCGAGCGGTGACATAGCCTCCCAGATAGATGGCCAGGAGCAGAAGCGCGAAGGTCCAGACCGGCACTCGCTTGGGGCCCGCACGGAGAGTGAGGGCTTCCTGGGCCGGGCACACCGCCAGACAGTCGAGACAGCCCGTGCATTCGGCATCGCGCATGTCGATCGAAGTGGAGACGGGCAGACGGGACATGCACACTCGGTCGCAGAGGCCGCAGTTCGTGCAGCTCACGGGATCGCGTCGGATGCGCACCGGCGAGAGGCGGGAGAAGAGACCGAGGAGCGCGCCATAGGGGCAGAGATAGCGGCACCAGGCTCCCTGGACCAGCAGCGAAGCCACGACCAATCCCACGACGATTCCCAGACCGACGCCGCCCAGATTCGCAAAGAAGAGCCCCAGTTTGACATCGGCGACGCGGTTGTAAGGGGTGTTCAGGAAGGCCCCGAGCGCCACCGCATTCATTCTCCAGATTTCGACCGCAAAGAATCCCAGGACGAAGTACTTCAATCCCCGCAAGGGGATGTCGGCCCAGGGATGGAGACGGAAATTGCGTCCGAAGAGCCGACGGCCCACCGCGGCCAGCTTCTCGGAAAGCCATCCCACCGAACAGATCCACGAGCAAAAACTCTTGCGGAGGAGCAATGCCAGGACCAAGGCCAGGACGAAGATGATCGTGGCCGCGGGATGGATGTCGTTCAGGGTTCCGGTGAGCCACCAGTGCTTGAGTCCCATGGCCCCGCTGATGGGCAGGAAACTCTCGACTCCGGCGGGACGGTCGGGCAGGGGAAAGCTTCCGGTGGCCGCGGCCCGGACGAATCGGTAGAACATCACCCCGATGACCACGCTCACCCCGAGGAATGCGGTGTGGATGAGGTTGCGCAGACGCCAGCTGCGGTGGGCCTTTCGGCCGGTGGGCTGGAGCAGCCAGCTGCGGAGGCGATGGAGATGCGGAGCGGCAAGGGAGCTCGCGACATTCATGGTTGGACTCCTGTTCTCGGCCTGAGCCGAGCCCTTTGATCCTGGGTGTGGAATCAGCTTAGGAACAGGTCGGAGGGGAGGCGAGGCCGATGCATTGCGATTCCGTGAGGGGACCCCGGTCCATCACAGGAGGTAGGCGAATAGGACGGCAGGAGTCCGACTTCTCTCGGCCCTGCTTCGGGGCCGAGAGGGCTCTTCACCCCGAGGTCGCCGGATTCTGGCTGGCCCCCGAGGCGGTCCGGTGCAACTCTGACTCTCCCATATTCGTATGCGGCGGGTTCGATCTCGTCGTCTCGACTTCGTTCGATCTTCGGGCCTGTTCTCTCCCCTTTTGCTTGGAGCCCTCATGAGCACATGGAAGGTCCTCGCCCCGCGGGGGGCTGCGCCGTGGTTGCGTCCTGCCCTCGTCTCTCTTCTGTTGGCGGTTCTGGGGATGGGATCGACTCCCTCCGCGGAGGCCGGCATTCGTCCCCACGGGGGGATGCTCCGCTACCCGGCCATCAGTGCCGAATCCATCGCCTTCGTCTATGCCGATGACATTTGGGTCGTGGACCGCGAGGGTGGAGTAGCTCGGCCCCTGGCCAGCCCTGCCGGCCCCGAAGAGCGGCCGCGTTTCAGCCCGGATGGTTCACGGATTGCCTTCGAGGGAGACTACGACGGGGGAACGGATCTCTACGTGGTTCCCACTGCGGGGGGAGTGGCCCGCCGGGTGACCTTCCACCCCGCCGCCGAGGAGTTGATGCAATGGACCGCAGACAACCGCCTGCTCTTCGCCAGTGGAGCGCAGGGAGGTCCCAAGGCGAATCACCAGCTCTACACCGTATCCCCCGAGGGCGGGATGCCGGAACGTCTCCCCCTGGTCTATGCGCGCAATGGGCGTTTGAGTGCCGACGGACGCAAGGTGGCCTTCACGCCTCACAGTCGTGATCATCGCAGCTGGAAGCGTTATCGCGGAGGCATGGCCACCGACATCTGGGTCTACGATCTTCGCAAGGGAACGGCCGAAAAGATCACCGACTGGGAGGGAACGGACACCGAACCGATGTGGATCGGATCGAGGGTGTACTACCTCAGCGACCAGGGCTCGGAGCACCGCTGGAATCTCTGGGTCTACGACACCAAGAGCGGTGAACGCCGGCAGGTGACTCGTTTCGCGGACTTCGATGTGAAGTATCCCTCGGTAGGGCCCGGACTTCACGGCAAGGGCGAGATCATCTTTCAGAAGGGTTCGGCCATTCACGTGCTCGACGTGCAGTCGGGGCGAGTGCGGCAGATCGAGGTGACCATTCCCGGGGATCGTCCCACTCTCAGAACCCGGGAGAAGAAGGTCGCAGGGCAGATCTTCAGTTGGGGCCTTTCGGCCACCGGAAAGCGGCTTCTGCTGGGCGCACGGGGCGATGTGTGGTCGCTTCCGGCGGAGCACGGACCGGCGATCAATCACACCCGCAGCGGCGGGGTCGCCGATCGTCGGCCCGCGTGGAGCCCCGATGGCCGGTGGATCGCGTGGTTCTCCGATCGCAGTGGAGAGTACGAAATCTGGATTCAACAGTCCGATGGCAAGGGCGAAGCCCGGCAGCTGGGAAAGTTCGGTGCCCCGTTCAAGACGCGTCTTCTGTGGTCCCCGGACTCGAAGACCATCGCCTACGCCGACAAGTCGGGAGCGGTGTACTTGGTCGACGTCGAGAGTTCCAAACGCGAACTGGTCTTTCGCGACTACTGGGGAAGCGGCAATTCCATGAGCTGGTCCCACGACGCGAAGTGGCTCGCGCACGGGGCCGGACTGCCGAACGGTCAAACGGCGCTCTTTCTCTACGACGTCGTGAATCAGGAGGATCATCAGGTCACCAGCGGGATGTTCAACGACACCAGCGTGACCTTCGACCGCAAGGGAGACTTCCTCTACTACGTCTCCCAGAGGGATTTCTCCAGTCCCACCTATGAGGACGTGGGCACCACCTTCGTCTACGACGGAACCGGAGTGATCCTGATGGTGCCGCTGCGAGAGGAGGTCGAGATCCCGGGCGGTCTGAAGGAAGACCTCGAAAAATGGGAGGACGACGGCGATTCGCAGGCGGAGGAGGGTGAGTCGGAGGACGAAGAAGGCAAGGACGAGAGTGCCGACGACTCTGCGACGAAGGACGGATCGGAGGAGGATGAGGCCGAATCCGAAGCACCGTTGCAGATCGACCTCGAGGGGTTCGAAGGACGGGCTCTGGCTCTCGACATCGACCACGGGAATCTGGGCGGTCTCTCGGTGAATGATTCCGGGGCGCTCGTCTATCTGCGGGCCGGAGACACTCCGATGCTGCAGCTCTTCGATCCCGCGGCCGAAGAGCCCGAGGAGAAGACCATCATTTCCGGCTTCGGGAACTACGCGATCTCCGCCGACGGCAAGAAGATCGCATTGCGGCGGAGGAGCACCTTCTCGATCGTCGACGCTGCCGCCGACCAGGACTTCGACGGCGGGATTTCGGCCGAGGGGCTGTCCACCCGGGTCGACCCTCGCGAGGAATGGGCACAGATCTTCCAGGATGCATGGCGGCTGATGCGAGACTTCTTCTACGATCCGAACATGCACGGGGTGGACTGGAAGGGAGTTCGCAAGCAATACGCGGCGATGCTCGACGATTGCAGCTCCCGCGCGGATCTGCTCTACGTCCTGCGAGAGATGGTCTCCGAACTCAATGTGGGCCACGCCTACAATTTCGGCGGCGACATCGCGCGGGGTCCGCGGGCCAACATCGGTCTGCTCGGGGTGGACTTCGTGATGGAGAACGGAGCCTATCGCATCGCGAAAATCCACTCCGGCGCGGATTGGGACAGCGATGCTCGCAGCGTCTTCGCCCGAGCGGGAGTCCAGGTCCACGAAGGAGACTATGTGCTGGCCGTCAACGGAGTTCGGATCGACCCGAAGCTCTCGGTCTATGCCGCCTTCGTGGGAACCGCCAAGCAGACCACCCGGCTGACGGTGGGACCCAATCCCGAGATCGACGAGGAAGCGCGCGATGTTCTCGTCGAGCCGCTCTCCTCGGAATTCGGGCTGCGCTACCGAGAGTGGATCGAGGCGGCCCGGGCCTATGTGGATCAGAAATCCAACGGAAGAGTAGGCTACATCTATGTTCCGGATACCGGAGTGAACGGGCAGAACGACCTCTTCCGCCAGTTCTACGGGCAGCGGGGCCGGGACGCCCTCATCATCGACGAGCGTTGGAATGGAGGCGGACAGATCCCCACGCGCTTCATCGAACTCCTCAACCGTCCGGTGACCAACTACTGGGCCATCCGCGACGGCGAGACCAAGATCTTCCCCTGGCCGGCCGACAGTCACCAGGGGCCGAAGTGCATGCTCATCAATGGTCTCGCGGGATCGGGGGGCGACGCCTTCCCCGCCTACTTCCGGCAGGCGGGGCTCGGGCCTTTGATCGGGGAGCGGACCTGGGGAGGACTCGTCGGCTTCTCCGGAGGACCGCCGCTCATCGACGGTGCATTCCTGAGCGAACCTTCCTTCGCCTACTTCGAGAAGGACGGCACCTGGGGCATCGAGGGGCACGGTGTGGATCCGGACATCGAGGTGGTGGCCGACCCCGCCCTGCTGGCGAAAGGAGTCGATCCGCAGCTCGACCGCGCCATCGAGGAAATGCTCTCCCAGCTCGAAGCCCACCCGCCGGTGCGGCCCCAGCTGCCGCGCTACCCCGATCGCAGCGGGATGGGAATCCCCGAGGAGGATCACTGAGGGGGAGTTCACCCGGGGTTGGCCTTTCTGCTAGACTGGCTTTCAGATCTGCGTCCACGGTTCGGCAGGGGAGAGGGCTCCTCTGCCGGCCCAACGCTCGGTGCCACCTTCTCATCCCCGGGAGAATCATGGTCTACCGTCGCCGCGGAGCGGGGAGCAGTTTCGGCTCCGGGCTCCTGTCGATTCTGATGCCGGCTGCGATCCTCGTGGGGATCGGGGCCTGTTCCAACGGTCCCTCTTCCGATCCCGAGGCTGAACTGACCGCACGGTTGCGAGCGGAGCTTCCTCTGTTCGAAACGCCTGCGAAGATCCCCTATCCCGAGGACAACCCTCCTCTCTCCGGCCGCATCGCCTTGGGGCGGCTCCTCTTCTTCGATCCCCTTCTCTCCGGGGACGATGACGTTGCCTGTGCGACCTGTCACCATCCGGCCTTTGCCTGGGCCGATGGTCGCGATGTGTCCATCGGCGTGGGGGGAGTGGGGATCGGTCCGGATCGGGTCCGTGGACTGACGGGCGCTCCCACCGAATTCACCACTCCCCGGAACTCGCCCACCATCCTCGACGCGGCCTTCAATCGGCCCTTTCTCGGGGATGGGCCCAGCGAGGGTCGGATGTTCTGGGACGGGCGGACGTCGAGCCTCGAACTCCAGGCCCAAGCGCCGATCCGCAGCCGCGACGAAATGCGCCACGATGCCTACACCGCCCCCGAAGCGCTGCTGCGGGTTCTCGAGGATCTTCGTTCGGTCCCCGAATACCTGAGCCTCTTCACCGCGGCCTTCCCGGAGGATGCGGCCGAGGTGCTGCGCCGTTTCGGTCCGGGAAACGAGGCGCTGGTGATCAATGGGAGCACCTACTCCCGGGCCCTCGCGGCCTACGAGCGGGAGCTGTGCACGATGGACTCTCCCTTCGACCGTTTCGTACGGGGCGATGACGCTGCGCTGAGCCATTCGCAGAAGCGGGGCCTCGACCTCTTCTTCCGCAGTGGCTGCGGGGAGTGTCACAGTGGGCCCATGTTCAGCGACTACGAATTCCACGTCCTCGGGGTCAAGCAGGGGGGAGCGGGCAAGCCCCCCCTACACGAGGACGGCGACGGCACCGATCTCGGACGCTACCTCGAGTCGGGAGCGGAGCAGGACCGCTATGCCTTCCGCACTCCCACTCTGCGCAATGTCGCGCTCACCGCGCCCTACTTTCACACCGGGGGAGTGGGATTCTCCCCGGGATATGCCGACCTGCGCGCGGTGATCGACTTTCATCGGAGAGGGGGCAACGACGAAGGATTGGCTCCTTCCGAAGTCGACCCTCTGCTGCGGCAGGTCGAACTGAGCGAAGAGGATGTGCTGGACCTGGTGGCCTTCCTCGAGAGCCTGAGCGCGGAGCGTCTGCGCAGCGACCTGGTGGACCCGACGGTTCCCACCACGGTACCCAGCGGTCTGACTCCGCCCCCGGTCCTGCCGCCCGCACTGACCAACGACTTCGGAGGGTGAGAGCTCAACGAAGAAGCCTTCGCCGACTTCGCCCGAGCGTGGCAGGCAGCGATGGCGCGGGTGCTGCGCTCCGCGGAGGTCGAGGATCCTCAGTAGCCCGCGGCCTGTCCGTCTTTGCGTGATTCGCTGGCCCCGACGAGGACGCCGGTGTCGGGGTCGAGCAGGATGGCTTGGTATCCGCCGTAGGGACCGTGGGAGAACTGCACCCGGTGGCCCCGCATCATGAGTGCGCGGACGGTCTCGTAGTCGAAGCCGCTTTCGAGGGTGACGATGCCTCCATCTTCCATCCGTTCTCCGGTGGGCTGAGAGGAGCCCTGGTGACGGATGCGGGGAGCGTCGCCGGCCTCCTGCAGGTTCATGCCGAAGTCCACGAGGTTCATCACGATCTGCGCGTGGCCCTGGGGCTGCATCGCTCCTCCCATCACTCCGAAGCTCACCCAGGGTCGACCGTTCTTGGTGAGAAAGGCGGGAATGATGGTGTGGAAGGGGCGTTTGCCCGGCTCGTAGCTATTGCACTGATCGGCCTCGAGAGAGAAGAGTTCGCCGCGGTCCTGGAGGACGAAGCCCAGACCGGGGGGGGTCATCCCGCTGCCCATCCCGCGGTAATTGCTCTGGATGAGCGAGACCATCCATCCTTCCTCGTCGGCGGTGGTGAGGTAGACGGTGTCCCCCTCTTCGAGGCCGGGATTCCCGGCCGCCAGGCGTCGTGAAGCACGGTCGCCGATCCGCTGTCGCCTCTGGGCCGCATAGTCCTTGGAGATGAGCTCGTCGAGGGGGACGTCACAGAATGCGGGATCGCCGTAGAACTTGGCCCGGTCTTCGAAGGCGAGCTTCTTGGCCTCGATGAAGAGGTGGAGGTGTTCGGGGCTGCCGAAGTCGATCTGCGAAAAATCGTAGGCCTCGAGAATGTTCAGGATCTGCAACGCGGCGATGCCCTGCCCATTGGGCGGCAGTTCCCACAGCTCCACCCCTCGATAGCTGGTCGAGACAGGCTCGACCCATTCGCTGTGGTGTTCGGCGAGGTCTTCGTAGCGGAGGAAGCCTCCATTGGCCTGCATGTAGTCGGCAATGCGGTGAGCGATGCCGCCCCGGTAGAATTCGTCGCGCCCCTCCTTGGCCAGAAGCTCGAGAGTTCGACCGAGGTTGGGGTTCTTCCAGATCTCTCCCTTGCGGGGGCCTCGCCCGTCGAAGGTCATCTGCTCCCGGAACCCCGGATATTTCGACAGTCGGGGGGCGCTGCGTTGCCAGTAGTAGGCGATGAGCTCGGTGACGGGGAATCCCTCTCGCGCGATGCGGATGGCCGGAGCCAGAATGCGATCCATCGGCAGCCGGCCGAAGCGGTCGTGGAGAGTGAACCAGCCGTCCACGCACCCGGGCACGGAGACCGGAAGAGGACCATGGGCCGGGATTCGGTCGAAGCCCTCCTCGAGGAACCACTCGCGGGTCAGCGACTTGGGAGAGCGGCCGCTGGCGTTGAGTCCGTGCAGACGTTGGGTTTCGGGACTCCAGACCAGGGCGAAGAGATCCCCGCCCAGACCACTTCCGGTGGGCTCGACCACTCCGAGGACCGCATTGGCCGCGATGGCCGCGTCGACCGCGTTGCCGCCGGCCCGCAGGATTTCCAAGGCGGCCTGGGTGGCCAGGGGCTGGCTGGTCGCGGCCATGCCGTGCCGGGCCAGGACTTCGGAGCGGGTCGCGAAGGCTCGCCCGGTCACCCGGTCGCCGCCACTGGCGGCCGAGGCGGTGGTCAGCAGAAAAAAGAGTGCGGCGGAGATTCGCAGCGCGGGCCAGAGAATCCAAAGAAAAGTTGTCACGAGGTCCTCCGGTGGGGGAAATTGAGGCTATCGCAGTCCGAGTCAGGGGCAAAGACCATTCTCTGGGGCCGACAACGGTGAGGTTTCGATGAGGAATTCCTGGTGGATCCGCAGCGATCGCTGCGTACTCGGGGCCGCTCCCGAGTCTCTACGCATCGTCCCGGCGCGGTTGCGCATCGAGGGGCCGACCATCGCCGAAGTAATGCCGGAGGGCCCCGACCCCGGGCCCTTCGAGGGTACGGATCTGGGTTCGCGACTGGTCTCTCCTGCCTTCATCAACGCGCACACCCATCTGTCGATGAATGCCTTTCGGGGACTGGGAGGAGTGGCCAGCTTCGCCGAGAATGTGGTGGAGGAACTCTACTATCGCATCGAGACTTCGATCACCGCCGAAGACGTGGCCGCGTTCACTCGCATGGGAGCCATCGAGAGTCTGTTGAGCGGGGTGGGCCTGGTGTGGGATCACTACTACTACGGCCGCACCGTGGCCGACACTCTGGCCGAGATGGGACTCGCCGCGGTGGTGGCTCCCACCCTTCAGGACCTGGCAGGCCCCGGCTGCGGACAGCTCGAGGCGCAGATCGAAGCCACCCTCTCGATCGATGACGATCCGGCGCTGCGCGACTCCGGAGTCGTGGCGGCCCTCGGTCCGCACGCGACGGACACGGCATCCGAGGCCCTGATGCTCCGGGCGGCCCAGATCGCGTCGTCGCGACAACTCCCTCTCCACGCCCACGTGGCACAGAGTCACCGGGAGTATGCTCGGTCCATCGAGCGGCACGGAGTTTCCCCGGTGGAGGGACTGAGTCGGTCGGGCCTCTTGGCTTCGGTGCCGAGGATGCTGTTGGTGCACTCGATCTTCGTGAGTCGGGAGGATCTCGGCCGCCTGGATCCGCAGCGCCATGCCCTGGCTTTCTGTCCTTACTCGCAGGTCCAGTTCTGTTTCCCCGCGAATGTTGCCGCCTGGGAGCGAGCCGGCCTTCCCTGGATCGCGGCCACGGACTGCGCGGCCAGCAACGACTCGATGAATGTCCAAAAGGAATTGCGATGGATCGGCGGGTTGCGGGGAGTTGCGACGTCTCAGTCCCCCGCCTACGCTCAGTTCCACGACGGAGGAGATGCCGCGGTGGCCGAGGAGCAGCGGCACCGCGACTTCGAGACCTACCAGCGTTTCTGCGATCCGGCCTTTCTTCTGAGCCGGGTGTGGTCCGTCCCCGGCCGACTCCACCCCAAGATGCCGGCCGGCCAGCTCGCAGAGGGACATCTGGCGAATCTCATCGCGTGGGATACCGACCACCCCTCCTTCTGGCCCGCTGAGGATCCGTTGAGAGCTCTGGCCCTCAACGACACCACCGCAGCCATCGATGCCATGGTGGTGGCCGGAAGGTGGGTCGGCGAGCAGGGTCGCTTCCACTCCTCGGTGGTGGAGTCTTCGGTCTACCGGGAAGTGGTCGGCGAGGCCTCCGCTCGACTGTCGGAGGCTCGGAAGCGATGGGAAGGCAGCGGGGGGCCTCATGCGGGATGAAGGCCCCGTCGACGGCGCAGATCGGCGGCAGCCCATCGACGGAAGTCTGGATCTGCACATGTTCCAGCCCCAGGACACCCGAGATCTCGTGAACGACTATCTGGACGAGTGCCTTCGGCAGGGGATCCTGCGGGTGCGTATCGTGCACGGCAAGGGGATCGGAGTGCAGCGGGAGATCGTCCACTCGGTGCTCCGATCTCGTGAGGACGTGGTGGACTTCGGACTCGGGGCCGAGGGAAGCGGGAGCTGGGGAGCGACCTGGGTCGCATTGCGCTCGCGGGAAGTGGAAACGTGACCCGGCTGATCCTGGTCGCGATCCTGTGGTGGGGGGTGGGCTGTGCGCCGGCTCCCCCGCGCAGTCCATTGACGGAGAAAGTGGGATTCTCGGTTTCTGCGTCCTCATTCCGGGATCATCCGGAGTTGGCAGCAAGGGTGGCTCGGTCTCCCCAGGACTATTTCCGCTTCGTGAATGCCCCCTTCGTGCGACGGGTCTGCGCAGCATTCGAGGGGGACGACCTGCCCGAGGTGATTCTGCATGGCGACGCCCATGTGGGGCAATTCGCCATCACCGAGGTCGGATATGGTCTCGATGACTTCGATGCGGGAGGAGTGGGCCCCCCGGTCATCGATCTCGTCCGCTTCGCGACTTCCATCGTCCTCGGTTGCCGTCGGCGGGGGTGGGAAGAGGCGGAGCGAGACCTCGTCGAGGTCTTCCTCGATCGCTACCTCTATGCCCTCCGCGAGTCCAAAGCAGCCGAGCCCCGTCCCGCCTTCGTGACCGAGCAGATCGAAGCGTTTCCTTCGGGCCGGGAGGCCTTTCTGCGCTTCGTGGCCCAGAACCAGGAGCCGGTGAAGGGGGCAGAGCTCGAAGAGATTCGAGCTGCCTTCGGGCGCTACGTCGAAACGGTCCGCGACCGGGCTCCGGCGCCGGGCTTCTTCGAAGTGCAATCAGTGGGACGTTTTCATCTGGGCATCGGGAGCGCTCTCGACCGCAAGTATCTGTGGAGGGTGAGGGGCGCGACCGAATCGCCGGCGGATGACGTGGTGCTCGAAATGCACGAGGTCGCGCCCCTCCCTCCAGGAAGCTGCATGCGCGGCGGCGGGGAACATCCGGCCGATCGCATTCTGCGGAGCGCGGATTCCCTGGGACGCATCGCCGATCCCTGGCGGGGCCGAGTCCCCATGCTCGATTCCAGCGAGACGCCCTATCGAGTGCACACCTGGCGCGCCCACTTCCACGAGGTCGCGGTTACGGACGAGGGATTCGATCTGGCGGATTTCCGCACCCTGGTCCTCGTCGCCGGCGAGCAGTTGGGGAGCGGACAGGTGGGACGGTCCTCGTCGCGTTTGCAATCCCAACGGGTGGCAGCCGCAGTGGAGCCGCTGAGGTCGCGGATCATCGATCTCTCCCTGGAACTCGCCGACGAAGTCCACGCCGGGTGGGAGCGCTTCCGCTCGGAACTCTCCGGTCACTGAACGAATCAGGCCTGGATCGAAGGCATCTCCTTGATCCAGAGATCGCGCTGAGGGAAGGGAATCTGCACGCCTTCGGCGGAGAATCGTTTGTAGATCGTACGGTGGAGTTCATGCTTGGCCAGGCCGCGGTCGCGGGGATCTCGGATCCATCCCAACAACTCGAAGTCGAGGGAAGAGGCCCCGAACTGGCGGAAGCGCACCCGGGGTTCGGGATGGTCGGCGACCCGGGGATTGGCTTCGGCGATCGAGAGGAGAATCGCCTCCACTTGGTCGATGTCCGAGCCGTAGGCGACTCCTACCGCGACCGCGATGCGGTGCTTCGGCGAGGGTCCACCGCTCTCGTTGATGATCTTGGCATTGGCAATGATCGAATTGGGCAGAGTGACTTCGATGTCGTCGCGGCGTAGCAAGCGCGTGCTGCGCAGACCGATGTGGGTGACCATTCCTCGATCGCCGCCATCGAGCTGGATCATGTCTCCGAGCTTGTAGGGTGCATCGGCGAGGATGAAGATCCCCGCGAAGAGATTCGAGAGGGTGTCCTGGGCGGCGAATCCCAAGGCCAATCCCACCACTCCGGCCGAGGCCAACCACGCCGTGGGCTGGATTCCGAGGATCAGGAAGAAGGCGTAGATCGCCGCAGTGAAGACCAGGATGCGAGCGACATTGGTGAGAAGGGGTTCGGTGCGCGGGACCACGAAGGTCACTTGGGGGGTGGCCGCCATGCTGCCCACTGCCAGGCCGATGAGCCGGACCGCAAAGACGGTCCAGGTGACCAGGACGATGATCTCCAGCGCGCCGATGGTCAAGCGGGTGGGGGTGGAACCGAGGCCCAGGTGGCCGACCGCGACCCCGAGTCCGAAGAGGAAGACGGTGCTTCGGATGGGCTG
>JAJRXK010000051.1 GCA_024276305.1 Candidatus Krumholzibacteriota bacterium
GAGGTTTGGCACCTCGATGTCGGCTCATCGCATCCTGGGGCTGGAGAAGGTCCCAAGGGTTTGGCTGTTCGCCAATTAAAGCGGTACGCGAGCTGGGTTCAGAACGTCGTGAGACAGTTCGGTCCCTATCCGTCACGGGCGTAGGAAACTTGCGGGAAGCTGTCCCTAGTACGAGAGGACCGGGATGGACAGACCTCTAGTGCACCAGTTGTCGCGCCAGCGGCATGGCTGGGTAGCTATGTCTGGCAGGGATAAACGCTGAAAGCATATAAGCGTGAAGCCCCTCCCAAGACTAGGTTTCCCGAGCGCAAGCTCCTGAAGACCCCTTGTAGATGACGAGGTTGATAGGCCACAGATGTAAGCGCAGCAATGTGTTCAGTCGAGTGGTACTAATCGGTCGTGAGGCTTGATTCTGATTTTTCCTCTTCGGAGGACAAGTCGAGAGTCTTCAGGTTCTGTCATGTCTGCTTACCCAATTGCGGTTGTCAAAGAATGATTCTTGCGGATGAGATCTCGGATCTCGCCAGATTGACTTGTCGGTGGCGATAGCACAACGGCCACACCCGTTCCCATCTCGAACACGGAAGTTAAGCGTTGTAGCGCCGATGGTACTGCGTGGGTGACTGCGTGGGAGAGTAGGACGCCGCCGGCTCCTTGAAAGAGGCCCACCCCTTTGGGGGTGGGCCTCTTTTCGTTGGGTCGGGCTCGTCTTTGCTGGGCTCTTGTCGTGGTCGTCTTCGGCAGGCTATGTTCTGGGTGTCCGCGCCTCCGGTCAGCTCCCTTGATCTGGCAGTATCATGGTTTCGCCGATGAATAGCTCACGGGTGATCTGGCTCCTCTTGGTCTTGGGATTGGCATTCCTGGGGCCGGCGGGAGTGCGTGCCGCGGACTATCACGTGTTGATCCAGGCACCCGCGATGGAGGGTGGCTCCCCCGATGGCGCGACGCACTCGGCGCCTGCCTCGTGGCAGCGGCGATTGGAGTCCCGGGGTCTGAGAGTGCGCCCGCTTCTGTCACCGTCTCTGCGCGCGCGGTGGCAACGGCTTCGGCCGCGGAAGGTGTCGGCTCGGGACCGTCAGGTTCTGGACCGGGTGAGTCGTTGGGTGCGGGTCAGCTCCGGGGCCTTCGAGGACCGAGCCCTGCGTGAGTGGCTGGCGATGGACCCGGCGGTGGAGGCCTACGAAGAAGTCGGCCTCTCCTGGCTCAGCGCTTCCCCTGATGACTCTCTGTTCATCAATCAGCTGCCCTTCCTGAGCCAGCTCCAGTTCCCCGCGGCCTGGGACGCTGCCCGGGGGCAGGACGGGGGAGTGGTCATCGGAGTGGTCGATGGGGGGACGGAGTGGCGTCACCCCGATTTGGTGGACAATATCTGGTCCAACCCCGGGGAGATCCCGGACAACGGAATCGACGACGACGGCAATGGTTTCGTCGACGACCTTCATGGGTGGAATTTCGCCAACGACACCAACGACCCGACCGGCCTGCCGACGCTGTCCTTCAATGCTTCGCACGGAACTCACGTGGCCGGATTGGCCGGCGCCCGCACCGACAATGGAGTGGGGGTAGTGGGATCGAGTTGGAATGCTCGCATCCTGCCGGTGAATGCCTCCCATCCGGAGATCGACGGCGCCATCTCCTTCGGCTATGAGGGGATTCTCTACGCGGCCCTGTTGGGGGCCGATTTCATCAACGTGAGCTGGGCTCGTCCGGGACGCGAAACGCAGACTCCGCAGCGGGCGAGCATCTTCGAACAGGACATCGTCTCCGCGGCGAGAGCGCTCGGAAGCTTGGTCATCTGTGCGGCGGGCAACAACGGTCTCGCCGACTTCCCCGCCTACCCGGCCTTCTATCCCTCGACCTTGGCGGTCGCGGCGACGGGATTCTCCCAACCCGAACTGTGGTTCAGCTCCAACCGTGACTACTGGGTGGATATCGCGGCGCCCGGCGTCCGTTCGCTGTCCACGGTGGCGGGCGGGGGATACGGGATTCTGTCGGGGACTTCCATGGCTGCCCCGCTGGTGACGGGCATTGCGGCCTTGGTGAAGACCGCCCATCCGGAGTGGGGGCCGGAGAGGATTCGGCAACAGATTCGGTGGACGGGCTTGGACCTGGACGGCCTCAATTCCTTCGCCGCGGGAAGAATGGGTGGAGGTTTGGTGCAGGCGGCGAGTGCGGTGATCCGGGATCTTCCGGGGGTCCATGTCGAATCGTTGCAGATCAGCGATGCCGATGGAGATGGGTTGGCCGAGGGGGGCGAGGTTCTGACCCTCAGCTTCGAATTGGTCAACGAGTCCCGGCGGACGGAGAATGTCTTCGTCCGTCTGCTCACCGATGATCCCTATGTGCAGATCCTGGGAGGGCGTTCCACGGTTCGAATCCCGGTGGTCGAGGCGGAGTCGCGGATCGAGGTGAGGGAAGCCTTCCTGACCTGGCTCAGCCTGCGAGTGCCCCCCGGCCATCGGCCCGTGCTCCGGCTGGAGGTCGAGGCAGAAGGCCGGAGGTTGGCCAATGTCTTCTATCCCGAGATCGCTCCCCTCGATGCGGTCAGCGCGAATGCGACGATCGAGTATTCCCTGACCGCCAACGGCAAGGTGGGGTTCAGTATCCTCACCAGCCCCTACGGTCTGGGGGGAGTGGGATTTCGTCGGCCGGGTCAGCGCAGCGTCCTTCTCGGAGGAGGGCTCTTGGTCGGAGACGGGGAGAGTCGGGTTTCCGACGCGGTTCAATCCGCGCGGCCGGTCGATGCCTTCGAAGACTTCCACCCGCTCCAGGGACAGGGTCTCGGTCGGGCCGTGGGTCCGGATGCGATCGAAGTGACCGCCACCTTCTCCGACCGGGTTTCTTCGGAACGCTTGGGGATCGGAGTCCATCAACGAGCGTTGGTGTCCCCGGCCGCGGGGCGCGAGAACTTCGTCATCCTGGACACCGCGGTGGAAGCGCAGTTGGACAGCCTCGTGGGTCTGCGGATGGGATTCCTGGTGGATTGGGAGATGACCTGGTTGGGAGAGGATCGGGACCGGATCCTCGTCGATCCGCAGAATCGACTGCTCTTGGTTCAGACCGAGACCCCCCGGCCCGAGCTCTCGGCCTGGGCGGGGCTCGCGGTCCTGGAGGGTCCGGCGGGTTTCGCTTCGGGGTGGATGCACGACATTCCTCCGGCGGAGGCAGACGGGATCCCGAGTCTCTACGATCCCACCAACCTGCAGGCGAAGCCGACGAATGCGACGCTGTGGCAGCTCCTGGAGAGTCCACCCGGCGGGGGGAATTCCCCCTTCGGGGCGGTGGCCTCGGTGATGGGAGTGGGACCCTTCGACCTCCCTCTCGGGGACCGACGCCACTTGACGGTGGCGTGGATTCTGGGAGAAAGCGAAGAGGAGTGCAGGGCCGCGCTGCGGGAAGCACGCATCATGTGGAACGAAATGCGGTCGAGAACCGCAGAACCGTCCTCGTCCTTGGTGGAGTTCTTGCCGGCCATCCCCAATCCGATGTTCAGGGAAGGACGAATTCGCATCCGCTTGATTCAGGCGGGCGATGTGGAACTGAGCATCTACGACTTGCGCGGTCGCCTCGTTCGGGGTCTGTTCTCAGGATCTCTGGCGGCAGGCACCCACCAGTTCTTCTGGCGGGGTGAGGACGGGCGGGGTCGTCGCGTGGCGCGTGGAGTCTACCGTCTGCGCCTCGATTCGCCACTGGGACTTCGCACCCAATCGGTCACTTGGATCGGTCCATGATCCACCCCGGTTGAGGCCCCAGCGCCGCGAGTGGGTGCGGGCAAGAACGTGGGATCGGAGGCATCCATGACATCGTTCGGGACATCGTTCGGACCGCCACCGCCGCCGCCGCCTCGGCACCTTCCCCCGCGGGCGGGCAGGAGTCGGCCTCGACGTTGGCTGCGCCGGGTCCTGTGGGCGGGGGTTTTCGCAGGGGGGCTCTATCTCGGAGTCGCATTCATCTTCGGGCTGCTGGTGGGAGGTGGGCCGGTGATCCACGATGGCGCCTGGATCGAGATCCGCTTCACTTCGGACTACCCGGAATCGCGGCCGAATCGGACGGGTCTGGAGGGGGCGTTGGGTCGGACTCAGCTCTCGGCCACGGACTTGAGATACGCATTGGAATCCGCGATGCGGGATCCGCGGATCGAAGGATTGCTGGTGCGTCCGGACGGTTTTCCTGGGTCCTGGGCTCAGGTGGAAGAACTCCTCCATGCTTTGGACCGGTGGCGGGAGAGCGGAAGGAAGTCCGTCGCCTACTTGGACTTTCCGTCGTCGAGGGCCTATGCCATCGCCCTGGGCGCGGACGACATCCTCCTGGCACCCGAGGGGATGTTGGCGACGGTGGGTCTGGAGGCGCGGCTGACCTACTTGGCGGGAAGTCTGCAGAAGCTCGGTGCAGATCCTGACTTCGTGGCCATCGGCGACTACAAGTCTGCTCCCGAGCAATTCGAGCGCGTGGATCCCTCCTCGGCGAGTCGAGAGCAGACCGAGACTCTCCTCGACGATGTGTGGACCTGGTGGCTGGGTCAGGTGGCCATGCGCCGTGGCCTCGAGGTCTCGGCGGTGGAGGGCAACGTGGACCGGTCCCCTCTGGACGCGATCCAGGCGGTGGAGAGCGGCTTCGTGGATCGTGCCATCGATTTCGGAGACTGGTGTCTGGAGGTCGGTCTGCATCCGGACCGCGATTTCTTCGATCCCCTTGCCTACCTCTCCGCCGCGACGGAGGACCACCGCGAACACCAGATCGCGGTGGTCTACGTCGATGGCAGCATTGCGCCGGGAACCCACGGGAACGATCCGGTCTGGGGTCGAATTGCCGGGAGCGAGACGGTGGTCGAGAGGCTGAGGATGGCGAAGGAGGACGACGGGGTCGAGGCGGTGGTCGTGCGTGTGGATTCCCCGGGCGGAGCGGCCAGTGCCAGCCATGCGATCTATCGGGAGCTGTGCCGCCTGCGGGAGACCAAGCCCGTGGTGGTGTCGATGGCGGGAACCGCGGCCAGCGGAGGCTACTACCTCTCGCTGGGCGCGAATGCGATTCTCGCCGATTCGAATACGGTGACCGGATCGATCGGGGTCTTCAGCGGCAAGCTGGTGTTGTCGGAGCTCTACGACAAGGTCGGCATCACCCATACGACTCTGAGGCGGGGACGCAACGCCGGCATCTTCGACGATCTGGAGGCCTTCGACCCTGCGCAGCGGAGCCAGATTCGAGGGCAGCTCGAGGCCTTCTACGACCGATTCCTGGCCAAGGTGGCCGAGAATCGGGGTCTCGACCTCGAGGCGGTGGAGCGTTCGGCTGGAGGACGAGTCTGGTCCGGCGCGAGAGCCCAGAGCCTGGGCTTGGTGGACGCGATCGGGGACTTCTCCGCGGCGGTGTCCGAGGCAGAGGCATTGGCCGGCTTGGCACCGCGGAGCAGTCGGATCATCGACTACCAGCCGCGACCGGGTTTCTACGAGCAGATACTCTCGGAGTTGTTGGGGCCCTCCACCCGCCTGGCGCGAAGCTTCGCGGCGGTCCAGGCATGGCTCTCATGGACCGCGGGCACTCCGGCCGCCCTCGATGGTGCCGTCCAGTACCGACTGCCATGGGATTGGCAGCTTCGCTGATTCGAGGGGGCAGGGGCGATTCTGGGGGGCCATCCAAGGCCGATCGATCCAACTCAGGTCGAAACCGCGGGGAAGTGCATAGAGCCGGTGCAGCGCTCTGATCTCGTCGTCGTGGGGCTGGTCCACGATCACTGCCCTGCCGTTCACGAGGTGGACGAGGCTGCGACTGTGCCCCCAGAGACCGAGGACATGACCGAATTCGTGGAGCCAGGCTCGCCGGATGTAGCGCGGGAATTCCAGGGAGAAACGAGGGCTGAGGTGGACCACCAAGCGCAGGGGATTGCGATGGGCATCGCGGTCGAGAGCTCGGGTGTAGCCGAGCGCGGCCTCTTCGAAGACCGAGCACCGAACCTGGGCGGAGTCCGGATCGGCGACCACACGGAGAACTTCACGGCCGATGGCGAGGTTCCACCGCTCCATCGCTTCTCGACAACTCAGGCGATAGGGATCGTCTTCGGGCAGGGGGGGAAGGAGGACGCGGACGGGCAGCGTCTCCCACCTCGCGATCCGCGAGCCGGAGACCGGGTAGAGGAATTCCTGGACCAAGTCGAGGAGGTCGACATAGCCCGATTCCCCAAGGGCATGGGATCGCAGGAGGGGAGCCCGCAGGACCACCGTCGGATCGAGGGCCCAAGGAAGGGTCAGACGCAGGGGAAAGTAGCTGCGGTCCGGAGCGTGGGGTCGGACCAGGATCTCCGAGCCGGGCAGGACCACCACGGATGCGGTCCAGCTCCCGGGCCCGACCCGGAACGCGAATTCCCCGTAGCGAATCTGAGCACTCGTGGGCGGGGGCCCCTCGTCGAGCGGTGTCAGGTCGAGGTGCAGTGGAGCTTCGCCCACGAGTACTCGAGCTTCTGGAATCGGGGAAGGAGCGAGGGGATCGGATTCCTCCGCACAGGCGGTGAGGGCCAGGGCCAGGAATCCGATCGCAGTGCGCAGATGTCGTCGTGCCATGTTGGCGAGCGGAGCACAGATCGCGCCCGTCCCCGAGGGGGCGGCCGTCGAGGCTCCGAAGGGCCGGGCAGAGGGTGGAGACGACGCTTTGCGCCAGAACGAGCCGCGAGGGGACGATGTCCGTGGAGAGGACGATCGCTGTCCGATGGTCGGAACAGAAATCAGCCGGACGGGGTGAATTGACGAGAGTCGCCTCCGTGTTAGAGTGTGGCTGCGAGCCCGGCTGCGATGGGGTTCCCAGAAAGGCCACGATGGAAGACACACTAGGCATCGGCGATCGAGACTTTCACAGCCGCCTCCTCCTGGGGACCGGGAAATTCCCCTCGGGCGAATCGATGCGGCGTGCCATCGAGAGCAGCGGGACCGAGATCGTCACCGTGGCGTTGCGCAGAGTGAACGCGGCCGCCTCGGGAACGGACATCCTCGACCACATCGACGTCGACCGGGTATTGCTTCTGCCGAATACCAGCGGGGCCCAGACCGCAGACGAGGCCCTGCGTTTGGCCCGTCTGGCCCGTGCGGCCGGCATGCCGGATTGGGTCAAATTGGAGGTCACTCCTGACCTTCGCTATCTCCTGCCGGATCCGGTCGAGACTCTGCGGGCCACCGAGATGCTGGTGAAGGAGGGATTCACCGTCCTTCCCTACATGCCCGCAGATCCGGTGCTGGCCAAACGTCTCGAGGAGGCGGGAGCGGCGACGGTCATGCCTCTGGGCAGCCCCATCGGCAGCAATCAGGGCCTGCGCACCGAAGCGGCGTTGGAGATCATCATCGAGCAGGCCCAGGTTCCGGTGGTGGTGGACGCGGGAATCGGCGCGCCCAGCCATGCCGCGCGGGCCATGGAAATGGGTGCCGATGCCTGTCTGGTGAATACCGCGATTGCGGTTGCTGGAGATCCTGCGGCCATGGCCGCGGCCTTCTCCGCTGCGGTGAGGGCCGGGAGAACCGCCTACCGCAGCGGACTCGCGGCACCGCGGAACGAAGCCGAAGCGTCGAGCCCGCTCACCGGTTTCCTCGAGGGAGCTCCTTGACCCGCTACCAGGATCTCTTCGATCGCACCGACTTCGACGAGTGGGTCGGTCGGTCGCTCGCCGCCACCGAGGGCGAGGTGAGCGATGCGCTGAACGGGCGCAGCCGCGGGCTGGCCCGCTTTGCCGCCCTCATTTCTCCCGCCGCCGCTTCGAGGCTCGAGGAACTGGCCTTCCGATCTCGAGCCATCACTCGCCAGCGCTTCGGCCGGGTCATGCAGATGTATGCCCCTCTCTATCTGAGCAATGAATGCATCGACACCTGTACCTACTGTGGGTTCAGTCGCGAGAGTTCGATTCGCCGGGTGACGCTCGGGGTCGCGGCAGTCGAGAGAGAGGCGGCGCTATTGCGCGCGCAGGGATTTTCTCACCTTCTCCTCGTGAGCGGGGAGCACCCTCGCATCGTCAGTCAGAATTATCTCGAGGAGATCGTGGATCGATTGCGGCCGCAATTCGCCTCCATCGCGATCGAAGTCGCGCCGCAACGGGAAGAGGCCTATCGGCGCCTCGTGGAAGCGGGAGTCGACAGCGTTACCGTCTACCAGGAGACCTACGATCGCGAGGTCTACGACCGAGTTCATCTGGCGGGTCGGAAGAAGAACTTCGACTGGAGGCTGGCGACCGCGGAGCGAGCGGCGGCAGCCGGGATCAAGCGCATCAACATTGGAGCTCTCCTGGGATTGGCTCCGTGGCGGCGGGATGCCTTGGCGGTATTCCAGCATGCCGGCTGGATGCAAAGGGTGTTGTGGAGAACTCAGGTCGCAGTGAGTATGCCCCGGCTTCAGGGAGCCACCGACGCCATCGATGCTCTGCACCCGGTGTCCGACGCCCAGCTCTGTCAGTACATCTGTGCGCTGCGCATCTCTTTGCCCGATGCCGCATTGGTGCTTTCCACCCGGGAGGATGCGCGGTTGCGAGACGGCCTCTTCGGCCTCGGGATCACCCATGTCTCGGCCGGTTCGCACACCGAGCCGGGGGGCTACGAAAGCCCCGATCGTGACGCGGAGCAATTCGACGTAGCCGACGGTCGTTCGGCACAGGAGGTCGCGCATCGTCTGCGAGATCAAGGCTTCGAAGTGGTATGGAAGGACTGGGAGCCGGTGTTGAGTGGGAGGGCGATGGCATGACCATGGAAGTCCGAATCAACGGCCAGACCGAGTGTTACGAAGGACCACTGGCCTTGGAGGAGATCCTGCGGCGCAAGCAGATCGATCGGCGTTTTCTGGTCGTCGAGCACAACGGACGTGCGGTGGCGCGGGAAGAATTCACGGCCCTCGAGATCTGCGATGGCGATCGCCTCGAATTGGTTCGACCCGTGGCCGGCGGCTGATCAACGCACGGCGGTTCGCTTGGGATCGCCATCTCTCGATACCAACAAGATCGCCACTCCCGCGGCCGCGGCTGCGAGCCAGAACTTGGGCGACCGAATCGTCGCTCCGGCCAGATTGGGCTCGTGCAGCAATACGCTCTCGACTTCGGCCAACTCGAGTTGGGTCGCATTCTCCCAGTCTTCGTTCTGGGTCAGGAGAAGGTAGAGCCCGGTGGGATCGAGACGGGCTTGGCTTGGGGGCTCGTCGAGTCGGTAGGTCTGACCGTCCTTCATCACGATCCGCTCAAGGGGGGGGAGAGTGACGAAAGATCTCAGATCCTCGGGAGTACGGACCTTGGTCCAGTGCAGGCGATCGGCGTCATCCCTCCACTCGATGCCCTCGACCTGAGCCAGGGACCAGATGGCGGTTCCGAACCGCGATCCGGAGGCGCGGAGGCTGTCCTTGCGCAGACTGAGGGTCTCCTGGCTGGTCAGCGTATAGCTACTGCCGTCCTCGAAGAGGATCTTCGTCGCGCGGGCGAGGGGGATCGTGGCCCCATCGGCATCCACCGGGGTTCGACTGTAGAGGAGAGGTTGGGCGGAGCAGCCGATGAAGGCCCCAGCCAGGCCCAGACTCAGCCACAGCGCGGCCGTGCGCAGGTGTGAGATCGAGAGCATGGTGCAATCCCCCGAGGAGTGATGGACGCGAAGTCGGTCCGCTTCATATTGGAGTCGTCGGCTCTCGTTTACAAGGGGGGCTCCTTGGTCTAGCCTCGTTTTTTTCCGATCCGGAGGTGATGGGTTGTCCTTGATCCTGGCTCAGGCGATCCTGGTGGGGGCCGCGCTCTACCTCGCGCTCGGAGGCTTCTTCCTCGTCGGAGTTCTCCTCGGGAGGATGGGGCCGAGGGTCGGGACCGAGGTGAGCTGGGGGGCTCGTCTCCTCCTGGCGCCGGGGATGGTCATGGTCTGGCCGCTCTTGTGGCGACGCCGGCCCGGAGATCCTCCGCCGACCGAGTCGACGGCCCATCGAAGGTCCGAGGCCCGCCGATGATCGCGGCCCTGCGTCGCGGCCACCGCAGGGCGGTGGTGGTGGGGTGGATGGTGCTGCCCCCTCTGGTGCTTCTGGCTTTCTTCGCACGCCCAGTTCCCCTCCGGTCGGTGCTCCCGTCGACATTGATCGAATCCTCCCCGGACCCGAGCCAGGAGTGGTTCCACTCTTCCGGACTCTTCGAAGAAGTGCCGCTCGACACGAAGATCTCCACGACCACCGATGGCGTCTCGGTGTTGAGCCTGCGGGCCAGGTCGCCATTGTCCTTCCCCCAGCTCCTGGTCTACTGGCGGCCGGAGCTTGCCCCTGGGTCCGAAAGCTCCTCGGTGGAGGGTGCCGATCTTCTCGGAATCCTCTCGGGCCGGGGGGCGCATCGTCTGCTGTTTCCTTCACTGTGGAAGGGAGGGGGGCAGGTGATCCTCTACAGTGTGGGACGCGCGGAGGTGGTGGCGAGTTCATCGGTGCTTCCGTTCCCCGCACCGGAGGGCCGTCCGTGACCCACACCTACGTGGCCGTGCAGTGGAATCGACAGAAGCGTCGCTACGACCTGGCGGTCTTGGTCGCGCTTCTGTCCACACTGGGGGCCTTCGTGGCCCTGGGGAAGTGGGTGCGTCCGCATGCGACGGCAGAGACTCTTCTGATTCGAGGCACCGCGGTGAGCGCTTGGGCGCTGCTCCATCTGATCCTGAGTCTCGGCCCCTTGTCTCGTCTGGATTCGCGGTGGTTGATTCTGCTCTACAATCGCCGCCACTTGGGAGTCACCTTCTTCCTCGTCTGTTCCGCACACGCCGCATTGAGCCTGATGCAATTCCATGGCTTCGGGGACATGAATCCGTTGTTGAGTCTGCTCAGTTCCAATGGACGATTCACGAGTCTGACGAATCATCCCTTCCAGCTTCTCGGTGCGGGTGCATGGATCATCTTTCTGTTCATGGCGGTCACCAGTCATGATTTCTGGCTGGCTCATCTCACCGCGCCGGTTTGGAAGGCGCTCCACATGGGGATCTACCTGGCCTATGCTCTGGTCCTCGGCCATGTCGCTCTGGGGTCGGGACAGAGTCAGAGTGGGGTCGTGTTGGCGATGGCCGGTGGGGGTGCGTTATGGATTCTGTCGCTCCACTCCTTGGCCGCACTCCGAGAACACCAGGTCGATCGCAGGGCCCGCGGGCAGCAGAATCGAGACGGCTGGATCGAAGTCCCCTCCCCTCAAGACATCGTGGAGGGGCGCGCGCGGCTGGTCGAAGTGGCCGGCGAACGGGTCGCGGTATACCGGCGGGGAGAAGAGTATTGGGCCCTTTCGAATGTATGCCAGCATCAGAACGGTCCGCTCGGCGAAGGCTGCATCCTCGAGGGGAAGGTGACCTGCCCGTGGCATGGATTCCAGTACGACCCCACCACTGGTGCAGCGCCGCCTCCCTACACCGAGAGGGTGCCGACCTTCGATCTTCGATGGGAAGGCCATCGGCTCTACCTTTCGACCGTCGCCCGCCCCGCTCCGTCGCTGTCCACCACCGGAGGACGATGAGTTGAGCGGCGACCCGGAGTTCTACGTTGGCCATGCCGACTCCGTATCGCCGGTCCTCGGGCGCGCGGCGATTCGGCGATGGGCCGCCGTGATGGGGGTGGTGATCTCGGTGGCCCTCGTCTTCGCCGTTGCTCAAGAGGATCTGCCTCCGAAGTACTTCGAATGGGACCGGGTCCGTTCCTTCGAGGGTCGCATTCGACTGGAGCCGACCCCTCATCTGATGGTCGACCTTCCCAGCTCGGACCACTCGGTCCGTTTGGCCCTGGTGGGTCCGCGAAAGTCGGGGGCGCGGAGCTTCGTCGAGGAATTCGACGGAGAGCGGGTCCGACTGGATGCGCACCTCCTCTATCGGGATGGTCGGACCATGGCCGAAGTGGTGCCGGAGTCGGTCCACCGCCTCGGTCGCGGGGCCTCCGATCCGGTGGACTCGGGTCTCTCCCTGGGCCCGGTGTCTCTCGAGGGCGAGATCGTCGACACCAAATGCTTTCTGGGAGCCATGAATCCGGGGCGGTCCAAGGTGCACCGGGCTTGTGCGGTGCGGTGCATCTCGGGGGGAATCCCGCCTGCGCTCTGGGTGCGTGGTCAGGACGGGGGTGCGGTGGTATTGTTGGTGGATTCCGAGGGTCGGTCGGTGAACGACCGAGTCCTGGGGATGGTGGCGGAGGGAGTGCGAATTCGAGGGGAGCTTTGGCGCTACGATGATCTATTGGTGCTACGCAGTGATCCGGAAGACTATCAAAGGTTGAGTCGATGAACGAGGAAACCCACGCGCCGCTCGTCGGGGCGCTCCAGGACTTGGACTATCCGCAGATGCCCGAATCCCTTCCCCGGTGGGAGTCGGAAGATGCGAAGTATCGCTGTCGCTTCGCCGCCTCCATCGGCGACTTGGAAGCCGTCCTGCGCTTGCGCTATCGGGTGTTCAACCTCGAGCTGAACGAAGGACTCGAGGAGTCTCACCGGTTGGGAATCGACATCGATCGTTTCGATCCGCAGTGTCATCACCTGATGGTCGAGCACCGGGCCACCGGTGAGGTCATCGGCACCTATCGTCTTCAGACCCATGCCATGGCGGTCCGAGCCGAGGGCTTCTACTCCGCCAACGAATTCCAATTCGAGATGTGGCCCCCGGGGATCCTCGAACACGCCACCGAGTGCGGGAGGGCTTGCATCGAGGAGCACCATCGGCACCGGAGCGTTCTTCTCTTGCTCTGGAAGGGATTGGGGGCCTATGTGGTCCACAACCAGCATCGATACTTCTTCGGATGCTGTTCGCTGACCAGTCAGGATCCCGCGGAGGCCGCCCGAACTCTGGAGTACCTCCGGCAGAAGGGACACCTGCACCGCGATCTCGACCTGGATCCCCGTCCCGACTACGACTGCTGCGAGGGGCAGCATTCGATCGAAGGGTGGGAATCGGTTCGGCTTCCCACCCTGTTCCGGACCTATCTGCGTTACGGTGCCCGAATCGTGGGCCGGCCGGCCTTGGACCGAGAGTTTCGCACCATCGATTTTCTGGCCCTGATGGACCTCCAGGAGCTCGATCCGGTCCGAGTCCTCCGGCAGTTCCAGGTCGATCTCCACCAGCAGACATGATCGTTCGCTTCCGCGCCGCGACGAGAGCCGTGGTTCTGGCGCTCTTCTTGGGGGCGTGGTTCCTCCTCTATTGGATGGGGCGGTTGTTCTGTTGGAACTCCCGGTCCCGGCGGTGGTGGAGGCGCCACTACATGCAAGACGGTGCGCGGATCACCTTGCATCTGCTGGGAGCCCGAGTCGCAGTTCGAGGCCGTGCCCCCGACCGCGCCTGCATCGTGGTCTGCAACCACTTGGGCTATGTCGATGTGATCGTCCTGGCCAGTGTGGCCAGAGTGGTCTTCGTATCCCGGGCCGACGTGGAGTCGTGGCCGGGCGTGGGTCCGCTGACCAAGAGCGCGGGCACGATATTCCTGGATCGGCAGCGCAGTCGCTCGATTCCCCGAGCTCTCGACAGGATGCGGCGAGCGGTCTCGGACGGGAGCGGAGTGGTATTCTTCCCCGAAGGAACCAGCAGCGACGGTCGAGATCTCTTGCCTTTTCGGTCCTCCCTCTTTCAGGTGGCCATCGAGATGGGCGTGCCGGTCTGCTGCGCCGCCTTGGCCTATCGCACTCCGGCGGGCGAGAGGTCCCCCGAGGAGGCGGTGGCGTGGTGGCAGGATGACCTCGACTTCTTTCCCCATTGTTGGCGTCTGCTCTCGCTCTCTTCCTTCGAAGCTCGGGTGAGCTTCACCGAGGGTCGGATCGAAGTGTCGGAATCCACGGATCGGCGAAGTCTCTGTACCGAGGCCGAAGGTCGAGTTCGACGGGCCCTCCAAGATCTGAAGGCCGATGTGCCGAATGAAGGCGTCGCACGATGAAGACCCGAGGGAAGTGGTGGAAGAGGAAGCGGTGGATCTGGGGGATCTATTTGCTTCTCCTCGGGCTGCACCAGTGGGGAGGGTTCTCGGACCTGCGAGGTCACGATTCGCCACGCGGTCTTGGAGTCCAGGTGCCGCGCGCGGAGGGCAGCCGCGACCGTGTCGAAGTTCGCATCACCGAGGACGGGGCCGCGGATGCGCCGGTGCTGCTCTTGGTGGCCTTCGATTCCGACACCGACTCGGAGCTGGATGCGCAATTGAGGGCGCTGGTTCGGGACCACCGAATTCGGATCTGGCAGGTCGATCTTCGGGCCCTGGCCCAGGAGGTTTCGCCCCCGAGTTTCGAGGGTCTGGCGTCCCGACTGCGAGCGGTGGTGGAGGCGGAGGGCTCTCCTCCTCTGTCCATGGTGGCGACCGCCGACGCGGCGGCGGTCGCGATCCACTGCGCATCGGAGCTCGACCCCGCGCCGCAGGCTCTGGTGCTCTGGGGTGGAAGCGGGGTTCAGGAATTCGATCTTCTGGGCAGCCATGAGCTCAACCATGTTCTCTACTCCCTGCAGTGGGTGTTGCTGACGGCATCGAACGAGCTTCTGCCACACTTCGGAGCCTTGCCATTCTTGGCCCACGCCGCCCAGAACGCACGCATCCGCATGCAGAGCGACCGTCGCCTGCTGCGCGACGCCATCCGCCGGTTGGGAATGCCGGTCCTCATCGTCCATCGCGCCCGCGATCCTCATGTCGGAGTGGCGGTGGCGCGGGAGCACGCCCGCTTGATCCCGCAGGCTCGACTCCAGGTCCTCGGGCCGGGAAGTACGGCTCCTTCGCTCGGTGAGTGGTTGGACGAGGCGAGGCGAGGCGAAATCCCCCGACGCTCCGACGCCACCGCGGAACGGATCGAGGCTTCTCGGGCCGAGCTGGGTCGCGGAGAGTGGGTCCAAGCCCATGGTCGAACTCTTGGACTGCTGATCTTTCTTCTGGTCCTGGGCACCTTCATCACCGAAGACCTCACCTCCATCGCCGCGGGGTTGCTCATCGCCGATGGACGACTGACCTGGGCGCAGGGCCTGGGTGCGGTCTTCTGCGGGATCTATTTCGGTGACCAGTCCTTGTATTTGATCGGACGCATCGCACGCCGCAACATCGTGCACCGGCGACCGTGGAAGTGGGTGCTGCGAGGAGAGGATCTCGACCGGGCGGCTCGGTGGTTCGAAGAGAAGGGGCTGGTCGCCATCCTGCTCACTCGGTTCATTCCGGGAACGAGATTGCCGACCTATGTCGCGGCCGGAGTGGTTCGGGCTGGCTATTGGCGTTTCGCAGCCTACTTCTTCGTGGCGGTCGCGCTGTGGACTCCTCTTCTCGTGGGCTTCTCCGCGCAGGTCGGAGGAGAGGCTCTCGCGCGTCTGCAGGGCTTTCGGCGGGGATCCCTCTTGGTCCTTGCGGTCGTCGCCTTGGTGATCCTGGTCTGTCTGCGCCTCCTCCTTCCGCTGTTCACCGACCGAGGCCGTCGAGAACTCTGGGCTCGGTGGCAACGGTGGACTCGGTGGGAGTTCTGGCCGCCGGCAATGATCTACGGCCCGGTCTTGGTTCGAATCCTGGGCTTCGCATGGCGCCATCGGAGCCTTCGGGTGGTCACCGCCGTCAATCCGGGGATCGCGGCGGGCGGACTGATGGGCGAATCGAAGTTGGCCATCCTCGACGCCCTCGGGGGAGAGGGAGAACACGTCCCTCCTTACCAACGGATTCCTCCCGGGGATGCTCGATCCCAGCGAGAGGTTGCGGAGGCTTTCCTGAGTCGTGCGGATGTGGGACTGCCCATCGTCATCAAACCGGATTCCGGCGAACGCGGACAGGGAGTCGTCGTGGTGCGGCGGCTCGAGCAGCTCGATGAAGTTCTCCGGGGTTCGGGGACGGCGTGGATTGCCCAGCGTTACGTGGAGGGGCTCGAGTTCGGCATCTTCTATCTGAGGGAGCCGGGAGAGTCGGCCGGTCGGATCTTCAGCATGAATTCCAAGGAGCGATTGTGTTTGCGCGGCGATGGCATCCACGACCTCGAACACCTCGTTCTCCACGATCCACGGGCATCCATTCTGGCGAAGATCCACCTTCGGGCCAACGTGGATCGCTTGGGATCCATTCCCGCCGAGGGCGAGGAGGTGGAGATCGTGGAGATCGGAGCGCATGCCCGCGGGACGGTGTTCCGCGACGCGCGGGATCTGGTGACTCCAGAGCTCACGCGGGCCATCGATCGTCTCTCCCGGAGATTCTCCGGATTCCATTTCGGGCGCTATGACGTGCGCGTCCCCGACGTCGAGGCTCTGCGCGAAGGTCGAGACTTTCAGGTTCTCGAACTCAATGGCCTCACCTCCGAGGCCGCGCACATCTACGAGCCCGGCTTTTCGCTGCGAGAAGCTCGACGGACGCTGACCGAGCAGTGGCGTCTGGCCTTCGAGATCGGAGCCGCGAATGCCGCAGAGGGCCACCGCCCTTCCACTTGGCGTGAGCTCCTGGATCTGTGGTCGCAATATCGAGAGGCGGCTCGTCAGAGGCCGCCGGCCCACTGATGCGGTGATCGCCCTGCGCTTCGGAGACCGCTTCCTCAGGGTTCGGCGGACTGAAGGGGAATCGGACGGCCCACCCCGTCGAAGATGACGTAGTGGTCGGGGTCGTAGCGTCGAAAGGCCACTTTCGAGTGCTCGACGACCTTCTCGAGGAGGCCGTCGAGCTGAGCCATGGCGAAGGTCGCGATCCAGCTCTCCGGAATGGATCCTCCCACGTCTGCGCTCACTCGGTAGGCGAGGAGGGTGCGCTCCCGATCGAGGGCGAAGAGAATCCAGGCCCCCCGGTTCATGGGGACGTAGACTGCCTTGGCGAGATCCTCCAGCCGGAGGTCCCCTGCTCGGCCTCCGGCCACGGTCGCCCGGGCGATCTCGGGACCGTTGTCGACCAGATTCCAGCTGTGTTGCCACACGAATCCCTCCGTCCGCCGGGCCAGATCGGAGTCCTTCTGAAGTTCGATCACCCAGTAGCGGTCGGAGACCGGCCAGGGGAGCGAGATGTACTGGAACCACAGACTCCCTCCTTCCGCATTCTGCCGCAGTCGGACCTCGGTGAGGAGATCACTCCCCTCGAAATCCGGATCCAGAGCGGCCAGCCAGACATGAGTTCGGGGAGCCTCGACGAGGGAGTAGCCGACCACCTCTTCGCGGTGGCCCTTCTGGCTGTGCTCGCTGGGGAGAGTCTTGCGCACTTTGACGATGCGATGGTTGGCGAGACGATCGAGCTGCTCGGAGTCGAGAAAGGGAAGGGGCGTGTCCGCGAAATCGTTGTAGACTTCCAGCGCTGCAGCGAGGAGTTCGCGGTCTGTGTACTCGTGCTCCTCGGCGAAGGCAGAGACGACCGACCCGACGACGACTGCAACGACGAGCAGCGCCAGAATGCCGCTGCACGGCGTCCTTCCTTTTGCTGGGAGCCGGAGACCATTGACCGATCGTGTGCGCATCCTGCAACCCCTGGTGTGGATGGACCTGGAAATGACCGGGCTCGATCCCGACCAGGACCGCATCCTGGAAATCGCCGTTCTGGTGAGCGACGGCCAACTCTCCCGAGTCATCGAAGGCCCCGACCTCGTGATCCATCAGCCGGCGGAAGTTCTCGACGCCATGGACGAATGGAATACGCAACACCACGGCGATTCGGGACTCTCTCGCACGAGTCTCGCCTCATCCGTCGACTGCGCCGAGGCGGAACGTCAGGTATTGGACTTCATCACTCCCCTCTGCGAGAAAGGCCAGGCGCCGCTGGCCGGGAATTCGATCCACCAGGACCGGGCCTTTCTGCGTCGCTACATGCCGAAACTGCACGACTATCTCCACTATCGCAATGTCGATGTCTCCACCGTGAAGGAGTTGCTCCGGCGGTGGGGGCCCGCGGTTCTGGAGGCGGCACCGGAAAAGTCCGATCGCCACCGAGCGATGGCGGACATCTACGATTCGATGGCCGAATTGCAGTACTATCGCAAAACCGCCTTCGAATCCGGCCTTCGCTCCCCGGATTCGAGCGCTGATGCAGAGACACCATAGCGGGATCACAGTCCCGCTACTGTGTTTCTGGGCTGCGTTTCGTAAGCTAGGTCTGGTCGTGGGAGCGGTGCATGCGGATTGAGGTTGGGCAACCCGTCGGCCATTCACACTGTGAGGTGTCCCGGCTCACGAGCGCTCACGGCGTTCGAGACTGTCGATCTGGGCAAGGGCAGGACAGCAGAGCTGGGAACGGAGGGGGTCACGGGCTACTGTGACCCCCTTCTTGCGTCTGGATTCTGCCATTCTCGGCGGAGATGGAGGTGGAATCGCGGAAAGCTTCGCTTGCCGCATTGCCGGGCTGTTCCTAAACTGTGATCCATGGCCGAGTTACGGAGGCTCGGGCTAAGCACGCCGACGGCCCTGGGAGTTGGACGCATGACGGATGAAGGTGGAGTTCCCCACGTCTGCGGAGATCGTTGTCTGCCGAGTTTCTTCCTGACCCTGGAATCGAAGTTGGATTCTCCGCTTCTCCAGCGGGCATTCGATGAATTGAAGGCCGATCCGTCGGCCTTTGTTTCTGTGGGGGAATGGGCGAACAAGGTCGGGGTCTCCCGGGAGCACCTGACCCGGTCGATCAGCCCGATCATCAATCCGCATGCCCTCTTGCAGGCCTCGCGGGTCGCGATCGCACTCACCCGATTGGCCCAGCAGGACAAGTTGCGGGCGGGTGAGGCCCTCGACGCGATGGGCTATTCCAGTCGCGCCCACGCCTTTGCCGTGTTCAAGAAGACCACCGGTCTGACTCCCACACAGTTCTGGAGTCGGGTCCAGAAATCTCGAGTGAATGCCGTCGATCACTCGGAATGCGTCGTCGACTACTGTCCGCTCGTGGGCGCGGTCCTCGACCGCTTCTGGCGAGCCTTCCCCGGGAGTGCGGGGGCGGCCGCTGCGCAGTCCGACGCCAGGCCCGAGACGGCGGAAGGCCCGCGCGCCACCGGCACCTGAATTTCGCTGCTCTGCTCGCTTTCGAGGGCCACCCGCGACCCTCGTTCACCTGAGGATACTTGTGCTTGGAGGCACGATGAACACCACCGTTTCCGATCGACCCGCCTACAGAGTCGCAGACCTTTCTCTGGCCGAATTCGGACGCAAGGAGATCCGCTTGGCGGAGCACGAGATGCCCGGGTTGATGGCCCTCCGTGCGCGGCACGCCCAAGAGCGTCCCCTGGCCGGAGCCAAGATCATGGGGAGCCTGCACATGACGGTGCAGACGGCCGTGCTCATCCAGACCCTGGTGGATCTGGGCGCGGATGTGCGTTGGGTGAGTTGCAATATCTTTTCGACCCAGGACCACGCGGCCGCGGCGGTGGTGGTGGGTCGCGAGGGGACGGTGGCCGAGCCCAAGGGGACACCGGTCTTCGCGTGGAAGGGGGAGACCCTCGAGGAATACTGGTGGTGCACTCGTCAAGCCATCGAGTGGCCCGACGGGAGTGGCCCCGACCTCATCGTCGACGATGGAGGAGATGCCACGATGCTCCTCCACAAGGGGGTCGAGTACGAGAAGGCGGGCGCAGTTCCCGACTTCGATCCCGAGACCGAAGCCGAAGAGTGGGGGGTCGTTCTCGACCTCCTGCGCCAGGAGCTCAGCCAGGGCGGCCAGAACTACCATCGTCTGGTCGAGAACATTCGCGGCGTGAGCGAAGAGACGACGACCGGAGTGCACCGGCTCTATCAGATGGCCAATGACGGAACCCTGCTCTTCCCCGCGATCAACGTGAACGACTCGGTGACCAAGAGCAAGTTCGACAATGTCTACGGTTGCCGTCATTCCCTCCCCGACGGACTCGCACGGGCCACGGACGTGATGCTCGGAGGCAAGGTGGCCGTGGTGTGCGGATTCGGGGAAGTGGGCAAGGGTTGTGCGGAGGCTCTCCGAGGTCAGGGCAGCCGGGTGGTGATCACCGAGATCGATCCCATCTGTGCGTTGCAGGCGGCGATGCAGGGATACCAGGTGGCTCGCCTCGAGGACGTCCTCGACAGCGCCGACATCTTCATCACCACCACGGGGAACAAGGATGTCATCCGCGCGGACCAGATGGCCCGAATGAAGGACAAGGCCATCATCGGAAACATCGGACACTTCGACAACGAGATCGACATGGCGGGACTGGCCAAGATTCCCGGAATCGAACGCATCAACATCAAACCGCAGTATGACGAATGGCGTTTCCCCGATGGCCACAGCGTGATGATTCTGGCCGAAGGCCGCCTCTTGAACCTGGGTTGCGCGACGGGGCATCCCAGCTTCGTCATGTCGGCGAGCTTCACCAACCAGACGCTGGCCCAATTGGAATTGTGGCAGCACGGCAAGGACTACCCCAAGGAAGTGACCATGCTTCCCAAGAAGCTCGACGAGGAAGTGGCCCGTCTGCACCTCGATCAGCTCGGAGTTCGACTCACCGAGCTGACGCCGGATCAGGCGGACTATATCGGGGTGCCTCTGGAAGGCCCTTACAAGCCGGACTACTACCGCTACTAGGGTCGCGGTCAGTTCGTCTCGGGGCTGCTCTCGACGAGTTCACCGACGGGCTGGGGAGGATCCGCTTCGGGAAGGGGTTTGCCCTTGGCGTCGGTGAGCACCGTCCCATCGAGGGTGCGAATCACCGGGATGGGATGCTTGCGGCAGTGAGCGGCGAGTTTCTTCTCGAGTTCTTCGCGCACCGCGTCTTCGAGAGTCTTCCATCCCATCCGGCCGCGGCATTTCGGAAAGCGTGAGCACCCGAGCCAGGGTCCGCGGGCCCCGTCGCGCAGATTCATGGGGGATTCACACTTCGGGCATTGGAGCTCCGTGACCAATGGGGGCTGGTTGGGCGCGCTCACCTTGCCGCTCTTCTTGTCGAGGTTCAAGATCCCGTCACAGGGGTCGGTCTCGTCACCATAACGAGTGCAGCCCAGGAAGGGACCGAAGCGACCGGTGCGCTTGAGCATGGGGGCGCCGCACTTGTAGCAGGCCACGTCGACGATCTCGGCTTCTTGAGGTTTCCCCTCACGGTCGATGGGGCTGGCCCAGCGGCAGTCGGGATAGCGGGAGCAGGACAGGAAACGACCGTTCTTTCCGAAGCGATACACAGTGTCCGCGCCACATTCTCCGCAGCGGTATTCCTTGGGCGCCGGACGGGTTTCGGCTTTGGCATGCCCCAATTCTTCGTGGGCCTTTTCGAGGCGGTCCCGGAAGGGCCCGTAGAACTGCGCGAGCATCTCGACCCAGTCGAGGTGGTTCTCCTCGATCTGATCGAGTTCGGTCTCCATCTCCCGCGTGTAGTCGACGTCCATGATCTTGGGGAAGGCCTCGACAAGCTTGTCCGTGACCACTTCGCCCAGGTCGGTGGCGTAGAACCTGCGTTGGATGTTCTCGACGTACTTGCGATCCTGGATCACCTGAATGATCGAGGCATAAGTGGAAGGCCGGCCGATGCCGCGAGCCTCGAGAGTCTTGATGAGGGAGGCTTCGGAGTAGCGGGGTGGCGGCGGAGAAAAGCGCTGCCGGGGTTCGATGGCAAAGGGAGCGGCGCTGCGTCCTTCCTCGATCGCGGGGAGGGTCTGTTCCTCGCTCGAGGTGGGGACTCCGGAGACGCGGTAGAATCCGTCGAAGGCCAGCACTCTTCCCGTCGCCTTGAACACCACGGGGCGGTCGGGATCGACGCCCCCTTCGATCAGGGCGGTTGTCGAATCCCACTGCGCGGGCGTCATTTGGCAGGCCACGAAGCGTTCCCAGATCAGGCGGTAGAGCTTGAATTGATCCGCGGTCAATGCCGACTTCACCCTCTCCGGAGGAAAGCGCAGGGAAGTGGGGCGGATGGCCTCATGGGCCTCTTGGGCCTGCTTGTTCGTCGATCCGAAGAAATTGGGCTTCTCGGGGAGGTAGCGCGGACCGAACTCCTGTGCGATGAAGTCGCGGGTCATCGAGAGAGCCTCGCCGGCGATGTGCGTGGAGTCGGTACGCATGTAGGTGATGAGGCCCGTCGGACCTTCCCCCGGAATGTCCACGCCTTCGTAGAGGGCTTGCGCGGTCCGCATGGTGCGTCGTGCCGCGAAGCCGAGTCGTGAGGAGGCCGCCTGCTGCAGGGTCGAGGTGATGAAGGGGCTCGAAGGACGAGTGTTGGTGCGCTTGGTCTCCAGACTCTTGACGCGGTAGCTCACATCCTCTGCAACCTGTCCACTCACACTCCGGAGGACCTTCGCCGGACCCTTGCCCTTGGGGTCCTCTCTTTCGGAGACCTCGAGCTTGGTGAGGCCCGCCAGCGCGGCGACCTCGCAGACCTTGGGCGTGAGATCAGGGGCGGGAGCGTCGGGATTCTCGGCCGAACTCTGAGCCTGAATCTGGAATTTCTCTCCGGCGACTTCGACGAGCTCGGCCCGGAAACCCTCTCGCTCTGCCAACCAGGCGTTGAGTTCCTTGCGCGTCGGACCTTTGCCCTTGGCGTCCACCTTGGCCCGGGCTTCACGCCACTCGGGTCCGAGGGCGGCGGCGCGGTCGGAGGACAGGTGGAAGCAGGCCGAGACGTCCCAGTGCTCATCGGGGACGAAGGCACGGATCTCTCGTTCCCGCTCGACCACCAGCCGGACGGCCACCGACTGAACTCGACCCGCGGAGAGGCCTCGGGCCACCTTCTTCCACAGGAGGGGAGAAACCTGGTATCCGACGATGCGGTCGAGGATCCGCCGGGCCTGCTGAGCGTTGACCCGCTCCATGTTCAAGGGATGGGGATTGGCGAAGGCCCGTTGGATCTCCGATCGGGTGATCGCGGAGAAAATCACCCGTTGGGCCTGATCGGCCGGAATCCCCAGCTCCTGGGCCAGGTGCCAGGCGATGGCCTCTCCCTCGCGGTCGAGATCCGTCGCGAACCAGACCTTGGTGGCGTTCTTGGCGGCCTTCTTGAGGTCGGTGACGGTCTTCTTCTTGCCGTCGAGGACCTGGTAGGTGGGTCGGAAGTCGTGGTCGAGATCGATTCCGGGGACCGGCGACTTGTCGCCCTTGGGCGACTTGGTGGGGAGATCCCGGATATGGCCCACGCTGGCCAGGACCACGAAGTCGTCGCCCAGATACTTATTAATAGTTCGGGCCTTCGAGGGGCTCTCGACGATGACGAGTTGTTTGCCCTCGGTGCTGGGGAGGCGTTGGGCCTTGGTCTTGCGGCTGCGGGTCTTCTTGGCCATGGTCTCCACGGAGGCTGCGGTCACTGCGCGTCCCGGGGCGGAAGCTGCCTGGGGGCGGATCTGAGACGGATGCGGGAGAGCTAAGGAGCTGGGCCGGGCCTTGTCAAGAGCCCTCGATCCGGGACCGGGGTCTGGCGTTGCCCCGAAACCCACGCAAGACCCGCGCCGTAGCCCAGTGGCGGCGATCTGCGCCAACTGGGGCCTTGGGGGAACCGGGGGGGCGGAGGGAGCCCCCGACGGGTGGCTCGCCGCTGCCAGAGCTTTGGCCGGAGGGGGAGACGATGCAGGTCTGGGAGGTGATGGTCGTGGCAGGGGCGGGGGTGGCCGCCGTGGTCCTGGGCGGGTTGATTCGTCGGGGCCGGAGCTTTCGGGAGAGGCTCTTCCGCTGGCTTCTGGTGGCGGCCTTGGTTCCCACCCTCTTGGTCAGTGGTCTGGCCGGGTGGGGCTACTCCCAGGCGATCGATCTGCTCCAGGCGCCCGGCCTGCTCCAGCCCACCGAGGGCGGACTCGTGCTGACGCGTCACCTCCTTGGAGGCCTCGAGAGTGCCGCCGAGGAGTCTCTTCGCGGCTGGAGTCGGAATCTTCGGGAAGACCCCGCTCGGGCGGATTCGGCGGATGTGCCGGGGCGGGGCAGAGTGTGGGTGGTGGGGGTGAGCGACGGCGAGCTGCTCTGGCCCGCGAATCGCTCCCAGGCCGAGACCTTCGCCTCGATCTCCACTTCGTGGCCGGAGCCGGAAGACCTTCCCTGGAGTGGCTGGGATGGGGGTCAGCAGGTGCTGGCCGCCCGGGCGGTGGAGTGGGGTGGGAGGCCTGCGGTGGCCTGGTGGGTCCACGAGTTGCCTCAGGATGTCGCGGAGGCGGTGCAGGCGGTGCAGCAGGGCAGTCGAGGTCTGCACCAATTGCAGCTCTACTACGGCAGCTTGGTGCGCCAACAGGGGTTGGTGGTGGCGGCTCTGGCTCTGGTCCTGCTCACGTTGGCGTCGCTCTGGCTCAGCCGGCACTTGGCCGACCGGCTGGCCCGCCCTCTGGCCGAGCTCTCGGATGCGACGCGCCGAGTGGCCGCGGGCGAGAGGGACATCGTCTTTCCCGATCTGGCCGAGGACGAGGTGGGGGCGCTCCAACGATCCTTTGTGGAGATGGCCGCGGCCCTCGAGAGGAGCGAAGGAGAGCTCCGTCGGTCGGAGCGTCTGGCGGCATGGAGGCAGGTCGCACGCCGACTGGCCCATGAGATCAAGAATCCTCTCACCCCGATCCACCTGGCGGTGCACCGCTTGCGTTCGAGAGTCGAGGGAGAAGAGCTGGAGGAGGGTCTCGACGTGATTCTCGAGGAGACGGCGCGGCTCCAACGTTTGGCCGAGGACTTTTCGACCTTCGCCCGGCTCTCGACTCCGCGCCCCCGTCCGGTGGAATTCGCGGAGCTCCTGGAGCACAGTCGAAAGCTCTATGCCCCGGATCGGCGACTGGTCGGAGAGGCCATCGATCGCGAAATCCAGGTCCGAGCCGATGCGGGGCAGCTGGGACAGGTCTTGGCGAATCTTCTCCGCAACGCGGTCGAGGCGAGTCCGCAGGGGAGCGATCTGCACATCCGTTGGAGTCTCGAGGACGAGTTCTTCGTCTTCGAAGTGGAAGACGAGGGTCCCGGTTTGCCCCCGGAGGGTGATCGGGTCTTCGAGGTGGACTTCACGACCAAGAGCTTTGGGACCGGACTGGGACTTCCGATCTGTCGGCGCATCGCCGAAGATCACGGTGGAAGGGTGGAGGCCGTGCGCGGACGCGGGTCCGGCGCATGCTTCCGCCTGCGCTGGCCTCGGGCCATGGAGACGATCGAATGAGCCAGAACTCCCGTGCTGCAGGTCGGATCCTCGTCGTCGATGACGAACGCAATGTGCGGCGGTTGCTCGTGGAAGTGTTGGGGGATGAGGGATACCAAGCCTCTGCGGTCGAAGGGGTGGAGGGCCTGCGTCGGCAGCTCGACGAAGGGGATGTCGATCTGGTGCTCCTCGACGTGTGCTTGCCCGGTGAGGGGGGCCTTCAGTGGTTGCGCGAGACCCCCCGTCGACCGGCGGTGATCATGATGAGCGGTCACGCGACCATCGACGACGCGGTCGAGGCCACCCGCTTGGGGGCGCTCGACTTCTTGGAGAAACCGATTTCCGGCGAGAGACTCCGCATCTCGGTCCAGAATGCACTGCAGATCCGGAGGCTCGAGCGCGAGAACGCTCGGTTGAGGGCACAGGGCTCGGCCTCTTCGGAGATGATCGGCGACGGCAATGCGATGCACGAGCTACGGCACTTCATCGATCGGGCGGCACCCACCGATGCCACCGTTCTCATCACCGGCGAACACGGGACGGGCAAAGAACTCGTGGCCCGGGCACTGCACCTGGAATCGCCCCGATGCGAAGGGCCCTTCGTGAGGGTGAACTGCGCCGCGATCCCCCGAGATCTGCTGGAGTCCGAACTCTTCGGACACGAGCGTGGAGCCTTCAGTGGTGCAGTGGAGCGTCGTCGGGGGCGCTTCGAAGTCGCCAGCGGAGGCACTCTGCTCCTCGACGAGATCGGAGACATGGAAGTTGCTCTTCAGTCGAAGCTCCTGCGCGTGTTGGAAGAGCGTGAACTCACCCGTGTCGGAGGTGAGAAGTCCTTCGAGGTGGACGTGCGGGTCTTGGCATCGACCAATCGCGATCTTCCGGAGCTCGTGAGCGAAGGCCGCTTTCGGCCGGACCTCTACTATCGCCTGAATGTCCTGACCGTCGACCTTCCTCCCCTGAGGGACAGAAGGGAGGACATCCCACTCCTGGCCGAGGCCTTCGTGGCCGAGTTCGCGGAGCGCCACGGACGATGCTTCACCGGCTTGCGGTCCGTGGCCCTCGACGCTCTGCTCCAGCACGGTTGGCCGGGCAACGTGCGAGAGCTGCGCAACGTGATCGAGAGAGCGGTGGTCTTGTCCGAGGGTCCGTGGATCGAAGCCGACGACCTGGGTCTCTCTCTCGGCGGCGACTTCTCACCCGCCTTCGATGGCGGTGGCCCGCTCCGCCAGCGGATCGATCACTTCGAACGAGAGCTGATCCTCCACACCCTCGAGGAGTCCGGGGGGAACGTGGCGGAGGCTGCACGTCGTCTGCAGACCGATCGCGCGAACCTGTATCGCCGGATGCGCAGGCTGGGGTTGCGGGCTTCGAGCCGGTGATGTCCGAAGGACACGGGCGTGTCGGAAGGACCCGCGCCGGCGCTCCCCGAGTCCCGGAAGTGCTTTGGTCGGTGATCGACTCAATCCTCTGTAACAAAACCGGTTATGAGCCGTCGAGATCCTGCGTTGGCCGCAGGGGAGCGGAGGAACGGGCCTTGCGCTCACCGGAGTACGCGGCATCTCGTGGGGAGATTCGCCGGGGGAGGAAGGCCTGATGTCTCGTTTCGGCGTGGTGGGGATTGCAGCCGCGATCCTCGTGCTTCTGGGGAGCGTGAGTTCATCGAACTCCGGATCTCACTTCGAGTTGAACCTGGGCAGCGGTGGGCACCCATCCCATTCTCATCATCGGAGCTGGGGGTTCGAGGCCGGGGGAGACGACGCGATTCCCTTCTTCGACCACGACGTCGAAGTTCTGCGGCCTCGCGGGGGGCTTCGGCGACTTCGGGACCGACGAAGTGCGCAGCGGCCGCGAATGCACGAGGGGATGCTGCGTCTGCGATACCTCGATCGGGGCTACGCGCGAGTGCTCCTGCAGAGTGAAGATCGCGACTGGCAGCGGGTGGAAATGCATCGTCGCGAGGGCGACCGAGTCTGGGAGATCGAGATTCCTCCGGCCGAAGACGTGTTTCGCTATCGCTTCGTTGTGGAATACGAAGATGGACGCGAGCGCTTTCGCGTCGATCCCTCTCACACCGGAAGGGAGCGGGTGGAGGAGCGAGGGTGGGTGAGTGTACTTCGTATCGACCGAGACGGGACTCTGCAGTGGCCGGATTCGGGTTCCTGGCGTTCCGAATGGTCAGAGGATTCCTACGATCTGGACTTCGTGCGGGAGCTCCAAGTCGACTACCAACGCGTGGATGGCTGGTTGGTGTCGACCCGGCCCCGCTTCGAGTCGAGGTCTCGCTGGTCTCCGATGGTGGCTTCGACGGTGGGCTATGGCTTCAAGAGTGACCGCTGGACTACGGCGGTCTACCTCCTCCAACCCCTGAGTCCGCGGCGGGAATTACGGGCCGTCCTCGCCGCCTACGATCGCACCGACTTCACGGATCGCACGGGAGTGAGCGGATTCGAGAATCTTTTCTCCACTCTGCTCTTTCGCGAAGACAACCGCGATCACTACCGGCGTCGAGGCGCTTCATTGGGTCTCGAAGCCGACTGGCGTCGTCGGGCCTTGGCCCGGGTGGAGTTCCGTTGGGACGACTACGAGTCCCTCCCGCGTATCGTTCGGGCTGGATGGGGGGGGCGCGACGACTTCCTCCCCAACCTTCCGGTCGACGAGGGACGCATGCGATCTCTCTTCGTGCGCATCAGGATCGGAGATCCGCTGCGCCACTTCTTCGTGGGTTACGAGTGGAGTGCCCCGGCGTGGTCGAGCGACTTCGACTTTCAGCAACTCATGTTGCGCTTGCGAACCCGGATGAAGCTGGGGAGGGCCAATCACCTGGACTTTCGTGTGCAGTGGGCGGGGAATCTGGCCGGCCGTCTACCCCTGCAGAAGCGCTATCTGCTCGGTGGAATCGGGACCATCCGGGGATATCGCTACCAGTCCGTGCTCCAGGGGGTGCAGGGCGATCCGGCTTCCTATGGAGGCGAGCAGATGATCCTGGCCACCGCAGAATATGTCCTGGGGGACGAGGGCTCTCTGCAGCTGGCCCTCTTCGGGGATACGGGAATGGCCTATGTGGATCGGCGTGCGGCCATCGATCCTTCGGAGTGGAAGAGCAGCGCGGGAATCGGAGTGATCCTCGGCGACATGGACGGAGTGAGGCTCGACCTCATCCGCACTCTCGACTCCGATGCCGGAGACTTGGTCCTGCAGGGAAGATGGGAGCGAGCCTTCTAGATGGCGAATCGATGGCATGGGACGGGCGCTTCTCTGTGGCCGCTGGGCATCCTCTTGATCCTCGGCCTGGCCCCGGCTTCGCTTCGGGCGGCGTCGGTGGAGGTCGTTCGAGCGGAGGGTCGTCTGTGGGTGAGCTTCCGGGTGGATGACCTCTTCGGGGAGGGGGTGTGGTCGTCGTTGCGCTCCGGTCTTCCCTGCCGCATTCGCCAGCGGGCCAGCCTGTGGCAGCGGCGCAGTGCTCTGTGGGATCGCCGGGTTGCCGAGCTGCGAGAGGAGTATCGGATCGTCTACGATCTCATCGACGAGACCTACGACCTGTTCGACGTCGAAGGGCTCCTCGAGTCGGAGCTCGATCCTCCCGAGATCACCGAACGCATGAGTGCCATGCCTTTCACCCCGTTGGTGGAAGAGAGCATTCTGCTTTCCTCTCAGCACTACTACGTGACGGTGGAAGTCGAAGTGCAGCCGCTCTCGGTGGAGGAGGTGCGTGACCTCGAACGTTGGCTGAGCGGAAGCTTGCGGGGAGGCAGCGGATTGGGAAGGATCTCCTCGCAGGTGATCGGGCTCTTCAAGAGTCAAGTGGGTCTGGGCGAACGTCGCCGAGGTGCGCGCTCGGCCGACTTCGAAGCAGAGTCGGTGAACGAGATGCCATTCGACGCCGACGGCTGAGGAAGCTCAGCGCCCTTCTTTGGCGCGGATGGCTTCGTAGGCCTCCTGGATTTCCCGGAAGCGTGTTTCGGCGAAGTGGACGAATTCCTCGGGGAGCCCCTTGGCAACGACCTTGTCGGGGTGGTATTCCGTCACCTTCTTGCGGTAGGCGGAGCGGACCTCCTCGAATGACGCATCGGGTCCGAGACCGAGGGTCGCATAGTGTCGGGTGAAGTCTTCGGATTGGGTGCCGAGAATCTGTTCGAAGCCTTCGAGTCCGATGCCGAAGATCTCCGCCGCTTGTTGCAGGAGCTCTCTCTCCCCGGGATGCAGTTCTCCATCGGCCATCGCCAGTCGCACGAGCATGTCGAGCATGGCGTGGAGCATCTGGGCTTCGCGGTGGAAGAGCGAGTAGAACTGCCGGGCGAATTCCTCGAAGGGGGTCGGAGACTCCTTCGCGGCCCGGAACACCCGGACCGCGAGTTGTTCGGCGGTGGGGTCGAGTTGGAGTTCCTGACGCATGAAGGTCCGAGTGAGAGCGATCTCGGATTCGCTCACTCGGCCATCGGCCCGCGCCATCTTCGCGAGCATGGAAAAGGTCGAAAGGAAGAAGGCGGCCTGAGCCTGTTCCTGGGGATTTCCCGCGCGTGGACCGGGGCCCTCCATCCGGCCCAATTTCGCGTTGCCCGGGATCTGTTCGCCCAGGCCGTGGCCGAGGGCCGCGCCGGCGATGGCGCCGAGCGGTCCGCCCAGCGCGAGCCCGACCATGCCTCCGAGGATCGATCCCATCAGCCCCATTGAAACTTCCTCCGGTCCTATTGCTCGAAGATGCGCGACACGCCGCCGAGGATGGATCCTTCACCCTTGGAGTCTCCTCCCGCGCGTGGCGCGTGGGCCAGGATCCGATCCGCCAGGCGGGAGAAGGGCAAGCTCTGCAACCAGACGCGCCCCGTGCCGCGGAGCGTGGCGAGGAAGAGCCCCTCTCCTCCGAAGAACATCGACTTCAGACCGCCGGCTCTCTGAATGTCGTAGTCGATGCCCCGGCTGAAACCGACGATGCATCCGGTGTCCACGCGCAGGGTCTGTCCCCGCAGATCCTTCTGCACCACGGTCCCCCCGGCGTGGAGGAAGGTCATCCCGTCGCCGTGGAGCCGCTGGAGGATGAAGCCCTCGCCGCCGAAGAAGCCCGCGCCGAGGCGCTTCTGGAATGCGATGCTCACTTCGGTGCCGAGAGCCGCGCAGAGGAAGGCATCCTTCTGACAGTAGATCTCCTGCCCGGGGATCTGCTTCATGTCGATGGGGACGATCTTCCCGGGGTAGGGCGCAGCGAAGGCCACCCGCTGCTTGCCCACTCCCGCATTGGTGAAATGGGTGATGAAGATCGACTCTCCGGTGAGGACGCGCTTGCCTGCCCCCAGGACCTTCGAGAAGAAGCCCTGATCGGGGGACGAGCCGTCGCCGAGCTTGGCCTCGAATTCGATCGTCTCGTCCATGTAGTTCATGGCTCCGGCCTCGGCAATCACCGTCTCGGAGGGGTCGAGCTCGATCTCGACCATCTGCAGATCGTCTCCGAGGATTTCGTAGTCGACTTCATGGCACTTCAAGGTCTTGCCTCCTGATTCGAGTTGCCGTTTCGATTCGAGATTACGAAGGAAAGCGGTGGTTGGGTTCCGCAGAAAAGACTCGCGGCCCTCTCTCCCCGTCTTCGGGTTGGAGAGCGCGGGTCATGAGATAGTGAGGCCCGATCCCCTCGATCTCGAAGCGATCGCCACGAATGGAGAAGCCGTGGGCCTGGTAGAAGGGACAGGCTCCGATCCGCGCATTGCACCAGAGCTGGGCAGGGGAGACCCGGGCCGCGTAGCGCAGACTCGCTCTCAGGACGGCGCTTCCGGCGCCTTGTCCGCGGACCTCCGGCGCCGAAGCCATCCCCCTCAACCGCCACTCTCCTGCCCCGGCGTCCGTCGGATGCGCCTGAAGGTACACACTGGCCACCGCCACGACGGATCCGTCCTGGTCCACGGCGGCGAAATGCCGCGACCGACTCTCTTCATCCCCGGGATAGACGAGATCTTCGGCCCGCTGATGCGGCCGGAGAACTCGTTGGCGCAGATCGCGCACTTCTGCCGCTTCGACGATGAAGACTTCGAAGGGATTTCGCTTCAACTCGGAACCTCCACGGGCCAGTATGCCCGAGGATCGCGTTGGTGGCGAGTTCGGACCTCGCCGCGGTGGCCGGAGATTCGACGGGAGGTGTCGGGCATGCGTTGGGTCGATGTCACAGTCGTGGGCGGAGGCATTCTGGGCCTGGCCACCGCACGCGAGGTCTGCCGCCGGAGACCTCGGCTGCGGGTGCGGCTGATGGAGACGCAGCAGGGTCTCGGTCGCGGCCAGTCGGGGCACAACAGTGGAGTTCTGCATTCGGGGATCTACTACGAACCCGGTTCGCTGAAGGCGCGTCTGTGTCGGCGCGGGAGAGCGGCGATGCTCGACTACTGTCGGGCCAAGGGAATCGACCACCGTGTCGACGGCAAGCTCCTCGTGGCCAATAGCGAAGAGGAAGTGGAGAGATTGGGGCACTTGGTCGATCGGGGTCGGGAGAATGGCCTGGTGGGCCTGCGGAGGCTCAGCGCCGAGGAGACCCGGTCGCGGGAGCCCGAGGTCCGGGCCCTCGAGGCCGCACTGGTTCCCGAAGCGGGGGTGTTGGACTACCGGGAGGTGTGCTGAGCCCTCGCCGAGGAACTCCGCCGAGGGGGAGTGGAAGTTCGGACCGGCACTCCACTGGTGGCGGTTCATTCGGTCGAGGGCGGACTCGAGTTGGAGGGTCCGGTCGAGAGTTGGGGCACGCGCCATCTCTTGAGCTGCGCCGGGCTCTATGCCGATCGGGTGGCTCGCCTCTGTGGAGCGCGACCTCGGGCGAAGGTGATCCCCTTCCGGGGAGAGTACTATCGCATCCGGCCCGCACGACTGGTGCACGCCTTGGTGTACCCGGTGCCCGACCCTCGCTTTCCCTTCTTGGGAGTTCATCTGACCCGAGGGGTCGATGGAGACCTTCATGCGGGACCCAATGCGGTTCTGGCCCTCTCGCGTGAGGGCTACCGGAGGCAGGACATCTCGGTCTGCGACAGTTTCGAAGTCCTGACCAATCCCGCCTTCTGGAAACTGGCGCGTCGGCATTGGCGGAGCGGTCGCGACGAAATGATGCGGTCGCTGATCGCTTCGGAGTTCTTGGCCGAAGCGCGTCGACTGCTTCCGGCCTTGAAAGGGTCCCATCTGGAACGCGCCGGGGCCGGAGTGCGGGCTCAGTTGCTCGATTCCTCGGGCGCGTTGGTCGATGATTTCTGCTTCGAAGAGTCTCCGCACGCGCTCCACGTGCTCAACGCTCCGTCGCCGGCCGCGACGGCCGCGTTGGCCATCGCCGAGGAGATTGTCGATCGTGTGGAGGCAGCGGGGTGGTTCTGAACCGGCTGCATCGATCAGAATCCCGACTTCGACTTCGAAGACTAGAAGAAATGCTTGGCGAGACCGAGGATCCCCTGCTTCCAGGGGGCCCGGTGGGAGACGCCACTGCTGCCGGCGAAGTGTTCGAGATTCTCCAGGTACCACTCGAAGTTCCGGATCAGAGCCTGCTGGTTGGAGAATCGCGGCGCGAAGCCCAGGACTCGCTGCGCTTTGTCGATGCTGACGAAGGAGTCTTCGGCCGCGGTCTCGTAGACCCACTTGTAGAGTGGAGACAGGCGGAGAGCCTCGAGCAGCCGGAGAGTCCAGATCACCGGCCGCGCGGGGAAGCCCACGATTCTCTTGCCGTGTCCCGCCGCATCGAGCACCGCCTGATAATCTTCACGCATGGTAGTGAACTCGGCCGCACCGATGTTGAAGACGTCATTCACCTTCTCCTCGGGGAGCTCGAGGCAGAGCAGGATCGCATCGCAGAGGTCCGAGACGTCGAGGAGTTGGTAGCGATTGTTGCCGCTGCCGATCATGGGGAAGGAGTGTCCATCCTTGGCCCAATCGTAGAGGAGGGCGAAGACTCCTAGGCGCTCGGGACCGATGAAGCTCTTGGGACGAAGGATGGGCACGCAGAGTCCCCGGTCTCGAAAACTGGCGCAGACCGCTTCTGCCTCCACTTTGGCGATCCCGTAGGGCCCCACGCCGTCGAGGGGATCGTCCTCGAGGAGGGGATGGTGGTCGGGGATCCCGTAGACCGCAGTGGAAGAGATGTGCACCGCGCGGCGCACTCCATGGGCCAGGGCGGCTTCCATCACGTTGCGGCTGCCGTCGAGATCGGTCGAGAGGATGTCCTGCTCACTGTAGAGAGGCAGGGCAGCTGCGGTGTGAACCACGAGAGAGCAATCCTCGAGGGCGCGGTCCACCGCCTCACGGTCTCGAATGTCGCCCCGGAACTCTCGAATCCGGTCTTTGCAATCCGGGTAGTCGAAGGGCGCCAGGTCCAGGGTGCTGACTTGGTATCCGGTGCTCAAGAGTTGGCGCACCAGATTGATTCCCAAGAAGCCGGCGCCGCCGGTGACCAGGACTCGCGCGGGTTGCCTCGAGGATTCCGTCATGGTCGTCTCCACGATGGGGGCCGAAGATGGGAGCAGCGGCAGTAGCCCCTAATACTAGTCCCCTCAGATCTCTTCGCCATCGCTGCCGCGATACCTCCACTCGCTGCGGGCCGCAGCCACCCCCGCCGCCACCAGGAGCGTCATTGCCGCGCCGGCGGCGCAGATCCAAATCCCCAGGCTGAGCTGCGAGCTGTGGGCGGCTCGCAGCTCGAAGAGGAGCACGCTCACGAAGCCGACGCTCACCCCTGCCAGGGCCGCCCCTGCACTGACTCTCCGCGGCAGCAGAGCCAGCAGGAAGAGCCCGAGCATGGGGCCCGCGAAATAGGCCATGTACCTCACGGCGAGGGCGAGGAGCGTACCCTGACCAGCGACGTAGAGGGCCGCGGCGATGGCCAGGATTCCCCAGCCCAGGGTGAGGAAACGGGCCAGCTTCAGCTGACTCTTCGCCGAGAGAGGAGTGCGGCGGTAGCGCTCGATCACATCGTGAACGCTGGCGGTGGCGAGCGAGTTCAAGGCCGAATCGAGGCTCGACATGGCCGCGGCAAAGATCGCAGCCACGAGCAAGCCGACCACTCCCGGCGGGAGTTCGCGGGCGATGAAGTGGGGGAAGACCGCATCGGCGGCCAGCTCTTCGGGCAGGACGTGAGCTCCGGAGTGGTAGAAGCCGTAGAGCAGGACTCCGAGGAGCAGGGTGAGGGCAGTTACCACCAAGCCGACCGCCCAACCACTGAGGGCAGCGAGCTGGGCATCCCGCACACTGCGACAGGTGAGATAGCGTTGGACCGGCTGTTGGTTGGTGCCGGCCACCGAGAGCGAGAGAATCCCGTAGCCCACCACTGCGCCCAGCACCGATCGAAGGGAATGCCAGGGCTGGGCCGGATCGATGACCTGCAGACGACCCGCGTCGGAGGCGATCGCCCAGACCTCGGGGAGTCCCCCCTCGAAGGCGCCCCCGATGCGGAAGATGCAGAGGCCCAGGCCGATGACCACCACCGCCAATTGCAGAGCGTCGGTCCACACCACCGCGGTGATTCCTCCGAGCACGGTGTAGAACATCGCCACCAGCCCCACCGCGACGATGGCCCAGGAGAGGTCCACGCCGATCAGGGTGGCGAGGGCCAGAGCCGGTCCGTAGACCAGGACTCCGGTCCGCAACAATACCTGGGCCTGGAAGAGCAGGCTCGCGGCGAGCCGGATGCGGTGATCGAAGCGATCCTCGAGGAACTCGTAGGCGGTGGTGAGATCCCGACCGCGGAACGCGGGGACGAAGAGCAGGGTCACGACCACGATCGCCAGCAAGTCTCCCAGCTGCAACTGCAACCACAGGAGCCCGTGGGAGTAAGCTTCGCCGGGGGCCCCCAGGAGGGAGGCCGCCGAGAAGGCGGTGGCGAGGATCGATGCGCCGACCAGGGGCCAGGGAAGGTCCCGTCCGGCCAGAAAGTAGGATTGGTCGTCTCGCTGGCGCCGGCCAGCCCAAATTCCGACCCCGATCACCAGGAGCCCGTAAGCCACCACGATCCCCAGGTCCAGAATCGAAAAAATCTTCATCGAAGAGGCTTTCATCGGAGAGCCGCAGACGCTAGCATGCTCCCGGCGTTCGGCACAAGGCGGGACCTTCCCGCCCTTCCGTCATCATTCTCTAGGAGGAACCATGACCGTCCGAGTGGGCATCATGGGCTTCGGCCGTATCGGCCGGAACATATTTCGAATCCTGCACCCTCGGGAAGACATCGAGGTCGCAGCCATCGTCGACATCGCCGATCCGAAGGGCCTCGAGTATCTGTTGAAATTCGACACGGTGCACGGCCGTTTTCGCGAGCCTCTCCACGTCGAGGGCGACGCGATGTACGCCAAGGGGCGTCAGATCCGGATGATCACCGCCCGGGAGCCCGGCGCAGTGGATTGGGCGGCCTTGGGGGTCGACGTGGTGGTCGAGGCCACGGGGCAGTATCGGACACGGGAGTGGCTGCAGAAGCACCTGGACCGCGGAGCGAGGCGAGTGATTCTGACCGTACCTCCGAAGCAGGGTGAGGAGCTCGATGCCCTCATCGTGTCGGGGGTGAACGACGCAGATCTCCAGCCGGAACACCGCATCATCAGTGCCGCATCGTGCACCAGCAACGCGGTGGTTCCCATCCTCAAGGTGCTGCACGAGAACTTCGGCATCGAGCACGCCTTCATGAACAGCGTGCATGCCTACACCAACGACCAACGTCTCGCGGACGTTCCGGGCAAGGACCTGCGTCGCAGCCGGGCCGCGGCGGAGAACATCGTTCCCACGAGCACCTATTCTCCGACCGGGATCGGCAAGATCCTCCCGGAGCTCGAGGGCAAGCTCACCGGAATGGCCCTCGCGGTTCCAGTCCCCGACGGCTCGACCGTCGATCTGACCGTGCACATGTCGAGAGAGGTGAGGCGCGAGGAAGTGAACAGCGTGGTTCGCAGCGCGGCGGAGACGGTCTTCTCCTCGATCGTGGAGTACAGCGAAGATCCCTTGGTCAGCAGTGACATCATCGGCAACTCGCACTCGGCGATCTTCGATGGTCTGTCCACGATGGTCATGGGCGGAGATCTCGTGAAGTGTTTGATCTGGTACGACAACGGATGGGGCTATTCCATGCGAGTCGTCGAACTCATCGTGCGTCTGCAGCAGATGTCCACCTCGCCGGTTTGAAGGAGTCCAAGATGCCTAGAATTGCGATCAACGGATTCGGCCGGATCGGCCGCAGCGTATTCCGTATCCTGAGCCAGCGTGAGGAATTCGAGGTCGTGGCGATCAACGACATCGGTCCGGACGAGAGCCTGGCCTACCTCTTCAAGTACGACACGGTGATGGGCACCTATCCCGGGCCGGTGCGGCTCGAAGATGGTCGGCTCCATGCCGGGAATCAGTCTCCGATGATGACCGCGGTCCGGAATCCGGAAGACCTGCCCTGGGCGGAGAACGACATCGACGTGGTGATCGAGTCCACGGGAATCTTCCGCACCCGCCAGCAGCTCGAGAAGCACTTCGCAGCGGGGGCCAACAAGGTTCTCCTGACCGTCCCGGCCAAGGATCCCATCGATGCGACCATCGTCCTCGGAGTCAATGACGAACAGTTGGCCGCCGAGCACCGCATCGTCAGCAACGCTTCGTGCACCACGAACTGTCTGGCTCCGGTGGCCAAGGTTCTGCACGACAGTTTCGGAATCGTGAAGGGGGTCATGACCACTGTCCATGCCTACACCAACGATCAGCGTTTGGCAGATGTGCCACACAAGGATCTCAGACGCAGTCGAGCCGCGGCGGAGAACATCATTCCCACCACCACCGGGGCCGCCAAAGCGGTGGGGATCGTGCTTCCCGAGCTAGAGGGCCGCCTCGACGGGATGGCCATGCGGGTTCCGGTTCCCGACGGGAGCGTTGTGGATCTCGTGGCGATGCTCGAGAAGGATCCGAGTGTGGAGGAGATCAATGCTGCGGTCGAAGAGGCAGCGAATGGCCCGATGCGCGACATTCTGGAGTACTGTACCGAACCGGTGGTCTCGAGCGACATCATCGGCAACCGTCACTCGAGTATCTTCGACTCGTTGGTGACCCAAGTCGGAGAACGCAGCATGGTACGGATCCTGAGTTGGTATGACAACGAATGGGGTTATAGCAACCGAGTCGTGGACCTCGCCCTTCGTCTGGCGGAGATTCGCTGATTCGCGTCGGATCGGCGCTCGTTTTTCTCAGCCCTCGTCTATGGTGGTTTGACCATGAACATCCCTTGTCTGCGCGTGGCAGATATCGAGGTTCCTGCGATGGTGGGTGGGCTCTACGAGCTCGCGTACAATTTCTGGTGGTCCTGGAACCCGAGGGCCCGGAGACTCTTCGATTCCATCGACTCCAAGGCCTGGAACGAGTATCGCAACCCGGTCGAGTTGCTCATCAATCTGGATCGCGCGCGTTGGGAGGTGATTCTCCAGAGTGAGACCTTGCTGGAGACCTACAACTCCGTGATGAGGGAGTTTCGGTCCTACTGTGACGACACTCAGGACACCTGGTTCGCACGGCATCACGGCGATCACAGTGATCGTACCATCGCCTATTTCTCCAGCGAGTACGGGCTGAACGAATGCTTCAACATCTACTCGGGGGGACTCGGAGTCCTGAGCGGAGATCACTGCAAGGCGGCGAGTGATCTGGGGCTGCCCTTCGTAGCGGTGGGGTTGCTCTATCGACGGGGCTACTTTCGGCAGGCGGTCGATGCCGACGGGCGTCAGCAGCACATCTATCCGATCTACGATTTCACACGACTCCCGGTGCGACCGGTGGCCGGTCCCGCACAGGCCCCGGTGGTCGTCGAAGTGGACTTCCCCGACCGGAAAGTCCGAGCCAAGGTGTGGGTGGCTCAGGTGGGACGGGTACCCCTTCTGCTTCTCGACACGGATCTGCCGCAGAATCATCCTGCTGACCGTCCCATCACCAGTCAGCTCTACGTGCGGGGACGCGAGATGCGTTTGGTTCAGGAACGGTTGCTCGGCGTAGGGGGGGTGAAGGCCCTGCGAGCTCTGAGCATCGATCCGTCGGTGTGGCACATCAACGAAGGACATTCGGCCTTCCTCCAACTCGAGCGTCTGCGAGAGCTGGCCTCGGCCGAGGGTCGTCATCTGCCGGAGCATTTCGATCGGGTCCGTCAGGACTCCATCTTCACGACCCACACTCCGGTTCCGGCGGGCAACGAGCAGTTCGATCCGGCGTTGGTGCAGAAGTACTTCGAAACGGACTGCGCGCAAATGCAGATGTCCACCGAAGAATTGATGTCTCTGGGCAGTGCAGAACCGGGGGTCGAACGACCCGATTCCTACAACCTGACCGCCTTGGCCATTCGCACCACTTCTCGAGTCAATGGAGTCAGCAAGCTCCACGCTCGCGTGAGCCAGGAGATGTGGAGCGGGGTGTTGGCCGAATGCGGAGGATCGAAGGAAGTAGCCGCGGTCACCAATGGAGTCCACACCGCGACTTGGCTCGGGCCCGAACTCCTCGAACTCTACAACCGTCACCTCGGTTTCCGTTGGCGGGAGGAGATGGACGAGTTCCGGAGTTTCGATCAGGTCCTCGAATTGGACGGGGCTCGAGTGTGGGCGGCCCACGAAGCGCAGAAGGAGCGGTTGGGTCGGATGCTGCGGCGTTCCCTGGGAGTGCAGCTGGCGAGGCACGGATGTTCCCCGGACGAGCTGAGGCATGCGGCCAACGCCTTTGATCCTCACGCGCTGACCATTGGCTTCGCCCGGCGCTTCGCGACCTACAAGCGTGCGTCCTTGGTCTTCAGCGACATGCAGCGAGTGCGGACGATCCTCGAGTCGACGGACCGACCGGTGCAGATCATCCTTGCCGGGAAGGCGCATCCCGCGGATCACCCGGGACAGGAATTGATCCAGAGCATCTACCAGCTCAGCCAGACCGGGGTGCTGGAGGGACGGATCTTCTTTCTCGAGGACTACGACATGCGGATCGGACGTCTGATGGTGCAAGGCGTCGATGTGTGGTTGAACACCCCGCTGCGCCCCATGGAAGCCAGCGGGACCAGTGGGCAGAAGGCGGGAGCCAACGGTGTGCTCAACTTCAGCATTCTCGACGGCTGGTGGCCCGAGGCCTACGACGGTCTCTGCGGCTGGGCGATCGGGGACGAAGACGGGCCCGAGGATCCGGAATTGCGCGATCAACAGGATGCCGAGTTGCTCTACGCCACCTTGGAGGAAGAGATCGTTCCTCTCTTCTATCGGCGCAACGAAGCGGGACTTCCCGAGGAGTGGGTGATGCGCATGAAGCATGCGATGGCGCGGATCACTCCTCGCTTCTCGGCCTCCCGGATGGTGGAGGACTACGTGGAGTGGGGCTATCGTCCAGCCATGGAGGCGAGCGAGGTGGGGAGCGGACCCGGAGTCGGATGAGACTCCCTCCCTCCATCCTCTCTCTCGCCATCGGACTCGCGGCCGGGATGGCCCTCGGCGCTGAGGCGGGCCGAGCCGAGGAGGGCCCGCGTCCGGTTTCGGTCTGGACCCGGGACCGGGTGGTGTCGGTCCTCCACGGACGATGGAGTCGGTTGCGCACTCCGCATTTCCGGGTGTTCACGGATCGTGGCGCGTCCCTCGACGCAGTGGAACTCCGCGGCCTCGAAGCCGATTTCCGGGATATTTCGGAGCAGTTGAAACTCCTCTCCTCCGCTCTCGATTCGCTGCGGCAGCATCCCATCCTGCTCTTCTACACGCAGCGTTCGGAAGTCGTCGGTCGGTTGGCGGGAATGCCCGCCGAAGGGGTGTCCTTTCCCGAGTTCGGGATCATCGTGACGGCACGTTTGCCCCACGCCCATGAGGTCGCCCACATTCTGGCCTATGCGGCCACCGGTTCCGGAGAGGCTCGGACCGCTCCCATTCTTCAGGAGGGCCTCGCCACTTGGCTCGGGGGCACAGTGGACGCCTCTCCGGAGGTGGAACTGGCGGCGGGCTTGAAGGCGGTCCGGTCCCGGGGGATCGATCTGCGAGAGTTCCTGACTCCTCGCGCCTTTCACGAATCGTCTCTCGACCAGCATGATCGCTATGCGATCGCGGCTCTCTTCTGCGATTTCCTGATCGAGAGCTACGGGTGGGCCGACCTGCGGGGGCTCTACCACTTGCTCGCCGCGGATGCGCGAGAGCTCGAACGGCGCCCGGCCGGGGCCGTGGCTCTCCAATTCGAAGGGTGGACCGGTCGGTCCTGGGACCGGCTCGTCGGAGAATTCCGGCGGTGGAGTTGGAGTGTGCAGCGGGGAGGCATCCGCATCGAGGAGGGGGAGTTCGAGGCCTCCGGGGTGAGGAGAGAGGGAGACCTCGAAGTGGGTTGGGGTTGGGAGGACGGCGATCTCGTGGTCGACTTCCGCTCTCTGGAGGGTTGGGCGGTGGATGCGGAGATGCTCTGGGGTCCCCTGCTCACCTCTCCGGTGGACGTGGATGCGGAGCAGCCCGCCTGGCGAAGGTGGGGACTCCGGGTGCGACCCGAGGGGGCCGAGCTCACCGACCACCGAAGACGCCGGAGTCTGGCGGTGTCGATCGAGACTCCGGACTCTCCCGAGCGATGGCGATTGCGTCTGGATTCTGAGGTTCTGGAGGGTGTCGAAGCCCCCGAAGATGTCCTTCTCTTCGTCACTCCACGCTTCGATCCCGGGATCAGTGCCGAGAGAGACGACTGACCGGCGGATCAGGACCTTCGAGCTCGGTCCACATCTTCATGGTACACGCGTTGGAGGCGGCGGGTGATCGGTCCGGGCTGTCCGTCGGCGACCGTCGAGTTGTCGATGCCGATCACCGGTACGATCTCCTTGATCGAAGCGGTGAGAAACACTTCGTCTGCGATGAGCAAGTCCCGCAATTCGAATCCCACTTCGTCGACCGCGAGTCCCTCCCCACGGCAGAGTTCGAGAACCGTGTCGCGGGTGATCCCCGGGAGCAAGCCCAGCCTCGTCGACGGAGTCCGAAGTCGGCCCTCGTGGACCAAGAAGACATTGCTGGCGGATCCCTCGAGTACCTTTTGCTGGCGATTGAAGAGGATCGCCTCTTCGAATCCGCTGCTCAGCGCGAAGCGCTGGGCCATGACCGAGGGCAGGTAATTGAGGGACTTGATGAGGGGGAAGTTGCCGCGCGCGAAGCTGTTCTGGAGAGTCAGCACGCGAACTCCCCGCTCCTGCATCGTGGCCACCGTGGAGTCGACGGCCTGCGCGGTGATGAAGACCACGGGATGCACTTCCTCGGGATGGCTCCGGCGCGGGTCGGTGTCGGGGTCGCCACCTCGCGAGATCTGGGTGCGAACCCGGGCGTCCACCTCCTTCAATTGGTTGGCCTCGAGGAGCTCTTCGATCCGTGCCCGCCAGAGATCCGCATCGCGGTCGAAGGGGAGTTGGAGCAGTTCGGCCTCTCGCTCGAGGCGGTCGAGGTGTTCGTCGAAACGATAGAGGAAGCCCTCGTAGCTGCGCAGAGTGTCGAAAATCCCATCTCCGTAGAGATAGGCCGCGTCGAAGGGGGAGACTCGGGCCGCTCGCGCTTCGATGAGTTCTCCGTCGAGATGGACGATCAAGACACCGACTCCTTGGAGTGGAGGGCGTCCCCACTCGAGCTCGCACGAGTCGCCTCTTGGAGCGACTCGAAGAAGGACGCAGACTTCCACTGCATTTCTTCGTATTCCCGCGCCGGGTCCGAATCGAGGACGATCCCCCCGCCGCAGCCGAAGTGGACGCGGTGATCCTGCCATATGGCGGTGCGGATGGCGATGTTCCAGTCGGCATTTCCCAAGATGTCCACGTAACCGATGCTCCCGGTGTAGGGTCCGCGCTCCTCGGCTTCGACTTCGGCGATGATCTCCATGGTCCGGCGCTTCGGAGCTCCGGTGATCGAGCCGGCCGGGAAGAGGTCGGCCAGAACGCGCCCGCGCGAGGCGTCGTCGACTCGTGCGCGGATGGAGCTGATCAGGTGAACGAGCCCCCGCAGGTGGATGGGTTTGGCGAAGTCCGCAACCTCCACCGAGCCGTAGCGAGCGCTTCGGCCCAGGTCGTTGCGGCAGAGGTCTACGATCATCACGTGTTCGGCCCGGTCCTTCTGGCTGGCGAGAAGGTGGGATTCGGCCCCAGCTCCGGCGGGCCAGGTTCCCTTGATGGGGGCGGTCTCGGCCCGTTCCCCCCGCATGCGAAGGAGGAGCTCGGGGCTGTGGCAGCTGATCGCAGCCCGTTCGTGGCGCAGGAAGGCGGAGAAGCAGACGGGATTGTTCCGACTTTCGTGCCGGTAGGCCAAGAAGGGATCGAGGTCGCTGCGGGCGCTGGCGAAGCCGGTCAGGTTGACCTGATAGCTCTCCCCGGACCGCAGATGCGACTGAATGGTCTCCACCGCCGCTCGGTGCCAATCAGCATCGATGCCCTCGACCGCTCCGGTCCGGACCGAAACTCCGGATTCGCACTTCCTCCTTGCCTTCAATTCCTCGGCCGCCTCTTCCCACCGCTGCGGCAGGTCCACTGGATCCGAGTCGAAGAGAGGGGATTCGGCGACCACCAGGAGCGGTAGGTCGAGGTGGGGACCGAAGACCAATGCGCGGTCGTAAGCGCCGAGCCAGATGTCCTCGAGGTCGAAACGGGAGTGGCCGCTCCGCCTCAGACCGCGTCGCAGGTGGGTCGCCTCGTAGCCGAAGTAGCCCGCCAGTCCGCAGAATGCGGGAGTGGTGGTCGGGTGGTCTCTTCGGGGCTGGGCCGCGAAGATCGTCTCGATCAGGTCGCGGTCCGGATCGAGGAAGAGAGGGGGAACCTTCCCGGTGGGTTGTCGGCGGCCGTCGCGGTCCTGACGGAGGATCCAGCGGGGAGAGGTGAGGAGGGCGCTGCAGGCGCGCCCTCGCCACTCGCGTCCTCCCTCGAGGAGCAGACATCCGGGCGCCGAGGCCCAGGCTTCCACTGCGAGGGCGGGGTCGAGGTCGAGGGGTGCAGAATGGAGCTGGGACATCATGGACGAGGGCGGGGGATCCCGGATGGATCCAGCCCGCCCCCAGGGAGCTTAGACTCCGCCCCGATGTGGCGCCAGCCCCTAACCCAGCAAGCTGTCCGAGGTCGGTGGGGGCACGGGGGTGGTGGAGAAGATGTCCTCGTTCAGGAGAATCTGTTTGGCCCGGACGATCCGCCCCAGTTCCTCGGCCAGATCCATGCTTTCGCCGGCCAGGCTCATGGTGTGGCGAGTTGCTTCCGCCGCGGCGTCCAAGTCGACGAGAGCTGCCGCGATCGCGCATTCGATGAGTTTGGCGGAGACCTCGGCATTCGCCTCCTGCTCGAGGACCCGGCGGCAGCGTTCGGTCGCCGCGTCGATCTGCTTCTGGGCGAGCTCCACGTCGGCGAGATTGAGCTCGGCTGCGATATAGCCCGGGCGCATGCGGAGGGCGGCTTCGAAGCTCTGCCGGGCCTGCTCCCACTCGCGGAGCTGGAAGTGGAGGACGCCGATGTTGTTGCGGATCTCCGGATCCTGCGGATCGAGCTCTGCGGCCCGCTGGAAATCTTCCAGAGCGCCCACATTGTTGCCACCCTCGAACCTCATCAGTCCTCGGTTGTACCAGGGGTTCGCGGTGTCGGGAGTCAGTTCGGCGGCGCGGCCGAAGGCGGCTTCGGCCTCTTCCCGCAGCCCCATCGCCGCGCAGATCGCCCCGAGATTGTTGAACACTTCGGGGATCTGGGGATTGGAGTCGGCGATCTCCCGAAAGGCCTGTAGACCGGCCTCCAGGTCCCCCCTCTCGATACTCTCCTTGGCTCGAGAGATGGCGTCGACCAGGGCGGTGGAGCCAACATCCTCGGTGAGCTGCATCTCTGTCGCCTCCGCTGAGGTAGGATGGAATTCGGTTCCCTTGTTCATGCGTCTTCCTCCTCCGGATGGCAGCGTGCCTTCCGGCTGACCGGGACCCATACAAGGCCTGTGCCAGGGTCACAGCATGGGCCGTTGACAGGGTATCGGCTTCTGGTTAGCTTTCGGCCGCAATTGGGCCGGAGTGGTCGTGGTTGGCCGCTCCCTCTGGGCTCTGGCCGCGCGTGGGGCGGGAGTTCCAGCAGGTCCGCGTCGCGGTCCTCGTGCTCTCGAGGCATCATGAACGCCTACGTGCCGATTCTTGTAGTGATGACCATTGCGGTGGTCTTCTCGCTTCTGTTCTTGGTCCTGTCCAAGCTGCTGGGTCCGTCTCGACCGGATCCCGAGAAGCTGACGGCCTACGAGTGCGGGGTTCCGACTCGTGGCTCGACGAATCTTCGCTTCTACGTGCGATTCTACGTGGTGGCCCTGCTCTTCCTTCTCTTCGACCTCGAGGCGGCGTTCCTCATCCCTTGGGCGGTGAGTTTCCGGAGCTTCGTGGCAGACGGGGTCGGCTATTCCATGTTTGCGGCGATGACCGTCTTCTTCGGGCTCCTCGTCGTCGGTCTCGTCTATGAATGGCGCAAGGGGGCTCTCGAATGGGAGTAGCACTCGAGCATCCGTCGAATTACATCACCACCAAGTTGCGGCAGGCCGTGAATTGGGGGCGGAAGTACTCCCTGTGGCCGATGCCCTACGGGACCGCGTGCTGCGCCATCGAGTTCATGGGGACGGTGGGGGCCTTCACCGATATTTCCCGTTTCGGGGCAGAAGCGGTGCGTTTCAGCCCCCGCCAGAGCGATCTGCTCCTGGTCGCCGGGACCATCTCCTACAAGCAGGCTCCGATTCTGAAACGGATCTACGCCCAGATGGCCGAACCCAAGTGGGTGGTGGCGATGGGCGTCTGTGCGAGTTCGGGGGGATTCTACGACAACTACGGAACGGTGCAGGGGATCGACACGCTGATTCCCACCGACCTCTACGTGGCGGGGTGTCCGCCGACTCCGGAGAATCTGCTGAGCGCGCTCGTTCAGCTCCAGGAACGGGTGGATCGTGAAGGGCTCGAAGTGTTGAAGGAGCGCCACCGTGACAGCCAAATCGCTTGAGCTGCTGCAGCAGCGCTTCGGGGCGGAGCTCGTCGAGGTCGATGACTACCTCGGGGACGCCAGCGTCACGGTGCGCAAATCGGCGGTGCATGAGGTGCTGGCCTTCTGCAAGGACGAGCCCACTCTACGCTGCGACCTGCTGCTCGACATCGCCGGAGTGGACCACCCCGAGCGTGAGGAACGCTTCGAGGTGGTCTACCTGCTTCGGTCCCTGCAGACCGGGACCCGTTTGCGCCTGAAGACCACCGTGGCCGACGGAGATGCGGTGAGCACGGTGAGCGATCTCTGGCGCAGCGCCAACTGGGCCGAGCGCGAAGTCTACGATCTCTATGGCGTTCGCTTCGAGGGGCACCCCGATCCGCGTCGCATTCTCTGTCATCACGAATTCGAAGGGCATGCGCTGCGGAAGGACTACCCTATCGGGAAGGGGCAGATGTGCTATGTCCCGGAGGCCCTGCTGACGGATCAGCAAGTGGAAGGCAGTCATGCTCTGGACGTCGAGAGCAGATCGGGCCAACTCCAGAACGTCGACGGCGAGATCGCTTCCGACCTCCTGGCCATCAACCTCGGGCCGAGCCATCCGGCCATGCACGGGGCTCTGCGCGTGGAGGCTCTCTTGGACGGCGAGACCATCGTCGACGCTCGTTCCGAGATCGGATATCTCCATCGCTGTTTCGAGAAAGAGGCGGAGGACCACACCTGGCAGCAGATCATTCCCTATACCGATCGCCTCAATTACGTGAGCGCGTTGACCAACAACGTGGCTTATGTCCATGCGGTCGAAAAGATGCTGCAGCTGGAGGTTCCGGAGCGGGCTCGGGTCATTCGGGTGATCGTCTCGGAGATGGGCCGGATCATGGACCACCTGGTCTGTGTGGGAACCAACTTGGTGGACATCGGGGCCCTCACCAACTTCTGGTATTTCTTCAACGCCCGCGAGTACATGTACGAAGTGGTGGAGCGGCTCTGCGGTGAGCGTCTGACCACCTCCTATACTCGTATCGGCGGGCTCTACCGCGATCTCTACGAGGGTTTCGAATCCGATCTGCGTTTCGCATTGACCAAGGTGGCCGAAGGGGTGAAAGACGTCACCGGCTTGGTGCAGCGCAACCGGATCTTCATGGACCGCGCGATCGGGGTCGGGGCCATGAGCGCCGAAGATGCCATCGATTGGGGCTGGACCGGACCCTGCCTCCGTTCCACTGGCGTCGACTACGACGTGCGCAAGGCCTTCCCCTATCTGGGCTACGAGACCTACGATTTCGATATCCCGGTGGGAGAGAATGGCGACTGCTACGACCGGATCCTTTGCCGGATCGAAGAAATCCATCAGTCGATGCGAATCATCGATCAGGCCTTGAAGCGCCTTCCCGACGGACCCATCCAGAGCCCAGATCGTCGAGTTGCACTTCCTCCGAAGGACGAGGTGTACAACTCCATCGAGGGCATGATGAATCACTTCAAGCTGGTATTCGAAGGGATCCAGGTTCCCGCCGGCGAAGCCTATGGATTCATCGAGGGAGCGAATGGCGAGTTGGGTTTCTACATCGTCAGCGACGGTTCCGGAAATCCCTACCGCATGAAGGTGCGCCCGCCCTGTTTCCCGATCTTTTCCTCCTTCACCGAACTCGTGAAGGGGCAGATGGTGGCCGACGCCATTGCGACTCTCGGTGGTCTGAACATCATCGCAGGGGAGTTGGACCGATGAGCATCGAGACCAGAAGACTCCGTGGTGCCGATCGCGAACGAGGCAGATGCCATGAGTGAAGAACATCAGGACGCCGTGCCCGAAGTGGATGCTTCCGATGCTGCAGCCGACGCGGTGGCGGTGACGGACGATCCGACGAAGGCCTTCTCCTTCTCGCCGGAGCGAGAGAAGAAGTACGAGGAGATCGTGCGTCGGTACCCGACACGCTTGAGCGCCATCATGCCCATGCTCTGGTTGTGCCAGGACGAGTGGGGATGGTTGAAGCCCGGGGTCCCCGAATGGGTGGCGGCTCGGTTGGAGGTGCCCATCTCCCGGGTCTACGAGATCATCTCCTTCTACACCATGTACTACACCGAGAACCCGGGGACGTACAATCTCCAGGTCTGTCGAAACATCAGTTGTCACATGGCGGGATCCGGCAAGATCACCAAGCACCTCTGCAAGAAACTCGGTGTGGGTCTCAACGAGACGGATTCCGAAGGACGCTTCCGGGTCGAGGAAGTGGAGTGCCTCGGGGCCTGCGGGATGGGGCCCATGATGCAAGTCGGCAAGGACTTCTACGAGCACCTGACCGAGGAAAAAGTCGACGAGCTCATCGAGCAGTGGAGGCGCGATGGCTGATTGCCCGAAGATCTTGAGCGCACGTTTCGAGGAACCGGACTCGCACACCCTCGCGGTGTACGAGTCTCACGGTGGATACACCGCTCTGCGCAAGGCGCTCACCGAGCTCGACCCGGATCGAGTTCGGGAAGAAGTCAAATCGGCCGGTTTGCGAGGACGGGGAGGAGCGGGATTCCCGACCGGGGTGAAGTGGGGCTTCGTGCCCCAGAACACGGGCAAGAAGGTCTACCTCTTGGTGAACTCCGACGAGAGCGAGCCGGGCACCTTCAAGGACCGATACATTCTCGACTACGACCCGCATCTGATGATCGAAGGCGCGATTCTGTCGAGCTTCGCGATTCACTCGAATGATTGCTTCATCTACATCCGGGGAGAGTATGGCTGGTTGGTCGACCGCGTGCAGGCTGCGGTCGACGAGGCCTATGCCAAGGGTTACCTGGGAAAGAACATCTTGGGCAGCGGCTACGATCTGGAAATGATCGTGCACAAGGGCGCTGGCGCGTATATCTGCGGGGAAGAAACCGGTCTGATCAACAGCCTCGAGGGCCGCAAGGGTCAGCCCCGAATCAAGCCTCCCTTCCCCGCGGTGGTCGGATTCCTGGATTGTCCGACGATCGTCAACAATGTCGAAACCGTGGCTGCGGTTCCGTGGATCGTGAACCATGGCGCTGCCGAGTATCGCAAGGTCGGGACCGAGAAGAGCCCAGGGACCAAGCTCTTCAGCCTCAGCGGTCCGGTCAAACGTCCAGGCGTCTATGAAGTGCCGTTGGGTTTGCCCCTCGAGGACCTGATTTTCGGCGAGGACTACGGACAGGGAATGCGCGACGGCATCGAGCTCAAGGCCTGCATTCCTGGAGGGTCCTCGGTCCCCATCCTGACCGCCGAAGAGACTCTGGACGTCAATCTCGACTACGAGTCGCTGGCGGAGAAGGGTACCATGTTGGGCTCGGGTGGATGCATCGTGATCGGGGACGACGCGAACATGCCGGAGCTGTTGAAGGTACTCCTGCGCTTCTATCACCACGAGTCCTGCGGTCAGTGCACTCCGTGTCGAGAGGGCACGGGGTGGCTCGACGAACTCGTGGGTCGGCTCATCGACGGGCGTGGTCGCCCCAACGATCTCGAGCTCATCGAGAAACTCTGCTCGGGGATGGCGGGTCTGACGATCTGTGTGCTCTCGGATGCAGCGGTGATGCCCACGAGAAGTTTCATCCAGAAATTCCGCGCCGATTTCGAAGCATTGCTGCCTCGAACTCAGCAGCCCGAGGCCTACGTTCCCACTACCAGCGCCGCCGAACTCGGCCGTCGCTGAGCAACGGGGAGAAGTCGTGGCAAAGATCATCGTCGACGGCAAAGAGCACGAGTGCGAGGAAGGGCAGAATCTCTTCCAGGCCATCAAAGCGGCGAAGGGCAGGCCGTTGCCGCACTTCTGCTATCATCCCGCTCTTCCAGTGGCGGGTGTGTGCCGGATGTGCCAGGTGGAGATCGAAGGTGTTCCCCGCCCCGTGATCGCCTGCAATGCTCAGGTGAAAGACGGGATGGAGGTGCGCACCGAGACCGACCGCATCGCCGATGTCGTCCAGCAGATCCTGAACTTCCACCTTCTGCACCACCCGGTGGATTGTCCGGTCTGTGATCAGGCCGGGGAGTGTGCGCTGCAGGATCAGTACATGAACTACGGTCTATACGAGGCCTCGGTCGACGTAGAGGACAAGATCCACAAGGACAAGGTCAAGCCCATCGGCGAGCTGGTGATGCTCGATGCCGAGCGATGTGTGCTCTGTGCTCGATGCACCCGCTTCACTTCGGAGATCACCAAGACCCACGAAATGGGGATCTTCAATCGAGGCAACCACGCCGAGATCGATGTCGCGCCGGGTCGGACTCTGGACAACAACTACTCGCTCAACACCGTGGATCTGTGCCCGGTGGGCGCACTCACGAGTCGTGATTTCCGATTCAAGCGGCGGGTGTGGTGGCTCGAGAACACCCCGAGCGTCTGTGCGGGCTGTGCCACCGGTTGCAACATGACCATCGACCACAGTGAGGGCACCGTCTATCGCTGCCGGCCACGCCCCAATGTCGAGGTGAACAGCTACTGGATGTGCGACGAAGGCCGTCTCCTGTACCACCGTCTTCACGATGAGGATCGCCTCAGGACTCCGGTGGTGGCGGCCGAAGAGGGACCGCGGACGGTGGATTGGGACGAGGCCTACGCCCGAGTGCAGTCGCTGCTGACCGCGGACGGAGGAGAGACCCGACGAGTGGCGGTGATCGCGAGTGCTCACGCCACCGTAGAAGAGCTTCATGCCTTGGGGCGTTTCGCCGACGGGATCGGAGCGGCCAAGATCGGCTACCGTCTCGAGGGCAGTGAGATGGGCGAAGCGGACGATCTTCTGGTGTCCGCCGACCGAACGCCGAATGCAGAAGGCGCACGGCGTTTGGGTTGGTCGCAGTTCTTGGGGGAAGAGCTGCGCGCGCAGGCTTCGTCCGACACTGTGCTGTTGGTGCTCAAGAACGACTTCGCGGCCTTCGACGAGAACGGGGTGGACTTGCTGAGCGCCTATGCGGGCGTGGTGGTGCTCGGGACCCATCAGGATGCGACCATGGATTTGGCCGACGTGGGGCTGCCCGTCTTGAGCTACGCCGAGAGCGATGGCTTGTTCGTCAACGAGAAGGGGCGTGCTCAAGAGCTGCACGCGTCCATCGCGGGTCCGGAGTCGGCCCGCCACGCGGTCGTGGTGTTGGCGGAGCTGGGACGGTTGTTGGGCAAGGAGTTCGGTTGGGAGGACCCTGCTGCGCTGCGCCGGGACCTCGTGGCCACGGAGGCGGGCTGGGGCGCATTGGCCACCGGGATCGACCGCACGGGAGTTCTCCTCGACGTGGTCAGCGATGGTGCAGCGATCGGTGCGGAGAGTGGATCGGAGGGTGGCGGTGAATGAGATGCTGACCGAATTGGGGTACACCCTCGGCAAGATCGGTTTCATGCTCGCGGTGATTCTGGGGCTGTTGCCGGCCATGATCTGGGCCGAACGAAAGGGTGCGGCCTACATGCAGGATCGCATTGGTCCCAATCGAGCGAGCATCGGAGGCATCTTCCGCATGGGAGGGCTGGTGCATCCCATCGCCGATGTGCTGAAGCTGGTGTTCAAAGAAGACATCGTGCCCGCAGGAGTGAATCGTTTCTTCTACCACCTTGCGCCCTTCTTGGTCATGGTGATCGCACTGACCACCTTTGCGGTGATCCCCTTCGGCGACGCGCTCTACTTGGGTGACAAGGTCATCAAGCTGCAGGTCGCAGATCTCAACGTGGGAGTTCTGTACATTCTGGCCATGACCAGTCTGTCGGTCTACGGAATCGTGTTGGCAGGGTGGGCCTCGAACAACAAGTACAGCTTCCTCGGCGGCATCCGCGCCACTTCGCAGATGATTTCCTACGAGCTGAACATGGGCCTCGCGGTGATGTCTCTGATTCTGGCCACCGGAACCGTTCGAATGGACGAGATGGTCCAGTTCCAGGGCCATCTGCTCTTCGGATTTCTGCCAGCGTGGGGCGTCGTCGTCCAGCCGTTGGGCTTCATTCTGTTCCTGGTCGCTCTCTTCGCCGAGACGAATCGCAATCCCTTCGATTTGCCGGAAGGGGAGAGCGAACTCGTGTCGGGATACCACACAGAGTACAGTTCGCTCAAGTTTGCTCTGTTCTTCATGGCGGAGTATGCGAACATGATCGTGGGTGCGGCGATCGTGTCGACACTCTTCTTCGGAGGTTGGCAGGTTCCCTGGCTGTCGACGGATTTGCTCCGCGCACACGCGGGGCCTCTGCTGACGGGGAGCGCAATCGGAGCCACGGTGTTGAGCTTCGTCTTCACCGCCGCGACCTGGCGTCACTACGAGCGTTTCCGCGGGCGATTGGGGGATCGACGAGAGCTCGAGCCTCTCATCCTGGGCATTCTTTTCTTTGCGCTGGGTCTGGCGACTTTGGGTTATGTGGTGTTTCAGAAGCCCTGGACCATTGATTCGGCAATGGCCGCCCATTTCGCCACGGTAGCCCAGATCGGGTCCTTCTTGTTGAAGACGGTGTTCTTCGCCTGGCTCTTCATCTGGGTTCGCTGGACGCTGCCGCGCTTCCGTTATGACCAGTTGATGCGCTTGGGCTGGACCACGATGTTGCCGCTGGCTCTTCTGAACTTCTTCGTGACCGCGGGTGTGGTCCTCCTCGTGAACTCCTAGGAGATTTCGATGGCCTACTCGGTACATGGACCCAAGGCGGTCAGCGGTGGAGCGGGAGCGAGGCTTCGGCGAGGGGAAGCGTTCTACCTCGTCGAGATTGTCCGGGGCATGGCCATTACCATGCGTCATCTGCTCTACAACATGTTTCATTCGTCGACGATGCCGACTCTCGAGTATCCGGATGAGCGCCCCGAGCACGGGCCTTGGTTGCGAGGCCGGCATCGGTTGATGAAGAGGGAAGACGGTTCGCCGCGGTGCGTGGCGTGCCAGATGTGTGCGACGATCTGCCCCGCCGATTGTATCAGTATCCTCGCCCAGGATGACGACCGTCCGGATGTCGAGAAATCTCCGGAGAGTTTCGAGATCAATCTTCTGCGCTGTGTTTACTGTGGCATGTGCGTCGAAGCCTGTCCCTGTGACGCGATTCGGATGGACACCGGCATCTTCGAGTTGGCTGCGGACAGCCGCGAAGCGTTCATCGTCGACAGGGAGTTTCTCCTCAACAATACGACCGATGGGGTGAATCGCTGATGCAGGGCCTCTTTTTCTACCTATTCGGCACGGTGGCGGTGATCTCTGCGTTGCTCACGATTACGCGGCGTGACCCAGTGACTTCGGCATTCTGGTTGATCTTCTGCTTCCTCAATGTCGCGGCACTCTTCGCCACTCTGAGCGCGCACTTGATCGCGGTGCTTCAGATCCTGATCTACGCCGGTGCGATCATGGTGTTCTTCCTCTTCGTGACCATGTTTCTCGGCAAGGAGAAGCGATCAGCGGAGCGTCCGAATCCGGTGGTCTTCGGGGTGGGCGTGCTGACCGTCGGTGCGATCGCCGGAGGGCTGATGCGTTTGGTCCGAAGTGGGTCCCACGATTTCGGTGAGGTCGGACCGGAGCATGGCACCATCGAGGCGGTGAGTCGATTGTTGCTCAGCAACTATCTCTTCGCCTTCGAACTCACGGGATTGCTGCTCACGGTCGCCATGGTGGGGGCGGTGCTCCTGGCCCGACGCGAGGCCAAGGGCGCTCGCGCAACGAGAACTCCGGCCGGAGCGCCGTCGGGACCGGCAGGGGTCGAGGAGGTTGCCGATGCCTGATCTTCAGTCCTTGGGCGATAATCTTCAGGTAGGGCTCGAGCACTACCTCACCTTGAGCGTGATGTTGTTTTCGATCGGTACCCTCGGAGTCATCTTCCGGCGCAACGTGCTGGTCATGTTCATGTCGGTCGAGCTGATGTTGACTTCGGTGAACATCAGCTTGGTGGCGTTCAGCCGCTATCTGGATGACCTCAATGGCCACGTGCTCGTGTTGTTCGTGCTCGCGGTGGCGGCAGCGGAAGCGGGCGTGGGTCTGGCGATCCTCGTCGAAATCTTCAAGAAGCGGGACACCGTCGATGTGGACGAGTTCCGCCAGCTGATGGAGTGACGGTCCAATGCACGAGAGCACAGAGATTCTTCGTTGGATCGTCGCTCTGCCCCTGATCGGTGCGGCGCTCAACGGCTTCCTGAACCGGCGGTTGCCCGAAGCGGTGGTTTCGGCCATCGGCATCGGCAGTGTTGCGGTATCTTTCGGACTGGCGCTGAAGGCCTTTTTCCTGCTGCGCGCTCTGCCTGCCGAAGGCCGGATCCTCCACGATTTCGTCTATCAGTGGATCCCGGTGGGAGACCTGCAAGTGGATGTGGGCTTCACCTTGGACCCGCTGTCGGGGGCCATGTTGTTGCTGGTCACCGGGGTCGGGCTTCTGATCCACATCTACAGCAGCGGCTACATGCACTCCGATGGCGGCTTCGGACGATACTTCGCCTATCTGAACCTCTTCGTGTTCTCGATGCTGATCCTCATCACCGCCGACAACCTGCTCCTTCTCTTCGTGGGATGGGAGGGCGTGGGTCTCTGCAGTTATTTGCTGATCGGGTTCTGGTTCCACGAGATCGCCAACAGCGCCGCGGGCAAGAAGGCCTTCATCGTCAATCGCATTGGGGACTTCGGGTTCTTGATCGGGATCTTCGTCATCGTCCGCGCGCTCATGGGCCACGTTGACGAGGGTGCCAATATCCTGGCCTTTTCGACGATGGCCGAGCACGCAGATCTCCTGGCGCCAGTGGCGACCTTGGCGGGCCTTCTGCTATTCGTCGGAGCGACCGGGAAGAGCGCCCAGATCCCTCTCTTCGTGTGGCTGCCGGATGCGATGGCGGGCCCCACTCCCGTCTCGGCCCTGATCCATGCCGCGACCATGGTGACGGCGGGCGTGTACATGATGGCCCGGATGAGTTTCCTCTACGATCTCACCCCGGTGGCTCTGTCCGTGGTGGCGGTGGTGGGAGCGCTCACGGCTCTCTTCGCGGCCACGATCGGGCTGGCCCAGACCGACATCAAGAAGGTCCTGGCTTACTCGACGGTCAGTCAACTCGGCTACATGTTCCTGGCCTGTGGCGTCGGCGCCTACGGAGTCGGAATCTTCCACGTGTTGACCCATGCGTTCTTCAAGGCTCTTCTCTTCCTGGGCGCGGGGTCGGTGATCCACGGGATGCATCACGAACAGGACATGCGGCAGATGGGCGGACTGCGCAAGTACATGCCGCTGACCTTCATGACGATGATGGCCGCCACCCTGGCCATCGCGGGGATCTTCCCCTTCGCCGGATTTTTCTCCAAGGACGAGATCCTCTACAAGGCCTGGTTGCAGAGCCCCGCGCTGTGGTTGGTCGGCTTTCTCGCAGCGGGCCTGACGGCCTTCTACATGGCGCGCCTGATGGCGATGACCTTCTTCGGGGAGTGTCGGGCCCCGGACGAGACCAAGCGGCACCTGCACGAGTCTCCTTGGTCGATGGTAGGACCGCTGGTGGTATTGGGCATCTTGTCGCTGGTCGGCGGCTGGATGGGCTGGCCCGAATTCCTGGGCGGAAGCAACGCCATCCATCACTGGTTCGCTCCGGTCTTCGAGCACGGAGCCGCCCACGGAGTTGCGGCGACCGAGGTTGTTCACCTAGTCGAAGGTGGAGCGGCGGAGGGTGGTCACTCCGTGGCGCTGGAGTGGACGCTTGCCTTCCTGTCCTTGGGATGGGCCGCGCTCGGTCTCTTCGGCGGTTTCTTCGTCTACCTGAAGAGACCCGATCTCCCGGGACGGGCGCAGCAGTGGGTCTCCGGGATTCCCCATCGCCTGATCGAGAACAAGTACTTCGTCGACGAGATCTACGATGCAGTGATCGTGTGGCCCATCCACCGCTTGAGCGAGACCTTTCTCTGGCGTGTTGTCGATGCGGGAATCATCGATGGGCTCATGGTCAACGGAGTGGGGCGCTTCGTGGGCCTCGTGGGTCAGTTGTTGCGTCTGGTGCAGAATGGGCTCCTGCGCTGGTACGCGTACTCCTTTGCCACCGGAGTGCTGGTGATCGTCATCTACGTGGCCCGGCACTACACGGGATAGGGAGGGGCGCGGATGTCCATGATCGAGTCACACCTGCTCAGTTGGGTGATCTTCCTGCCGCTCATCGGCGTGGGACTGCTACTGCTGTTGCCGCGACGTAACGATCGAATGGCTCGGAACATCGCCTTCGTGATCCTAGTGCTCGACTTTCTCTTGAGCCTCAAGCTCGTGATCGGATTCGAGCCGACGGCAGCCCTCCAATTCGTCGAGCGCAAGACCTGGGTGGCCACCTACGGAATCGACTATCACGTCGCCATCGATGGAATCAGCCTGTGGTTGGTGATGCTGACGACCTTCCTGGGGCCGCTCATCGTATTGAGCACGTGGTCGGCGGTCACCGAGAGGGTCCGCGAATTCATGATCTTCTTCTTGGTGCTGCAGACCGCGATGATGGGAACCTTCTGCGCCCAAGACCTCGTGCTCTTCTACATCTTCTGGGAGTCGGTGCTCCTACCGATGGCTCTGATGATCGGGATCTGGGGAGGTGCCCGCCGGATCTACGCTTCGGTGAAGTTCGTCCTCTACACGATGGTGGGCAGTGTGCTCATGCTCGGAGCCATCTTCTACCTCTACCACCAGACCGGCGGATTCTCCTTGGCCGGGGTGAGAGCCGTGAATCTGAGCCCTTTGCAGCAGGCGTGGCTCTTCGGAGCGTTCACCGTCGCCTTCGCGGTGAAGGTCCCCCTGTTCCCGGTGCACACCTGGTTGCCCGATGCTCATGTCGAAGCGCCCACCGCAGGGTCGGTGGTCCTCGCCGGAGTCATGCTGAAAATGGGAACCTACGGCCTGATTCGCTTCTCGATTCCCCTCTTTCCTCTGGCCGCGGCCAAGTACGCGCCATGGCTGGCGGTGCTGGCGGTGATCGGAATCGTCTACGGAGCACTCGTGGCAATGGTGCAACGAGATGTGAAGAAGCTTGTGGCCTACAGTTCGGTAAGCCATCTGGGATTCGTGGTGCTGGGTCTCTTCGCCATGACTTCCGAGTCGGTGGTCGGAGCCATGTACGTGATGCTGGCACACGGTTTGGCCACCGGAGCCCTCTTCTTGCTCGTGGGCGTGATCTACGAACGACGTCACACTCGGGCGATCAAGGATTTCGGAGGACTCGCCCACGTCATGCCGTTGTTCACGGTGGCTTTCATGATCGCCACCCTGGCCAGTGTGGGCCTTCCGGGCATGTCTGGATTCATCGGGGAGTTCTTGGTCCTGCTGGGGTCGTTCAAGAGTTCGAGCCTGCCAGCAGCGAGAATCTTCGCGGCGGTGGGCGCGACGGGAGTGATCCTGGGAGCGGTCTATATGCTGTGGATGGTCCAGCGAGTCTTTTTCGGGCGCTGTGACAATCCCGACAATCAGGGTCTTCGTGATCTGAATCTGCGAGAGATCTGCGTATTGGTTCCTCTGATGATTCTCATGTTCGTCATGGGTGTGTTTCCCAAGCCTTGGATCTCGACCATGCAACCATCCGTGGATGCTCTGCTCGAGCGTCATGTGGAGCGCGTCGAGGCGCATGTCGCCCCAGATCTCCGTACCGTCTGGCTCAGCCGCGAGGAGGAGCAGCGATGAGCTGGTCCGATGTCTCTCTCATCGCCCCCATGGTCTGGCTTGTGCTGGGCGGGGTTGCAACTCTTCTGGTCGATGCTTTCGTGCCTCGGAAGGGGCAGGGCCACCTGCTGATCACCTCCTTGGTCTTCGTGGTGTTGGCGCTCGCTTCATTGGGACGAGGATCCGATGGAACCGAAGCATTTGGGGGAGCTCTGGCCATCGACTCCTTCGCCAACTTCTTCCACCTGACCTTTCTGGTCGTGGCTCTGATGAGCCTCGCCGTTGGGTCGGTCGTCTTCGCTCGCGAGGAGAAGCCCGTCGCGGAGTTCTATCCCCTGATTCTGTTCTCGACGGTGGGGATGATGGTCATGGCTTCGGCGCTGGACCTGGTGACTCTCTTCGTCGGCCTCGAAACGATGTCCATCGCCCTCTACGTTCTGTCGGCTTCGCAGCGCCACAGTCTGTTCAGCAGTGAGGCGGGTTTCAAGTACCTCCTGTTGGGGGCCTTCAGCTCGGCCTTCTTGCTCTTCGGAATCTCGTTGATCTACGGGGCGACCCAGACCTTCCATCTCCCGACCATCTTCGAACGAGCCCACGCGGCGGGTGGAATCTCGATGTACGCGGTGTACATGGGGGGATGGGCTCTGATTCTGGTCGGATTGGCCTTCAAGGTGGCGTTGGTTCCCTTCCACATGTGGACTCCCGACGTCTACGAAGGTGCGCCGTCTCCGATCACCGGATTCATGGCCGCTGGCGTGAAGGCCGCGAGTTTCGCGGTTCTGCTGCGGGTGGTGTGGACGGCGTCGGATGGTTTCTTCTCCGAGGCGGCTCCGCTGATGGCGGGCCTGGCCATTCTCACCATGAGCTTCGGCAATGTGGTCGCGCTCGCCCAGACGAATTTGAAGCGCATGTTGGCCTACAGCGCGATCGCTCACGCGGGCTACATCTTCGTGGGTCTCTGTGCGACCTCCCTGCGGGTGGGAGATCCGGCAGCAAAGGGGATCCTCTTCTATCTGTTCAGTTACGCCCTCATGAATGTAGGGACCTTCGCTTTGGTGTCTCTGGTGAGTGGCCGCGATGGGGAACGCTGTGATCTGGACGGATTCCGGGGACTCGCACGGCGCAATCCGCTGGTGTCGGCGACGATGGCCATCCTGCTTCTGAGTCTGGCCGGAGTGCCGCCCACCGCTGGCTTCTGGGGCAAGTTCTACATCTTCGAAGCCGCCATGCGCGAGGGGCACACCACCCTGGTGGTCATCGCGCTGCTGAACAGCGCGGTGGCGATGTACTACTACCTGCGGGTGATCGTGGTGATGTACATGCGCGAGCCCGAGGGGGAGGCCTACGATGGGCACAGCCCTCAGATCCTGGCCACCATTGCCGCCGCCGCGGTGGCCATCCTCTGGATCGGCCTCTTTCCGGGTCCCGTATCGGAGTTGGCGCGGCTGGGAGTGACCGCGCTGGCCCATTCCTTCTGAGATGCAGAGGGGCACCGGCCGCGTGCCCGCGCGCCCTCTCGGTGCGGGACCGGTGGTGCTTCTCGGGGCGGCCTTCGCCTACGCAACCTTCGAATTCCTGTGGCAGGCCTACGTTTCGCCGCCCGATCCGTCGCTGCCGGGAGGGACGGGGGCGAGCTGGCCCATGATGGCTGCTCTCGCCGCGAGCGTCATCGTTCTGCCCGGCATGGTGGCGCGACTGCTGCTCTGGAAGTGTCGATCGGTGGGGGCCACCGCCACGGTCCTGGCGGCGGGTCTGGTGCCGACGACGGTGGTGGCACTGGATCATTGGTCGCAAACCCACGAGTGGGCCTGGATGGGAGCCGCCCAGGGTGGGTTCAGCCACGGAATTCGTCTCTTGGCGGCATCCTTCCTTCTGGGACTCACCCTCGCGGGGAGCGCGGCGTGGGTCTGCCGCCGTTGGCAAGGGCCGCGGTGGTCTCTGGAGACCGCGGTGGTGGTGGCCTTGGTCTCCCCCCCGGCCTTCTGGGCCCTGAGGCCCGTTCCCGAACAGATGATTCCCGCTTCCGAGATGACCACCGTCCGCCCCAATGTGTTGATCCTGACCATCGATACCCTTCGGCAGGATGCTCTCGGAGCCTATGGGGGACCGCCGGCCGCCACTCTCGATTCGTTGATCGCGACCGGGACCCGCTTCGACGGTTGGTCCGTCGCGTCGTGGACCCGACCGTCGATGGCGAGTTTCTTCAGTGCGGTGGCTCCGACCGGGACCGGCGTGGATCGCGACCATGCCATGCGAGAGGATCTCAGGACTTGGGTGCAGAGATTGGAGGAGGAGGGATATGTCACCGCGGCGGTGACCGCCAATCCTCACCTGCGCGCGCGCTTCGGTTTCGACCGTGGCTTTGGTTACTTCGACCACGCGGACCATGTAGAGTGGTTGTCCCCGGTGATCCGCTCCTTCTGGGGAATCTGGCTGCAGCGGCAGTTGGTGGAACGGTGGGAGAGCGATCGGGCGGATCATGTGGTCGACCGCGTGCGCTACTGGTGGGAGAAGCGGCGGCCGAAAGATCGGCCGTGGCTGTTGTGGGTCCATTTCATGGACCCCCATTTGCCCTACCACCTGCGTGGACCCCGGGGAGAGAAGGACCCTCCGGAGGAGCCGGAGTGGTTGGCGGATCTGGGCTCCGAGTTCCAGGATGGCTTCTTCCGCGATCTCCCCGCGGTACGAGAAGGCCGGGCGCTCCAGAGCGAGACGGCGCGGAAAGCCCTGCGCCAGCTCTACCAGCGAGAGGTTCTCTTTGCCGATCGTCAGATCGGGAAGATGTTGCGATGGATGCGCTCGTCGAAGGCGACTTCGGACTTGGTCTGGGTCCTCACCAGCGATCACGGGGAAGAGTTCTGGGACGACGGCGGTTACGAACACGGCCACACCTTGCATCGCAGCGTGCTGCGGGTCCCTCTGGCCCTGGGAGGCGCGGGTCTCTTTGCAGCCGGAGAACGGGGAGGGACGATGCGTCTGAGCGATGTGGGTCCCACTCTGCTGGCGTCTCTGGGGGTGGAGGGATTCGATCCGTCGGCGGGAGCACTGGTCGAGGACTTCGACGACACTCTTCGGGCCATGGTGTTGGGGCAGGATCTTCAGGCTCTGCCGGAGATGGCTGGAAGCTCTTCGTGCTCGTGGCCCCAGCTTCTGGCCGAGGGGATGTTCTACGGGCCGCCCCAGACCCGGCTGGTGCGAGTGGACGGCCTCGACCTCTTGCGGCGGGACGATGATCAACAGGTGGTGAGGCGGTGGCGTTGCGATGGCCAGGGTCTGCCGTAGACGGTCGACTTCTCCGATCTGCCCCCGGCCGATCGCAGCCGCTTTCTGGAGATCGATCTCTGGAGGGAGCGGGCCCGGGCCCGGGCGCTTCGAATCGAGAACGATCCGGAGCTCGATCGTCGACTGCGGTCGTTGGGATATCTCAAGTGAGGCCATGGTGGCATCAGCCGTGGAGAGCCTCTGGGTGGAGATGGGTGGGGTTGGGTCTTGCCGTGGGGTCGGTACCACTCCTGCTGGCCCGGCTACGACCTGCGATCGAGGTCGTCACCGCACATGGCGGGACCGATTCGATGGTACAGGCCGCCTATCTTCACCACGCCCTGAGCTCGCTTCCCTGGAGCCCACAGTTCTGGCATCTGCCGATCTTCTGGCCGACTCCCTGGACTCAGCTCATGCTCGATCCCATGGTGGCCCAGGCCTTCCTGCTGCGCCTGGTCTGGTGGGGGGCCGGATCGCAGGTCGCCCTCGACGCCAATCTGCTCTTCGTGCTGACCCTGGCTTCTGGCTTCTGGGGCATGGCACTCTTGGCTCGACGCTGTGGTCTCCGGGGCGGAGCCGCCATCCTGGCGGGAGTGGTCTACGTCCTGGGGCCCTTTGCGGTGGGTCACTGGCAACACCTCAATCAGCTGCCCTCGGCCTGGATTCCCGTCGCCCTCTGGGCCTGGTTGTCTCTGGTCGATTCGGGAAGGTCTGGGCGTGAGCGAATCGGTGCTTCGGCGGTGCTGGTGCTCTGCGTGTCCTTGCAACTCTCGTCGAGCGTGTACATGTCCGCCACCCTGGGGGTCGGACTCGTGCTCACCGCCGCGATCCACCCTCCGCGGGATCGGATGAGCCGAATCCTGGCTTCGGCGGCGGCCATCCTCGCCTCCGCAGCCGTCGTGTCGTGGGCGCAGCTCTTCCTCAGGGCCCGGAACGAAGTGGAGGGCTACGGAAGGTCGGTCTCCGAGACCGGACCCTTGCAGGCCCGCCTCTTCGACCTCCTCAATGCGCCCCAGAGTCACCTCCTGGGCTGGCCAGGCCATGACCTCGCACGTCCGGCCCTCTACCCCGGCCTGCTCTGGTTGGGCGTGGCGGGATTCGGACTGTGGCAGTTGTGGCCGCAGTCCCGACGGCGCTTCGCATGGATCCTGACCCTCGGAGGAGCGGGGATGGTCCTGGCGGTGGGACGAACCCACCCCTAGCCCGGGATCGGCGAGGTGCCCATGCCCTTCGGTTTTCTGCAGGACCATCTCGGCTTCTTGAGTGCGTTGCGGGATCCCTCCCGCTTTTTTCTTCTGAGCCATCTGGCGTTGACCTTGGCCGGAGCGATGGGTTGGCAGCACCTGCGAAGAGGAGGTCGCGGAGTCGGGCTGGCGGTACTCCTGTTCGCGGGGGTGGATCTGGCTCCGGGGCTCGCCGATCGCATTCGCATCGATCCTCCGCCGGAGGATCGAGAGGTCCTGGATTGGTTGGCGGATCGAGCGGCACCTGCGGTTTGGACTTTCTACCCCCTGCCCTGCGAGGAGAGAATGGAGTCGTTGATCGATGCTCGGGCCACTTTGTGGGCCTCTCTCCGGGGCATTCCGACGATCGGGGGGAGTGCGGGATTCGTGCCGCCGGCCGTGCGCGACTTGCGCCGGGCCTGTTGTGGCCAAGGCCTCGACCAAGTGATTCCCCTGCTGGCGGAGCGAGGGGTGCAGTGGGTGATCGTGCCTCGTCCCTCGATGGAGGAGGGCGCAGCTCCAGCCCTGAAGGTGGCCTATTCCAACCGGAGTTGGGAAGTCTATTCGATGCCGGAGGATGCCCCATGAGTTCGAGCCCGGAGCGACTGGAGTGGTTGCGTCAACTCCTTCTCGACGCCGGTCGGTTGCATGCAGAGCAGGCGGCGCGACGACGTGAACTGGTGGTGCGCCACAAGGGGCGGGTGGACTTGGTCACCGAAGCCGATCGGATCATCGAGGACTTCGTGGTGGGGCGTATTCGGGAGACCTTTCCGCAGGATGCGGTGGTGGCCGAAGAGCGCGACTTGGAGACCAGCGATCGGGGACGGGCTGCGACCTGGTACGTCGATCCGATCGACGGCACTACGAACTTCGTCCACGGCCACCTCTTCTCCTGTATCTCGGTGGCGCGGTGGGAGGGATCGGATCCGGATCTGGGAGGAGTCTTCGCCCCGGAGCTCGACGAACTCTACCTGGGTCGGGTGGGAGGCGGAGCGTGGCTGGAGAGGCCTCTTCGCGGCCCGCAGCGGGAGCGCCTCGAGGTGAGTGCGCGGACCGAAATCGACGAGGCATTGGTGGCCACCGGCTTTCCCTATTCGAGGGGCGCCTTGGCGCGTCTCAACCTGGAGCTCACGGCGAGGGTGCTCGCCAGCTGCCAGGGGATTCGTCGAGCGGGATCCGCGGCTCTGGATCTCTGCTGGGTGGCCGCGGGGCGCCTGGATGTCTACTGGGAGTTCGCGCTGAAACCCTGGGATGTCGCGGCCGGTCTGATCATCGCCGGGGAGGCCGGAGCTCGACTCGGCGACTTCGAGACCGAGTGCCTGCCCCTCTCCGGGAGGCGGGTCTGTGTCGCCACTCCGGCCCTTTTCGATCCGATCTTGCAATTGTTGGGCGAGGGGCACGAGAATCCCACCCTCGATGTCCTGGCGCCACCGAGCACCGCTCCCGTACCTCGGCGGGGTCCTCTCCCCGGAGATGAAGAATGAACCCTCCGACTTTCGGCCACCCCCGATGGGAGCTCCGATGACCGACAGTTCCGAAGTACTCGTGGTCTTCACCACTTTTCCCGAAGAGACCGCGGCGGCCGAATGCGTCGAGCGACTCGTCGAAGAACGATTGGTCGCCTGTGGACAGATCGCTTCGACCGGCATCCGATCGTTCTACCGATGGGAAGGAGAGCTCCGCCGCGAAGAGGAGGTGCTCGTTCTCCTCAAGACCAGCATCGCCCGGTGGGAGTTGCTCCAATCTCGACTCATCGATCTGCACCCCTATGATGTCCCGGAAATCGTGGCGGTCGATGCCCGGGCGAGCCAGGCCTATGGCGCGTGGCTCCACCGGGCTTGCAGCCCTCAACCGGACTGAGTCCCCTCCGTGGTTGGCCCCGACCGAGGGTCTGTGATAGGGTCCGCGGGTTCGTCCCGCCATCGCCCTCTCTTCGGAATGCGGTCGTGACCTCGCTCTCGAGACCGATCCAACTGCTGCCGTGCTTGCTCCTGCTGGGAGCGATCCTTCACCTGCCCACCGCTTCCGCCACGGAGTGGGAACTCTCCCTTCGATCCGAGCACCAGCCACTGCAGGGGAAGTCCATCCGGATCACCCTGCAGATCCGGGATGACCACGCCACCGCCTACGAGGGCAGAGCAACGCTCGAAGTGAGCGGGGACTGGCGGTCCGATGACGACGGTCGAAGTCTCGGCGGGACGGTTCTGACCTTCGAGGATGGCACCGCCGAAGTGGGGCCCTTCCACCTCCGAGCGGGCGATGGAAGTTTCGAGTGCAGATTGGAAGATGGAACTACGGTGGAGGCCCGGGTGCGGATGGTGCATCCGCTCTGGGCCTTGGTCCCCCCTCTGCTGGCCATCGCTCTGGCCCTTTGGTTGCGCCAGGTCTACCTGGCCCTGACTGCGGGGGTCTTCTCGGGAGCCTGGATCATCTACGGCTCGCCGCTCGATGGTTTCACTCACGCCCTGAAGGATGTCGTGGTGGGATCGGCCACCGACCCCTTTCAGGGCGCGATCCTGATCTTCACCGCGACCTTGGGAGGAATGGTGGGGGTGATGGCCAAAGCCGGAGGAACCCACGGCATGGTCGAGGCCGCCCGGCGTTGGATCCGGGGACCGAAGAGCGCGCAGGCCGCGACCGCGATTCTCGGCGTCCTCATCTTCTTCGACGACTATGCCAACACCTTGCTCGTGGGCAACACCATGCGACCGGTCACCGACCGGATGCGAGTTTCGAGGGAGAAGCTGAGCTATCTCGTGGATTGCACTGCGGCTCCGGTGGCCACGGTTGCGGTGCTCTCGACCTGGGTGGGCTATCAGGTCGGACTCATCGGGGATGGACTCGAATCCATCGGTCGATCCGACATCAGCCCCTACGCTCTCTTCGTGCAGAGCATTCCCTATTCCGCCTACTCTTGGTTCGCACTGGCATTGGTGGGCTGGATCGTGATCACCCAGCGGGACTTCGGCCCGATGCTGCAGGCGGAGCGAAGAGCGCGGAGAACGGGGGCGGTCCTCGGACCGGGCGCCCGGCCGCTCATCGACGAGAGTGCGGGGGACATGGATCCAGCCGAGGGGGTTCCCCGACGTGCCCACATCGCGGTCCTTCCGGTGCTGACCGTGCTCCTCGGCACGGTGGCCGGTCTCTATTTCGATGGGCGGGCCTCTCTGGTGGCCAAGTCGGGAGTTGCGGCCCTGGCGACCACTCCGATTCGGGATGTCTTCTCTTCGGCGGATCCCGCGGCCGCCCTCTTGTGGGCGGTGGTGGCGGGAGCCACCGTCGCGATTACGCTCGCCGTCGCCGAACGCATCTTGGACTTGCAGGCGAGCATGGACGCCTTCGTGGCCGGAGCCAAGGCCATGGTGCCCGCGCTGATCATCTTGGTGCTGGCCTGGTCCATCGGAGACATCTGCGAGAAATTGGGGTCGGCCACGGTGGTGGTGGATGCGGCAACCGGGAGCCTGTCGGCCCACTTCGTGCCGGCGGTGACTTTCCTCGTGGCCGCATTCTTGGGTTTCAGTACCGGCACCAGCTGGGGAACCATGGCCATCCTCATGCCCATCGTCATCCCTCTGGCCCATCATCTCCCGGAGGCGGCGGGTCTCTCGGCGAACGTTGCGAATTCCATTCTGGTTTCGAGCGTGGCCTCGGTACTGAGTGGATCCGTGCTGGGAGATCACTGTTCTCCCATCAGTGACACCACGATCATGAGCAGCATGGCCAGCGGTAGCGATCATGTCGACCACGTCCGAACCCAACTTCCCTACGCGGGATTGGCGGGGGGAGTCGCGGTGCTGTTGGGGACGATTCCGGCGGGATACGGAATCTCCCCGTGGTGGACCCTGCCGGCGGGAGTTCTGGTCCTGGGAGCAGTGGTGCTCTGGCTCGGCAAGGAGGATGCTGGGATGATGCCGAGTGGAGAGGAGGTGTCGAGGTGATTCCGGTCGTTTCGCTCATCACCGACTTCGGGTGGCGCGACGAGTACGTGGCTTCGATGAAGGCGCGGATGCTCAATCTCCTGCCGGGGCTGCGGTTCATCGACATCTCTCACGACGTGCCGCCGCAGGACGTGCGGGCGGGGGCTTGGCTCCTGGGCAGAGCAGTGGATTCCTTCGACCGCGGCACCGTGCACCTCGCGGTGGTCGACCCTGGAGTGGGCACCGACCGCAGAAGCATCGCCGTCGCGTCCCGGGGAGCCTTCTTCGTGGCGCCCGACAATGGGTTGCTCGACCGCATTCTCGACGATGTCGAAGAGGCGGTGTGCCTCGACCCGAAACGGGTCCAATCGCGGACGCAGCGTACTCTCAGTCCGACTTTTCAGGGTCGCGATCTCTTTGCGCCGGCCGCCGCACGATTGGCGGCCGGTGAGCGACTGCGGGACCTGGGGGATCCGGTCACGGACTTCGTTCGGCTGAACTGGAAGAACGAATTGGTGGGAACGGAGATTCGCAGTGAGGTGGTGTGGGTCGATCACTTCGGAAACCTCATCACTCCGATCCGAGCGGCAGACCTCGATCGCCTCTCCACTCCCCTCTCGGTGGTGGTCGGGGACCGGAGGATCGAAGGACTGTCTCAGACCTACGGAGAGGTCGAGAATGGGGAAGTCCTGGCCTACATCGGAAGCGGCGGGACCTTGGAGTTGGCTCGTCGCAACGGGAGCCTGGAGCGCTACCTCGGCGCAGGTCGCGGTGAGAAAGTGACGGTCACCGGAGCTACGGAGTGAAGGTCGTTCTCCTGGGCACCGGAACCCTGGCGCCGACTGCGGACCGAGCGTCCACCGCCCTCGCCGCGGTCGAGGACGGGCGAGTGCTCTTCGTGGACTTCGGGCGCAACGCGTTGAACCGGAGCGTGGAGTGCGGTCTGGACGCCCTGGCGGGTGAGGAGTTCTTGATCACTCACGTCCATCCGGACCACTGCTGCGAGCTGGTGTCTCTTCTTTTCGCGCGCAACTACCTGCGATCCAAGTCTCCCCCGGATTCCGAGCGGGCGCGGCTGCGGATCACGGGTCCCTCGGGGATCCGGAACCTTCTGTTGGACCTCTGGAAGGCCTGGTCCTGGCTCGAGCCGCGCTATCCCTTCGAAGTGGTCGAGATCGAGGGAGGATGGACCGGCCGACGGGCGGGATTCGAGGTCGAAGCGGTCGAGATGGAGCACGGGAGCACTCCCGCCCTGGGATATCGAGTCGGTGGGGAAGGGGGATCCTTTGCGTTCACCGGGGACACCGGTCCGGGGCCGCACCTGCGGACCCTGGCCGCGGGAATGGACTTGGTGGTCACCGAGTGCGGGGCCGAAGCCCAAGCCCCGGCCCCCGGGCACCTCAGCCCCCAGGACATCGCCGAGTGGTTCTCCACCGCGGACATGGCCCGGATTCCCCGAGTGGTGCTCATCCACCTCGCCTCGGGGTCCGTTGCCGAATCGGTTCGGGAGAAGGTCGGCGCTGGTTTTGCAGGGGAAGTCGTGGTGGGCGAGGATCGAATGGAGATTCCGGTGGCCCGTGGCGAAGACCACGGCTGATCGCCCGAATCTTCGGTGCTTGCGCCGGCAGGTCGATTGCGCGCATATTAGCGCAGCCCGATCCCCCATCCGGATCGGCGTGGAGGTGCGATTTGGAAGTCTCAGTCAAGTGGATCCCCCGGCTGCCACGGACTCCGATCTTGTTCGGGGTGATGATCGCATTGGGGAGCATCCTGCTTTCTGGGTGCAATGACTACCGCATGCGCTTCGTCTACCCCCGCGAGAACCGAGGGGACTTCTTCGACGCCGAGCCCACGTTCAGTCTCTTCGTGGCCGAACCCCAGGACCTTCGTCCCAGTCGGCAGCGGAGGGGGGCCGGGGTCTTGCATTCGCTCTACTTTCCCGGAGACGAGAAGCTCGATCAGCCGATGTCGAGAATCGTGCTTCGGGCTCTGCTCCAGGATCTGAACCAGACCCGAGTCGCTTCGTTGGTCCAGAATCCGAAGCGGGCGGACTATGAATTGCGCACCCAGCTGCTGAGCATGACCACTCATCTGAAACGCCCTGCGGGGGCCTGGGCCATTCCCTTGGCCACCGGAGTCGCGGTGGGGGTCGGGATGAGTCTCGGCTCCGATGGAGGCATGAGTGATGGGGTGAAGACGGGTCTGGTGGGGGCGTTGCTCGGTACTCTCCTTCCCGCGCCCGCGCCGACCGAAGCCAGAGTCAGCATGCGCTTGGAACTCTACGAAAGCGCCTCGGAGACGGTCGTGTGGTCGACCGAGTGCGAGGGGGTCTACCGGAAATCGCTGCGTCTTTCGCTCTCCGCCCGCAAGGACAAGGAGATCGCCGAAGAGTTCCTGCCCAAAGCCCTCAAGCGCGCCAATGCCTGCGCGGTGGGACAGCTCTACGCCTTCCTACAGCAATACGATCTGGAGGTCTCCCGGGTCACTTGGCTTCGGTGATTCCGGCCTCGACCCCTTCGGCGGTGTTCGCGCCAGACCCTCGCGGATCTGGCGCTTCTGCTTTTCCCCACTCCGGGCATTGAGTACTCTTCGGGTGCCAGCAATCCCCGTTTCCCGAGGCTGAGATGCGCACTCCCCCCATGGACCGACGTCGTCTGCTCGAAGAGGCCCTGGCCTCGCGGATCCTCGTCTTCGATGGGGCGATGGGGACCGCACTGCAGAACCTGAACCTCGGGGCCGAGGACTTCGGCGGCGCCGACTTGGAGGGCTGCAACGAGAATCTGAACCTCTGCCGTCCCGAGGTGGTGAAGTCGGTGCATCGCCTCTACCTGGAGGCGGGAGCGGACATCATCGAGACCAACACCTTCGGAGCGACGCCGCTGGTGTTGGCGGAGTACGGTTTGGCCGATCGTGCGCGGGAGATCAACCGCGTCGCCGCGACCCTGGCTCGAGAGGCAGTCCAGGAGTCGTCGGCCGAGGGCCGCGTTCGTTTCGTCGCGGGCTCCATGGGGCCGACCACCCGGGCCATTTCGGTCACCGGAGGGGTGAGCTTCGAAGAACTCGTCCAGCATTTTCGCATCCAGGCTCTGGGCTTGATCGAAGGCGGGGTGGACCTCCTTCTCGTGGAGACCCAGCAGGACACTCGCAACGTGAAGGCAGCGGTCGAGGGGATCCGATTGGCTCAGGGAGAGCTGGGGATCGAGCGGCCGCTGATGGTGTCGGGAACCATCGAGGCGAGCGGGACGATGCTCGCGGGACAGACCGCCGAAGCCTTCGCGATCAGCCTGCAACATCTCGACCTGCTGGCGGTGGGGCTCAACTGCGCCACCGGCCCCGAATTCATGACCGACTCCATCCGCAGCCTCTCCGAACTCGCGACCACCCGCGTGAGTTGCATTCCCAACGCTGGCTTGCCCGATGAAGATGGCAACTACGGAGAAAGTCCCGAGCACATGGCGGAGGTTCTGGGACGCTTTGTCGATCGCCAGTGGGTCAACATGATCGGTGGGTGCTGCGGGACCACCCCCGCCCACATTGCCGCCTTCGCGGCCCTCGTGGAGGGGCGCACTCCTCGGAGCATCGGCCGTCACCATCGGGTGTTGTTCAGCGGAGTCGACTGGGTGGAGTCCACCGACGAGAACCGTCCTCTGTTGGTGGGGGAGCGCACCAATGTCATTGGTTCCCGCAAGTTCAAACGGCTGATTGCGGCGGAGGAATTCGAGAAAGCCAGTGAGATCGCGAGGGCGCAAGCCAAAGCCGGCGCCCAGATCTTGGATATCTGTTTGGCCGATCCCGACCGGGACGAGCTGGCGGATACGCATCGATTCCTCGAGCAGGTGATTCGCCGCACCAAACTGCCGCTGATGATCGACAGTACCGACCCCGCGGTGATCGAATGCGCTCTGACCTATTCGCAGGGCCGGGGAATCATCAACTCGATCAATTTGGAAGATGGAGAGGCGCGCTTCGCTCGCGTCGTTCCTCTGGCCCGACGTTTCGGGGCCGCGGTCATCGTCGGCACCATCGATGAAGACCCCGACCAGGGGATGGCTCTGAGTGTGGATCGCAAGTTGGCCATCGCACTGCGATCGCACGAATTGCTCACTCGGCGCTATGGCCTGGGTGACGAAGACATCATCTTCGATCCGCTGGTCTTTCCCTGTGCCACCGGCGATGAGAACTATGTGGGCAGTGCGGCCGAGACCATCGAGGGCATTCGCGCGATCAAGGCTGCATTGCCCCGCTGTCGCACCATTCTGGGGGTGAGCAATGTCAGCTTTGGACTCCCGGTCGCAGGCCGCGAAGTTCTCAACGCGGTCTTTCTCTATCACTGCACCAAGGCGGGCCTCGATCTGGCGATCGTCAACACCGAACGCCTGGAGCGATTCGCGAAGATCTCGGCGGAGGAGATCGAGCTGGCGGAGAACCTCCTCTTCGACCGAAACCCGCATGCCATCGCTCGTTTTGCCGATCACTTTCGAGAACGCAGAGTCGAAGCGACGACTGCACACACCGACCTTCCCCTCGACGAGCGGTTGTCTCGTTGCATTGTCGAAGGTACCAAAGAAGGCCTCTTCGAGGATCTCGACCTCAAATTGAAGCAGACGAGAGCGCTGGAGATCGTCAACGGTCCTCTGATGGCGGGGATGGAAGAGGTTGGCCGTCTCTTCAACGACAACAAGCTCATCGTGGCCGAGGTGTTGCAGAGTGCGGAGTCGATGAAGGCGGCGGTGCGGCACCTCGAGCCCCACATGGAGAAGTCCGAGACGGCTTCTCATGGCAAGGTCCTGCTGGCGACGGTGAAGGGAGACGTTCACGACATCGGGAAGAATCTGGTGGAGATCATTCTGTCCAACAATGGCTACGAAGTCGTGAATCTGGGAATCAAGGTGGCCCCAGAGGTCTTGGTCGAAGCCGCGCGGCGTGAATCTCCCGACGCCATTGGACTGAGTGGATTGCTGGTCAAGAGCGCGTATCAGATGGTGGTCACGGCCGAGGATCTCCGGCAGGCGGGCATCGATGCCCCGCTTCTGGTGGGGGGAGCCGCCCTGAGTGGGCGATTCACCCGCAGCCGGATCGCGCCGGCCTACGCGGGACCGACCCTCTACGCCCGTGACGCCATGGAGGGGCTGAGTATTCTCAATGCCCTGCGTCGGGGGGCGATGCAGGATCTTCTGGACGAGCAGGAGGATCGTGATGGTCAGCCGGTGGTCGGCGGAATGGCGAAACGACGGGCCAGCACTTCGGAGGTGCGTTCATCGGAGGTCCGCCGTGATCTCTCGATCCCCGCTCCTCCGGACACTCTCGAGCACATCGAAGAGTTCCGCGATCTCGATGCGGTGTGGGACTATATCAATCCCCAAATGCTCTACGGAAAGCAGATGGGCTATCGCGGACGAGTCACCAAAGGACTCCGCGAGAAGGATCCGACCCTGGCCAAGGTCGTCGAACAGATCGAGGCGGTGAAGGAAGAGTGCCGCACC